>NZ_CP092900.1 GCF_024172705.1 Candidatus Comchoanobacter bicostacola
TATCAATAATCGACCAAAGTAACTTATGTTACTGTACCAAGGTTAGTTTATTAGATCAAATTTCAATATAAATCACCTGTGGATAAACCTGTGGATAAACCTGTGGATAACTTGTGGATAACTTTTTATCCACATTTTATCCACATAGTTATACAGTACTTATCCACACCTTATCCACATACCACCCACACCTTAACCCCATGATATTAGATAAGTATACTAAAGTTATCCACGAAAACAGTGCTTACTAACTACATACTATTAACTAAATATTCTTATTATTATATAATATACGTTGGGGATAAAATTAAGTTTAAATGTTTATGTTTAAGATTATTTGACAATGTGGATAATTATGTTTAATATTCATACACGTTTAGTTTTAGAGCATTGCTATGAAAAGAACATATCAACCAAGTAATTTAAAAAGAAAGCGTACGCATGGCTTCAGAGCGCGTATGCAAACACGAGCCGGTCGTTTAGTGTTAAACAGAAGACGGGCTAAGGGTAGACATAACCTAGTTGTGTAAAAATGACATTGAGTCGATCCAACCGATTGGGTTCGATAGAGATACCGGTCGTTTTACGAAATGGAAAAAAACACAGATTAACTCATTGTGTTGTGTATCAGCTACCTGCAGAAGAAAATAAGTACTGCATCATTATCTCAAAAAAAACAAACAAGAAAGCAGTTGTTCGTAACCGAATACGTAGACAAGCTGCTATGCAAATTGGGGATTTATTTGGAAAAAAACAATTTGGACACCTGGTTGTTCGAGTGGTTAATGACCAACTATCCACAGAGTTCAAAAAGGAATTGTTGACATGCTGCGCGTAATTCATTGGTACCAACGAAACTTCGCATTTTTGCAACATAGGTGTGTGTTTACACCGTCATGCTCAAATTATGCTAAAGAAGCGTTTCTAAAGCACAGTTATGGTCGGGCATTGTGGATATCTATAGTAAGATTATTAAGATGTGGCCCATGGATTGAGAATCATTACGATCCAGTTCCCCAGAAGGAGAGTGAAAATGTTAAGTAAGAACTTTAAAGAGGCAGCATTAAATTTTTTAACTATATTAGCCTTTGTGTTTTCGATTAATATGGTGGTTTCAAAAGTATATGGCTACTTTACTACAGAAGAGACACAAACTTATTTTTCTTGGGGGATAAGTACAAACCCGACGGTTCCACAGAATTACAACCAAATGGTTAGTGTAGATACAGACGTGTTTACGGTTATGTTGGACATGAATGGCGGGGATGTTATCTCTGTGGTCTTAAAGAATTACTTTGACGAAGCGGGTCAGCCGTACCAAGTTATCGGTGGTGATGATAAAAAAGGGCTATTAACGAGTAGCAACTTGGATAGTGAGACCATTGTGTTCCAACCCAAGCTCAAAAGAAGTCAATATTCATTATCAGAGGACGACCAGTTAACATTACAACTGACCGCGCAAAAAGACGGTGTTCGGTACTACAAAAATTACACCTTCACTCGGGGCTCATATCAGGTTGATGTGGAAACTTACATGAAAAACACAAGCCAGGATACTGCTATCGTGCAGCCAAAAGTACATATTATGGGTTTCTTGAATACCGATTTAAATACTGAAGAGGCTCCGAAGATTGGCAAGGTCAGTGTGCACGGGGTTAAACCAGGTGGCTTTGGAATAGCAAAGCTCTACGAAGGTTTTTCACAGTCTGGTGAGAAAAAAAGTTATCAACAGGTACAAGTCGCAGACCTTCCTAAGACTGCAGAGTCTGTAAGAACTGGAGGTTGGTTTTCTTATCAAGACGGACATTTTGTAACTGCTTGGGTGATGCCTGAGTCATATCGCCATAAATTATCCTATACCTGGTATGATCAAAGAGAGCAAGATGATGCTGATCAGCGCTATGCGATGTCATCACGTGGTGAAAAGGTCTCTATTCCACCTGGTGCTGAACATAATGTGGCAATGACTTTGTACGCAGGGCCTGCTCTTGTGGATCAATTATCAAAGTTATCCCCAGGTCTGAAGTTAACAATCGATTATGGATTTTTATGGATGTTGTCGAGCTTAATGGCCTCACTACTTGCATTTATTCACAGTTTTGGCGTTTCTTGGGGGTGGTGCGTTGTTCTTTTAACCGTGCTGATACGTTTAGCATTTTATAAGCAAGCTAAGGATCAAAAGGTACAGGGTGATAAAATGAAGGTCGTTAAGGCTGAGCTAGAAGCGGTTGATCAGAAATATGAAGGTCGTTCTATGACTGATCCTGAGGTATCAGAAGCAAAGCTTGCTGTGTATCGGAAGAATGGTATTTCTCCGGCCAGCGGGTGCTTGATGCCACTGTTAAGTATGCCTTTTTACTTTGCAATGTTTAGAATGGTATCGGTTAATGTAGTTTTACGATCTCAACCTTTCTTGTGGATAAGTGATTTAACTCAGCCAGACCCTTACTATATATTACCTGTAATGGCAATGTTGGGACTGTATGCGCAGAGTCGTAGTATGCCTATTGTAGATCCGTCTATGAAGGTAGTTACGCGTGTGCTTCCATTGGTTGTTTTTGTAGGCATGATGGCGACGCCATCAGCAGGGGCTCTGTATGTAGCAACCCAGATGGCTTTTCAGGCAATACAAACAAAACTATTAGATAAATAAAAATTATGAACACAACAATCGTTGCGCCAGCAACCGCAATGGTCGAGCAGCCCATTGGAATAATAAGAATATCAGGGCCTAAGGCGAGTCGTATAGCCGGCAAGTTGATTGGGAAAACAGAGATGACTCCAAGGCAAGTCTATGTATCTGGAATCAGTACTCAGCACTTTGTCGATCAAGCGGTCGTTATTTTTTTCCAAGCGCCCTACTCCTTTACAGGTGAAGACGTGGTGGAGTTGCAGATGCATGGTAACCCTCATTTAATTAATAGAGTCGTTTTTGAGTGCATCAAGTTGGGTGCTGTAATGGCTAACCCGGGTGAGTTTTCACAAAGAGCTTACCTTAATGGCAAGCTATCTCTTGTACAAGTAGAAGCTGTTGCTGATTTAATTCATGCTAAATCAGAAAAAGCAGCTCTGAGTGCTTCTAAGTCTATGTCTGGTGCGTTTTGTAAAGTGATAAGGCAGCTCCAGTCAGATATGATGGCTTTGCGGGTGGAGGTTGAGGCAACTATTGATTTTGATGAGGATGATATACCAACTTTGGGACTTGATGTATTACATAAAAAATTAGCAATATTGATACAGGAGATATCCACAAATTTATCGGTAGCCAAGTCAGGTGTTTTATTGGCCAAGTGTCCAGAGGTTGTACTCGTTGGGAAACCGAATGTTGGAAAGTCTACTCTAATGAACGAGCTATGTGGATCTAGTGTTTCTATTATTACAGAGCATGCAGGAACAACTCGAGATTTAATCACGCGTGATATTATATGCAACGGTGTGGCCTTAAGGTTAACCGACACAGCAGGGCTGCGTGCGGCTTATGACCCAGCAGAGCAAGAAGGAATAGAGAGAGCTAAGAAAGTATTAACTGATGCTGATCTTGTGCTGCACTTATCCACTGAAGATGAGTTATTGCCTATCCAGGCCAATGTGCCGGTGTGGCGAGTACGGACTAAAATAGATTTGGGAGACATACAGAGTCAGGGTGCTGATTTTTCTATATCTGTCAAAACAGGAGCTGGTATATCTGCACTAAAGTCTGCTTTGAGTGGCTTTGTAGAAGGGGCTCAAAGTCAGGAAGTGCCTTTTAGTGCCAGGCAGCGACATATTGATGCATTAGAGCGTGTACATGAAGTGTTAGTGGCTTTGAGTGATCAGGTTGAGCATTTAGATATGCTGGCTGATGCATTAGCACAGTCACATCATTACCTTGGACAAATCATTGGTGAGACAACCCCAGATGATGTTTTGGGAGAAATTTTCTCACAGTTTTGTATTGGGAAGTAGGGTTGTTTACTTACTAGGGTGCTGGGGGCCGTATCGGTCGTGTAGCGTTACCACTTTTAGATTCAGCTCTCGGATCTGAATCTCCTTTTAGGGTTTCTGATGACCTTGGCTGGTATTTGTCTCTATAGGTTTTCCACGATTGGCCCTGGGTCTTTCCAGATAATATGTGAAATATCCATTTAATAAATAATATTATTTTTTTCCAAAAAGAGGCTGGTTTTTTTTGTTTAACAGCAGGTTCTGCAGGTGAACCACCCACTGGTGCTGCAGTATGTTTCATAGCTGTTAATAGTTGTTTATACTCATTGGTATCGTCTTGACGCATAATAGTGTCTCTAACCGCTTTACAGGCGTCTAGAAGTTTCTTAGTTACTATATCGGTAACAAGACTGTCTTGACCTAAAACCTCTGCTTTCACTTCCGTTTTCGCACCATTCGTTCCCACACCAATATAGCGACATCTAAGCGTATCAAACGCTTTTTTCTGAGAATCAAATAGCTTTTTACATCTATCTAGATGCTCTATCGCTTCTAGTTCTGTGACAATCCCCTTCTCCAGGCCCGAAAGACCTCTTGAGTCCCTGTTCGTTATTAAGCGTTCATATACCTCTTTCAAATCATCAGGTAATTCACCTTGTTCATCACTCGTGCTTCTTTTTGATATTTCGCTCTGTCTTTCGTCGTTAGGTTCAGGGAGCCGGGTTTTAGATGTCATAATGTCCCAATGAGATCCGTTATTATGCAGTATAAGTTCAGGTTCCCTGTTTAAGGTAGCGTCTAGTAAGTCTGTTGTTGAGAGCTCAGATTGCTGATCTTCAGATTGCTGATCTCCGTCATTAGCAGCGATTCTAATAGACTTAATCCCCAATAATCCTAGCAATGTTGGAATGAATGAGTCACTAATGTCCTCGTTGTCAGCAGGAAATTCAGGTACAGGCGCTGGCTCCACGGGCATCCACTCGGGGTCTCCTTTATAATAGGACATTCCTCTTACTTTTTCGCTTTTTTTCATAAACAAGCGGAGAGGATGACCTAGAATGAGTTGAATCGTTTGACTATCACTTGTCCCCAGAAGGCTTTCAATAAATGCTTCATCTTTAGCGGGTGTGTAATAATCATTATAGGCTCGGGTCAAGCTCTGGATTGCTTTACCTGTATCTTGGTTGCTGCTTCCATTTCTTAAGTTAATGGCTGTTACCAAAATGAATGAGTGTAGTAGACAGTTGTTTGTTGTGCCAAGTGCTGGAACTTTATTCATTGTTTATACCAAAGTTTATATTATTATTTTTTGTAGCACATTCTATCATATAATCAGAATATTTGCACTTTTTTCAAAAAATGCTATATTTTCAGTGTTATAAACAATTTTTTTGATATGAATCAAGTCTATGAAGTAATTATTATCGGTGGTGGACATGCAGGCAGTGAAGCTGCTTGTGCCTCTGCGCGCATGGGCGCAAAAACATTATTGCTCACGCACAATATTGATACCATTGGTGTTATGTCTTGCAACCCAGCTATAGGGGGCTTAGGCAAAACCCACTTAGTAAGAGAAATTGATGCGCTTGATGGACTAATGGGTAAAGCTGCAGATGCTTCTGCGATTCATCGTAGAACGTTAAATACATCTAAAGGTGCTGCTGTACAAGCAGTAAGAGTTCAATCATGTAGAGATCACTATCGGCAAAGCATTAGGCAGCAAGTGGAACAAACAGAAAATTTGACCTTATTTCAGTCAGAGGTAACCGATGTTTTGATTGAGGGTAATCAGGTTGTGGGTGTAGAAACTAAATATGGTGTTAGATTTGGTGCTAAAAAAGTGATACTAACAACAGGAACTTTTCTGGCAGGACGGTTGCATGTGGGAACGAAGGAAGTGCACGGTGGTCGGAGTGGAGACCAGAGCGCAGATGTATTGGCAGAGACATTAAAACAACACTTTGATATTGGTCGCTTAAAAACAGGAACGCCACCCAGAATTGCAAGAAATACAATTGATTTTTCTGAGCTTGAGGTACAACCCAGTGATGGTAACTCTAGGATGATCTCTGCTTTGGGATCTTCTCCACTAAGTCCTCAAGTGTGTCATATTACGTATACGAATGAGCGCTCACACGATGTCATTAGAAAGTTTATGCAGGATTCCCCTATTTTCCAGCAAAGGCAGGATTTGAAAGGTCCTAGATACTGTCCTTCTATTGAGCAAAAAGTAGACCGTTTTTCTGAAAAAAATGCCCATCAGATTTTTATAGAGCCAGAAGGTGTGTTTTCTAATGAAATTTATCCAAATGGTATATCGACTAGTTTGTCATATGAGGCACAAAAGCAGTTTATTGCTACCATTAAAGGTTTTGAGCATGCTGTAATTACTCGACCTGGATATGCAGTTTCATACGGTTATTTTGATCCTAGGGGGCTGTATCCATGGCTTGAAACGAAAGTGATTGATGGACTCTTTTTTGCAGGTCAGATCAATGGAACCACCGGCTATGAAGAAGCGGGTGCTCAAGGACTAATGGCAGGAATTAATGCAGCATTACAGTTGGCAGGTAAAGAGCCTTGGGTCATGAGTCGCTCTGAGGGCTATATAGGGGTCTTAATTGATGATTTAGTCACTAACGGAACCATTGAGCCATATCGTATGTTTACAAGCCGTGCAGAGCATCGCTTGAGCTTGCGATCCGATAATGCAGGAACTCGGTTGACTCAAAAGGGTATTGAGCTCGGTGTAGTTAAGAAAGACCGACAAGAGTGGTTTACAGATTATACACTATCGTATCAGGGGCTAGAGCAACAAATGCACACGGTTAAAGTTAGTGTGAAGGGTAAAAAGATCTCACTAGCTGCTTATGTAAGGCAGCCTAACTTTGATCGTCAGCTGTTAGAGCAATCGTTAGCTGGTCCTTATAAAAAAGATGTGTTAGAAGATGTGGTGATTGCACTTCAGTATACGGGTTATATTGAAAAGCAAGCGCGTCATATAAGCCGAGTTGATGCATCAGATCATGTTTCTATTCCATCAGGGTTTGATTATATGAAGGTAAAAGGCCTATCGAGTGAAGTTTCTGAAAAATTAAAACATATTCAGCCAGTAAACATTGGCCAAGCGAGGAGAATTTCTGGGATAACGCCCGCTGCGATTTCCTTATTAACGCTTTACTTAAGAAGGGTTCCGCATTCTGTTTGATTGTGTAGATTGATTCTTTTCAGCACCAAATATAGAGTCGTTCATATAACCAAGAATTTCTTCTAGGTTAAGCGATTTGCTAGGTACTTTCTGTAGCCCTTCCCCAAGCAGAGGGGCAGCAATCAACCTAGGAGGCAGTTTCAGTTTTTGGACGAGTTTCTTTATTTTTTTTGCTGAAGCATATAGTTTATCATACTTCGCCCTACCTTCCTTTGTACTAGTAATCTTTGAATACATGGGAGCGCTCTGATTTTGGGGCTGCTTTTCAAAAGCACTGAGTAAAGAAAAGTATGCAATATACTTTTGAGCTGCGTCTTTGTTTAAAATATTTTCATCTACATAACAACGTACACTGGCGATGAGCTTTGTGATCCGGCGAGCAGAAATAGCTGTTTGGATCATCTTAAATAAAAAACCAATAAATGCAGCGCACGATAAGGTCAGAGAAATTGATAGTAGCGCCCAAGAGGCGGGGTTGAAGGACGTGATAAACAGGCTGGTTGCCCAGCAGGCAAAGAATATGGATGAGCCTATTCGGATTCGTGCAAGGTCCGTATCATGTATAATTAAGTGGATGGACCAAGAGACTAGTTTTTTGAAGATATTGAAAAACTTAAAGCGCTTACTCTTAGTTTCGGAGGATAGTCGTGTAGTTAGCCGATTTATTTGTTGGTCAATGGTCTCAGGGATGGTATAGACAGCATGAGCTGAGTTGAGGATCCAGCCATGGATGCCAGTAGCCCCACTGGGTGAAAATAGTTTCTTGGCACTGTCACAAAAGTTTTTGAACTCTTGCTGTGCTTTTACAGATACAGTATGCCATTGCCACATTACGCTTACAGTGGTTCGCATCGTTGCTGCTATAAAGCGAAGCTGGGTTTGAGTGGGGGTGAGATTCTGTCGGAAGACTTGGATAGGGTCTAGTAGTTGCTTGGATTGAGCGAGCCAATGTACAATAGTCTTGAAGTTATCTGCATTAAACACTCCTATTTGTTGGGCAAGTTGGCTGAGTTTGCTGTCACTTGGGCTAGCTTGATCTATTGGCTGGCCCTCTAGAATTGCAACCAGTTTTGATATAATGGATGGGTTGTTTTCTTGTGCGTGGATGATAGGCGCTAGTGCAAGTATTGTTTCTTCAGGAGTGTTGGTTAAGAGTTTTTTCTTAATCACTAGGTCCAAGAGACGTTTGCGCTGTTCTTCTGTTATTTGGGTTGCTTGTTTAATGTCGACGCACAGTTCAAGATGTGTGGTTAATGCCTGAAAAACAGGCTCTGGAGCTACGGTTCCTAGTATATTTAGAATAGACTGTAAGTCTTCATGACTCACCGATTGCATGCTTTCTACTAATTGTTCCCACTGTTGGTTTCTAAATTCATCATAAGTTTTCATGAAGGTTGTTAACGTATGCTCGGATACTTGGTCAACTGCAGTAAGAATGCTTGAATACCCCGTGCTATGACCTGCGAACCAGTTGGCTAATGAAATATAGCCAGTACAGGGCTTGTGTCCGTCGGGCATACTCAGTAACGTTACAATACTATCAATAGCTTCTGGACTTGCTTTTGCTTCATTGGGTAAGCGTTTAATGATACGAATATAATTGGTCAGCCTTTCAGGGGCGTTGTGCGCGTTTTTAGCGCGACTTAGCAGCGTCTCAAGATCAGGAGCAGACTCAATTAAAGCAGTCATAGCTGGAGAAAGGTGTTGGTGTATGTTGGTGATACATGGCCAGTAAGGTGTTTTACTGGGCATGACGGTGTCCATAAGCGTAATACACTCTGACAACCCATCGTCATGCGCGGCTTTTAAGGTTATGAATATTTCCTGAAGGATGGAGCGGTTGTTGCCAGCAAATAAAGGAAGAGCGAGGAAGACCCTGTCTGTTTGAGAGGTGGTTAGTAACAGTTTTGTTTGTAGTTGTTGCACACAGTGTGCTAAATGCTGTAAACGAGGATAAACTCGGTTAAATTCAAGGCCGGAGTTAATTACCCTTCGCAATGTTGCTTCATGATTTAAGACGGGTGCAAGGTAGCCCATTAAGTTTAAAACGACATCGAGATCACTTTCTGGTATGTCACGAAGCGAGCTCCCTACTTGAATGTAGTCTGGATTGTCCTCTTGGGAAAGATTCCAGGTGTTAATTAAACGCTGAGGTGTTTGGGTATCGAGTTGTCTAACTTCTTGGATTAAGTGTTCATACCCCCCTATTGCTTCATATTGCATACACATCCAGTGAATGCCAGCAAAGTTGCGACGGGTCACTTCGCTACCACGATTGAGTGAGGACCCAATAACCTTCATGAGACTCTGTAAAGCTACGGGTTGATCAAACAGTGTGGGTAGACTATGGATAAGTTCTATAAATGCGCACATCATTGTCGGTGAACGAGCCTCTTCTTTACAGATAAATGCAAGGTAGTGCGCGATAGGTAATGTCATGTCGGTGGATAGCTTGGGCCATAAATTAAGATGAATAATACGCAGGTCTTGTAGCTCAGGTTGAGATGCAGCGATATGCTCGAGGCTTGCGATAAGCGCTGGCGTTGAGTCGTGCCTATAGATGGCTGATAATTTCGAGATAAATTGATCAACTAAGGGCTCAAGTGCTTGCTGCGCAACATTGATGTCGAGTGATGCGGATAACTCGGAGAGTGCGGTTAATGCATCCGTTGCATGAGGAGCTAGTTGATTGTAGGTTAACGCACAGTTGATGGTTTTTCTTAGGGTAGCCTGAGCACTGAATGCCGGCAATAACTCACCAATACAATCAAGCATAGTAGATAAATCTTTAGGGGGAATAGTGCGGACAATTGTACCAATAGCAGCGTAATTAACTGGAGTTGATTGAGTCAGCGGCCAAACAGCCATAAACTTTTTGGCGGAGTTCGTGTCCAGCCTATGCGCTAGATCCACTAATCGAGCAAGGCCCGGGCTACTTTCTTGATCATACATACTGATGACCCAATGTATTCCAGCTAAGTTTCTCTTTAGGTGTAGTCCACCTCGGTTGAGTGAAGAGCTGGTAAGTGCGATTAAGCTAGAGATAGCCGGTACGCTTTCAGTGATTTCTTTAGGAAGGCTTTGAATAAGCTGAATAACAGAAAAGATCATCGTCGGTGCAGAAGAAGATTCTGCACAAAGGTGAGTAAGATAGTCTTTAATTGGACTTATGAGGATTTCCTCTGTGGAAATAAGTGGCCATAACGATTGGTGTATAGCTTGGATATCACCCCACTCAGGTTGTTCTTGCATTAATGTGCCTAGGTGCGGCGACTCAATAGCACGTTTAAAGTTTGGATCTTGGTACAGTTGTTCTAGGGTATGTAGGAGTTGGCGTACAGGGGCTTCCAGGGCGTCGGCATCTACATTGGGCATGAGTGATTCACTTAGGGTGATAATAGCTGTGTGTGTTGCTGAAATTTCTTCGTGCGCATTGTTGATTGCAAAAGCGGTTTCTAATAGCGTCCTGAGTGATGCGCCTGTTGTTAAAGCCGGTATTATATTGGCACATAAATCTAGTATTTGTTTTTGATCATCTGCTGGTAGGGGCGCTAATGCTTTGAGGGCTTGCTGACGCTCATTACGACTGTAAAGTGTCCAAGATTCAAGTAGTATATCCGGTGTTTTTGTGTCGAGGGATTGGAGTGTTGCAATTGAGCGTTCATATCCTCCAAGCAGCAATACAACATTATGAATTAGGGCAAACTGCTCTCTGAGTCTCGGCTTGGTATTTATTGACTCACAGAGTAAGGCGGTCAGCTGACCAAGTGCTTCGGGTAATAAAAGGCTGGGAATCGTTTTGAATAATTTAATTGATTTGAGAATAGAGGTTGTCGCATCATCGCTGGGAAGCGTGTTTAAGTACTTGGTAATAGCAGCTAGCTGCAGCTTTTCTAACTTGGAAAACTCAGGAGCTAAAGGGAGACTTCCTGATATTTTGCTAAACCAGGGGGCGTGGGGGATAATAGCTTTGTGAGGAATTAGCTTTATGGCGAGTGTTAGCGTTTCATCCAGCATACCCAGTAATCTAGGTGTTAATCTGGAAAAATTGCTTTGCATGTCTGAAATAGAATCAACGGGTACTTCTGTTAATTCAGGGAACTCAAAAATCTGGCCAATGAGTGTTTGAGTGAAATCACTCAGCTCATTAATCTCATCAGCTGTTATGTGCTTAAAGGTATGCTCGGCATGTTGGTTGATTAGAGTGGTTGCATTATCAGCATAAGTCAATAACTTGACAAGACCAATAATATCAGTAGTGGTTTCCCCCAGAATCATATTTAAAAGATGGTAAATGCTTAGCAGTTCTTCTTTCGTGGGTTGAAGGCTGTGAATCAGGCGAAACACATGAAGTACGATCTGCAATATTACTTTTGTATTCACAGGATTTGGGGATGCAACGCAGAATTCAGCAATTTGAGTAATACAGGTAATAGAGTCTGAAACCAATATAGGTTCTTGGGGTATTTTGTCCTTGAGGTGGTTCAAGTGAACAACCATATCAAGTGTTTTTGCACAAGATGCTGGGCAAATAACTTTGAGGTGGGTCGCAAAAGGGCCCAGGTCGGGTAACTCATGAATAGCCTTAAACAGCTTTTCCCACGAGGCCAACATAGGCTGGACTCGTTCCACTGAAACCGCTTGTGTACAGATTGTTTGAAGGTGGCTGATTGCATTAATGGGTGCCGCAAGTTTTTTTGCAGGACTAGCTTTGGAGAAGGCTTCTAGGTCTTTTTTTATTTCTTGTAAGGTTGGAACAGCTGCTTTAGGGATGTTCAAATAATCTAACGCAGGCGCTTGTATCTCTTTGGGGAGTGATAAAGCAAAAACTAGAGCAGCACAGTTTCTTTGGATAATGTGATGTGTTTTTGTATTCCCACGGAGTAAAAGCCATTGCTTTGCATGCTGTTGAAGTGCTTCATCACACAGCACTTGTAAGGTAAGTTCTTGGTGTTCATTATATAGACCCAGCATAAGGTCAATAGCCGCTGTTGTGTGGGTGCGCTGGACTATGGGATGCGCCTTCCAAGCTGATTGAAAGTCATCAAATAGTGATCGGGGGTCTGTGAGATTGACAATCTTAGTAATTAGCTCAAATGCTTGTAATGCCGGGTTTGTCTGATGAGTTAAGAAGTTATGGTGAGCCAGGGTGTTGAGTACAGGATTTGGTATGCTTGTCTCAGCAGGAAGCAATGGTCGTGATGGTTCACCTATAATCCAGTTTTTGAGTACATCTCGGTTGCTGTTTATGGCACCAACGATAGTCGGAAGCTCGTTGGCAACCGCTATAGGAACAGTTGGTAAGAACCTGAGCCAGATTTTGTTAAGATTGCTCCTCTCGTCGTTAATGACGGCTACTAGCTGAGTGATCGCTTCCTGCTTGAGTTCAAAAAAGTAGAGTATATCCAGGAAAACCAGCATTTGTTGTTTTGAGTCAGTTTCGCCTATTAGCTCAATACTTTTTTGCCGAATTGTAAGAAAAGTCTCAGACTCTTTAGCACTCATTGCTTGTTCTGTCTTTCCTATATAGCTTATATACAAATGAGGGATAAATTCCTCTAAGGTGCAAGTTAAATAACCATTAATCGTAGTGATTATATACTGAGAAGTGTGTGACTCTGAGGGTAGAATGGCCTGAATAACTACCCGGAATAAGAAAGCATCTAGGCTAACGGACTCTGATCCAGAGGGTTTTGGGATGAGTCCCGCAGCTTTACTCGGTAAATCATTTCCTGATAATATAGCCGCAACCTGTTCAGGGCTGACCTTGGATATATCGAGTGTGTCTTTGAACCACTTGAACATATAATTATACTTAATCTAACATTAAAAACTAATATCAGGCTAATGTATTTTTAACATGAACTCAAGCCCACCTTATTTCTAAGGGGTGTTGTTATGTTCCGCGGTTGCACCAGGGCTGCCTATGCTACTCCCTTCTGGACAAATTTTCCCCTCGATCTTTAGCATGTGAGATCCAACAGGACTAGGTGCTTGTTTGCCATTGCTTCTGAATATTTTGTTTACCATACGAAGAAGCTCAAACGGCGTTTTCCTTCCGCTAGGCACTAATGCCATCACTTTCCCTGCTAGTGGACCAATGAGCAAACGAGGAGGAAGCTTTTGTTTCTTTAGGTTATCAATGACAGGTTGAATCTCGCTATAGCATTTATTATACAGCTCTGCGTTTTCATCTACCATTTCAGTGTGCATTTTTCTTACGCGATCGTTTGCGTTATTGTTAAACAAAGCATCACATAAAGCAGTCAATGCGATAACTTGCTCACATGGCCCTTTATCTTTAAGGTGGTTAGAAAGAAAAGTGCTTATTTTTGCAACTGACTTTTTGGCTCTTCTAGCAATTAAGAAGGCCTGAATCCCTTTGTATATAAAGGCAGCGATAGCTGTGACAAGCAGTAATGATGTAATGCCTAAAAAAACAGCGGCAATAATGAATGCAGTAGAAGCAAGTGAACTTATTGCAGCAATAAAGCTTATGATAAACACACCAAAAGTAATTGATGCAGAAAGACGAATTTTGGCAAGTGAAGGGTCATGCATGAGCATCCAAGACACCCACTTTAAGATTCGCTTGAAAATACCCCATACACTAAATTGCTTACCCTCCAAGTGTTTAATGATGCTCTCAATTAGATTTGAAGTCTTATGTTTAAATGCCTGTGGTAATTCTGTAGCTGCTGAAAATGCTTGTGCAGCTTTTTCATACCTAGCACCCTTAAGGTTTTTACTAATGTCATTAGCGATACGTGTAAATTTCTCACTTTGCTCGCGACTGGTATCAAGCGCAGACCATGAGGCTCCGAGTGCAGTATATAATACCTCAGACACAACGAGCATTTGATTGTCTTCAATGCTATTGCCTTTAATGTCACTAAATTGTACAGCAAAAATACTCCCTTGTGTTTTCAACCAGGTTATAAATTGCTCAATTTCAGCTTTATCAAGTTCCTGTAACGGACTTAAAATGTCTAAGGTATGATCTTTGAGCCCTAGGAACCCAAAGATTGTTTCGATAATACTCAGGTCTCCCTCATTGGCTTTTAGGAGTGGGCTGAGCACTTTATTGATAAGTAGAGCACCGGCTTGAGAAAGCGATGTCTTGTAAAGGGTTTGGATTTGACTCAAGCTGCTAATAATCTCTTTACGCTGATCTTCATTAAGGTCAATGACTTCATTGATAGTGACGACAACATCAACCCAGTCCCGCATTGGATTTCCAACACTCAAGGGGGTAAATAGAGTGCTTAAGTCATTACATATAATACGAAGGTCATCACTATTTACTTCACGAAGTGTTGCAGACATGCCTACCCAGTCATTATCAGAATACTGGACCCACATTTTTAATAGTTGCGTTGGTGTTTCTGCATCCATATAACCGATTAATTCGGCAACAACAGTAAACCCAGATCGATCAGATGTACCTAGCTTGGTAATTGCTGCTTGTAATGCTCGGGCATTGATCTGTACATCCTTATTGGTGTTAATGTCAGATGCTGCTAATGCTACCAAGGCTTCAAGTGCTTCTGGATTGGTGAAGAATTCAGGCGGTAGACTTTTTGCGAATACAAAACTTCTCAGTCCAACATCAATGACGTCATCTCCGCATGCAGACCCTACCATCAGGTCTGCAATGTCTGCGGCCTTTCTGTGAAGAGTCCGGGCAAATTTAGCGAGTGGGATGCTTCTTGCCATGAGACCCAACCATTGCTTTTGTGGTATAGCTGGGCTGTCAACTATGGCTGCTTGAGATGTTGTTAAGATATGACTGAGTATATCATGGGGAACACCATCTAGCATATTAATGCTATCAAACATATTCTTAATAGCTGTCTGAGCTACTGCATGAGGTGTGGCTGTGGATGAGGTAATTACAGGGAATTTCTGGATGGCTTGACACAGATTGCTAACAAACTCCCCTAGCTTATTTATATCCTCAGGCGGCAGTGCTACAAGTTTACGCTGATTAAACGCACCTAGGGTTTGCCCTGGATCTAATATTAGCTTAATGACGCCCAATGCATCGACAGCACTGGTGGGCATAATTAATTTGAATAGCTCATAAATATGAGTAAGATCCTGTGGGTTGTCAGGTTTTTTCACGCTGTCTACAATGCACAGAGCGCCGATGGCTGTTTTTGCTATGCACCCAGAGAAGTCTGGATGATTAGTGTCTTCAGGCGTTTTTAAAGCACATCGCGTGACATCAATGATTCGGCGAACAATGAGTTTGTCATTATCTTCGTCCTCGCCAACTAGTGAGAACAGATTGCCTAGGGTTTTAAGGTATGTAGCTATAGACTCACTGCCAAGCTTTTGAGACATTGACTTGGCAATCTCAATGCCCTGCTGGATTGCCACTCCGTGTGTTCTGTTTAATTCAAAGAGATGGGTTAAAGCTGGAGAAAACGCCACAAGAAAATCCTCAACATTGTTATTTTTTGCAAGTTGATTGACAGCGTTGATGATGTCTTGAACATGACTGATGATTTCGGTAGGAACCTCAGGGTTTGCATGTAGTGCACCAGCATGGGGTCTTAACTGAGTATGTATTGATGTTACGTGTTGCTTAAGACCAGAGCTTATAATTTTCGGGCCTATGAACGGCAGGTTGTAGGCACAATCTATGAAACGATTTAGTGTGTTAGGCTGCATTTGGGTTGCTAGCGCAGCTACCTGGATTTGGGTTCCTGGCGCTATCTTAGCATCTACAGTATCTAATATCTGGCAAAGAATAGAGAGGTCTCCGTTTCCTACAATTTCTTGAGCGAGCACAGAAGCTCCTTCTAAAACATGAGGCCCAGCAACTGTTCTGAAAAGTTCGGACTTTAAGATATGGTCTGAGAAGGCCTTTACTATTTCTGGGTTGAGCTCAGCAAATAGGATTACAGATTCAACAATAGTGGCTGTCTGACTGATGGGTTGGTATGATCTATTATGACTAGCAGGTGCTCTAGGGGATTTTAGGCTTAGCTGGTAAACAAGGTTAATGAGTACACTTGGGTTCTTTGAATGCTTTAGTTGTTCGACAAGCATAGGAAGGCACTCAAGCATGAGCTGAGTTGAACCATTACCTAGTGCGAACTTAGCATCCAGATCACCAGAAAACTGTGATAAGCATGTGCACATTTTTTTTGTGTTGCCTTGTTTCAGGTTTAGGTCAGAAATAAGCTGGGCTGCCAGCGTAATCAATTGGCTGTGCGTAATCCCGGCTGGGGTGGCCAGTCTGTGATAGTGTTTAAATGTTCCATCGGGTGCATCACTCCCATGATACTTTTTATAAAGATCATTTAGATATTCAGCGGATGTAATCTTGCTTAATAAACCAGATACCAACTCGCTGTGTTCAGACGCTTCCCCTTCTTTTTTTGATGCGTTAGTGTTCGTTATAGATTCACCTATTTTATTAAGTGCTAATTGAGCAATTTTTTCGGCAATCTCCTCCGGGTTGCTTGCAAAGCTTAAGCTTGGTGTGTGAGTCTGACTGCTAGTAAAGAATGTAGCGACCCATTGACCGGCTTTTATGAGCCTTGTTGGCTCACCCTTAAGGATTGATGCGGCGTTTTCTGGGGTATTGAACAGCCCGATAATAAATTTAAGGAATTTTGACATAGTAATTATACCTGTTTTTTATTTGGTTGAGTGATATTACTCTTGTAATTTTCCGCCAATGATACAAAATAAGCAGCAAAAAGTCAAGTTGTGCAGTTCTTATGCCCTATATGCTAGGGTGCCCTACTTAGACAGTGTCCCCTAATTTATACTAGAGTATAATTCACAGCAATTAGGTGTAAGCGGGCTGTGTAGAGATGCAATCTATCTGTGGTTTGCCGATCGGTTCTGTCGGTTGGTGGTGTTTTATTTGTTGTGACTAGCAATTCTTTTAGGCAGCTTTTTTCTAAGGATTGATTGTGAACACGTTGAGAGAGTCTCTAAGCTGTTGGAATATTTAATAATGCTGAACCTAAAATTAAAAATAATATCAGGCTAATGTATGTTTAATATGAACATAGGCCCACATTATTTTTAAGGGGCGTGGGTGTTATCGTCATCCTGCCCATCTGTTGCACCAGACTTATCGCGATTGTTTGAACAAATTGCTCCCGTGGTCTGTAGCGTGTTAGCCCGAGCTGGACTTGGTTCTTTTGTGCTACTGCTTTTGAATATGTTGTTCACCATTTGAAGCAGCTCAAACGGCGTTTTTCGTCCGCCAGGCACTAATTCCATCGCTTTTCCTGCTAGTGGACCAATGAGCAAGCGAGGAGGAATCTTTTGTTTCTTTATGTTGTCAATGACAGGTTGCATTTCGTTGTAGCATGTTTCATATAGCTCTAAATTTCTGTCTATAATTTCAACATGCATTTTTCTTTCACTATTGTGTGCATTTGTGTTAAATAAAGCATCACATAAAGCTGTTAATGCGATAATTTGCTCACCTGGCTCTTTATCTTTTAGGTGGTTAGAAAGAAAGGCACTTATTTTTGTAACTGACTTTTTAGTTCTCATAGCAATGAACAAGGCCAGCACCCCTTTGTAGATAAAGGCAGAAATAGCTGTGACCATTAGTAAAGATGTGATGCCTAAGAAAACAGACGCAACAATGAATGCGGTAGAGGCCAGCAAACTTATTGCAACAATGAAACTAATGATGAATGCAGCAAGAGTAATGGATCCAGCAAGGCGAATTTTTGCTAGAGCAGGGTCATGCATAAGCATTTTAGATATCCAATCTAAGATTCGTTTGAAAATGCTCCATACACTATATTGCTCGCCTTCAAGGTGTTTAATAATGCTCTCAATTAGATTTGCAGTGCTCTGCTTTAATGCCTGCGGTACTTCTCTAGCTACTGAAAATGCTTGGGCAGCTTTTTTATATCCTGCATCCTGAAGGTTTGTATTAATTGCATTAGCGATGCGTGTAAATTTATCATTTTGCTCGCGAGTGGTATCAAGCGCAGACCATGAGGCTCCAAGTGCAGTATATAACGTTTCTGATACAGCGAGCATTTGATTTTCTTCAATGCTATTGTCTTTAATGTCACTAAATTGTACAGCAAAAACACTCCCTTGCTCTTTCAACCATTTTCCAAATTGCTCAAATTCATCTTTACTAAGTTCTTGTAATGGATCTAAAATTTTTCCTATAGGATCCTTATAGCCCAAAGAGGAAATGATAGTGCTTACTATGCTCAGGTCACCGTTATTCGTTTTAAGGAGAGGGCTAAGTACATTATTGATAAGCAGGCTAGTCGCTTCAGGTAATGAAGTTTTGTAAAGTGTCTTGACTTTAATCATGCTGTTAATAATTTCTTTACGCTGATCTTCATTAAGATCAATGGCCTGATTGATTGTGATGAAAGCATCAACCCAGTCTCTCATTGGCTCTCCAATACTTAAGGGGGTGAGCAGAGTGCTGAGGTCGTCACATATAATGCTAAGGTCATTGCTATCTACTTCACGTAGTGTTGTAGACATGCCTACCCAGTCCTCCGTATTAAATTGTTGCCACATTGTTAATAGTTGCGTCGGTGTGTTTGCATTCAAACGACTGATTAATCGGGTGACAACAGCAAATCCAGATCGTTCAGGGTCAGATGTTCTTAGCTTAGTAATTGCTGCCTGTAATGCTCGAGCGTTGATTTGTACATCTTTATTGCTGTTGATGTCAGATGCTGCTAGTTCGATTAATGCTTCTAGCGCTTCAGGCTCTTCGAAGAATTGAGGGGGTAGGCTTTTTGCTAATACAAAGCCTCTCAAGCCAATATCAACGACGCTGTCTCCCCGTGCAGATCGTATCATAAGGTCTGTAATGGCTGGGGCCTTTCCGAGAAGAGCCGGGGCAAATTGAGCGAGCGGTATACTTTTGGCCATGAAACCTAGCCATTGCCTTTGTGCTAGAGCTGGGTTGTCAACTATGGCTGTTTGAGATGTTGTTAAGATATGACGGAGCATAGCGGGGGAAACATGATTAAGCATAGCAATGGTATTAAATATCCCTTCAATAGCTGGCTGGATTACATGGCTAGGGGTATCTTTATCAACCTCTGGGAAGTGCTGGATATTCTCGGATAGGTTGATGACGAACTGCCCCACATTATTAATTTGCGCAGGTTCCAAGTCTGCAAGTTGATGCAGACCAAAGGCAGGTCGGGTTTTCTCTGGATCTAATATTAACTTGAGGATACCTAGCGCATCTTTAGCACCTGAGGGCATAATTAATTGGAATAGTGAATAAATATCAGTAAGATCCTGTGAGCTATCAGGTCTTTTCATGCTGTCTACAATGCACAGTGCGCCGATGGCTGTTTTGGCTATGCATCCAGGGAACTCTGGGTCATCAGTGTCTTCAGGCGTTTTTAAAGCACATCGCGTGACATCAATGATTCGGCGAACAATGAGTTTGTCATTATCTTCGTCCTCGCCAACTAGTGAGAACAGATTGCCTAGGGTTTTAAGGTATGTAGCTATAGACTCACTGCCAAGCTTTTGAGACATTGACATGGCAATCTCAATGCCCTGCTGGATTGCCACTCCGTGTGTTCTGTTTAATTCAAAGAGATGGGTTAAGGCTGACTCAAACTCTATAACAAAGCCTTCAATGTCACTCGGATTTGCTTGCAATTGTGTGACAGCGGCTATTATTTTTTGAACCTGGCTGGTGATTTGGGTTGCAGCATCGGAGTGCGTATGCAGTAATTCAGAACTGAGGAGCACTTGCTCATGTATTTTTCTAAGGCTAGAGTTTGCAATTTTCGGCCCTACTACAGGAAGGCTGCACGCACACTGTATGAAACGATTTAGTGTGTGAGGCTGCATTTTGGCTGCTAGCGCAACTATCTTAACTGTATCTTCTGGCGTTTTAGGACTGTCGCTATCTAATAGTTCGCAAAGTATCTCAATGTCTCCATTGCTTACAATTTCATGAGCGAGTGAAGCGGCGCCTTCAAAAGCTTGGGGCCCAATTAAACTACCCGCTTTGAAGGTTGAAATATGGTCTGTGAGGGCCTTTACTACTTCAGGGTTTAGGGCCGCAAACGAGATTGCAGCTTCAGCAATAGTGGCTGTCTGACTGATGGGTTGATATGGTATATGACGAGCAGGCGCACCAAAGGAGTTTCGGCTTAGACGGGTAACAAGGTGACTCAGTTTATCAGCTGGATCGGTTTGATGCTGTAGGTTTTGGATAAGCTGAGGCATGCACTCAAGAATGAGCTGGGTTGAGCCATTAGCTAATGCAAGTTTAGCATCCAGCTCATCAGAAAACTGTGATAACCATGTGCACATTTTTTCTGTTTTACTAGGATCTAGCTCAAGATCAGCAATGAGTTGAACTATTCGGGTAATGATCACACTTGGCTTCAGGACCCCAGGGGTAGCTAACATTTCATACTTTTCAAACCGAGCAATATCTACTTTGCGTTGATGGTACTTTTCGTAAATCTTTTGTAAGTAGTCAGGACGGGATAAATGTGTTAATAAGTCTGAAAGTCTTTCGTCTAGAGCAGGCTCACCACCTTCTAATGCTGTAGTGTTAGCGACAGGTGCAACTAGTTGTTTTACCGCTACCTCAGCAATCCGTTTGGCAACATCCTCGGTTGTGCTTGCAAATCTTAGTTTATGAGGTTTACTGTTAATAAATAATCGAGCGAAAAAACCACCGGCTTTTATGAGCGTTGTCGGCTCACCTTTAAGGATTGATGCGGCGCGTTCTGGGGAAGCGAGGAATGTTAAAAGTGACATAATAGTTATACCTGTTTTTTATGTAATGAATGACTGACTCTTTTTTTATAATTTTGAATTAGTGTGCAAAAGTAGAGGAAGGCAGTTAAATTATGCCACGCTTGATGATATGTTTGATTATTGTCAGCTATGATACCTGATTCTAGCGCTCTGTAACCGGTAGAGTCTGCTGCAATAAATGCGGTTGCCTGACTTAGGTTAAGCCTCATAGTAACTCCTCATTTTTTAACATGTGATATTTATAATCAAAATTAAGTTCCTGTCAGAAAAAGTTGACGGTTTAACTGTAGAAAGTTTTTCAATCTCAACTCTAACGGCTAGGTTGACGCTGAACCCCACCTTTTTTCGTTGGATCTTGTTTGCGCGGGGTTCTGGAGATGGACGATGCGGTTCCTTCAAGGTTGGTTGATGGGGTTGGCTTAACTTCATTTAGTTTATCTAGCAGCTCTCTTGTGTTCATTCGTTTGCTGGATACTTTGTCAATGACGAGTCCAAATACAGTGGCCACTAAAGATTGTGCAGAGTATTTGATATTTAATTTAGGGGCAGTATCGATCGCTGATTTCTTATATCTATCATAGGTTGCTGATTCCTCTTCAGTATATATAGCAGGAGCCTTTGTTTCCTCTTGTGTATGTGTAGCATCAAGTAGCGCTTTCATTGCAATCACTTTATCACTTGCATTTTGAGGGTTGCAGGCTTCGGTATATTTAATATAAGCATTTCGTGCTTTGCTTCCATCCAGGGCTACTTTCAGATTTTGACCCGCTACGTAACAAAACGTTAGAAAGGCTAGTGCAAATGCAGCTACAGATATTCCAGCTAGCACAACCCCAGCAGGACTTAACCCTACGGCTAGAATGGTAATAACCGTAGCTGATAATAGCGGAATAGAGGCTAGTCTGCCTTTGCTTAGCTTGGGAGAATGAATCAAAAACTGTAAGCTGGCTTTGGCAGCGTATCTTAATATCTCATCAAAAGTTAATGGAGGTGGAGAGATTGCCATGTCAATGGCTTCATTGACCTCGTCACCATAGTCCTTCATTTTTTGGTGTATTGCCCCAGCCTCTTGGACACCAGCAGTTTCAAGCGCTTTAAAAAGCTGTTCATTTTTTGTGTGATCGGTTTTATTATTAAGGAATGCCTGAGCAAGCAATGTATCAAAGGTATTATAGGCAGCATCAAGTTGCCCGCTTGTTTGGTTGAGTTCATGAAGGGTAGCAATATCATAAGCGCCTTGAGGTGTATTGGCCAACCATTGAAGTGTTGTTTTTAATTCATCAGGGTTATAGTCCCGAATTATAGTCGCAGTTTCTGAAAACTGGTGGCCGAGGGATTCGATAATATTTGCAAGCTTACTGTTATCGACGCTTTGGTGAAGCGGCATAATGACATTAGATATGAGGCTATTAAAATCTGGGCGCTCCTTTAAAAGGGTTTCAAATAGTTGCTCTTTTTCTCTATCACCCAAAGAGGCTATGGCTTCGTTAGCTTGGAGGAGTGTATTGATTGCTCTGTAGGCGGGCTGACCTTTTGCTAAATATGGCACATAGTTTCCTATTGCGCCAAGAATCCCAGACAACCCTTGTGTACTGAGTTTGGCTATTTCATTTGAGAGATCTTTCCAGTTTTTATCACCAATAGCCGCTTCTATGTTAAAAGAAGCTTTGGCAACCACAGAAGCTGATTTGGGATCAATGAGCTGTTTTGCATAGATGCCTAATGTCTCCAGATCGCTTTCAACAAAGGGCGGCGGGTCAAAAGGTAAGGTAGATTTAAGGGATGTATATGTGTCTTGAGGAATGAGCGCTAGATGTGCGGCTTGCTGTATCTTGAGTGTTAGAGCCTCCTCTTTCGTCATGTCAGGGGTCATTCTTCTTTGAATAGAGACAGCAATGAGCAGGGATTGAACGGTATTTGGTGGTATTTTTGTAGCTATCTCTGCTAACCGATCAAGGGCTTCTGTGGTCATTAATGTATCAATCATGCCTGTTGTAGCGGTTGTGGTTCTGTCTTTTCCACTGGGTTTTGCCAACACTTCTGCATGGATAGACTTTATTTCTTCTACTTGTTGTTGTGTTGCATCTGGGTTTTCACGAATCAATTTGATTAAGCTATTGACCAATAAAAGGTCTCTATTTTCACTGCCAATTTCTTTAGCCACTTCATCGACGCTGGGTTTTAAAAGGGCAATAAGACTTTTTCCAAAGGTGCTTTCGGTGCCGCTGAAGGCGTCTATTAGTGTTTGGATTCGTGCACTACCCTCGGTAGTTGTTAATCCTTGCCCATGTAGGAGCAAAGAGGGATCGCCTCTTGCATTAATGAGCAATTCTCTATCAAGTGCGTTAATAACGGTTAAGACACTGGGTATTGTGGCAGGGTCAGAAATGATCGGATACAAGCCGGGGACGCCCATAATGTGCTGTTTAAGAAAGGGCACCTCGCTTAGGTTTCTAGCCATTTTTTGAGTTTTATCAACATCTAGATTGAGTGACTTTAAAATTAAAATTGTTTGTATAATTTCAGAAGGACCACTATATCCTTCAAGCGCGCGAACATCTGCAAGGAGGCGATCCTTTTCTAATCTCTCGTCAATAGATGGCTCACTAATATCATGGTAGGTGGAATAGATGGTTTCAAAAAATTCTAAAAGCTCTGTATCTGTCTCACCAATGCCGGCATAGCCAGCATCAGCTCTCACAGAGGTATAAGCACCTGTGGTCTTCATATCAATTTTGAGAGGCTGATAATATATTGATGATAGTGCTGACTTTATAGTATAGCTAGCAAGGCCTTTTAATGATTCATCAAAAGTCGCCGTGGGCTTGGTTGGTGCTTTGGGTCCAAATAATTTACTAAGGCCTTTAGTTAAAAAGTAGGTTTTAGGAATGACGTCTTTTATTCGGTCACCCTTCATGATTCTTGCAATATCTTCTGGGGGTAAAATACTGCTTGCAACTTTTCCAATAATTTTTTTCATTGTTTCATCTATTAACTTCTAAAACCGTTGTAGCGGAGTATTTTTTTTCGTCAGAAAAAACAAAGGACAGAACAAAAATAGCTTGACAATATCACTATTTTCGGCAGAATGATGGGTAATTGGGGCGTAGCCAAGCGGTAAGGCATTGGTTTTTGGTATCATGATCCCTGGTTCGAATCCAGGCGCCCCAGAACTTTATCTAATTTCTTCTATCGAGTTATCAGTCGCTTTGGGCGTTTTTTTACAGGCCTCTTGAGGTTTCGCTTATCTCCTTTTATAGTCACACTAATAAATAGCAGATAATTAATATGAGCACAGAAAAAAGTTACAAATACAAATAGTTCTTCAATCCTACATAAAATGATATGGTTAGTGGGTGTTCTAATTTTATCATCCGGTCTAGCAGGTCTTGCTTATGATTTTGCAATTAAATACGGGTTGACACTAATACTTAACGACGCTGCCTTCTTAACGGGGATCTTTGGTTTGCTAGCTGCTGGTGCTGCTCACCAGCGTGTGGTTTTCGTAAATGATGATTATGCACGGTCTACTTTATTTGTTTTGGGCGCACTGTGTGGAATAGGTCTGTTTGCCCCGGTCATCAACCGTACCGATTTGTGGACTGCAATGTGCACTAAGGGGTTAGAATATGAAGTGATGATGATTGTGTCCTCGTTGAAGTTGTGGCTTGTTGTCTACCTAGGGTATATGAGCTATCTCTCAAGCTCTAGATTTTTAGCAAGAGTAACAATCCTTGCGTTGCTAAGTGCTATACATATTATTCCAAGCTATGTACCACCTTATTTTTATGCTTCTGAAAAGTGCATGTTTTATAGTAGGTACTTGGTTAACTATCCAGTATTGTGTGCAGTAATTACGATGGTAATTGGAGCAGTATTGTATTACCTGTATCATGAAGTAAACTGGATGATATGTTACTAGAGAATGCTGTTTTAATGGCGTTATGTGCTAATGTTGCTTTGTTTGGTGGATGGTGTGGTGGTGCTTACCGTGGTCTTTCATTGGACGGCTTTACTCAAATAGAGATAGATTTAATATACTATGCTTATTGGTTGGGTGTGTTTACTTTATCCATTCATTTGAATAAACGCTGGTTATTAAGAGTATCTGGTGTTGCATTAACTGTTTTATCATGTTCTTTAGGATTCTCATTGTTTGATGTTTTCGGGAGTAGTTCTCTGGTTAAAGTATTCGTAGGCCTTTACATTTTGCTCATGTTGAAAGTGTTTGGTTACGTTTTTGCTCAAGATCCAGTGGATGTTAGCAATTAGAGCTAGAACTTTTTTGGGGTGCGGCTCATCTTGATACTATCTTGTGGTCGGCTGATCATAATTAGGATGCTTTGTGTTTTTTGGTGTTGAATACGTTTGCTAAAGAGCTTGCGTATGATTGGGATTTTATTTAGTAAATGACCCGTTTGCCGGATGTTGGATTGATTGGACTTTTGTATGGAGCCCAGAACAACACTCTCCCCTTTTTTTAATGTACACTGTGTGTTTATTTCTGCACCACTCATACTTGAAGGACTTGACTTAATATGGTTGCTATCTTGGATGTCAATATTTAAAAAAATCGCATCGTCTATATGGGCTAAAACAGATAACTTTATTTTAGCCCCGGTGCTTTGATTGAGTTGTTGTAAGGACCCTTTTTTGTTGTAGACCTCGATGGGTTCATTTTCATTGTATAAAAAAGAGGTTTGTCCGTTAGGGGGTAACGTAATGTAGTTGTGATTCACCTGAGTGATCATTCCTGTTTCTTCTAATGTATTGAGCCATGACAAAGCACGGCGCCATGGAATAGAAACATGGGTGCTGAGCAACCACTGTAATGGCGTATTATCATCTGGTGCATAAAGCGTGGGGGTTTGTGTATTTTGTTTTTTAAGATAGATCCAAGATAAGATAACAGGTGTGCTATTGGCCGGCTGGTCCAGACTGAGAATATAAGCGGCATGTATTTGATAAAATTGGCTAGGGATCCAAAGGGTGTTGGTCAGTGGGTCTATCAGAAGGCTTTCTTTTTTGCTGCTACCCAGCATGGCTGAAAGCAAGGGTTTTATTTCGTGGACAGGACGTTTTTGGAACTGATGCGCCACCCAATTGTTTTGTTGTTCAAAAAAGCGCCAGCCCTCTGTTTCTTTTCGAGCAATAATATTTGAGGCATTACACATTGAGCTGAGAAGTTTATCACAGCTTGTGTCATCCATGTGTATACTAATCTTTTGTTTTAGGCTGTGGTTGATGGTGCATTGCTGGTTACAGACATCACACCAGTTGCTTAATAGCGATGCAACATCTACTTTTTCAGCGTGTGCATTTAAATGTTCATGAGTGCCAGAAATCCAGCTTTGGCCAAAAAAGGTAGCGGCATGCACAATATTTGGGTGTATCAAAAGGACCGTGTGTAATACATAGCTTAGCTTGGCACGGTTTGATGGTGAGTTTGAGGCTGTTGCAGTCATGTGCTTGTAACGTTTGAAATAAGGGTATGAGGCTCTCTGCTGGGCAAACCCAGGTATTATTATTTTTTGTGCAGAGTTGATGAAAAATGCTGATGCACTTAGGACCAGGCCGGGGTAAGGTCAAAAATAGAACTATCGTCAAAAAAGCGGCAGTGAAGTTGGGCGCTTTTTTGTATGCAGGATAAACTAGCGTTCGTACATTGTTTAACACATTTTTTAGCACCGTAACCTGAAAGAGTGATGTCCCAGCTGGCTTGTTTTTTTGTTATGGAGTGTATGGTAATATCTGGGAAAGATAGTAGATACAAAGGGGTTTCGTATCTTTTTTTGGGGGAGATTAAGCATGTCAAAAATGTGAGAATGATTAGAATGAGTGCGGACATATGGGATATGAGTTAAGGGTGTCCTAAGCTATCATAATGGAATGGTTACATTCTGTACCGTATTTGTTCGTTAATATAAATACTTGACAAAATATGGATAGTGTAGACAATGATTCCAAATGGCAGGGACGTACATGAACATCTATACGAGTCGGAAACACAGTGAGGCAGTTGACGCACTTTGTGACGAACTCGGGGTTAGCAGCAAACTTTTAAATATTAAAATGTTTGGTGACCAAGAAATTCATGTCGATGTGCAAGATGCTCTGACAGAGGCAACTGTTTTTTTCTATCATGAGTATGCAGGCGACCCCAATCGTTGGGTTATGGAGGCGCTGCTCGCTGCCGATGCTTTTCGTCGGGCTGGCGCAAATCAGATTCATTTGATCGCACCTTATTTAGTATATTCCCGGCAAGATGTGCCTGATGATGATCAAGCGACATCTTACTCTTCGCCACTGATTTGTAGGCATTTATCAGACGTCTATGATGGTCTGCTGGTTGTAGATTTGCATGCACCACAAACACAAGGTTTTTTTCAGATTCCAGTGCACCACGTATCGACGTCTAGCCTAGTTGCTCAGCATATTAAGCAGCACCATAATGAACAAAGCATCTTGGTTGCTCCAGACTTAGGGGGGAGTAAACGAGTAGAATCCATTCAAGGGCTCGTTGGGGGCTCTATGGTTGTGATTGAGAAAAAACGTAGCTTGGGGCAGGTAGAAAGCATGCAGCTTATTGGCGATGTAGCTGGTAAAGCCTGTATTATCGTAGATGATGTCTTGGTGTCAGGAGAGAGCTTAAGTAGGGCAAGTGAGCTATTGGTAAATCATGGTGCTACATCAGTTACTGCTTATGTAACGCATTTATTAATGCAAACAAGTGTCACAGAGTGGTTGCAAACGACACAAATAGATCGTATGTATATTACAGATACCGTTGCACACCCACACTTTGAGGAACAGGGCGTGAGCATTGTTCCTAAAATTGCAGCATGGGTGAAACAAAAACAAGGAGGAAAAAATGATTCTTAAATTGGAAGAAAGATCAAAAGTAGGCTCTAATGCCGCACAGGCACTCAGAGCGTCAGGGCACGTTCCTGCAGTGCTCTATGGTCCGAAACAGGCTGCGCAGGCTGTATCAGTGCCAACTGATGCTTTGGCGCAATTGATGCGGACTGAAAAGCCAACACTACACCCTTTTCATGTATCTGTTGGCAGTAAAAAGCATCAAGTACTATTAAAGTCTTATGTCAAGGACCTGCAGTCTAAGTTAGTACATGTCGACTTTTATGTGCTGGCAAAGGGGGCTAAAGTGACGGTTGTTGTCCCGGTTAAATATGAAAATGAAGAAAGTGCTGTGGGCATTAAGGCTGGCGGTGTGGTGACTCATCATATTACAGAGCTTAAGGTGGATGCATTGCCTAAAGATATTCCAGATCACATTGTCGTTGATATTGCGAATCTAGACATTGGCGACATTATCCATCTTAGTGCTCTGAAAGTTCCTGGAAAAGTGGAATTACATGACAAAGTAGATGAACAACATGATCCGATTTTAGTATCCTGTAAGCCGCCAACTATTGAAGAAGAGTCAGTAGAGGTAGAGGCAGAGCAAGATGATGTGCCTATGAGTGAAGGTGACGAATCGGAAGAACAACAAAGTGAGCAAAAAACAGACAAATCTTAAGGTATTGGTTGGGTTGGGTAACCCGGGTATTACATACTTACATCATAGACACAATGCAGGTTATTGGTTTTTAGATGAAATAATTAATCGGTTTGGATTAACTAAAAAAGAGCGCCCGGGCTACTTCATTTACCCATGGAACCATGATTTTGGTAAAACCTATATTGTGCGCTCCAAGGCTTTTATGAATGAGTCAGGCATTGCTGTGAGCCAGGTGGTTAATTTTTATAAGGTAGATCAGAGCTCATTATGTGTAGTTTATGATGATATGGATTACCTGCCGGGAGTTGCTCGAATGAAGAAGTCAGGGGGCTCCGGTGGTCATAATGGTATAAAAAGCATTCATGCACACCTGGGTAAAGAGTTCTACCGTTTAAGATTGGGCGTTGGTCGCCCTAAAGATGCGGGTGCTGTTAAGCGTTATGTATTAACGCGCCCAGATGCAGAAGAAATGCATGCAATTAAGCAATCCATCGCAGTAGCGGTTGATCACATTGAACTTTTATTAGAAGGAAGGTATGATAGTTTTATTGAAAAAATACATACACTAACCTAATACGAGTAAATGAGATGGCTTTAAGTTGTGGAATAGTTGGTTTGCCTAATGTAGGTAAGTCAACATTATTTAATGCGTTAACCCAAAACTGCATCGCTGCAGAAAACTTCCCTTTTTGTACCATAGAGCCTAATGAGGGTGTGGTCATGGTTCCAGATGCTAGATTAGATCAGCTAAATAGCATGGTTGCGACACAAAAAGTGGTGCCTACGAGCATGCGTTTTGTTGATATCGCAGGATTGGTCAAGGGCGCCTCTGAGGGTGAAGGTCTTGGTAACAAGTTTTTAGGTCATATTCGACAGGTAAATGCGATTATTCATGTGGTTCGTTGTTTTGATGATGATGATGTGATCCATGTCTCTGGAAAGGCCAATCCGGTAGATGATATTGAAACGATTGAAACAGAGCTGTGTTTAGCAGATTTAGAGGTTGCGCAGAAGGCCAGACAAAAACTAGAAAAGTTAACGCGTTCTGGAGGCGATGCAAGTGCTTTGGCTTTGTGGGATGAGATTATACATCAGTTATCTGAACAGTCTTATTTGGGGGCTGGGAAACTTTCAGAAGAAGCGTTTGTACTGGCAAAATCAGCTCAGTTGCTGATGGTAAAACCTCTATTTTATTTGGCTAATTGTAATCCAGACTTGTCTGGCCCATTGGTGGATGAGCTTGAGAAGTATGCGGCACAAAGAGGTATCGATGTCGTAAAAATATCAAGTCAGATTGAGTCAGAAATTGCACAGTTACCCGTTGAGGACCAAGCTGACTTTTTAGCCGATGCTAATTTGTCTGAGCCTGGGCTAAATAAGGTGATACGTGAGGGATACGCGTTACTTGATTTGCAAACGTTCTTTACGGTTGGGGAAAAAGAAATTCGTGCGTGGACCTACCGTCGTGGACACAATGCTCAAGAGGCTGCGGGAGTCATTCATACCGATTTCATTAAGGGCTTTATTCGTGCGGAAGTCGTGGGCTATGAAGATTTTGTTCAGGCGGGTAGCTTAACGGCGGCAAAGGATAGTGGCTTGTGGCGCTTAGAGGGAAAAACATATACCGTTTTAGATGGTGATATTATTAACTTCCGAGTAAATGCATAATCGATTGGGTCCGCACCGTGTTTAAATGAGCAGCCCGTTCTTGTGGGGGAATAGACTCGAGCTCTTGTGCAGGGTTAATGGCTGACAATGTATCGATGCACTGTGTCCAAAATGTTAATAAGTCATCTGGGTATCCAGTCATTGAGGATAGGATTTTTTGGGCACGCTCAGGCCTGCGATAAGGGTCGATACGCTGTATGGTCTTTATGACGTCTTGAGCGTTATTTTTGTTTCCGAGTTTAATATATTCCCGACAGTTTAATATGATTTGTGCACCAGATTTAAGTTCTGAGGGTGGGTTCATTGCAATGAGTTGCTCAATGAAAGCGCTCGGTTGTTGCCAAAGCCCAGTGAGCAAGCGCGTAAGATCAGTTCCAGAGCTGTTTTTAAGATCCAGAACTAATTGTTTGGTATTCGCAGCTAGTGGTTTATGTTTTAGATAGTCACATTGATCTAGAGCTTGCCAGAATAATTCAAAGTGAGTATATAGGCAGGCTTTTTTCATTTCTAACCAGATACGCTCGTTAGAAATAGCGTTGATTTCATGTTGTTGTGCACACATCTTCTTCATGAGCTCCAGTGTATCTGGATGAATCGTAAACTCAGGGAGCATGGCTTGGAAGCGAGCGACACGTAGAATGCGCAGCGGGTCTTCAGAAAATGCGCTTGAGACATGGCGCAGTGTTTTATTTTTGAGGTCAGAAGCCCCATTATATGGGTCGATAATTTTTTTATCAGGGCCCTGTGCTATTGCATTAATAGTAAGGTCTCTTCTCAGGAGGTCCTCTTCTAGTGTTACATTGGGTGCACAATCGGTTTCAAATCCGTGGTAACCCTGCCCTGTTTTTCTCTCAGTACGAGCTAGTGCATATTCTTCTTGAGTCATCGGGTGTAAAAATACAGGAAAATCTTTTCCGACTTGTTTGAACCCTTGGTTAATTAAATCCGAAGGTTTGGCGCCCACTACCACATAATCATTTTCTCGTGGTTTTTTGTTTAACAGTTGATCCCGGACAGCGCCGCCTACAAGGTAGATTTGCATGAGTGACTCATATAATTAAATTACTAGCATGTTATCACGATTTGCTAAGCAGATAAAATCCTTCGCTTGCACAACGGTTAAATAATATTTAAGATAACGCAGACATTATGGAGTAAATGCATGCAGGCAGCTTGGGATGCGCGTTTTATTCGGTGGCTGGTAAGCCGCAGGGGCCCGGTCATATCTCGTTTGCTGATCTTGGTATACGCTCGATGGATGCGTTCAGACTGGTATGGAACGGGCGTTTCGCAGTTTGATTCAGTTCTTTCTTTTTGGCTTAGAGAGCGCAAGCTTGGCGCTTTGATCCAGCAATCTCGTCTAACGTCGGGCTTTTGTAGCCCTGTGCAGGGATCACTTGTGTATGCAGGGTCACTTTCTCACCAGTTGTCGCAACCGGTGGAGGGAGCGGGTTTTTTTGTTGCTGATTTATTAGGTCGGTCTAGTCCTGATTTATCGTCGGCGATGGTGTTTTATATGGCAAGATCAGAGTATCATTATGTGCATGCTCCCGAAGACCTGACTATTGTTGACTGTTATGAGATTGAGTCTTCTTTGAGTATTACTAAAGCGGTAACAGAGAAATCACCTGGCATATATGCTGGGAAAAAGCGCTGTGTGCTGGTGGGGGTAAACGCAGATGGGGTCAAGGTAGTGTTGGTATTAATTGGAACGCGAACATTTGGGGATATTGTCTGTCCTGTTAAAGAAGGGTTTGATCCTGACCATCCGGTCTCCTTTAAGAAAGGCGACATCTTGGGTTATTTTGTCCGAGGCTCTACGGTGGTGATGATGATGGGGAAGCCGCTTGCTTATAATATAAAAGATTTAGGGAAATCGGTGGATGCGCTATCGAGCATGGGAGCCTGGTATGAAGAATAATGTAGCAATCAGTTTACAGAAGGTATCAAAAAGATATCAGGGTGGATACTTAGCAGTTGATAATTTAAGTTTAGAGGTAAAAAAAGGAGATTTCTTTGGTTTATTGGGCTTAAATGGTGCCGGAAAAACAACTATGATTCGAATGATGGTTGGGTTGGCAAAACCTACTTCAGGAACAATTTGGATCAATGGTGTGGATAATCAAGTTGATGCGTTCTTGGCAAAGCAGTCCGTGGGTATGATGCCTCAAGAGTTGAATATGAATGCGTTTAATACTGTGCATGAGGTTATGTTCAATCATGGGGGTTACTATGGGATGTCACGGAGCGATGTTGCCAAGGTGTATAAGGATGTATTACACAAGGTGGGATTATCGGGTCGTGAGCAGATGACCGTTAAGGCGCTTTCAGGGGGCATGAAGCGACGCTTATTGCTCGCTAGGTCATTATTGGTGAAACCAAGTATATTGGTGCTAGATGAGCCTACGGCGGGTGTAGATGTTGACTTAAGAAAAGACATTTGGGATTTACTATTATCATTAAATAATGAGGGCGTAACTATATTGTTAACCACGCATTATATGGAAGAGGCTGAGTACTTGTGTAAGAACTTAGCAATTTTGCACCATGGTAAAATTATTGATCAAGGGCATATCTCTCAGTTGGCACTGTCTAACCAAAAGCGTCAGTTTTTATTCCATATGCAGAATAATATACAACAAGTGGTTGACCATGCTGGCGTGGAGGTTTCACAAAAGGATGAGCGAACGCTGTCAGTAGCTTTAGACCAAGGCGCAAGTTTATCAACCTATTTACAGCTGCTCGAAAATAATGGTCAGCATGTTGATTATGTAAGCAGTCCATCGAATCGCTTAGAGCAGTATTTTAGAGCACAAACAGAAAACTAGGAAAAAATATGGATTATCGTTTTTTTAACCAAGGCTTATGGACGCTATCAAGACGTGAAATAGCTAGGGTTATTCGCTTGTGGCGGCAGACTGTCTTTCCATCTGTCGTAACAACTGTGCTCTATTTTGCAATTTTTGGGTTTGTGCTGGGTTCTCGGGTTGGTTTGGTAGACGGTGTCGCTTACCCTCTGTTTGTTGCGCCTGGGCTTGTGATGTTATCGGTGACCGTAAATAGTTATTCAAATGCAGCCTTCTCCACGTATATAGAAAAGTTTCATGGGGCTATAGAAGAAGTGTTGGCCTCACCCTTAAGTGATCATCAGATTATTGTTGGTTTCTTACTGGGTGGCTTGTTTAGAGGGTTTGTTTGCTCAATTCTTGTTTTGCTGATGTGCTTTGTGTTTCTGGGCTATCAGCTACACCACCCTTTTTTGTTTGTCTTGGCAGGCTTGTTGACAGCTTGTATGTTTTCATTAATGGGGGTTGCTAATGGGTTGGTTGCGACGGGTTTTGATGGTTTGAATGTAGTGGCAACACTGATATTAAGCCCGCTTACTATGCTGGGCGGTGTTTTTTATTCGGTTAATATGCTTCCACCTTTCTGGCAAAGCATTGCTTGGTTTAACCCCCTGCTCTACATCGGAAACTTATATCGATATGCCATGCTAGGCATAACAAATATTGATCCTAACTTAGTATTTATCGTGTTGCTGGTCAATATAGTTTTGCTCTATGCTTTATCGCTATTCATCATGCGCAGAACAACCTATGTGAGACAATAACTAGATGCAAGCAGTTGAGGCACTCGCACAAAAAGGACGGCTAAATTTCAGTCAATATATGGCCTTTGCGCTTTATGATGAGGTGTATGGGTTTTATAATAATACCCCTTATACAGAACACTTTATTACCGCACCAACACGCTCAAATTGTTTTGCTTATGCCGTTGCTAACTGGATTATGGATCAAGAGATAGAGTGTGTAATTGAATATGGGCCTGGAATGGGGAAGCTTGCGCATGAGGTAACTCATTTTTTGAAAGAGCAGTCTTATAGGCTTGACTCCTATACCCTTGTTGAGCGCTCTAAACGCTTGAGAGAAAAAATTAAGGCTTTATATCCTAACCAGTTTCGGTTTGAAAAAACTGAGGCAGCGCCTGGCTCTGCTATTATTGCGAATGAGTTATTTGATGCACTACCCGTTCGTCGCTTTAAATGGGATGCAGACAAGGGCGTATTGGAATGGTTTTTGGACCATGAGGTTGTCTGGTTGCCGGCTGAGGTGCCCAAGGAGTTACAATTGATTGTAGATAAGTATTCACCCAGTTGGCCAAATGGCTATTTATTTGAATATTGCTTTGGCTACCAGGCACTTTTCCAAGATTTTTTAAGCTGTGGCGCGGATGATGTTTTGTTATTTGATTACGGTTATGCTCAGGAACATTTTTATCACCCTGCTCGCTATGAGGGCAACGTCAAGGTCTATTCCAAGCACCAAATGGTTTGCTTTGACTATAAGCATGCGGGCTTTGTCGATTTAACACTGCCTGTGAACTGGTGTCAGTTCAAGCATTGTGCCCATCAGTCTGGCTATGAGGTCCATCAGTTTGGGGATATGAGTGATTTTTTGAGTGAATACCATGCGCTTGATGTTATTGACTACAAAGACCCAGTTGTAACGGCAAAGGCTAAAGAATTGTTGCTGCCGAATATGATGGGCTCAGCAATACAAGCGATCTGGTTAAAACGAAAAAACATCTGAACTTGCAATGGTTTTTTATCTGTGTTAGTCTCAATTTATGGCTAGATTATTTAAATTAGAAGATTCATTTTTAGTTGCAACAGAGTATGTTGCAACAGAAGCGTTGCAAGATGCTTTAGTACTATTATATCAAAGACAAGACGGAATGATCAGCGGTGCTGTTATCAATAAGCCCGACAATCGAAAGGTCAAAGATTATCTTGCACACCCTAAGTTGTTGTCTAATCATCCTGTTTGGTTTGGAGGTCCACTCTCCCCTGATCGATTGATTGCAATATCTCATTCAAAGCAAGGATTGTTTGTTACCGATCGTTTGGTCAACCTGACACAAGAGCATTTGTCGAGTTGTTTAATTGTAGCGGGTCAATGTGTTTGGCGTGAAGAGGTCTTGCAAGAGCAAATTGAGCAAGGCGCTTGGTTGGTTGTTGCAAACAATCATCTACCTTTGGACGTACCTGCATCTAATAGAATCAGTCATGTCATGCAACACGCGGGTTGGTCTCGCTCAAGGTATGTGCCTCGGCTAAGTACAGCTGAGAGTATATGATACTGCTGGGTGTAGATTATGGGACTAAGTACTGGGGGTGTGCAGTAGGTTCCTCTGCGACGGGGCATGCGGATCCTTTGGGCTCGCTTAAAGTGATTCATCAAGAACCGGATTGGAAGACTTTAGATCAGTGGGTAAAAGAGTGGCGGCCTGACGCAGTTGTCATTGGTGTTCCCTTAAAAATGGATGGCACACCGTTTAAGGTTACAAAAAAGGCACAGGCAGCAGCGGAGACGCTGCGTGATCGCTATGGGTTAACCGTGTATGAGGCAGACGAGCGTATGTCAACGGTTGAAGCAAAGGATGAGTTGTTTGATCACAAGGGAAAAAAGGCTTTAACAAAAAGTAATGTAGATACCAGAAGTGCGCAGATTATATTAGAGCGCTGGATATACATGAATCTATAAGTAATCAGGGAGTGAGTTCATGGATGGCGACTTAATACGCAAGAAGCGGACCGGAGATGACTTTTGGGAACATCTGGAAGAGGAATTGGACGATTTCTCTATGGGGGCATCTACATTCAAGCATATAGCCGGAGAGATAAGCCAGTCATTGCTCACCCATTTAGAGCTAGAACATTTTTATCAGCTAGTCAGTTATGCGTTAACCTGTTATATAAAGAAGCCCACAGGGAAAGCAGAGATTGGGTTTTTGCAGCAGGTCTATATTGCTGCTGTCATATGTAATGATTGGAAGGATTTGGAGAAAAGAAAAGCGTTTAATCTTATTGGCAAGGTATTTACAGTCGTGAGCATTGACTCATCGCAGAGGTATTGGTTTTTATTATTAAAAGACGTAGTTGGCGGTCATATTGAGGGCATGGAGCCACACTTGGTTCGCGGTTTATTTGAGGTTGCGCATGCTGAGTTAGGTAAATACAGGCGCTCTCACGCGCTTGGCTGGCTCAAAAAGTTTTCTTTTTATAGATGTGAAGATTTACTGGTTAGTGAAGGTAATATTTTAGAGCTATGTATTACACTAGATCAGGAGCGTATTGATGCGGACGCCCTGGATGATTGCTTAGCTCCGTTGCTTCTGTTACAGATTAAGAATCTGGGGTTTGAGTTTTTCCAGAAACGTGATCGATACAAGTTATTAGTGACGATTTCCAAGCTTGCCTTATTGTCAAATTCACCCTATAAGCCTGTGTTACAAATGGTCTTGCAGGGTCCTCTGCGTGAGCATACAGGGTTGCAGATTAAGGCGCTTTTAAAAGATAGCTATGTCTGTTTTTTGCAACAGGTAACGGCTGTTTTGCACACAGAGGCGTTAATGTGCTTGACGCCGACATTGGTTGATCAGGGGTTTTTCTATCTTGAGATGAGTGACTTTCGTTTACTGGACGAAGAGGCGCACAGGATGTGGGTTTTAAATTTATTGTTATTAGCAAAAGAGGTTAACTGTCCCAAGATTCTTGAACAAATATATGGTTGTGGGGTGTTTTCGAATGGGCAAATGTTAGGTGAGCTTTTAACAGACGAGCGGTTGTTATTTGTCTTGCTGTCAATCAAGGGGCGTTGTGCATTAGGTGCTGTTTCTAAGTGCGCTGATAGGTTAAGTGTTGATCGATTTTTATATGTGATTCACCATTGCACGCCAACATTGCGTCAGCTCTTTGGTGTTGCTGGAGAAAAGCCTTTGGGTTATGAGCAACTTGAGACGTGTATAGCGTTGGCTTTTTCTACAGTAGAAAAGTGGACATCTGAGGTTTATGAAAACGTGCTGTTTTTATCTAAGGGCGCTGTATTTAATATGATTAACTGGATGATGACGTTTAATAAAGTTGATTATATGTCAAAATTATCATGGAATTTTCTGAAGCTAGATTTGTTGTCAGCTATGGTTCGGAAGGATGCATTGAGTGCTTTCAGTCTGCTACATATGCAGCAGTATGTTTTAAACTTAAGTATTACAAGTCATTTTAATGAGCTAAAGGTAGAGGATGTTGCGTATTGGTTTACAACTATTTATAAAGAGGTCTCATTCCCAGAGGTGTTAATTGCGCTATCAGTCAAGCACCCTAGTTGGTTGGGTGTGGGCATAAAGTGGGCTAAGTCTTTGGGTGAATATGCGGCAGGCCATGAGGATTTTTTGGAAGTAGCTACGCATTATAATAAGGGGTTGTTGGCCCAGGGCTGTGAGCATGTAGAATCGCTTAAAATTAGATTATAACAACGTGTTTTTTAAAAACTTAAGGTTATGTTAAATCAATGGCTTGTAGCTTTGCTGGGGGTGCTTTTGTTTAAGTGTCTGTAAATTAGTTGTAATGATGATTCTTTGTGTTTGGTTCTGGAAAATTACGATCTGAGTGGTAGAATGGGATTATTTATCCATTAACGTATCGAGTAATTCATGGTATGCGAACAGCTTTGGCAGTTTTCTAGAACATTTTTTAAGGATCGGTTAGATCAGAATGTTTTTGAGCGTGATATAGCGCCAATCCAAGCGTGCTATGAGGACGAAAATTGCCTTGAGTTAATCTTCCCGAATCGCTATTTAAAAGAAGCCTTTTATAGTGAGTATATTGGGGTTTTAAAAAAAGAGATTGGCGCTAAAAGACCGGAGTTTAGAAGCCTGTCATTAAGGTTGGTGTTAGAAGAAGCGCAAGATCAGGTGGTGGCGCAGTCATCCAATACAGTGGAAGAAGAGACCTCCCCTGCTCCAGATCCGGTGTTAAATAGTTTGAACCCGAATTGTACGTTTGAGACTTGGGTGGGACGTTGTAATGAGTTGGGTAAGGCGGCAGCTATGCAAGTAGCAGATAGTCCTGGAAAGGTATTCAACCCATTTGTGATTTATGGTGATGTGGGCCGAGGAAAGACGCATTTAATGCAAGCTGTAGGTCATTTGATCCAACAGAAGTTTCCTGGGCAGAAGGTAGCCTATGTACACTCAGAGCAGTTTGTATCTGAAATGATTCGTTCTTTGCAGAAAAATGAGATGGAGCGGTTTAAAGAGCGTTACCGTCAGAGTGTATTATTGCTCGATGATATACAGTTTTTTGTTAAGAAGGTTCGCTCTCAAGAAGAGCTGTTTCACACCATCAATAGCTTGCTAGATTCAGGTCAGCAAATAGTAGCAACTTGTGATCGTTTTCCTCGCGATTTAGAAGGGTTGGAAGATCGTTTGAAATCAAGGTTTAGTTGTGGTCTGACTGTTGGGATTGATCCTCCAGAGTTAGAAACGCGGGTTGCTATTTTATTGAGTAAGGCGCGTGCGTCTGATATCCTGCTTCCTGAGGAAGTTGCATTTTTCATAGCTGATAGGATTCAGTCTAATGTTCGGGAACTTGAGGGCGCTTTAAAACGTTTAATTGCTAATGCTTCTTTCTTATCAGCGCCCATTACTATGGCTCTAGCTAGAGAGTCTTTAAAAGATATGATTGATGTTAGGGATCAAACAGTAAGCGTGTATGAGGTGCAAAAGGCGTTGTCTCATTATTTTAAGCTAACCATTAACGACCTCACAGGAAGCTCCAGGAAGCGATCAATTGCAAGGCCTAGGCAGCTGGGTATGTTTCTGGCTAAAAAGCTCTCTGGCATCAGTGTGAGCCAGATAGGGCGGGATTTTGGCAATAGAGATCATACAACTGTTTTGCATGCGTGCAAACACATCGATAATATTTTAAAAGAGGATGTGGTTTTAAAAGCAGATTGTGATAATCTTTTACGAATATTAAATCAGTAGGGTATACAATGACAGAAAAAACAATCACAGAGGCAAAGTGCCTTTTTTCAATAGCTAGAGATAGTTTATTAGCCTCACTTAAAAACGTATCCGGTGTTGTTGAGCCGTCCCAAGTCATGCAGATCTTGTCCTATGTCAAGCTTAGTGGCCAAGGAAACCATGTGACCATAATGGCATCTAACTCAGAAGTTGAGGTGGAAACCAGTGCTCGACTGTTTGCAGAATCTAAGGATGCGTTTTCACTCGCCCTACCCTGCCGTAAGCTGATGGATATCTGTAAGTTGCTTCCAGAAAGCTCAGTGATCGAGTTTGTTCTTAAGGATCAATGGGTTGAGGTGCGCGCAAAGGATGCAAACTTTAAACTGTCTAGTCTGCCCAGTCAGTCGTTTCCATTATTGCCTCGATTAGAGGTGTTGCACCAGATAGAAATACCAGAAGATGTGTTAAAGCTATCTATAGAAAAGTCATGTTTTTCAATGGCTTACCAGGATGCTCGCTTTTTCTTGAATGGCTTATTGTTTGAGTGCTTAGATAAAAAAGTCAACTGTGTTGCTACAGATGGGCATCGCTTGTCATGGGCTAATGCCGCCCTACTCGGCTCTTCGGTGCAAGGAACAAGTCAGTCAATCATCCCAAGAAAAACTGTGATTGAGCTTACACGACTGTTACGCGCAACAGATGCGGCTGTCCATATTAGTCTAGCACAACATGCTATAGAAATTAGAGCGGGTCATTTCATCATGCGTTCTAACCTGATTGAGGGTAAATACCCAAATTACACAAAGTTAGTTCCTAAAGATGTTTCTGCTGCAGCAACAGTAGAAGTCCAAGCGCTCAAGCTAGCGCTGGGTCGTGTAGCTATTTTGGCTAATGAAAAGTTTAAGGGCGCTAAGTTTTATTTCTCACAAGGCCAGTTAAAAATTGTTGGACGAAACTTTGATCAAGAAGAGGCTGTGTCTCAGCTGCCGATTGGCTATGAAGGCTCAGACCGCGAAGTGGCTTTTAATATTGGCTACGTACTTGATGTCTTGAGCGCGGTAGAGACCGATGAAGTTGTATTCCAGTTTAGTGAAAAAATGCAGGGCGTGTTGCTAGAGCAACCAGGGAGTGATGCGGTTGCTTACGTGATTATGCCGCTAACGCTATAATGGCGCTTGCGTCACTGCATATACATAACTTCAGGATAATCGACGATCTTTCAATAGATTTAAGTCCTGGCGTTAATCTTTTTTATGGCAACAATGGGAGCGGAAAGTCTAGCATAATAGAAGCCGCCCATTGTTTGGCTAGAGGAAAATCCTTTCGAACAAGTAAAACAGATACTTTAATTCAGCAGGGAAAGTCTTATTTTTGTATACGTGCAGCCTTAACAAATAGGGTTGAGGTCGCATGCCAGAGGCAAGCTGGCAGCGGTAGGGCGCTGGTCAATGGTTCATCTGCTACAATGCTTTCAGTAGCCAGCAAGGTCCCAGCTATTTTCATGGACTCAGATAGCCATCGGCTGTTCTTTTCAAGCCCATCAGTCCGGCGTTCTTACGTGGACTGGGTTTTGTTCCACGTGAAACCAGGATACGCAGACGTGAGGGGGCGCTATAACAAAGCGCTAAAAAGCCGGAATAGCGCCTTGAAGGCCCAGCTGTCTACTGCGCCCTGGGATCCACTGCTGGCTGACTTGGGGGATCAAATTATCAGCTCAAGAAGGGCTTGTCTAAACGCGCTGTTCGCGCACTTCCACGGCACGGCCTCAGTGTTCAATCTCCCGGTTGATGCGCATTATCAGCCCAGCGTTGAAGAGGGCGGCTTGCTCCAGGCGCTAAAAGATTCCGCCATGGCTGACAAGGTGTCTAAAATAACACAAAAGGGGCCTCATAGAGATGATATTGTCGTTTGCGGGGGAGGCGGCAGGCTATCACAAGGGCAGCAAAAGCTGATTTACTCTGCGCTAGCAATGGCCAGCTGGGAGTGTCTGTCAGAGGGTGGGCAAAAGCCTGTTATAATGCTGGATGATGTTGCCGCTGAGCTCGATGATAATAACAGAGGGCTGTTGATGGGGATGGTCCAGGCTACGGGTGCCCAGTCCTTGGTGACGGGCGTGCTCAAAGGGGATGTAGAGCGCCTGGCTGCCGGCCCTATGTTCCACGTGGATCAGGGGGTTGTAAGTAATTGATTTTTATATGAAAAAACAGGGGTGGTTAGGGTGTAGCTAGGTGCGCGTTGAATCTCGGCCAGTTAGGTGCTTTTTGAGCAAAAAAGTGCTATAATATAAATAGATTTGAAAAAGAGATACAGTATGGCGACAAACAATAATCCAGAAGATGACAATTCAGGGGCATATGACTCTGGGCATATTAAGGTTTTAAAGGGGTTAGAGGCCGTTAGGACGCGCCCTGGGATGTATATCGGCGATACAGATGATGAACAGGGGTCTGGGCTTCATCATATGATTGCAGAGGTGGTTCATAACTCCGTTGATGAAGCTTTAGTTGGGTATTGTGACAAGATCGTTGTAGAGCTGTGTGAGGATGGCTCTGTTAAGGTATCTGATGATGGTAGAGGGATTCCGATTGATGTACATGAAGAAGAGGGGGTTCCTGCCGCTGAGTTAATTATGACGGTGTTGCATGCGGGTGGTAAGTTTAATCAAAATGCTTACAAGGTGTCTGGTGGTTTACACGGGGTAGGGGTTTCAGTTGTTAATGCGTTATCAGATTGGTTAAAGCTTGAGGTTAAGCGTGACGGTCAGTGTTATACACAAATGTATGAGCGAGGAGAGCCGGGGGAGCCAGTCATTGTTCCAGCAGACACCGAGAATGAAGGTACGGGCACAATGGTTCAGTTTTTAGCCAGTGATTCAGTATTCTCACATATTAACTATTCGAGAAAAACGGTTATTAAAAACTTGAGAGAGCTTGCGTTTCTCAACCGTGGTATTCACATTCACTTTATTGATTCAAGAGACCACAATGACTACTTCTCTGAAGATTATCACTATGAGGGTGGGGTTAGCGAGTTTGTTGTATTTTTAAATGAGAGCAAAACAGAGCTGCATGAAGATGTTATTTCAGTTTCTGGGGAGCAGGATGGCATATCGTTTGAGCTGGCTATGCAGTGGACCTCTGCATATCAGGAACATATTTTTTGCTATACCAACAATATCCCACAGCCTGATGGTGGAACACATCTTTCAGCATTAAAAACGTCACTCACACGGACCATCAACAAGTATGCATCTGATGTAATGAAAAACAAGCAGGTGATCCAAGGTGATGATGTGCGGGAAGGGTTAACAGCAGTGTTGTCTATTAAGATGGCGGACCCTAAGTTCTCTTCTCAAACAAAGGCAAAGCTAGTGTCTTCTGAGGTTAAGAAGGGGATAGAGGGGGGCGTATGTGATCACTTGCTTCATTATTTAGAAGAAAAGCCAAAGATTGCTGATATCATTATCAAAAAGATTGAAGAAGCTGCACGTGCTAGAGATGCGGCACGAAAGGCTCGTGACTTATCTAGAAAATCAGACCAGATTGGGTTGGATGTTAAACTATCTTCTAAACTTTCACCGTGCCAGGAGAAAGATCCAAGTAAGATTGAGGTGTGTATTGTAGAGGGGGACTCTGCGGGTGGTTCTGCTAAGCAGGGGCGTGATAGACGTTTTCAGGCAATTCTACCACTACGCGGTAAGATATTAAATGTTGAAAAGGCACGATATGACAAGGTACTCTCATCAGAGCAGATTGCTACGTTAATTATGGCATTGGGTTGTGGTGTTGGTAAAGAGGAGTATGACCCAGACAAGCTTCGTTATCATAAGGTTATCATTATGACCGATGCTGATGTTGATGGTGCGCATATTAGAACCCTGTTGCTGACGTTCTTTTATCGCCAAATGCCTGAGATTTTAGAACGAGGTCATATTTATATTGCTCAACCGCCATTGTATCGTTTGCGAAAGGGAAAGTCTGATTGTTATTTGAAAGATGATGATGCTTTATATGACTTTTTATTGAACGACGTTATGCAAAAAGGTAGCTTGGGTGTGGGTAAAGAAACGGTTGCGACAGGCCAGGCTTTAAAAGAAATTGTGATTGCTTATCATCATGCAAAAGATGCGGTAACTCGACGTTATCCCCAGTTACCTTATGCGTTATTTTTAGCGATGATGCAGTGCAGAAAGTTATCTATCGATGATTTTGAGTCAGAGGGTGTGTTGAAGTCTTATTGTAAACTGTATAATGCTCAGGCTGAAGGTCTTTTTGAAGGGCAGAATAAGGCGGAGGCTCATGTTCGATCGGGGATGATAGAGGTAGACTATATACAAGCTAATGGAGAAAAAACACAGTTTATTATTGACATGGCATTTGTTCGCTCATCAATATATGCTTCCATTGGTGGGATATCCAAGGTTTGTGGGCCGATCTTTGCTCAATCTGAAGGTCAGGATGTGCAAGTAGATATTGTGATTGATGCAACGACCCATACGGTTTCACGGGTGGATGATTTGGTGGTTTATGTGATGAACTGTGCACGTAAAGGTTACACGCTACAGCGTTATAAAGGTTTGGGTGAAATGGATGCTGAACAGTTATGGGAAACAACATTGGATCCAGATGTGAGAACATTGGTTCAAGTAACGATAGAAGATGCGATAGAAGCAGATCGTTTGTTCTCAATGTTAATGGGTGATGTGGTTGAGCCAAGAAAAGAGTTCATTGAGAAAAATGCGTTAATGGCAGAAAATGTGGATGCGTAAATGATTATCATTTCTCCCGCAAAAAAACAAATTGAAACGGCTAGGGTTTCATTAACCCAGCCGGATCATTTAGAAAAAATGCAGCCTTTGTTGGAGCTGTTATCGAGTTACACAGTAGCAGAGTTGGTGAAGTGCTTGGGTATTAGCGAGCAGCTGGCTCAGGAAAACCACCAGCGCTTCCTCGAACTTAAATCAGGACAGGCAGCATTAACCCCAGCTATATACACTTATGCGGGTGATGTCTATAAACATCTTGATCCCGAGTCTTGCTCTGATCATGCGATTGTTTATGCTCAGGATCACTTGCGGATTTTATCAGCTTTTTATGGGCCGCTTAGACCTTTGGATGCAATTGGGTTTTATCGATTAGAAATGATTACCAAGCTCTCAGGCTTTGAGCTACTCGTTAAATATTGGCAAGAGTCAATGACTCAAGCTGTAGAAGATCAGAATGTCTTTAATTTAGCCTCAGAAGCCTACTCTAAATCTATTGATCGTAAGCGCTGCAAGCACTGGGTTGATATCGTTTTTTACGAGAAGAACAAAAAGGGTAGGTATGTGGTTGTTGCTGTTAATGCAAAAAGAATGCGTGGGAAAATATTAGCATATATGCTTGAGAATCAAGTTGACTCACCAGATGGGCTGGAAGCGTTTGAGTCAAATGGATATGAGTTTGATGCGATTAATAGCACAGAGAGCAAGGTTATATTTAGGAAGGGGTGATCTGTGGGGTGTTTTGTGGCTCCATATGGGCTTAATGCACTGCTTGCCTGCATTGTGGCTACCTGGACACTTTCTCCTCTTTAAAAGGCTCCATAGGGGCTATAAGCATGCATTAGTATATGCCATGCTGACTGTGTTCTACGATGTTTTTTTATATGGAGCTGTTTTTTATCAGGCTTTAAAGGCATGCTTTTTTCCTACAAAAGTAGTTTGGATTTATATTTTATCGATAGTGGGTATGGTAGCCCTATGGTGGCTGTGGTTTTATAGCTATCAATTATGCCATCGAATCAAGGGTTGGTGGCGAGTGCTAGCTATATTTGTATTTTTGTGTTTGGCGGAACGAGGCTGGCAGTTTTTAAATATTGGGATCTACCGTACAACGCCATTACTGGTTGATCCGTTATTTAGCTCAATCATGGTCACATGGCCTCAGGCTGCTTTGTTGGTTGTCTTTGCATTGGTCGCATGTATGTCTCATGTTCACTTAAGGTGCTTAGTATTAACTTTGTTGTTGCTTCGTACTGAGCTTTATGTGTCTCCTACCCACAATTATGATTTTTCTGTATACCCTGAGGGATCTTTGGTTGAAGCACAGGGAGATGCAATGAGTCCAATAACTTACCAGAAGGATAAAGATTTTTATTCGAGTGTTGTTGGATTAGGGGCATTAACGGGACGTGTTGATAAAAGACATTTAGTACCGTGGGTAGAGTCGGGATATACATCAGGAAGAGATAGTCGGTATATTAGTGATGGGACACGTTATTTAGTCTTGATTTGTTATGATGCATTATTTGATGATTATCTAGATGAGATACGAGATACTCAGGGTGTTGTTGTCGTCAGTAATTTAACAGCATTTGATCAGACACCATTTCTGACATACTTTGTGAAACAGCTATGGTATATACAATTAAGGACAGGATTAAGTATGGTTAGCAAAGATCCAGTTGTGGATATGTACTATGTTAAAACTTCTTGATCAAATAGAGTAAGTGTCGATTCAACAATATTTAATATCTGTAAATATTGTTTCTCCGAGTACTCAGGGTTGCTAGGTGGTTTTTCAAAGGGGGTAAATGCTTGTATGAATTTATCAATGCGCCTAGGGTTGCTTGAACTTTCATATAAGCAATCAATAATCCTCGGTTCGGTATTGATCTTGGATAGCATCGCTGCGATAAATTTAAGTGTGTCTTCATTGGGCTTTTTATCATTTTTAGAGCGGCTGTATCCGCTAGAAAACTCAGAAATACAGCACACAATGACTGGGTTAAGTGTATCAATGCCCATTTGTTTTTTTTGGTTAGCTAGGTATGCAATCACATGTCGATAGGGGTGATCTATTGAGGGGATCGTAAACAGCAGGTAGTTGTCTGGAATAATCGTTCCTGAAATGATTAGAAACATACGATCAAGCATGCTGAGGTACTTGGCGGGTTGTACTGATTTCACAGAAAGAATTTCAATGAAGTCGGTGAGCAATGGTTTGTACTTCCTTTCTTTTTGTCTGATTTTTTCTATTCGCTGTTGCATGTAGGGACTAGCGAGTAATGTGATCCATGCATTAATTAATTTGAGGTTTTTGCCCAAATAGTTATAGGGTAGCTTTTGAGGCAAAGGATCAATTTTTAGGTTCTTTTTAATGAACTGGTAAGTGGTTATTTGCCCACGACAAGCAAGTAGCGCTAAAATAATCAGTCTGTTCATAAGCGTTCAATGTTTCGATGATTTAGTATAGCGTAATTTATTACGATTGTGCAAAGTGAGAATCAATTTGCCAACTGATCTCCCAGTTGCTTTTTGCGTGTGCTTGACAGAGAGTCCGGTACGACAGGAGTGCGTTAGCCCTTGTTTGTCTAGACTCGGCGATACAGGTGATTTGATAACAGAGTTTATGATTTCTATTGCCAGAGGGAAAAGGGATGGGCCCTAGTACAGAGCAGCCTGGGTAGTCATTTAAGGTAAGTTGGTTGATGTGCGGTATGTCTTTGGCGGAGATACGAATAAAAATAGCTGCTAAAAAAGTATAAGGAGGAAGCCCGTATTGTTTTCTCATATCTAAAAGAGACTGTGTATATTGATTTTTAGGTTGTGTTAGGGCCTGGAACAAAGGGTGGTTTGGGTTTTTAGCTTGGATATAGACGTTTCCAGTTAACTGTCTTCTACCACATCGACCAGCAACTTGTGTAAGCTCAGCCAGTAAGTTTTCTTCTGCACGGAAGTCGTCGGTATATAAGCCTTGGTCTGCTTGAATACATACCACCATTTGTGTTTTTGAAAAGTCATGACCTTTAGTGAGCATTTGCGTGCCAATAATGATGTTGCCAGTGGTTTGTTCAAGTTGTTTGAATTGTTGGTTGATGGTGCTAGGTGTTTGGTCGGTATCAAAACGATAGACTGGGTTGGTAGGCCATATTTTTTCTGCCTCAGAGGCAACTTGTTGGGTTCCATACCCAAATTGAACCAGTTCACTTTGTTTGCATTGCGGACAGTCTAGAGGCGCCGGTATTTTTGTTCGACAACGGTGACAGTGTAAGTGATCATCTTGATGCGCAACCAAGAGTGCTTGGCATGAGCTACATCGTGCTTTCCAATTACAGCTGAGGCAAAGCCTAACGTTTGCCCAGCCACGCCGACTCACAAAGATAAGTACATCTTTTTTTGTATCTAATGTATGGTTTATTTTTTCTAAAGCTTGATCTGAAAATAACTGTTTACTCTGATGCTGAATAAGATAAATGTTGGGTAAGGTGGTATGAATTCGGTGGTTGATGTGGTGTAAATCATACTTTCCTGAAGTAGCATTATGTATGCTTTCTAAGCTCGGGGTTGCAGAGCCCAATATAACAGGAATTTTTTCTTGGTGTGCCTTAAGAACAGCCATGTCTCTAGCGGAGAAGAATAGTTGGCTATTGTGTCTAAAAGAGTCATCATGTTCTTCATCAATGATGATAATTCCTAGGTTAACTAGGTTAGTTAAAAGTACACTGCGTGTCCCAAGAATGATCATGGGTTGTTGTGTTGTTTGTATGAGCATCGTATTTGCAATACGTTGCTTGGGTGTGAGCTGTGAATGAATCACAAAGGGTGTAACGCCGGTTCGTAGTGCAATTTTGTTGGCTGTTTGTGAGGTGAGGGCAATTTCAGGGACAAGAATGAGTGCATGTTTTTTTTGAGATAGCACATGTTGGATCAGGTGGGTATAAATTTCTGTCTTGCCACTGCCCGTTACCCCCCAAATTAAGTGGGTGCCTATAAAGGAGGATTTAATATTATCTAAAACTTTTGTTTGCTCGCTACTGAGTTCTATAAGATTGGGAGTAGTCTGTTTAATCGATTCTTGAGCAGCACTTAAGTAATTTTCGTCAATCATTTTGTTAAGCGTTTTTGCAGTGTATTGGGCATAAAGTTCCCAGTAGTTGGCGCTATTTAAACAGGCATTATAAATTTCAATTTGTGTTTTGGTTTTAGGTTTTTTTTCAGAGTTCGCTTTGAGCCATTGTTTTTTAAATTGAATAGGGGCAGTTCTAACTGCCTGATTGATCGCAAGTCCAACGAGTGTGTTTATAGGCAGTTGATAGTAGTTAGCAATTTGCTTAAGAAATTTTATAGTATATGTGTTTAGTATGGGAAACTCATCTAGTGCCTGTTTAACTGGTTTTATTTTTGTGGGATCTAGAGGGCAATCTGTGGTTTTTTGAATGACGATACCAATACATTGCTTTTTTCCAAAAGGCACTTCAACACGGTAGCCGATTAAACAGGACGTGTTTGCTTGAACTTTATAGTAGACAAGTTCTTGAGTGAAGTTGGGGAAAGCTATCTGGTAATAAGGCATTAGGTGCTCGTTTTGCACTTAACTTGTCATATTGGACTTGCGCATGCAAGACTGTAGTAAAAAAAATCTGACAATATTTCTTGATGGGTTACAAACAAACTAGAGCTTACTTATTCTAAAGTTAGTTTTGTGAGCCAAGTTGATTCTTCGTGCTAAACAGAATCTTCATCGTGTGATGAAATGGAATTAGTAAGCTCTCTTGTTTTCCACATGGCTTGCCAATCAATGTGCTCTAAATGATTTAAATGATCTAGATGAATGGCTTTATTATGCACAATGCGAAATTGCTTGTTAGTCCACATTGGGATACAGAGATAAGACTGGATAAGCTGTTCCAAACGTTCATGTGCGTTTTGCTCTGTTGACTGGGGACTTGTTTCGTTAAGATAATGAGGAAATAAGTCAGACAACTGCATGGAGGGTGTAATAAGCATGGGTTCAATGATTAGGTCATATGCTCCAGTTTTTACAGCTTGTTGGTATGCAATAGGGTGTTTGAGTGCATGTATGCAGGGGATGTTTGAGGCTTCAAGTTGATGGCAGATTGCTTGTGCAGCAGGCGTCCACTGAGCGCCTTGGGTCAGCAATTTAATTGGTTTGTGTCTTGTAATCGCTTCTAAAGGAGTGGGAGCTTGGTACTTTTTTGCGGTGTAAAACCCGTGGCACAGTGCTTGGTTGATTTTATCAAAGTTAATTGAGTGTGCAATGAACTGTCTTGTTTTATAATCTAATTGCGGGTTGATACGTAAATATAGGGTATATTCACTTAAGGGTTGTGCCAAGGTTGTTTTTTGGATATTAGCGCTCGTTATTATTTGATCCCACCTGTGTGCATTATGTTCTAAAAACCAGTCTATTTTCCCTTGTGATAGGGCGTTTAAGTTTTGAAAGGGCTTAACATTAAGATGAAAGTTGACGTGTTTAAAGTTGTTTCTTCCTATATTTAGCCAAAGGTTTTCAGCCCAGAAGAGATCATTTTTTTGGTATTGAATTTGCGTAGAGGATGCCTTATTAACGAAGTAGGGTCCTGACCCAATGAGCGCTTCACTGTGTTTGATAATGGGCATTTTAGCTAGAGCAAGTAGTGTTGCGGTGAGGTTAGAATAATGCCAAACCAAACGGTTTGACTCTATATGTAGAGACAGATCTTTTAGAGCCTCAACATATAAGGGGTGCTGCTTAGCTAGATGGTATGAGTGGACAACATCAGCGGTTGTCACTTTTGTTTGATCTGAAAACCTAGCAAGCGGGTTGAGTGTCATCGATAGGGTTTGCTTTTTGATGTGTAATGTTTGGGCAAGTTGTGGGTAAAAGCATGTAATGTCGTCAGCTGTTTGAGTTATTAATGTTTCAAATAAAAGAATGGTTGCGCCTGGTGCAATTTTTCCAGGCTTAGCATAGGGATTGAAGGTATCATAGTAATGGGTGCTGCTACCCATGTTGATACTATTGCTTTTGGACGCCTGTTTGTTCACATATTGAACCTGTTGGGCATGATTGTATTTAGGCTTGAAACCAGGGAGACACACCGAGCTGCCCAAGGTAATCATTGGGATTAAGTATAGCAGGATATAAAGATACTGAATCATTGTTATCGTATATATGGGGTAAATGTTTGTAATGCCAGCTCATGGATCATTGCTGTATCGTGGCTAATAAGTATAATGCTGAGTTGTTTTTGTAGCATCCACTCTTTGAGCAAGCTAATGGTTGCCATACGAAGGTTAGTATCCATCGCATTGGTTGGTTCGTCTAAAATTAAAATATTGGGTTTTCTTGCGAGTGCACGCATGATTTGTAGAACTTGTAAGCAGCCACCAGACAGTTCTGTGGGAAGCTGGTGGGTAAAAGGATTAATGGCTATGGTTCGGGTCAGTTTTTTAAGTGTTACGGAACAGATGTCTGACATCCCCATAGCTTGATTAATTGGAATAAAAGGAGAGAAAGCAGCATAACTGTCTTGGCAAACCCATTGTATGTGGCTATTGGCAGGACGTATAATCTGCCCTTGATAAGGAACTATGTCTAGGACTGTCTTTATAACTGAAGTTTTACCACAGCCACTGGGTCCGGTGAGTGCGGAGCAGGTGCCTACGTTGAGTCTTAAATGATCCAGTATTATTTTTTTACCGGGGTAGTTTACCTCTAGGTTTTGAATAGAGAGTATTTCTTGTGTTTTTGGTATAGAGGGCGCTTGTGTAGCTTGCGGAGCAAGAGCAGCTGGACTTAAGTGGAAGCTTGTGGTGGCTTTTATATGGGGTAGTAGGGTATGTGTGATAATGATGAGCGCTTTGGTTTGTTGTCTTTGGAGAACCCACTGTAAGGTATGAGATAAGGTCGAGGGATCTAGTGATGAGAAGGTTTCATCGAATATTACTACGTCACTGGGTGCGTACAAGCTAAGTAAAACGGCTAGCCTTTTGAGCTGACCGGTGCTGAGCTGGTTTGGGAAGTGTTGAAGAATTGAATTTGGCAGTTTTAATGCACTCAGGTCACTTGTTAAGTTTTCTAGCTTGGGTAGGCACGTGTTTAAATAGGTTCCTATATTTACAGAATGACAGAACGCACTGTGTATGTCTTGAGGGCAGAGTGTAATTTTCGCGCTGATGCTCAGTGTGCCACTATGTTTTTTCAGCTGGGGCGGGTCAGCAAGATAATGGGCTAATGTACTTTTCCCAGATTGTGAATGACCGTGTATGTATACAATGTCTCTAGGTTGTATCTGGCCATTTAATGTGCTGCCTGATTGGTTTTGTTGTGTGCTTAGGGAAAAGTCACTCAGTGTAATCATTGTATTGGTGAATAATGGGTGGTGTATTATAGTCTGTATTGAGATGTTCGCCAACTGATTCTTGTCTGATGGTTGGCTCATTGTTTAGATTTTTTGTATTTTAGAGCATCATTATTGGTTATTAGCCAGTGTTCTAGAAAGCACCCATTTTTCTATGATTAAGTTAACGTAAGATTAAGCTTAACCCTCCTTTAATTAAGGGGTTATTAATTAGATGTTGTACGTTGTTTTTATGCTGAAACAACATTGGTTCTGTGATATTCCTTGCCTACGATTAAGATAAAAGAGAGACAATATGAATATGTTTGATGACATGGTTGAAGCTGCCCTGGAGATAGAGTATGACGCGAGCGAGTGTGACCGTTTAAATGAAAGGTTAAGCCAGCAAGCTTTTGCCCCAGACGCAGTACAAGAAATTTTGCAAGGACATTTTTTAAGAGGCCATGGTATGGGTAATAATTTTGGCATTCAGTTAATTCAAGCAAGAACTGAAATACAGTTAAATGGAAGACTTTCTCAGCCAACATATCAGGCGCTTAAAAATGCTGTTGCTCTAGATCAACCGGTAGCAGCAGCTCCTGCACAACAGTTTGCAGGTCCTGTAGGCCATTTAGCGCCTAGAAGTTTGTTTGGCTAATAGCATAAACAGGTTAATAAGCGGCGCCACAGAGCGCCGCTTTATTTTTGGGCACCATAATTTTGCGGACAAGGAAAAAGGTTGTTAAGAGTAGTGTGCTACAAGTAAGGATAATCAGGCCATTCATTTGGTAGCGTGTTTGTTGAAGTAAGAGTCCAATTGATGGGATATGTGTGCTGGCACCATACCCCAGATAGTCAATACTAATGAATGTCGCTAAGGTACGGATTAATTGATAAGGGAAGGTTGCTTGAACATAGGGATATAGATAAGGCATTAAGTAGTATTTGATGATGTAGCCTTTTGGATATTGGCTCTTCAAGGCGTCTTGAACAGGGTAAGAAAGACTTTTCTTCTCTAGGATAATATATGCAGTAAGACAAAACTTGCTCCACTGAGTTGCTGCATGAAATAAAAATCTGAGTAAATAGGGATAATGGGTTTGGCTGGCTATTAAAATTAAAATAATGAATGGCAGGCTCCGTAAAGATTCGATAGCAAAAATGCCTAAAGTTTTTATATAGGGTTTTTGTAAAATCAAAGCACAGGCAAATATGCCACCGAGTATTATTTGAATCAGACACAGTGAGAGTGCAGTCATTAAGTCATGAAGTATGGCATAAGTGGCATAAAGCAAGATGTTTTGGCCTAAATAGTTGGTTCCAAGAGGTGCCTGTAAAGAAGGATAAAGATTGCATTGGTCTAGGTTAATGGCTACTTCATAAGGATAAGTAACCATTAATAACAGGAAGATAAGTGCTGATAAAATTAATTTTGAGTGTTTACTGAATGGCATGGTTGTTGTGGTATTGAATACGGCTTATGCTGACGGTGGATAAGATACTGTAAATGAGTACACAAGATGTAAACAAAGGCGTGTCTTTAGTGAGTAGTGCGTGGATAAATAAGCTCCCCATCCCTTGGGTGTTGAGTATGGACTCAAAGATTAAAATAGAAAACATCATTTTAACAAAGCGGACAGGGCTTTGTTTGATGAGGATAAATAGTGCATTTTTTGCTGCAAATCGTATGAAAATGATATAAGGAGAAGTGCCTAAACCGGTTAAAAATTTTATGTATGTTTTTTTATATTCTATACGTAGCATTGTTTTAAATATTTGGATGTATTTGGCGCTATATTTTAAGGAAATGAGCACAACAAGACTCAGGTGGTTACTGGGAATAGAGAGCCAGCTGTTGTGATGTGTTTGGATTAAAAACATATAGAGACAGACCAAGAGTGTAGAGGGCATAGCGCCAATACACAAGATCAGGTAATTAAGTATACGGAGGTTCCTGAAAAATAATAAAGTACCCAATATTATAGTGAGGCTATATACGATGCATGAGATTAAAAAAACAAGAGAGAGGGATTGTCCAAGTGCTTGAGCAATGAGCTGTGCGATTGGTGTGCTTTTAAAATAACTGTATTGGTGCTGTAATGTGATGGTGTCCCAAAACAACCTCAGGCTAGATGTGGGTTCAGAATTTAATATGGTGAATGTAGCGTCAGTTGAGTCGCCAACTAATTGGTTATATAAAGTAAGGTGGGTGAATACGATACAGCATATAATAATAAGGTTTTTTAGCTGCCTTTGGTATCTTGGGATTTCCATATAGGTTTGCAGTTTGTTTCTTTTATTGTTAAGGACAAGATTAAGCTAACAAATAGGGTTGCTGGCAGGATCCAATAAGCAGCTTGATAGTCAGCAGCTGTGTATGCTGTATGTAAGTGTGTGCTCGCGTGTTGCTCCATTAAAAAGCCAAAGAATGGCTGGAAAATTGCACCTGCTGACATAATGACTACAGCGGCTAATGCTTCACATGTGCCGGTTAAGCTCGGAGGGTTGCTTTCAAAAATGGTTGGGTAAATAATAATTTGAGTACTGGTGGTGAGTCCTAGTAAAAAGAATATTAAGTAAAGTTGGTGGACAGAGAGTGTGCTGGAGAACAAAAACAAAGATAAGCCAAGGGATAAAAGGGCTCCATAGACCATAGGTTCTTTTCTTTTTTTGATGGTGTCAGAGATTTTTCCAGCGAGTGGGGAGCCAACAATGACACCTAAAAAGAGCACCATTGCGATATTGCTAGCGGTAGTTAGAGGGAGTTTGTACACGGTTTGGAGGTAGTTAATCCCCCAAACGGCGCCAAAAATAAACACAAATAAGTTCATCAGTGCTGTGTAGGTGCCACAGATCAAGTTTTGAGGGTTGCGCATGGCTTTTCGGTAACTGGTGTGGAAGGATTCTTGGCTTTTTTCAGGTGCCTGGTAGTTCTCAGGCTGGTCTTCAATGTTGCAATACATCACATATAGAAGGGCAACTCCTAAAAGCCCATCAAGAATAAGCACATTACGCCAACCATATTTAGCAATGAGTAGTGCAAGGGGGGATTGTGACATCATGCCGCCAACCATGGCCATGGTAACAATAATACCTGTGACCATAGCTAGAGAGGTTGTTTTGAACCATCGGGTTGCCAGCATAATACAGCTTAAGAAGCAAAAGGCAGTAGATGCACCACATAAAAATCGTGCAATTGCTGCTACTAATATATTGGGTGAGATAGCAAATAGTAAGGTTGAGAAAATACATATACCCATTGCATTGAGTATGACCTTCCGGGTGGAAAATCGATCGAGTAACGCACCTGAGAAAGGTAACATGCAAACTGTGGCGACTAGGTATATAGAAGATAAGTAGCCAACTTGGATGGCACTAAGGCCAAATGCAGCGCTCACATGAGGGTTGAGTGCATTAAACGCATTGAGCTGGATGAAGTCATAGAAGAAAAAGAGTCCAGCGGATAGGCAGACTACCCAAGGCTTTATTGAATCGTAGGTTAATTTGGTTAGGGTATTAGATCGCATGAATTTCTCCTTTATTTAATCTTGCCATAGATTATTTTCAGAAGTAAGCGTCTATTTGCTTTTATTCAATTTGTCATGTATTTATAGTTGAATAGGTAAGGGTTTATATGTTGGTTCCTGAAGGGCATTGGCTAAAATTAAATCTGATAGTAGGTAAAAAGTTTATATAAATAGTGTTATAGAGCATACTAGAGAAAAAATAGGGGAGATCAATATGAAAGAAAACAATCCACCAGGCACTAAACCTAATTTTTTAGGCAGGATATTTGTTTTAATTGCCTCATTGCTGAGTTTTTTCATTTACACAATTGTTTGTGTCTATAACAAGCGCTGGATCTTGCCTGGTTTTTTATTAGAAAAACCGAAGGAAAAGCTGAAGGTTTCAGATTCTGAGAAGGTAGGGCCAATGTCTGCAGCAAGCATTAGAAGAGATGGTAATGATGTTTATGTCCAAAGCCGCTCTAAGATATCATTTATGCAGCTAAATTTAAGTGGCAATTACCATTTATTTCATAATACTTATGTTCCAACACAGAGTGGAAGTGATGAGCATGGCCGTAATTTGTCCTGTGATCAAATGGACGAAGAGGTGTTCTGGACTCTCCGATATTCTTTAAAAGATATGGATAAGGATGCTCTAAATGAGTTTTATAAAGACTTGAGTGCAGTGAGCATGAGTAAATATAAATTATCCGGAGGCGCTCCTGCATTTGATAGAAAGTTTGCTATACGGGAAGCTTATGGTTTCTTTGGAAGGGTGAACGGTGAGCAAATGTTACTAAGTGTATATATGTCACAAGACTGTGAATTTTTCAAAAAAACAAAGCTGGGTGAAGTGTTGAAGGGTTTGGCTAATGAAACCTATCGGGAAAGACCAATGAGACCTGTTGGTTAAGCTTTTTCGCTAGCTTGGATGAGCCCGTTCTCTTGAAGCCGTTCTTTTCTGTAGGCCTGGGTCGTATAGCGATCAGATAGCCTCACTTCATTTCTGGGGTGGATAAAGAGTGGCATAGATAGTCGTGCCTTGTTTGCTGTTTGAGATGGATTAATGACCCTATGGGTGGTTGATTTGAGGTACCCAGCAGTGCACTCTTGCAGCATGTCTCCAGTATTTACAACGATAAGACTAGGGTCTAAGTTAACATTTATCCATTGGTTGTTTCTATTCAATACTTGTAATCCAGATGCTGTTGCTGCAGGCAAAATAGTAATGAGGTTGATGTCTTCATGTGCGGCTGCACGAATTGCTTCACTTTCTTCATTGCCTGTCAGTGGTGGATAATGGATCGTGCGCAAAACAACGTTGGGTGAGTTTTCAATCATTTTGGGAAGAGGCATAGACAGTTGAGACTGGATGTTGCTAGGTAGTGCGTCTTGTATCCAGCTAAGTAATGTTTTTCCACATGAAAACAGTTGATCAAATAATGCATAGGATGCTGCTTGTGTTTCAAGTGGGCAGCGTCCGTGCTTGAGCACGTGGTAAAACTCTTTGAGGTCTTTTTGTGTTTTACCTTTAGCTGTTTCAGACTGTTCTTCTGAGATATAACCGTCTTCAACAATGGGGTTCCATTTGAACGCTTGTTTATTATTAGATTGATAGAATTGTTCCCAAACATGATAAGCTTGGGAAATTGCTTCGGATGCTACTGGAGCATTTTTAATCAGTGCAAACCCTGTGTTATGAAGGGCATGAGTTAGCTTTTTTCCTGCGAAGGGGTCATCAAAATGAATGATATCAATACTATTCATCTCCGTCCTGTATATTCAGTAGTGTCAAAAAAATAGTATCTGCATTTGATTTTTTGTGCAATAGATAATTAATATATTCAAATAAAATATGATAGAAGTAAAAAGTTTATATAAATAATGTCATCAAAATATATTGGAGAAAAATAATGGGCCAACATAAAAAAGAGGGGGGGGGAGAAAAGGCCAATAAACATTTAAACCGTTTAGGATATATATTTATATTTTCGTTATTAACTGCTTTTATCTATACATTATTTTTTATTGACAGTACGTGGAATTGCTGATATTTTCATGATAATTAGAAATAAATAGAGTTTAATAATGAGTTTTGTAAAGAAAAGTATTCCTTGGGGAGCCTTGTATTCAAATGCTGAATCTACACAAAGAGCGCGTGCTAATTTGTATATAATAGTAACAAATTCGCCATTAATTTTAATTATAGAAGCACGGTTAAAGACGATCGCGGGGGCACCGGCACAGATGTTAGGTTTTATAACTGGTCTGTACTCTGATGAGAGCTTAGATAGTGTGTATGGAAATGTTGAGAATGCTGCGTCAGTAATGTCGCTGGATGCAACTTGGGTTGGCATGAGCACTCCATCTATCTTAATGACGCATAGTTTCAAGCAGTTTATGAAAAGTATTCGAATGAATATTGTATGGTATGCAGCTGGGCTATTAGTTTATTCATTGAAAGCAATACGTTATCCATTTATGGTAGTAGGGTCACTCTTTTATATGCCAATAACTAAAAATTTTAAAGTGCTAGGGCTTTGGTTTGAAGAGGTAGCAGACATTGTGAAGGGGGTTATTAATATGGCTACGTACCTTCCACGAGCGATAACAGGCATTCGTTACTTAGAAAAAAAGCTACTTAAGGGTATTCAAAGTAAGGTTCATCGTTTTATACCAAACGAGAGAGTAAGTGCTTGGCATATATTTTCACCATTATTAATTTTGACTGTATTGCCTGAATTATTAGTTATGCCTTTAGAGGTTGTAGCGTTGCTTTTTTATAATTTCCGGGCTGTTCCAGAATTTTTAGTACAAAAGATGAGTTTGTTGGGTGCTGTTTTGAGTGGACCTTTTGTTGTATTGTCTAATTTACACTCAATAATTTTTCCTCATAGCCAAGTAGATCCAGTAGCTGAGATCTTACCTATAGGGACTGATAATATAGGTCCACCTCCTGCGTACTCGCTGCCTTTGGGCCTTCCTACGTATCACCAGGCAACATTTCCAACTCTACCATTTTAACTGTATGGGCAGCTAAGCTGTGTAATATAACATGTTAATAAGATTAAGTGCTGAGCTTATAGGCTAGTCAATCATCAGTGGTTGTGCCTTTCTCAAAAATATGGTACTATCCGTGATAAAAAGGTATAAATATGAATGAGTTGGGAAAGTTTGTTGACTGTAGGGTTCTGTATAGAAATGGCCTCGCTAGTGATGGTGTTGATGGATTTGTCGGAATAGATTTAGATCTTTCGGGAGATGGAAGTGCGCTAGCTTTTTGGTTGGGGTTTTACAGCAATGATTTCTTAAATAGGGTATACGGAAATAGTAGAGACGCTGCTCTGACAATGAGCATGAATACTAGCATTAATGGTCTATTTTTTGGATCAGTAAAGAGAGAATCAATTCGATCTACTAGTTTGTTTTTAGTTTATTGTTTATTAGCCATGATATTTCGTTTATTGGTTGTTCCGATTTTTTATCTACTTAAAGCAATTCGATATCCAATTATGCTGATAGGCTCTTTATATTTCATTCCTAAGACTATGAGTTTTAGACAGATCGGGTTTTGGTTTGAAGAGCTGGCAGATATTGTGAGGGGGCTTGTAGACTCGCTGACTTATCTCCCTAGGCTATTAATAGGTGCTGCCTATATAGAATCCAAGCTTAAGGGAAGTATTTCTACTAAGATGATCAATGATTCAAATGATGAAACAGTGAGCTCATGGTGGTATCTGTTGTCTCCAGTATTGTTATTGAGTGCGCTACCACAAATTGTTCTTTCCCCATTACATGTACTGGCTCTGCTCTTTTATAATCACCGAGCAGTTCCTAGGTTTTTACTTCAAACGCTTCATTTATTGTTCTCTGTGGTATGTGGACCTTTTCAAGTGCTCTTTAACATTCATCCATTATCTTATAATAACGATTTTGGGCCACCTCCGTATGCTGATAGGCCACCTCCTTATGCCCCTTCTGCAGAAGATGCTGGTAATCTAGAAGATCGTGCAGAGCCAACAGCTAGAATCTTCGCAATTTAAGCGATAGGTAAAATACTATGAATGATTTATTAAAAATGTTTTACGGGCTCTTGCCCGGAAAAAGTGATGAAAGGGTGAGCCGTTTAAATGTATGGGGCTTATATACAAACAGTAGTTTAAAAAGACTCTACTGTGATTATGCTTTTTCTGCATATGCAATGTATTCTAATATTGCATATATTTTACCGTTCTTGATCCATAAGCGTGGTTGGGCACCATTTATAGCTGCATTCTTTATGATGCAGGTTTTATTTGTCCCGTATTTATTGAAGATACTTCGTTACCCTATAATGGTTATCGCTTCTTTGTTTTACATGCCTATAACTGGAAACTTCAGAATGCTTGGGTTGTGGTTTGAAGATATTGCTGAGATAATTGTTGTTCAAGTAGAATATGTAACAATTATTCCAAGGTTACTAACAGGTATTTACTTTTTAGAGGGAGTCGTGGATAGATACGCATCATCGATGAATAGAAACCAATCCTTTCAGTTAGAGTATGTGTGGTTGCTTTTATCCCCATTAACACTGATTAAAAGTGGCGTTCAACTAGCAGTTAGTCCACTCTATATGTTGGCACTGTTGTTTTATAACTATTCTGCTATACCGTTTTTCTTACAGCTAACTATTAAAAATGTTTATGTATCCTTGTTTGGACCTGTTCTTTTCTTATTAGAAGGCCTAAAGGCGTTATTTGAGGGTAAGCAAACAGTTCCTGTCTATTCCTCTAAACCTTACCGAATAGATGAGCTCGTGAGGATTGCTCAGCATACCATCAACCAGCTAAGTGGCTTGATCTCATTTGATCATCTTAGTTCTGAGATGAGTGTAGGCAAATCAGGGCCTGTTGCTTGATCTAGTTATTAGGTTTCAATAGAGGTGAGGTAGCAGCATAAAAAAAAGCAGCCTAGATGGCTGCTTCTTTCAAAGATGTTCGTAATTAAAATTTGAAATTGACACCCGCTGAAAAAATGGTACCGTCTTGATCTAAAGAATTTCCGTTTGATGAAACATCTGGCTCTGCAGTATAATTAAAGACTTTTGTAAGTGAAGTCTTAAATGAGTAATGGTCTGATAAACTTACGCTTGATGATAATCCAAAATAAACCCCAGCGCCATTTTCTTTATAGGTTACCCCGTCTGCCTTTATCGTGTCTTGGTTGTTTGCATAACCCACAACTAATCCCATCGTAGCTTCTTCGGAATTCAAGGCATAGTATGTAAATTCAGCACCGTATCCTAGACCATCAGTTACCTCAGTTTTATCAGCAAAAGCAGAAGTAATTGTAATGTCAGCATTACCACCGGCATCTTTGACATTAATTTTATTTCCACTGCCTGCAGCTGCTGTATAGCCTACACTTAGCGTTTGGTCAGCTACTGCTGCTCCTGATGAAACCTCGTCATTTGTTCCTACTGTGTAGTTTGTAATATTCGTATCACCTTTCACAGGCGTATCAACCAACAAGTTTGCCTTTCCTTTACACAATACGTAGTCATTCGTTGATCCTGAATTTACGTAAGCTGTTACTGCAAATTTCTCTCCTACATTAGTTGATACCCCGAATGTAAGGTAATCATTAGCGTTTCTAGAGTGGTTTCCTACGATAGTTGTAATGCTCTTAGTTTCTGACTTGCTTGAGTTTCCTAAATCGTATTTTGTGATTCCTCCAAAAACACTTATCTCCGCATTTGCAAATGGCATTGCAGCAGTTAATGCTAATAATCCTAATCTTAATGTCTTCATCACTCTCTCCATGTGTATAAAATCCTATTTCCAAATTAACATTAAAAAAATGCGTTGTCACTACTAGATTTCAGTTTTTTTTAAAATTTAGAACATTATGCTAATAAGTGCATAATATGCCTGCTCAATATTTACAGTAGCCGTATCTTTTCTAGAGAGTGAACCTAGCACTGATGCGCCAGCTTCAACTGCAGCTTTTATGCCGTAAGGTGTATTGCTTATGGTGGCCCTAGAGTATAAAAACAATAGATGTGCATCATAAGTCTTGAGAGTAGAACAACTGGTTTCAATAAGCTCTGTTTCACTAAATCGGTACATAGCGCCGAGACTGACTTCATTATTGTCTTGTTGAGCGATACTATATTCAACCCCTAAACCATAATTTAGGGTTTCTTTGGTCTCTATTTTTCGACTATCTGTTTTTAAGTTGATAGTTAGTTCAGGGTTTACGTTAGAGATTTCAATATCATAACCATCAGCACACTCAATATGTTTCGTTGGTGTATTATTCACAATATTCAGCGCTGGGTCAGTATTATTTGTAGATGTTTCAATTTTGGCGGTGCCATAGTTATGCCCATAAGTAATTTTATCACCTATATTTGTCTCTACCAGGCCTCTGAGTTTGAATTTAGAGGATGCCTTGAATTGCAGCTCTACCCCCGCATTTTGAAAATATAGGTCAGGGTAAGCATCGAGTTTTGTGATTAAAGTCCCATTACGAAGGTATCCACCAGCATTAAAGTGAGTGATGTCAAAGCGCTTGGCCTGCGGTAACGTGCACAGGCTGGTGAGGAAGATAATGCCTAGAAGGGTGCGTTTGTTCCAATAAATCATAACTTTTGATGGTTGATGTTGTACATAGCACTGAGCTTGGTGCTCATGCTCCATTGAATATCGTGTTCAGTATTTTCTTTCTTTACAGTGCCCTGGATTGGGTAGCCTATGCTTGCTTCTATAGCAAGACCGCCTGATGTTTTAAAAAGTGCTGAAGCTGTTGCTTCTATTCCTCTATGTAGATAAATGTTTTCTGTTGCACAGGACCCTTCTTCAGTTGTTGTTTCATCATATGCATAGTGAACCCCGAGTGATGCAGTGCCATATTGGTTGTTGATCACGGCTAAATCAATGCCGCAATGCGCATACGTTGCATGTTTGATTGTGAGGTGCTTGTCACTAGACGTCACCTTTAGTTGTAGGTTATTATTGGTATTGCCTCCACTGGGTGTAATGGCTAGAATCTTTCCATCACAATCTGAATTGACTGTTTGCGTTGTATATGTAGTAGTAGATAGTAAGTCCTTGCCGTCTATGGTTACGGATCCAGTGCCTGCGGTGTCACCATTGGTGTCCCAGCTAGTAGTAGCAGGGGCTGTAACTTTGTAGGTTATGTTACCAGCACTTTGATTGTACTTTAGGTCATTAATCGATGCTCCTACCCCTAACGATATTCGAATGATACTGATGGGGCTGACGTTAATTTGTAAGCCAGCGGTATTGGTATTTAATCGTGGGAACTGATCTAACTCAACCAAGGTGGATTTTCCCATAGCAAAACCGCCTAAAAAGACTTCTGGTTTGGGTTTTGGGGGTGGCTCTCTAAAAGCATGGCTGTTAAATGTTAAAAAGAGTAGGGCAACATAAGGTAAATGACTCATGACCTGCTGAATTGCAGTATGATTGAAGTTGTTGTGATGACAACTCGTATTTAGCGGGTTAGCTTCCATGGTCATGTTAAGGCTCCTTGCACTTATAAGATACTATAGCGTTTTGCTACAATTAAGTCATTAGTAATTTACGTCAGCATTAAACTTAATTAAATTATTTTAAGAGAGATTCAGCAGAATAAAGGCTTTAGTCTTATATGGCTTTGTAAGAAAAGTGATGTAAGTTTAATCATGCTACCATGCCTAGCGCTTGGGGGGGGTAAGGTTATACTTGACATGTTAGGAGAATTGTACTATCTTGCTGATAATAATAACAATATTTAGGTGAAGTTATGATGAGTAATAATATATAAGTAAGTGGCTTTCTGGACGAATATGTTGCTACACAAGTAGAAATGATGAGGCAAGAAAGTCCTCAGTTGAATACTCTTGTATTGCAGCGCAGTGCTTACTTGGAGGATGCTTCTTTTTCTGATTTAGAGGGGTTTGACTATTTACAGTCTCAATCGCGAGTGAGAATTGGACATGGTACCTTTGAGGCTAGTTCCTTTAGATCGGTGACGATTGGTCCGCGCTCATTTGTAGGCCAGAAAGCTTTTGCGGGTTTACAGAACCTATCCTTATTAACCCTAAATGCAAATGTTGGTTTGAGCACTGAGGCTTTTCATGGATGTTCGCGGTTGCGTATGTTGGTGTTAAAGGGTGCTATTGGTCGTATTGCTATAAGTGCTTTTTCAGGGTGTGATAACCTACGTTTGGTAGCACTGAGTTATGAATGCTTTACTTGGCTGAGGGCGTCTTCAGTGAATGTTAGGAGATTGATTAGGCTTCGGATAATGTTGCCAAGATGCCGCTTTGTGTTGGTGCCCCCGAGGCCTTCTAGATGTATAGATCTTAAAGCCTTTCGACGATTTGGTGGACAGGGAGCAATTGGTTTAAAGGTTGTGCAGGGTCAGTCATCGCGTCCTCTTGCTTCGCTGAGTATATAGTGAGTGATTGAGTTTGTTTAACATCAATAAAAAAAGCCACCTAGTAGTAAACAGGGTGGCTTTTCTTTGTTAGTCTGGATGTTAAATACTCCGGCCAGCACTAACTTTGACGATGCCTCCTGAGCGAGGGCTTGAGCCCGTGGTCGTTCCGCTTTCAGTGGCTGCTAGATCATTATTAAGGGTTGTACCGACTGTGGCGCTCACTGTGAAACCCCTTCCAGATTCACTATCTGCTGAGTGATTGTCTGTTGCAACTGTTATGCCAACAAAAAGTCCATTTACTTCCTTTTTGTATGCGCCCGCTGTGTCTTCTGCTGCTACGTTGTAGTGCCCTGCTGTAAGACCAGCTTTTACGCATTCCTGTTCAAGGAAAGCGGGGAATACTGATGCTGAAATTAAGTACTGGATCCCGTCAGGTTCCGTATGAGTGCCGTCAACGTAGTCCCCTAAATGGTCGATATTAGTGATTATGCTTCCATCAAGACTAACAGCCAGGTCTTCAGAAAGTTGATAGTTAGCATTTAGAGCAGGGCCTGCGCCTATTACTGTAACAGCGCCTGTGTCAGTTGCACCAGCATTAATAATTACAGTCTCAATTGATGCGGTAAGGTCTATATTACTTAAGCCCTTAGCCGCTGAGACTGTTAATAGTGACGATAATCCAAGAAGTGCGATGTGTGATTTATTTATAAGAGTGTGCTCCATGCTCATTTGCTCTATAGAAGTTAGCATTTTTTTAAAATAAAGTCACCTTTAAAGTTTAGCTGTCTTTCATCGCATCAAAGAATTTGCTGTTGGTTTTGGTCGCTCTAATTCGTTTGATTAGGAACTCAGTAGCTTGCCCATCTTCCATTGTGTGCAGGTACTTTCTCAAAATCCAGCAATAATTAAGCTCTTCAGGGCTGAGTAGTAGCTCTTCTTTACGGGTTCCAGACAGTTTTACATTAATGGCTGGATAAACACGTTTCTGTGCGAGATTTCTATCTAAGTGGATTTCGTGGTTTCCAGTTCCTTTGAACTCTTCGTAAATCACTTCATCTGCTTTAGATCCAGTATCAATAAGCGTGGTTGCAATAATGGTTAAACTACCACCTTCCATAATATTACGTGCTGCACCAAAGAATCGCTTTGGGCGCTGCAGGGCTGCTGCAGAAACACCACCTGATAATATTTTACTATCAGAGGCTGCAACATGGTTGTATGCTCTTGCTAGTCGTGTGATTGAGTCTAGAACAATCACGACGTCTTCACCGTTTTCAGCTAATCGTTTAGCCTTTGCTAGCACCATTTCAGCAACTTGGATATGACGCTGAGGTGGGTTATCAAAAGGACTGGCAATGATTTCAGCAGGGATGTCCCTAGCGTTGTCAGTGACCTCTTCAGGCCGCTCATCAATTAATAGTACAAATAGCTTACAATCGGGTTTTTTCTTTAAAATGCTGTTTGCAATGCCTTTGAGTAATACGGTCTTACCTGCTTTTGGAGGTGCTACAATTAAACAACGACTTCCTTCACCGATGGGTGCAACAATATCAATAATTCTGTTCATGGCATCATTACTGCTGCCTGAGCCATCCTCAAGCGTAATACGCTTGGTCGGGAATTCAGCTTTTCTATCACCAAATGGGACAATGTGTGCTTGTTCTTTTGAAGGTCGCATATTAATTTCAGTGACATCTTCCACTGCAAAATAACGCTCACGCGGCTTTGGCACTCTGATCTTTGCTTTTGAGAAGATAGCACCTGTTTTTAAACGATACTGTTTAATGAGTTGGGGTGATACATACAAATCATCTGGCCCAGCAAGGTAGCTGGTTTGTGGTGATCTTAAGAAACCGTAGCCATCTTGTACAATCTCTAAAACACCTGCATCGTTACCTTCCATAATCAGTTGAAAGCCTTTCTTTACCAACAGTTTTTGTATGCTAAATAAAAGCTCTTGTCTGGATTGTCGATGATACTCAAGTCCAATTTCTTTTGCTTTCTTATAGAGCTCTTTAATATCCATGTTGCGTAATTCAATGATATTAAATTTAGGTCTGGGCTGGGGTGTGTGTTGTGCATCAGGCTTGGGATGAGCATTAGGCTTCTGGGCTAAAGGTGCGCCAGGTTTTGTATTTTGTGGTGCATTTGGGTTGCTTTTTGTATTGCTTTCTGTGCTCATTATTCGCTCTGTTGAGATTGTGTGGTGGATTGTGTGATAAAGTCTAGTATTTGTGCTTTCGATAACGCGCCAACTTTTCTGCCAACGATAGAACCGTTAACAAAGAATAGCAGCGTTGGGAGTCCTTTTACGTCATAAGTGCGCATGCACTCAGGGTTGGCAACAATATCTATTTTACAGACGGATATATCCGTGATCTCGTTAGCAATTTCATCAAGAATAGGAGATATTCGTTTACATGGAGGACACCAGTCTGCCCAAAAGTCAACCAAAACTGGTTTTGATGCTTCTAGAACATCTTTTTGAAAAGATTGATCAGTCGTATGGATTGTATTCATAGTATAATTACCTGTTAATCAGGGAGGGTAAATTACAATAGCAGAAGCGCTATTTTTACAAGTCTATGCCATGATTTACGTGCTGTCAACAATTTTGGTAATATTTATTGTTTATGCTTCTGTAAATACTTTGGTGTCGCTGAGTTGCTCAATCATTGATTGTAATTCGGATTGGCTCTTGTAGGACAAGATGAGTTTACCCTTGTGCTCTGACCCTGTAACTTTTGCGGTTATGGGGAGCGTAGTGAGCAAGGGTTGCGCCCAGTCGTTGTTTGTTGCGGGTGTGCTTTTAGGTTTATTCATTCGCATGATCAATGCTTCTACCTGTCTGACGGATAGTGATTGGGCAACTGCTTTTTGCGCAAACTCAGGTTGACGCTCTGAGGGAATGGCTAAAATAGCTCTAGCATGACCCATAGATAAAGATTGGTTTCTGACCAAGGCTTTTACTTCTGGGTGGAGCTGGTTAAGCCTGAGTATATTTGTGACACTTGACCTTGATTTTGATACTTGCTCTGCTAGTGCCTCATGAGACATATTATGTGTATCAATTAAACGTGCAAATGCTTCTGCTTGATCAATCACGTTGAGTGACTCGCGCTGGATGTTTTCAATCAGAGCAATAGCTTCATACTCGAGTTCAGATGCTTGTTTAATAATGGCTGGGATATGGGTAAGACCAATCATTTTTGCAGCTCTATACCGTCGCTCTCCAGCAATAATTTGGTATTGGTTGTTTTTTTCTTGAACGACTAAGGGCTGGATAATGCCATGTATTTTAATCGATGCGGCCAGTTCTTCGATAGAAGCTTGAGAAAATGTTTTTCGAGGTTGATCATTATTAGGGCTGACCTCAGAAAGCGCTAAGCTTTGGATCTGGAGTGCTTGGTCAGATTGTTTAATATCGCTGAGCAGTTCATTTAGCCCCATGTCACTTAAAGCGCGACCAAGTCTTCTGTTTTTACTAGGCATCTTGCTGCTCCAATTGTTTAGTTAATCGGTTCAATTCTCCTGCTAAGGCTAGATATGCAATGGCACCTTGAGAACTTTTATCATAAGTGAATATACTTTCACCAAAACTAGGGGCTTCAGCAAGCCTGATATTTCGGGGGATAACCGTTTGTAGGAGTTGACCCGTAAAGTGTTTACTCAACTCATTGGATACGTCAACCGCAAGTCGGTTTCTCCCATCATACATCGTTCTTAATAGGTAAAGCTTATGTGAGACTTGTAACTGCTTAGAAACGGAGTCAATGGTTTGTAGTAACTTGGCTAACCCCTCTAGTGCATAATACTCACATTGTATTGGGATAAGTATGTTTTGTGCGCTGACTAATGCATTGATGGTTAGAATGTTCAAGCTAGGAGAGCAATCAATCAGAATAAAGTCATAGGATCGATTCAGTGTAGCCAGTGCTTGTTTAAGCTTGGACTCTTTGTCTTGTGTTTTAAGTAATTTTAGCTCAGTTGACGTTAAGTGATAGTCTGCTGGTAGCACATCAAACCCCTCTGGGCTTTGGTAAATGGCATCATTAATGGGGATGTTGCCTTCAAGAACAGAACCGACAGAATGAGACCACTGGTCCAGCGTTGCTGTAGATGCATTGGTTTGGGGGTCAAAGTCAATGAGTAAAACAGAGCGTTTCATTCTCGCATATGCTGCTGCTAGGGATACTGCAGTTGTTGTTTTTCCAACGCCCCCTTTTTGGTTGATGATTGCAAAGATTTTTTGACTCATGGTTCCTCGAATTCATAACTTTTTTTATCTTAGCATAATCATGAGGAGTAATGGAGCAGTTGCTACAATCAAATACAGAACTGTATGGTTTTCAGCATATTTAATGCCGGCATTAAAAAGTTACTAACATTATGTAGGCTAAATCAAGGTCGGGGCGGCAATTAATCTTTTATCCACAGTATACTTATATGTTATATATAGCTTATTACAGTTGATTATCACTCGTTTTTTAGGGGGTGTTTTGGGCAAGGCCTTGATAAAAAGTGTTGAGTCGGTAGATTGTAAGTAAAGGAGAGTTTAAATGATACGTTCAATAACACAGCGCGTACAGCGTGCACTGGGCAACACACAGCGGTCTCTTTCTAGGGCTGTTGGTGTGTTACGTGGCTTGAAAGCGTTAGATGAAGACAGTTTAGCGCTGTTTAAGAAAAAAATGATTGAAGCGGATATGGGGGGAGCATTAACAGATCAGTTGATTGCTCATCTAAGAAAAAACTTTGCTCAGGGCATAGAAAATGATGCTGCGGTTGTAAATTGTTTAAAGACTTTTTTAGTCAATCTCTTTGTGCCAGGGCAGGCATTGTTTGAGGATAAGACGAATGTCGTCATGATGCTAGGTGTGAATGGTGTAGGAAAAACAACAACGATCGGAAAGTTATCTGCATACTATAAGAAAAAAGGCATGTTGGTTGGGGTGGCTCCAGGGGATACATACAGAGCAGCGGCTTTTGAGCAGCTACAACATTGGGCGAATGCTACCGAGGCGGTGATGTTTCATCAGCCTGGTGTGAGCGATCCTGCTGCAGTCATGTATGATGCGCTGCAGTGTGCACAGGATAAGGTAGATGTGTTGCTTGCGGATACAGCGGGCAGAATGCATGGTGCGCATAATTTAATGGATCAGCTGAATAAAATGAAGCGTGTAATGGGTAAAATTGATGCACATGCACCACATCATGTATGGTTGGTAGTCGATGGCAGTTTAGGGCAAAACAGTATCATACAGGCGCAAACCTTTCATGAAAAGGTAGGGTTGACGGGGGTTGTTATTACTAAGTTAGATGGTTCAGCAAAGGGTGGTGCGTTATTTTCGATTGCGCAATCGCTGAAAGTACCCGTTTATTTTGTTGGGCTGGGTGAGCAGGTTGAGGACTTACAGCCATTTGATCCAGAGGCATTTGTTTCAAGCGTATTGGATCTGGCTGAGTGAAGGGTGTACATTTTATTAAAAAAGTGTTATAATTCAGTATAAATTACGAGTTTTTATGAGCAAAGATAAGCAAAATAATACGACAATAAAAAGCACTTACCCCGCGAGCACTTCAGGTCTTGTGGTATCTTCTCAGTTGGCTTATGGCTCATATGAGGATAGTTTAGATGCTTATTTGCATAGAATTGCACAAATTCCATTATTAAGTGCTGAAGAAGAGTATGCTTATGCAAAGCAGTATCAAGAGACAGGGGATGTTGATGCGGCGCAGTATTTAGTGATGTCTAATTTACGTTTTGTGGTATATATTGCAAAAGGGTTTAAAGGCTATGGGTTGCCATTAGCCGATATTATTCAAGAAGGTAATCTAGGGTTAATGAAAGCGGTTAAACGTTTCGATCCAGATAAAAGTGTGCGCTTTTTGTCCTATGCTGTGTATTGGATTCGTTGTGATATTAATGAGTATATTATTAAAAATATGCGCATGGTTAAAGCCGTTACCAGTAAAAACAAGCGTAAAATATTATTTAATTTAGGGAAGCACTTAAGAGAAAAGCAAGGTGTTTTAAGTGCGAGTGATAGAGCTGATATTGCTCAAGAGTATGGTGTGAAGGTCACGGATATAGAAGCAGTAGAGTCTGCGCTTACTGCAGCGGATGCATCGATTGATGCGCGTAATGAGCAGGGGGTCAGTATGTCAGAGCAGCTTCCTGATCACAGTCAAAGCCCAGCTGCATTAATTGAGTCAAAAAACACACAGGATTTTCAGGATAAGGCGATTGCCTCTGTGCTGGGGCAACTGAATGATCGACAAAGAGAAATCATAGAGCGGCGATGGTTGGCTGAGAAAAAGTGCTCATTAGAATCTTTAGCGGAAGAGTATGGTATTTCAATGCAGCGTGTTAGCCAAATTGAAAAGCAAGCGCTAGCTAAGTGCTATCAGTTACTACAAGGACAAGGATCACTATTGCTTGCGGAAGAGGCTTAGTTGTTTAGGCCAATCAATTGACCAAACTGATTGATTAAGTCTTCAATTAATATACGCTTTTGTTCCCGAGAGTCACGGTAACGAATGGTGACGCTAGGCTCTGAGGATTCAATAGACTCAAAGTCGACAGTGATACAAATAGGCGTACCAATTTCATCATGACGTCGGTATGCTTTCCCAATGTTCCCGGTATCTTCATATTTAATACGTCCCAGCCCTATTTTTTGTAATTTTTGTTTAATTGACTGAGCCAACTCCACAATTTCAGCTTTGTTTTTAGCGAGTGGAATAACCGCTGCTTTAATCGGAGCTAGAGCTGGTTTGATTTTTAAAAATACACGTTTTTGACCGTCATCGAGTGTCTCTTCCTGGTATGCATCAACAAGTATAGCAAGGACACCACGTTCGAGTCCTGCAGAGGGTTCAATAACATAGGGTACTAAAGGTTGCGGGTCCTGTGGTGATTTAATCGCCAATCTTTGTGTACTGGCTGCATTCTCTTTTACGTTTGCAGTAATATTAAGTTCTGATTGTTGCTTAGTATGAGACCCTAAGTCATAATCTGTACGGTTTGCAATACCCTCTAGTTCTTCAAACCCGTGTGGGAACTCATAGAGAATGTCAGTGGTCGCTTTGGAGTAATGTGATAGTTCATCACCTTTTTGCTCTTCAAGTTTTAGATGGTCAGGGTGGATTCCTTGGTTAACCCACCAATCTAGACGGTTTTTAACCCAGTATTGGTGCCAGTTGTCATCTTGTGACGGGTGAACAAAGAACTCAAGCTCCATTTGCTCAAACTCTCTAACTCTAAAAATAAAGTTTCTGGGTGTGATTTCATTTCTGAATGCTTTACCGATTTGAGCAATCCCAAAGGGAAGCTTTCTAGAGGTTGCATCCATTACATTTTTAAAATTAGTAAAGATCCCTTGTGCGGTTTCAGGTCTAAGGTAGGCTACATGTTCATCAGATTGAATAGGGCCATAATGGGTTTCAAACATCAAATTAAAATCACGGGGCTCTGTAAGGTCAGTTGAGCCACAAAACATACATTTTTTATCTTTGATATGATCAGCACGCATTCTTTGTTTACAAGATCGGCAGTCAACCATAGGGTCAGAGAAGGTGTCAACGTGACCAGACTGTTTTAGGGTTTGTTTGTGGGTTAAAATAGAGCTGTCTAATCCTTCTACGTCATCCCTGGCATGAACGATGTCTCTCCACCAAGCTTGTTTTAAGTTGTTTTTTAACTCAACGCCAAGAGGTCCAAAATCATAGATGCCCTGTAAGCCACCATAAAGTTCAGAGCCTTGAAAAATAAATCCTCTGCGCTTACACAAACTAATGATGGTTTCCATTGATATCTTGGACATTTTATACTCTATAAAAATTCACTAAATATAGTATACAAACTCTAGCATCACTGCAAGTTAATCCTAGGATTGGCTAAAAGACTACTTATTTATAATAAACGATTAGGATGGTATCGAATATCCTTAATGAACATATTGGGGCTACACACGTATGCGACGTAAGGTTTCTGGGTAAAACATACTGGCTATAGTATTGTTTTTAATTCATTAGCAATGTTCTATTAAGCCTTTGGATTAGGAGGTGGGAATAGGTTTCTAAATGCGTGCTGGTGTTTTTTAGTTTCAGTATTTTTGCCGTAAATTTTTTTGTGGTTTTTTTCCAATATTTTAGCTGCACTCACTGGATTCTTCTGTATTTGCAAGGCAACTTTTACTCGAGCATAAGATTTTCCTCCAAATATGCTTTTTACTCTCATCCAAAGTAATTTTATAAGATTTGGGTTTGAGCCATCAATATTTTTATATGCTAGGTAAGAACGTGCTTGTAGTATTTGGGCTGTGATATTTAATATTCCTACTTTAAACGCTTCCTGTTTCTCAATGCATTGTTGTAGGTTCTGGAGGTAAAACCCTTTTACATCCCCTTCTATTATCTTACGCCCGTCTTCGCTTAATGCTTGATTGATATTTAAGAGCTCTTGAGTAGACATGTTGCTTAGATAGGGCTCTATTTCCTCTTCAATACCCGTAAATAAATTAGCGTCTTGTATAAAGTATTGATCCATAGTATTACGCTCTATTTTTTTGTACGTATAACCCAGTGAGCAAATACTTTTTTCTGATACATTGCATGCTAGTAAGAGATTGACTACATGAAAAGGAGAAGACGGTTCATCTGTAATAAATCGTTTTATTACTAGATCAGTAGTCGGCAGTTTAAATTCACTAGGGTCAACAGTTACACAAATTTTTCCCGACACCTCATCTTTTTTAGGTCTGCTTAAACAGTTTGTAATGGCTAAATGCATGGATGTTAGAATTTTATCCGGATCATCGTAATAAGGGCTTATTTCATTCAATGTAAGATTGGTCATTAACTCAATACTTTTAGTATCGACAATAATACCGGCTTGGTCATACGCCTCCATCAGTGTCTGTTTAATTTCAGATGGATCTACTCCATCGTCATAGACAATTTCTTTTGTTTCACGGAGTGGGCCTTTGCCAAGTTGATCCTTCCAAGTAACTTTTTTAGTCATTCTAAATTCTATCAATTAAGGACGCGGACGCGGGAATAAATCCCTGAATGATCCTTCCTTTGCAGGTTTTCTATGATCTTTGCCATAGAGCTTATCACTTTTAAGGATGGTGTCTGATTTTTCAGGATGTTGTAATATGTTTAAAGCAGCAAGACGTCTCGCATAAGCTTTTCCACCAAATAAGCTTTTGACACGCATATATAGCGTTTGGAAGAAACCAATTTTTCCAGAATATCCCTTATAGTTGAGATAAACTTTTGCTTTCATTGCGGGTAATATTTGAGACTCAAACATCTGTTTCAGTGGGTTACCTTCATTTAAGTTGTTGACTTGGTCTTGCAATGTGCGATATTTCTTTGAGTCAACTGGATCCTTTTTAATTTGAGTTAACATCTCATCAGAGAGCTCTTTAAAAGATGTGGACTGTGTAGCATTGTTAAAGTCTGTATTAATAGTCGTTAGTAGCTCTGTTAAATGTTTCACTTGTAACTCATTATTTGGGTCAATAGTGCAAACAGCTGCATGTGCGAGTGACTCGTTTATACCTGGACTAACCTTCAGTTCTCCTGCTGCTTCATCTAAAGCTAGGTATTTTGTGGTAATGTTAGGATGGCTATTATAATCTGCGACTGTTATTCCTGTTAATAAACCTTGTTGTATTGCATTTATATGTTTTGAAGTGAGCGTCCCAACCTCACTTTCAGTTAAAAATCGCTCATCTTTATCCAGTGTTTCGCCACTATTCAAGACTACAGCTAAACCGGTGTACAGTTCTGCCGTGAAGATGACCTTTGGATATTCGTTACTTTCCTTTAGAGTTTTTCCAGCTTGGGTCACTGCTTCTCTAATTTCGTATAGGGTCATTGCTTTTTTCATAATATTTCTCTCTTTATTTTGTTGTGGTTATAAATAAAAGATTAGCGTTGTCAGGTTTAATTTTAACTAAAAACAAAAATGGCTAGAGTATTAGCAAAGAGAAAATTGATTTTAATGTAATAAAAAAGCGCATGTTAAAGTGTGACTAACATGCGCTTTGATGGTTCATTAACGGTATATTATTATCTAGTAGAAGTTGTTGCTGCTGCACCGCCTTGAGTACTCGGTTTAACATCAAAAGCTGTTACAGATTGTCCTTTAAATAGGGTTATACTTGGCTCACGAATTGTTTGCTCAACAAGTGTATTTATATCGTGATTAAACTGAGTGTGATGAATCTTAGATTCATTTAACTGAGTTACAGATACAGCTACTTTTCTAGCATCTAGTGCAATCTCATAGGCAGCTACCTGACCATCTTTTAAACCAACACATCCAAACCCAGGGTTTGATCCACCTGCCGTTCTATAGAATTGCTTGATGTCTGCAACTAGACCTTGAAGTTCACTTGTGATTCGCTCAAAGCAAAGGTCTGCAAGAACAGTTTGTAGTCCCATGCTGAATAGCTTTGGGTTACAGGTTTTATCTTTCGTGCTTTTAGTAAATAATGCTCTGAGTAACCTTCTGTAAGATTTAGAGCCAATGCTGGTAATGGGTTCTACAAACTCATTTTTGTAACGTGCAGCACCACCACCAAGAACTAAGATACCCTCACTGTATCCAAAACTTGGGTTGACGGTTCTTTCTTGAGCAACGCGGTTTGCAGCATCACAGTTTTCAGTTTGAATAGCAACAATGCCTGCGCATACCTGAGCAAAGAGAGTGGTGTGTTTTTCGAACATGGAGCCAAGTTGAAGTGTAGAGATCACGACACCATTAGCTTTTGCATTTTTATTCAAGTGATCTAACAGCGCCTTAATTGCTTCAGCAAGACTTGGATCATTTGCTGGGCTTGTGTGAAAGCGCTCAATCAGCGCATTATATACAGGATCAGTACTGGCTTTTATTTCTATTTTTTTACCGCTTGCATTTAAAAATTTGAATGATGAGCTTCCTAGATCAACTAGATTGGGTCTTAAGCCGTGTAAAGTTTCTTTTGGGTGTATGTAAGATAGCATAGTTGTTTTCTCCATGTTTGTTTTTTATGTTATTAATTAACATATGTTTTTTTGTTTTTCGTCAATACTTTTTGGTTGGGTTTGTGATATAGATAATTTAATTCTGACAGGCTCTTAATAATGATTATAACCACTCTGAAACTTTGATGTGAATCATTAAGAGTTATGAAACGTATAAGCTAACTGAGCTATTAATTGGGAGAAGAACTGATGATGAATGGGATAAAAAATCTGTTGCGGAAAAGAAAAGCAAAGACTTTTGAATTTACAGCTGTGAATATTCCAGCGCCACACACAAAAAATATGCCTGGGATACCTATAGAGAATTTGCATGCTACTGCTGAGGAGTGTAAGGGACAGTTAAAAGATTTATTACCAGAAGGATTAACAGGACTTTTGTTAGACATTGATTATACGTTGCTTACGGTACATACTGATGGGTATTTTAATCGGGTTGCCGAGTCGCTGCTTGAACTACCAGCTATTAAGGAAGCCATTATAAATAGTGGAATAACTGGTGACGAGATTAATAAGTTTACAGATGTAGATCCCGGAAAAAGAAAAACTATGTTAAATGCCTTGAAACAGATTTCCTCAAGCGATAGAAAAAAACTTGCTAAGCAGTTTAAGGCGCGTTTGAAAGGCAAGTGTTCTAAAGAATTCAAAGATATAGATCTATCATTTAAACAAGCATTACAAATACTGTTACAAGATCCTGAAGGTAGTGGAATCTCCGAGGATTTTGGAGATAAACTACACAAGAATGCAACATGTATTACACAATTTAAAAAATTTATTTCACCAAACATGAAAACATTAGTCAAAAGTGCTGTCGATCAAGGTACAAAGTGTATTGCGGTCTCACATACCAAGGGGGGAACATTTATGAAATACCTGTTTGATGATATGGGTATAGAGGTTACAAAGGACACTGCGAATAGTAAGAGCATGGGTGTTAATAAGAAAACTCATCTTACTGCTGCTATTAGTCTTCTCCAAGGCGAAGGAGGTGATGTGTTGTATATAGATGATGGAAAACATCCATTTACTAATGCTGTTACGGACTTTGACATGCAACTAGTGGTAATCAAGCCCGGTGAGACGGTAAATCAAGATCGTGTAGCGGCAGTCAATGGTCTGGCAGACTTTGCAAGAGAATATGCTAAAAAACCAGGTCTTATCGCTGCTCTGAAAAAGACTTCAGTAAATGTGTATGAAACTTTCCATGATAATGGTCATATAAATCACTTGATGAGAATGGGGCTATCAAGCGAAGGACTTAGTCAACTTAATGTTATGTTGGCACAGATTGCAGATCCTGAGTATTTAAACCGGATTCAACAATCCATGACTCCTGATCAGAAGTTTATTGTACAAAAATATGTAGAAATGGCAGCAAATGGGTTGGAGAAAGTGCGCGCAGATGACAGCGATTTCAAAGCTACATTAGCTGTGCGCGCTAAACTATATGGGGCTGAGCATATCTTAACGGCTATTAATAGTAAGGATATGCTAGGTGCTTTAAAAACAGTGTGCAGAGACTTTAATTATGAGAATACGCGCTCTCCTGAGGAGAAATTAGCGTCGTTTGTTAAAAATTTAGGTAAGATAGAAGATGCGAGCTTACAAGAGTATAACAGCGCAGCGCCGGAGGATAAATACGGTAAGCTAGCAGCGATTGCTGAATTAGCATCACTACCTTTTAAAAACATGAGTAGAGCATTCGGAGGTGAGATTTGGCGCACCTTTAATCAGGCTGAACTTGTTTATTGTTTAAAAGCGTCTGGAATTAATACAGAGCAAGATGTTGACACTCGTCTATTAAGCGGTGTGGAGAATGATGATACGAAAAAGTTTGTAAAGACCTATATAAAAGGTGCAGTAGACTTTATTAAGAAAGAGTTGAAGGAGAAAACGGGTAAAGATAAAGTAAAAGAACACTTTCTCCTGGAGGATAAGGCGGCGGAAGCAAGGAAGCAAGGAAGGAAGAGCTGAAGGCTTTTTGTAGCGCTTATGATACAACGCAGGCTAAAAAGAATCAATATGAATCTACATTAGGTCATTTTGCGAATACGGTGCTAAGTTCTACTGATGCAGATGTAATGACTAATTTTGTGGCTGCGGAGCCAAAGGGTAGGCTTAATGCATTGTATCAATCAACGGATCCAAAAATAAAAGCGTTATCTAATAGAGCAGGCGGAAGTACGCTTCGCAGTATGAATCAGCTAGAGCTATATTATTGCTATATTAAAAATGGTAAGAAATTCCCTGACTCTTGTGCCGATTATCAGGATTTTTTAACGGGTTATATGAAGATGGCTGAGGTAGGTTTATCAAAGATGACTCCAGTTGAGTGGGATAATGCGGTGTTTGATCACTTTTTTGATGATGCAGATGCAAATCCACGAGTAAATAATGAGGACAAGCGATCTGAGATTGATGCGATAGTAAGTGAGATAAAAGCGGCCCTTCCAAAACCGTATGTGGGACCACCTGCATCAAGAAGAAGGGTAGGATCAAAGCCCCGGCCATTAAAACGACCACGGATCAAGCTGGCGGAGGTTGCTCTATCAGGACCTCGGTATAATATTGTCTGCTCGCCTGTCACTAAGGAAAAGGCTGAACTCTATCTAAATAAGTTAAAAAGTGGGGGAAAAACAATGGGTGCTAACCTCCAACGTGTATTGGGACTCCAGGGTATTGAGGTTCAAAACTTAACAGTAGACAAGTTAATTCAGGCATTATCTGCTACAAAAAAACCTCGTTTATTTGCAGAGAGTGCCTCTCCCGCTATAGTTAGCGGTTGGAATCCAGATGAAGTAGCAATATTAGATGGCATCATATCAGCGGGGACATCACCGGATAAGGTAGTCGGTAATGGATCAAGGGGGTCAGCTAGAAAGTGGTTTGAGCCTAATGATGAAGAGCATGTTAAAGAAATCACACCAGTATTTATTAGTGGCGCATTAGGTCATGGGCCATTATTTGATAATGAGGATTATAGAACAGCGCTAGGTCTTGGAGAGGAAAAAAATATTAGTGAAAATTTGCGACCTAAGCTAGAAGCCGCACTATTGCATATTAATGCCACAGCGCCACCAGCAGAGGGTGCTTTTGTGATGATGCCTGGGATAGGTTGTGGTGAGTTTGCAGGTAAATTTATGGACGTCATGCCTACAATATTTGCACAAACACTTAACAAGATATTAAACGACCATCCAGAGCGGTTTTCAAATATTAAAGCGGTTTGTTATGATGCTTATACAAAAAGTGAGAATGAAGCGGCAAAACTGGCGCTCACAGGTAGTGTAAGACAGAATTCTAAGCTTCATGTTGTTAATGGAGAGGAAAGGGCTGTTTTACATATGAAGCCATTAGCAATTTCTCAGCTAAATAGTTTACTAGGCCTAGCAAAGTTGGATAATTGTAAAATGTATCGTGGTATCGCTGCAGACTTACTTGCACAAAGAGGCAATGATGTACATGATGGTGGAGAGAAGGCTAATGCTACCGATGAAGGCTCTTATCATGGGTCTACGCCAGACGCTGTGGTTGGAGATCTTGTTGAAATGTATAGGAACAAACATGAGGGCAATGAAGATGCTAGAAAGTTCTTGAACGATTGGACCTATAATCCAAATGACCATCGGTTTTACTATCGCAAAAATTTACGAGGATACAGCTTTGGTGAACTTTGCGATAGTTGGGAGTTACTGCCAGTAGAAAACGGAAAGGTAATGAAATATGATTCAAACCAGGCTCAGGCTTTAGAGATAAATACTGTGAAATCTGCTGGATCGGCAGCAGATAGTGTACACAATGCTCTCCAACAAGGAACAGCTGAAAATTTTATTGATAAAATAGTGAGTTTGTACACACAGTTAGGCGGTCGTACTGTTGATGATTTGAAGGCTCAGGCCGAGAATCTTCCCTCTGATTATAATCCACAGATGAGCTCACTTGCAATGCGGAAGTTTAAATCTATTGTAGAAGTGATGAAGCCTGGAGTAAATAAAAGGGAGTTAAGAGAAGCGTTTAAAGCAGAGTTTAAAGAGCATGTGAAGATGATTGAAAAGAGTGACGTGTATGAGAATAAAGATGCTATTAAGAAGTCGAAGTCGGGAGACTTTTTCTCAGAAACAGCTAAGGATGCTGTTGAGAAAGCGGGTCGGCCTCCGTTGCCACCCAAGGATTATCGTCCCTAAAAATCGTAGTGCCTGTTTTTTGTTTGTGTCACCATTCACGGTGTTTTTTGAGTAAGTGATACATACTCTGTTCCTGCGTTAGCTTCCTTAGATCTATTTCTTGGACATTCATAACAACAGGGTTCTCCTTGTGCCCATTTTTTATAGTTAGGTAGTATCATGCATAGAGCATCAGATCCCAAGATATCACTACTTGTAGTCACTAAATCCATATATTCAGAGCATTGGCAGCAATCGATGGTTGAGTCCTCTCCTTGGAATAGTTGATATAGCCAGTTAATACATCCTCTGGCAATTGTATAAGGCCTCATAAGTCATTTCTATTTGTTATCAGTAGTTGTGTGATAAACGGTTGAAGGATATCGCTAAAAAGTCTACACTCGAACAGGAGGTTTGTAAATGCCATTAATCAATTTTTTCTCAACACGTGATATTAAATATACGACACGGTCTGTGTGGTGGGATATAACTGTTTTTATAATGGTCATGCTGTTTTTATATTTGTTGTCTCAAACAGCAAGTGACATACTAATTCCTTATGAGGTTGGTGATCCAATTAATATTGATTTAGATCCCTGGGGACTGCCTTACTATGCGTTTAGAACCATACTACGGATGTTTGTTGCACTTGCAGTATCACTGTTTGTGGCCTTTATTTTTGGGAGCATGGCAGCAAAAAGTGCGACAGCTGAACGAATTATTCTACCCGCTGTTGATGTGTTGCAGTCTATTCCAGTCATTGGATTTTTAGAGCTGGCTTTTATATGGTTTTTATACGCATTTCCAGGTAGCTTTTTAGGGCCAGAGATCGCTTCTATATTTGCAGTGTTTGTCTCACAAGTCTGGAATTTGATTTTAGCCTTTTATCAAAGCTTGAAAACCATTCCGGTTAATTATCAAGAAATGGCGTTTATTTACCGATTCTCTCCCTGGCAAAAGTTTTGTAAGTTAGAACTTCCGTTTGCAGCCCCTAGTTTGATTTGGAACTCTATGCTTTCTTTGTCGGCAGGGTGGTTTTTTGTGGTTGCTGGTGAGGCGATTACCATTGCAAATCATGATGTAGCACTGCCTGGAATAGGCGCATACATTGCTCAAGCTACAAAAGAGGGTAATGTAGCGGCTATTTATTATGCAATTGCATGTTTGTTTGTGGTTATTTTAATCTATGATCAAATGATTTTCCGTCCACTTAACTATTGGCTAAGAGCCAGAAAGGGTGAGGGTGGAAAGCCTAATTGGGTATGGAAAATGGCTAAGCATTCAGTATTGCTATCGGTCATACAACTTGGGTTCACACGAGTATGGCTTTGGATTTCAGCCAGAAAGAAGAAACATAGCTCTAGATTCAATATCAGAGTATTTCGTGTTCGGGATTGGCATGCTTATTTAGGATATATGCTAACTGCATCAGTGTCTGCATTGCTTGTTTATTATGCTGTATTTTCACTACCTGATATTACCCTTGATATGTTAACAGAGGTATTTGTACTGGGTTTTTACACAGCAATGCGCGTGATGTTGCTGGTGATCCTCTGCGCATTAATTTGGACTCCAGTTGGGATTTACCTGGGGCTAAATGAGCGGGTTGCAGATATATTACAACCTGTGGTTCAGTTCTTAGCATCCTTCCCGCCTAATATGCTTTATCCTTTGATTGGCTCGGTTATTATTTATAGAGGTTATAATCCAGATATTTGGTTGTCACCGTTGATTGTGCTCGGTACCCAATGGTATGTATTATTCAATGTGATTGCAGGTGTTAGAGCTATGCCTGAGGATGCATTAATGCTGTCTGATGCATTACAAATGAGTCGGTGGTTGATGTTTAAACGGGTCTTGATGCCAGGTATACTGCCCTCAATGGTTACTGGAATGCTGACCGCTGCAGGGGGCGCATGGAACACCAGTATTGTAGCTGAGGCTGTAGATTGGAATGGGCAGAGAATCTATGCACAGGGCTTGGGTGCATACATCATGCAGGCTTCACAAGAGGGTTTGAGTCAAAATGTGTACCTGGGTGTGCTGGTCATGTGTGTGTATGTATTAGTGATTAATCGATTTGTGTGGATGCCGCTGTATCGATTCGTTGCGCAACGCTATGGGGGGAATCTATGAAAAAAATGAAACCAATTATAGAAGTAACAGATATTAAAAAGGCTTTTAGTAAGGGACCTAAAAATGAGATTTTAGTGCTAGATGATGTATCACTACACATCAATCCGGGTGAAATTATCTGTTTGTTAGGGACTTCTGGGTCGGGAAAATCTACTTTATTGCGGATTATTGCGGGTTTAATCAAACCCACACAAGGGCTTAGGTATTATAATCAGCAACCAGTTGTTGGATCTATTCCAAAGCTGAGTATGGTATTCCAGCAGTTTGCATTGCTGCCTTGGATGACGGTATTGCAGAATGTAGAGTTAGCGATTGAGGGCGTTGAGTTTGACCCAGCGGTTAGAAGAGAAAAGGCATTAAAAGCAATTGATGTTGTCGGTTTGGATGGTTTCGAATCTGCATACCCAAGAGAATTATCAGGAGGAATCTCCCAAAGGGTAGGGTTAGCAAGAGCTTTAGTGGTTGATCCAGAAGTAATTCTATTGGATGAGCCTTTTTCAGCACTGGATGTGCTGACAGCAGAAAACTTACGTGGTGATCTAATTAACCTGTGGATAAGTAAGAAAACAAATTTAAAATCAATGCTTATGGTAACGCATAACATTGAAGAAGCCGTTTATATGGCTGACCGTATTTTAATCTTTGGTTCAGACCCAGGAAATGTGCGTTCTGAAATGGTTGTGGATCTACCACATCCAAGAGATGACCATGAAGAAAAAATGAGTGCGTATATTGATGAGGTTTACCGAAGGATCTCAGATATTAATTTCCAGTCTAAGCGGGCTGGTATGCGGTTTAGAACAGTTAGGGTAGACTACCGTTTACCGAGCGTTGCTGTTTCAAACTTGACCGGTTTATTAGAGTTCCTGGCCTCACTGGAGGGGGGAGAAGGTTCAGATTTATCAGATGTTGCTGATGAGATGCATTTAGATATTGATGAGCTGCTCCCAGTAGCAGAGGCGGTTGAGATTCTACGTTTTGCATCGGTTGTGAATGGCAAGTTCAATTTAACAGAGGCTGGTAAATCCTTTGCAGAGGCCAGTATCCTCGATAAAAAGAAAATCTTTGCAAGACAGATTTTAGATTATATCCCACTGGCTTTAAATGTTCGAGAGCGTTTAGAACGTGCTGCTGCACACAGTATGCATAAGGATTTATTCTTAGATGTGCTTAAGAGTAACTTAAGTGAAGCAGCCTCTCATGCCGTACTAAGGACCATGATTGATTGGGGTCGTTATGCAGAGTTATTTGCTTATAATGATAACTCAGGAATGCTCAGCCTCGAAGATCCTTAATCTTAGAGAGGATGCTTTTTTGTTGTTCGGGGCTGTGTTTTAATAGCCCGCCGCCCATAACAATATGATCAGGGTTCACTTTAAGAACTTTTTCTATATTGTCCAGATTGATGCCACCATCAAGCATAACATCAAATCCTTGCTGTTTGGCTTGTTTGGCTTTTTCTAACATAGAAACCTGCAGGGCTTGATGTGAGAACCCAGGGTTGACACAGAGTATGAGTAAGCGTTGAGTTGGGCAGTTAGAGGGGATGCTTTCATCGGGTGAAAGAGCAATTCTCAAGTCAATGGGTTGTTTTATGAGCCATTGTTGGGTAGCTGTATCAAGGGTGTTCCAGTGTACGCTAATGTTTTTAATGCCTATCTCAATTAGCTGATTCAGAAGTGCTTTTGAGGTGGGCTTAGTCATTAGGTGAACATCTAAAGTGCACTCTGGATAGCGTGATCTTATATCTTTCATGTTTTGGATATTCAACCCAAAATTGTGGGTGTATTGAAAGTCCATACAATCAATGTGTAGATCCTTAAGGCCTAATTGCATAAGCTGAGTAATACAGTCAGCTAAATTGAGTGAAGGTGCTGCTAGTAAAGAGGGGAGTATAAAGTTCATATGCGTTGTTTGTCAGCGTGTTGTTTACGAATGGTATCCCAAGCACTGTGGAACTCTTTTACTTTCTCTTCTGCTATTTTCTTTTTTTTCGGGTCAGGGTGACGGTCTGGATGATATTTGCTTAATAAGCGTCTATAGGCTTTTTTGACATCAGCCAGTGAAGTATTGGCACTAACGCCTAAGGTTTGATATGCGTTTTGTATGCCGTTAAACGCTCTAAAAGGTTGGTGGTTGGTTTGTTGGCGGTACTGATGCTGGTTCTGATTTTGTCTTTGGGTATAAAACTTGATTTGATTCAGTATATTAATTTGATTTCTAGAGGGGGCACCGTCAACATGGCAGATCCCTTCACAAACAAGTAAGAATTGCTCAACTAAAGTAGGGTTTTGCATGCTTATAATTTGCATGTAGGTACATACTTTATTTAGATTGAGCCCCATTGATCCTTCTTTGAATGAGTTCTTTGCACTGGATGTTTGATGGAAATTAAGACCTATTTTTTGCATATGTTGCTTAGCATAGCTAATTTCTGCCTGTGAAATAACGCCATCGGCTTTTGCTAAAAGACCTAAACTTGAAAATAAGTGGTGGTGATAAGATGCTACAGAAAAAGTATGGAAATGGTTTGACCATTGAAAGGTAGGTATCGGATCACCAAATTTGTATGCTAGATAAATGCCTAGGATAATACCTACGTACAGGGGTGCTCTAAACATTGTTGTAATTAAGATCCCAAAAAAGAACCAAGCTGTTTTGCTCATGCTATTTACCTCGAAGGCATGATACCATAAATAGGTAATGTTTGTAAATTATACCAAATTAAGATATTTTGTGTATATTTTGATGGGTAGTCGATGGAGTATAAGCGTTACTGGTGTTTAATTTGTGGTCTTGTATATGACGAGGCGATCGGTTGGCCTGAGGATGGAATAAAGCCAGGAACATTATGGGAAGATGTCCCTGAAGATTGGTTGTGCCCTGATTGTGGTGCAATGAAAGCTGATTTTGAAATGATGTCCTTAACCTGAGTAAGCTGTATAACGGGTGAGTATTTCTTTGAGTTTAGCAATGGTCATCGGTTTTTCAACCACTTGATCGACTAGAGGTGAACTCATATCAGAGTCAATATGTGCACTGGTTAATATCATGGGCACGGTTAGCTCATGTTGTGACTTTAAGCAGTCAGCGATCTTTAATCCACTAATGTCGGGCAGGCTTAGATCGAGTAAGATTAAGTCATACTGATGACTTTTTAAATGCTCAATAGCTTCATACCCGGAAGTGCATACCTTTAGAGAGGTGTTTGGAATCATCTCAAACATTTTAGTGCATATTTGTCCGGTAAGGATATCATCTTCTATATATAGTACTTTCGTCATTGCAAGAGTTAGTTTATAAAATATACACTATACTACGTTATTTTATTATTGGATGTCATGTTGATTCATATGTAAGAAATCTCTTACTTCTGGTTGTATTTAAGATTAATGCGTGTAATAGAGGGTGATTTATGTTATTTATTAATTTTATTATATACTTAGAATTGTTATGAGTTATAGATTAGTGACATCAGAATCTGTTTCTGATGGCCATCCGGATAAAATAGCAGACCAAATTTCTGATGCGGTACTTGATCAAGCGTTGATGCTTGATAAACATGCGCGAGTAGCCTGTGAAACGATTATTAAAGGTAAGTGGATTGGTTTAGCTGGAGAGTTAACAGCATCTTCGGATATTAATTATGCAGATGCAGTATGCAGTGTGTTATCTGAGGTTTATAACCGAAAAGTATGTGCATCTGAGTTAGAGCTTCTAATCCATATGGGGTTGCAGTCTAAAGAAATTGCGCATGGTGTTGATCATTATCGTGATGCCCGCATCGGTGCGGGTGATCAGGGCGTTATGTTTGGTTATGCTTGTAATGAGAATAATTTGTTTATGCCTTATTCAGTAGTTTTATCACATCAGCTGATGCAGCAGCAAAAAAGAGTGCGTCAATCCAATCCTATGCTTGGGGCTGATGCTAAAGCACAGGTTACAATGGCCTATACTGGAAATCAACCGAGTTATGTGGATACGGTGCTGATTTCGACACAGCACGTGGCTGAGTTCTCATTATCTGATCTTAGGGCTTTAGTGCAAAATGAAATTCTGGACCCAATTATTCCTAAGGACTTAATCACTGAGGAGACTCGGTTTGTTATTAATCCTGCGGGTAGTTTTATTGAGGGAGGGCCGGATGCAGATTGTGGTTTGACAGGGCGTAAGATTATTGTGGATACCTATGGCGGTGTTGGTCATCATGGAGGCGGTGCTTTTTCAGGAAAAGATGCAACTAAGGTTGATCGGACGGGTGCTTATATGGCTCGGTATGTTGCTAAACATATTGTAGCTGCGGATTTAGCAGAACGCTGTGAGGTACAGTTAGCTTATGCGATTGGTAAAAGCAGACCGGTTGCCGTATCAATCAATACCTTTGGAACCTTTAAAATACCGGAGTCAATGATATTAAGTAAAGTTGAGTCTATATTTGATTTTTCAACAGAAGCTATGATTGTAGCATTGGAGTTAAATCAACCTATATTTAGACAAGTTGCAGCCTTTGGTCATTTTGGGCGTAGTGATTTAGATTTGCCTTGGGAACGCTTGGATAGGATGGAGCGCTTTTAATGTCTTTAAAGATTAATCACGATTGTATTAATTGTGATGTATGTGAAGATAAGTGCCCGAATCAAGCAATCAGTCAAGGTGTTGACATCTATGAGATAGATCCCGATTTATGTACGGAGTGTCAAGGGCATTATGATGAGCCTCAGTGTATTGTGTTTTGTCCTGTAGATTGCATTGAGTTATTAAAAGAGCATGAGGCAAGTAAGGTTTAATGCTATAGTGTAATATGGAAGTGTTTTTAGGGAGTGGGTTGTTGTGCAGGGTCTTTTTCAATTAAGTCATTGGCAGGTAGTGTTGTGCATACTGGGACTTACCCATGTGACGATGATTGCGGTAACTTTATATCTACATCGATCTATGTCGCATAAGGCATGTACACTACACCCAGTGGTTGCACATTTTTTTAGATTTTGGTTATGGCTCACAACAGGGATGACGACAAAAGAGTGGGTTGCTGTGCATCGAAAACACCATGCGCATGTTGAGACATCAGAAGATCCACATAGCCCACAGGTTTATGGAATTTGGGCTGTGTTATTGTCTGGGGTTTGGTTATATCGTCGTAGCGCACAAAGTCAAGAGGTATTGTCGCGGTATGGGCATGATTGTCCAGATGATTGGATTGAGCGTCATGTTTATCGAATCAAAGGGTCTGGAGTTATATTAACGTTGTGTATTGATTTGTATTTATGGGGCACACAGGGGCTTATTATTTGGGTTGCGCAAATGCTATGGGTGCCACTAACAGCTGCGGGTATTATTAATGGGGTTGGGCATTATCTAGGTTATCGAAATTTTGAGTCTAAGGATGCATCTTGTAATATTATACCGTGGGGTGTTTTTATTGCGGGAGAAGAGCTGCACAATAATCACCATGCATATCCTCGATCCGCAAAACTATCCAGTCGTCCTTTTGAATTTGATCTAGGTTACGTTTATTTAAAGATACTGGTTTATTTAGGGTTGGCTAAGGTTTGTTATGTAATGCCAGCAAGGGATCGGGTTAAGGCTGGTTTAGCATCCATTTTGAATGAGCGGATGTTGATATGCCGTGAATATAGTATTCAGGTTTTGAGTCATGCATTAAAAGAGAGCTACTTGGTAAACAATAATAGTGGTTTGATGCGTATTAAGCGTTTAAAGCGATTATTATTTACACACCCTCAGTTATTAAAAGAACAAGAGAAGCATGTATTGACGTGTGCACTTTCTTTTGATGATAAGTTAGCCCAAGTTTATAAGTTTAGAGCGAAGTTGTACGCAATTTTTTACCACAGTGGCTATCCAGATAGAATGGCCTCTATTAAAGATTGGTGCAAGCAAGCTCGTGATACCCAAATTGAGTTGTTGATTGTATTTGCAAGCTGGGTGGAGTCACGTTACTTAGAGGGGGTGGTATGCAAGACCCAAAATTAGAAGACTTTGATGAGTATTACTCATTATTTCCAAGGCCGATACGTGCTTTAATGCGTTGCTTTAAGCAAGAGTGTAATTTTGCGATACGCTCAATGATTCTGCGCCTAGGTCTTGTTTCTAAGCAGGAGTATCAAGTTACACAAGATCTTTTAATTCAAGCTCAAGAAAAAATCAAAAAACTAGAAGAACAATTGTCTTAAAATACGCTTAAATTTACTACGCTCTAAGGGTGGGAGTTTCTTAAGAATGTCGTTAAGCGTGTGGGTGCTATTTTTGTAAGGATGGTATATGACTAATTGAGCTTTGATGGAGAGATAGATGCTCCCATCAGGATGACAGAATAAAATTTTATTTATATACATAGTTTTTTGTTTTGTTTCTATGGGTATTATTCTATCAATAGTATCCAATGCCAATGGGTATAATGCGCCATTGTTTGTGAGACATTTCTTACCTTGTGTGTACTGAAAAAAGTCTGTTTGAACCTTAGTCTGGTAATAAATTATCTTAAAATAGGGTATTTGCTTATATTTCAGTGCTAACGTTAGCGCCATTGATGTTTGCAACGAGTACGTTAGCAAAAGTGTAATATTTCCAGGTTTTACTTCTTACCTGTCAATATTGTTATTGGGCTTATTGCAGTTTATTTATTTTACACTTTCATGTTTTTGTGCTGGTTTTGTGCATAAGAACCCTGGTTAAGGCTCTGGTCACTAGGGCTTTGTTTCTGTATTCAATTATGGGGATGAATTTATTTTCTCACAATGCTAGAATATGCTGGTTTCGAAAAAATGATAATATGTGATAAAAATCAATCTCTTGTAAGTTTTCCCGCTATTGACTTTTACATTGTTTATGCTATTATATGTTTAAGATAAAAAATATAAATAATTATGAATATGAAGTCCGTCAATATAAATTCAAACTGGTTTAAATTCTTTGGTGCGCTAGGTGCGTTATTGTTTACAAGCGGCTTTGGTTTGTTTGCAGCAGCATCAACAACAGCTTTTATATTTTACGTAGAAGTCTTTGCTGTTATGTTTACTTTGCTGACGTTGGTTAAGGTCACTAATGCATGGATGAAGGGTGAAAAAGTATCATGGCGTGATTTTGCAGATTCTTTCTGGCTTTCATTATCATTTATGGCGGCATGTAGTTGGGACGGTATTATTTATGTAGTAACCCTATTTGCATCACAGCATATTTATGCAAGGGATAAAGAGAAGGGAGATAAGGTTCCTTTCTATAAGGATCCAATGGTCATGTTTGCTGCATATTATTTATTAGTAACTGTATTATTCCAGTTAACACCATATATCGTCGTTTATGGCGCGGCTTTGTCACTGGTCTCTCAAATTGTATTCTGGACGTTGAGTTTATTATACCTTTTTGCTTTGGCCAACAGGTGTGGATATAAGCTACATGCTATATTTCAAAATAAGAAAGGTGTTGGCCGTGCGCTCATGCTAACTTTTGGCGCTATTTTGATTTTCGTGCTGACATCTCCTGCTATATATTATGCTTCTAACTATGCAGCGTTTGCCTCATTTGCAGCATTAGGGTTGCCTGCAGTAATTGCTATGGTATTGAATGCAGTCATGTATGCTATCCAACCCTTGGTAGAAGAAATTATTTACAGGTCTGGTTTAATGGCGTTGCTTGAAAAAATGGGGTTCACGAACCGTAAAGGTAAAAAGACAACTTTTGCTAAGGTTGTTCATACCTTGATGCTAGGCTTGTTTATGGGCTTTATCTTTGGCTTTGCTCATGCTTCTGTTCTAGGTGCTGCTAGTATTGGAATTGGTGCACTTGTTTATCATAGCTTGATGGGTATTTTATTCTCTTTTGTAACATTACGGTCTGGGGGTATTGAGATTGCATCTGTATTCCACTCACTACATAATTACTCGGTATTTACTTTTAGAGCAGTATCATCAGCAGCAAGAGTAAGTGTTCGTGCTTTCTTATCTAAGCTATATATCCCAATTATTGCACTAAGACTTGTTTTATCTGAATTACTGGTCTTGATCGTAAAATGGATTTGGAAGCCTAAGGATAAAGATGATTCATCAATGAAGCGCTCAGATAGTGTGTCATCAGACACGGTTGAAAAAGGCAGTGGTCTGCTCGCAATTGAGCCGAAGGGTGATTTAAACTCTAATGAAAATGGTGCCCCTGTTGCTAGACAGTTTGCTTTAGAGTATCCTGCCTAATATATCTTTGTTTTATGTATGAACTATTTATGGATACAGTCGATTCAAGCTCGGGAAGAGCTTGTTCTGCCTCCTGAGGCTCATCAGCATGTACGGGCACTCCGTTTGCGATTAAATGATCCCTTAGTATTGTTTGATGGGCTAGGAAATCAATGTGCAGCTCAGATAGCCTACCATGATAGAAAGCAAACAAAACTGAATGTTGATCCATCATCATATATTTTTAAAAAGCCACTTCATGGATTGAGGCTTGTACTGGGGGTTCCTAAGTTTTCTACACTTGAGTTTATTATTCAAAAGGCGACAGAGTTAGGGGTGAGTGCGATTGTGCTATTACCCATGGAGCATACACCGGTTGCGATTAATCAGTCAGTTTGGGAAAAAAAGAAGGTACGTTGGGAAAAAATTATGATTGCTGCTTGTGAACAGTCCCAGCAGGTTCATATCCCTAAACTGTTGTTTCAGACAGTAGATGATTATCTAAAGGAAGATGTGGTGCGCTATGTGTTTACACAGCATGCTGAGAAAAGAGTCGGTCAACTATTAGCTCCTTGTGATGTCATTGTAGGCCCAGAAGGAGGCTTTAGTGACTTTGAGCTGAGTAACTTTGGACAGCAATTTAAGCTGTGTGAAGGGACGCTAAGAACAGATACAGCAGCTATAGCTGCTGTTCTTGCTTTCAATATTGGCTGTTAAACTTTATCTTGAGTAAACAAAACGTGCTTTCTAGCTCTCTTAGAAAACTTTCTAAGCTTGAGTTTTCCAGTGCCTTCCATTTTTTGCTTCTGCGTGTTAACTTCCGTAGCATAGCTTTTCTCTACTACTCCGTCTTCATGCTTATGAATCAATAAGATAGCTTGTCTTCCTTTTTTGGATGGTTTTTTTCTGGCCATAGATATTTCCGGTTTAAGAGTTAGGCTCTAGAAGCTCAGCTAAATGCTCAACACCTTTTTTGTCAATTGTTTTAATACCCTGCGTGGATATGTTTACACGTACACGCTTGCCATTTGGAAGGATGTACGTTTTCTTTTGTATATTGACGTTGAAGGTGCGCTTTGTCGCATTTCTCGCGTGTGATCGGTTGTTCCCGACTTGACTGACTTTCTTTGTCACAATACATATGCTCATTATTATACCTCGCTGTTGAGATCTTAAATACGATAGATCATATACTATTTTTAACCCTGATGCTAGTAAAAAGTGATTTTTTATTGATAAATGAGTTGCTTGTTGCTTTTTTTGAGGGGGGATAGTTAAAGGTAAATTAAATTTGTGTGGAATTCTGGCCTGTGCATTAGCCTGCTATGCTTGTTCTTGGGCGTTGAATAACTTTGATGGCGCCAATGAGGCAGGTAATAGCGATATAAAATCCAGTAGATGCTTGGGCGTGTCCAAAGTAGATAAGACCCAGTGTAGATAAGATGGGGGCTGCATAGGTAAGTATAGAAATAAATCCGGTATTACCAAACTTTACAGCATAGTCCCACATAATATAAGCTAGACAATGGCCGCCACTGCCAATAATAAACATAAATACAGTCTCAGATAGTGTTGGTGTAACAAAATCTTCAAATAGACAATGGGTGATAAAGAAGCAGAGTGTTGCGCAGAAAGTAATTACTGCAAATAGCTCATGAATGGCTTTACCATATTTTTTCGATTGGTATAAATAACCGATCCAAAAGGCAACTGATAAAAAAGACATGCTATAGCCAATTAAATAGGTTGGGCTATAATTAGTTTTATTATCATATAATAGCATTATTGCTATTCCTAAGAAGGCAATCAGCACAGCGGCAAGCTCTTGGTAATTGATTTTTTTATTTGCAAACCACTGGGTGATTAAGAATGCAATAGGCCATAGAAAACAAATAAGGTCAACATGAAGGGGTGGGGCATAACGGAAAGAGAGTAGGTAGAAGCAGTCATTCCCTATTATTCCGATGACGGTTGCAATGATGATAAACTTAGAATGATCCCATATTTTTTTCCAATTATTTTGATAGCTATTCATCAAAAAGCAGGTAATAAAACCAAAGGTGCTAATAATAGCTAAAGCTTCAAATGCAGGGATGCGATTTAATGAGACAGCGAGTATTGCAGTCATAGACCACAATAAAATGCTTGTTGCACCATAGGTGTTGGCTAATTGTGGTATAAACATATTAAATTTTCATATTATGTTAATTATCCCACAAATAGTTGTAATTTGCAAACTTTTTAATGGATATTTCTTTTAAGAGTATGAAAAGTGGGGGTTGTTTTTTGTTTATCTGTTTGTGGCATCTACTCATCTTGAGGTAGCTGGTTAAAACAAGTGAGTTGATACTAAGCGTTTGATTAATATTTATCTGGGCGTAGACATTAGGTATAGACATATAGTAACTTCAGTTAGATTAATTGAATGGGTGAACAATCATTATCAAAGATATCAAAATAACAGAATTTCCTGTTGAAATACTTTCATACTTTATTTTTAGCCGCATGGGGATCAATGACCTGTGCTCAATACGTGAGACCTGTCGATACTTCAGAGATGCTTCTGGCATGTATTTTAATGTTTTTTTAAATATTAAGCAGCAGTTTGAAAAAGATAAGCGGGCAGCAGATAGTGAGTATGCTCTCTTGTTAGGGCAACCCATGTTGTACATTCAGCAGCTTGCGCTAGCTAAATTTATGGATTGTGTTTTACAGAGAGTTAGTGAGAATCATTCTGATATGAAGTGTTATTGGAATGATCATTATGAAATTGTATGGGAATCTATAAAGAATAATAATGCTTGGTCCTTTCATTATGCATCGGATCGTTTAAAGGCTTGTCAGGAAATAGCAGTGGCTGCAGTTAAAATTAATTCTCGAATGATTGAAGATGTTGACTTCTCTATTCAGGGCGCTGTATGGTCAGAGGTAAGGCCTAAAGGGGTTGATTGCCTTTACATAGTGAGTAATTGTTGCTGGAGCGCTTCTAAAGCTATGGGAGCCTGTTTTACCCCGGTTGTTTATGCCTTATGTAGTCAGGGTGCTTGCTTTAGATAAATTGATTGCGCTAAGCACTTAGGTTTGAAGTGTTTTGTATCAACGATTAATATGCTAGATTACTGATAGATTATTAGGAGCCAGAAGTGTCAGTAGTGTTTAGTATGATTCAGCCATCAGGTGACTTAGGCATTGGTCATTATTTGGGAGCGATTATTCATTGGTTAAAGCTACAAGAGCAAGGAGATTCCGGTCTATTTGCAATTGCTGATTTGCATGCAATTACGGTGCCTCAGTCACCAGAGGTGCTTAAGAAGCGAACACTTGACCTGGTTGCATTTTATTTGGCGTGCGGAATTGACCCGGATAAAAGTATCATTTTTACTCAGTCACATGTGCCTCAGCATGCAGAGTTAGCTTGGATTTTAAGTTGCTTAACTAGTATTGGTGAATTAAATCGGATGACACAGTTTAAGGATAAGACTCAGCATGCTAAACGAGAAAGAATAGGGGTCGGATTGCATGTATATCCAGTCTTAATGGCAGCTGATATTTTAGCCTATCAAGCAGATAAAGTCCCTGTGGGAGCAGATCAAAAGCAGCATTTGGAGCTGGCAAGAGACTTAGCGATTCGCTTTAATGATAAGTTTGGGCAGGCATTTAATGTGCCAGAACCGGTGATTGCCTCATATGGTGCTCGAATTAAATCATTGACTAATCCGTTGAAGAAAATGTCTAAGTCAGATCAAGATGTAAACAGTTATATCGCATTATCTGATACGCCTAAATTAATTGAGAAAAAGATCATGCGGGCTGTTACGGATTCGTTGAATAACTTTGCTTATGATGTTGAGAGTCAACCAGGATTAGCCAGTTTGATTGAAATGTATTCCGTCCTAAATGATAGCACACCTATGGAGGTAGTAGCTGAGTTTTCAGGGCAGGGCTATGGTGGCTTTAAAAAAGCATTGGCCCAAGATTTAATTGTACGCGTGGGTGAGATTATGGATCGCTTTAGTCAGTTTAGACATGATGAGCAGCTTTTATTGGATGTCCTGTCTAAAGGTGCAGAGCAAGCAAAGATAAGAGCACAAAAAACGTTAAACAAAGTATATGAAGCACAAGGTTTGTTATGAGTAAGACGCTTTTATTTTATGATTTAGAAACAAATGGGTTAACATCACTAGATCAAATTTTATCTTATGCTTCCATACGCGTTGATTTAAATACACTTGAACTCATTGAACAAACGGATATTAAGGTACAGTGGCGTAGAGATGCTTTTCCAAGTTTAGACGCTTATCATGTTCATGGGATTAGTATTGACCATCATAAAGAAGGTGTGTCTGAGTGTGCTGCGATTCAAACAATACATAACCAAGTGAATCAAGGAGCAACCTTAAGCGGGGGTTATAATACCCTTGGTTTTGATGATGGAATGCTAAGGTTTGCGTTTTTTAGAAACTTATTGCCGGTATACACCCATCAATACCAGAATAACTGTGGGCGGTTTGATGTACTTCCGTTGGTTGTTTTTTATTATTTATATTCACCCGATAGCTTGAAATGGCCTAAACATCCAGATGGGCGAACAAGCTTTAAATTAGAAGATTTGAACCATGAAAATAAATGGTTAGAAGGGAATGCACATGAAGCTTTGCATGATGTCCAGGTTACGGTTGCTTTGGCAAAGCAATTGCGGTTAAATAAGCCAATGTGGGATTACCTATTGGGGTACTTTGATAAACATATAGATTACCAACGGATTAGCGATTTATCTCACCAAGAAGATGGGCCCCAAAATGTTGGTGTGCTTGTAGACCTCAGGCTGGGTTCTGCTAATGATTATCACGTGCCAGTATATTATCTTGGACCCCACCATCAAATGAAAAATCAGAGTGTATTTTTACGATTGGATCAACCCTTAGATCTTAAGGATACTTCGGCTATTGATCACCTTGTGGTACGTAAGAAACATGGAGAGCCTGGTTTTATATTGCCTTATAAAGCTAAATATTTAAAACGAAAGCCTGAGTCTCTCGCAAAACTGGTGGCAGATAATGTCACGAAGCTGGGGGCATGTAGCCATTTTGATGACTTGTCTAATCATTTTAGACATTTGGCAACCCATTTCCCTGATCAAGTTGATGTGGATGCCAGCTTGTATTCAGAAGGATTTTTATCGGTAGAAGAGCAAAGTTGGTGCCAAAAGTTTCTATCAAGTGGGCAAAATGGGCGAGTGAGTTTACTCAGTGATATTAAAAACGAGTTTGTTTATAAACGTGCTCTGCGATTCATGTGGCGTCATTTTCCTGAGCAAATACCTGCAGAGCGGTTGTTTGATGCAAGGAGCACTATGAATGATTATGTCTATCATGGTGTCGATCACCGAGGTAAGGATAGAGCGACTCTGAGTGAAATTTATCAGTCACTATCTAATGATGACAGTCCTGAAGCGCTAAAAATGATGGCTCATTTTAAAAAGCTAGAGACTTCTTTGACTACACCAGATCAATCGACTTGATTTCGTACTCTATGATTCCTTTAGGGGTTTCTACACTGATGATGTCTGCTGCCTGATTGCCAATACACGCTCTAGCAATAGGGGAGGTAAATGAGATGAGTCCTTGATCAATGTCTGACTCTACTTCTCCTACAATTTGATAGGTCACCAATTCATCAGTTTCAATATTCTCGAGTACAACAGTAGCGCCAAATACAACTTTTCCATGATTGGGTAAATGGGCTACATCAATGACTGTTGAAGCCTGTAGTTGCTGTTCTAAGTAACTAATCTTTGCCTCCATGATACCTTGAGCCTCTTTTGCAGCATGATACTCTGCATTTTCTTTTAAGTCCCCATGTGCTCGAGCTTCTTCCAGTGCTTGCCTGATTTTTTGTCGTTCATGCGACTTTAAATGCGTCAGCTGCTCTCGTATTCTTATTTCACCTTTTAGTGTTAACGGTACACGGTTCATCTGTATGATCCTTTAGTAAAAATGTTGATTATAATTGCCAAATGAACTGATTTCAATAAAAAGTAATTTATTATGACTTTTTCTGGATATGTGCTATAAACTAACAAATTTAAAAAGAGAAGATAATGAATACAGTAGAACTATTAAAAAGACTACCATTAGATCAAATTGGTGCTCGTGTACTGATTCAGTTGGAAGACAAAGCTATTTTAATTGATGAAAAAGGTAGTGTTCATGAAGGGGAAAATGATAATCCGGTTGTAACCTTAAGGTTATCCGAATCAGATTTGCAGGGAGCCTTAACGGGTGATGAAAGCGTGGTCTCATTATTTGTCACAGGACGTATTGCGGTAGAAGGTGATATGGATATAGCTCTGAAACTCAAAAATATTATGGGGTAGTCAAGCTGCTGTAGCAACCTACTTTGGATGAGTTGAATCTTTATATCAGTACACTAATTGTAATTTAACGATACCTTTTTAGCTGCTATCTTGAGACTCTATGCTATTGCTATTTAATGCAATAATGGGCCCACTTGGATTGGGGCGCTTGCAAAAGCGCGGCCGTTGGCCAATTTGTTATTAAATAGTAACTTTGTGGGAAAATAATGAATAGAGTATCAATTTTTTTTTTATAATAGGTATGTCCTTATTGTTCAGGATTGATGGAGAATCTGAGTTTCTACTTTTAGCATTTATACCAATGGTCACCTTAATTCTTTTGGTTACTTATAATGCTGTAAAGAACTTATTCCTTCCTTTCGTAGAGAACAGTTCAACAGCAAAAGTTAATTTGTTTTGTTTGCTCTATTTTTCTTTGGGTTGTCATTGATGTCGTAGATTACCCAATGTGTAACTAAAAACCCCGTATTGGTATTTAGAGGATGAGTTGCTAAGGTTGTTCCAGTTAAATAAGGAGCGCTTATGCGAAAACTTTTCTCAGTCTTGCCACTCTTATCTGTAGGGTTTCCTGTCAGTGTCGGGGCACAAACAATGTTTGGCTTGGTAGATTTAAATCAAACAACCATTGAAAAACCGATTCAAGTGTATGGCAAAGCTAAGTTTAAAAATAGTCAACTTAATCAGATAGCGGAAATTAAAGGAGTATTGCTTTCAGAGAACACACACTTTGAAGATGACATCAAAATCAATGGGTCAGGATCAGTATTAGATCATTCTGAGGTTTCTGGTGATGTGCATGTGACGCATTATTTTGGCCCGCCTAAAATAGAGCTCAAACATTCCACAGTAAATGGTCAAATTATCTTTCATAGCTTACAAGAGGGGTCAGTCATTATGGATCCAGAAAGTAATGTTAAGCAAGGGATTAAAAATGGAGTTAAACATGATCAGTGAGCAAGAGATTCAAATATTAAACCCAATTGTGATTGGACCAGGAGACTTTAGAAAGCCAATTGCTAAGGATGGTAAAGATGGGAAGGAAGGGAAGGATGATATTAGTGCTGTACCGCATGGAGGGGTTTGGGAGTAACTAATGTATACGCTGGTTATTGGTAATCAATCCGACGTGGTGATTCGACATTTTTTTAGTTGTATTGATGCTAAAAAGCACCGCTCTGTTGTTTTCATTGATGTGAATGAAATTGGGGTAAGTATCCAAATTAAACAAAATGGCTGGGTGTTTTTGAGTGGGGGAGAAATCCCCCATAACCAGGTTAAGTCAGTCTATAATAGATTGTTAGATGCACCCTCTGAAGGTGTTAACCATCATCAATATTATTTCTTGTCATGGTTATTAGATTCTTTTTACCCAAACGTGATTAACCGTCCACGTGATACGCTGTGTAATTTTTCTAAGACATGGCAATTAATGGTGGCAAAGAAGATTGGCTTTACGATTCCAGATAGCTATGTGTTAGCTAATGAGCAATATTATGTGCCAACACTGCATAAAGAAATCTATAAATCAATTAGCTCACATCGGTCTATTGTGGATCATACGGACAGAAATTATCGCAAGCAGGTTCATGAACCGGTTTTGTTTCAAAAAGACTGTGGCCGATTTAATGTTCGAGTACATGTCGTAGGGCAGCAAATATTTGCCACACAACTAAATTCTAAAAGCGTGGATTATCGTTATGATCAGGCCACACAGTTTCAATCTATTTGGTTACCAAAGTGGGTTTCTGACCAATGTATTATGTTGAATTCGGCTTTTAATTTATATTTTTCAGGGATTGATTTTATCGTCAGCGGCCAAGATTACTTTTTTCTAGAGATTAACCCATCTCCTGGGTATGCCTATTTTGAGTCTGGCATGAATGATAATGGGATAACCATAGCACTGTTTGATTTACTGGGTATCAATGATTAACGGAATTATATTACATAGAGACACGCTCTTTTCTCGTATTTTGCAAGTTCATCATCCTAAAAAGATAGTGGCAATTTCAGTAACTGATCTGATTAATGAAGTCAAAATAAGGTATTGTTTGCATACTGGACATCTCTGGGCATACAGGGGTAAAGAGTTCAATATTTCAGATATGTTTTTATATCAAGAAGTATTTTTTTCATTAGGTATAGGTTTAGCGCATTATGCCATTGCAGACCAGGATTATGTTGAATGTGCATGGCAATCCTATTTGTTGAGTGTCCAAGCTAGCTGTCAAACCATAAATCCAATTACTCCGGCACAAATGAGTGTCTCTACTTATCAGACACCTAACTTACTTATGTTAGCAAAGAAAGCAGGGCTGCAGGTTCCTAGGTATTCGTTGTTTGAACAACCTAATTACCTTGCACAAGGGTATAATAAATTATGGTTCCAGCCACATACACGTTGGGGTAAGGTTTTATATTTAGAGCAAATGAATGGTGTATGGTACTATGTTCCTTTTTCATATCATCCAGATTATGGGTTGCGCTTAACAATGGAGTTGCCTGATAAATTGGTGCGTCAGTTAACAAGCTTAGTTTTATCATTATCTGTTTATTTTGGTGAGTTTTATTTTAAGTATAATTCTGGGCTATATACATTTTATGGTTTGAGCCCTGTACTCAGTGAGTCAAAATATCGATATCATGAGCTCAATCATTTTGCAAAAACCATTATGGAGGATGTTGTGTGAGACGATGTTATATACCACGAAAGTATCGACCTAAAGTGATGTAATCATGCGGACTATATACATTAACGAGTGTTAAAGTGAGTAGGGCGTTGTAGTTGTTATAATTCTTCTCGGATTTTTTTTAATTATTTATTATAATATAATATAGTATATTAAGGCAATAGAGAAAAATTATGCCAACAACCAAAGAAATACAAAAAGCTGAGAAAATAGAAATCCTCGAACATTTTGACACGTTTAAAATTCATGGAGCTCAGAAGTCGGTTCACCATTTAAGTTTTTTAAAGGATAGAGCCTCTCTTATTAAAAAATATTTTGGGATATTCGGTGGTACAGGTCTGAAGTTAACCTATAGCTTTGGGGAAAAAGGTGCATCAGTTGGTGAGTATTTGAGTGAAAGCGTGCTCAAAGATTGCTTAACTACGGTACTTAACTGCATGAATGCATATAATTTTGGTGGTAATGCAGCATCGCTTAGATTGGAGGGTACGCAGGAAGAGGCTTTATTGGCGTATTTGCCTACTTATGCACAACAGCCTTTTGAAGGTTCCCTTAAAAGTTTTGCAAGGCGTGGCGTTAAACTTGATATGCCTGAGGGTAAGTTTCAGGGCGGATTTTTTCATGGGAAAAATGTTCTGGATGCTAAAGGCATTACTCCTTTTTTGGCGGCTCCAGCATCACTCATTGGCCCAATGCTTTGGGAGCAAGAGGGTAAGCCAAGCTTGCAAATAATAGCCATACATGCGCCAGATTTCCGAGATCATACAGCTGGTAACGCTAACAAAGATGCGACAAACGATCATACTAAGGTGCAGCAAATGACGCAGATGGTAAGATATCAGTTGGCCGCAGTGATTGAAGCACATTTAGTTAAGTTAGATAAGTGTAAGGAGGCTGCTGTTAGAAATAAGCTTGTGCTTCCTATCTTAGGTTGTGGCGCATTCCTAGGAAATGAGAAGTGGTATGCACAACAGTATTACTTAGTGCTCAAGAGTTATGAGAAACCTCTTAATGATTTAAAGACAGAGGTATTTTTTCCATGGGCGCAAGGCACCAGTTTTAAAACTCATTTTGAAGCGATAGTAAAAGACGCTACTAAAATAGATAATTACTACCTTCCATATAGGGCATCAGTAGAGAAAGGAGCGGTGGATACTCATAGTGTGTCAGATGATAGTAGGAGAGCTTTAGTGGATCATTTTACAAAGTTGCTTACAGATAGGCCAGATTTGAAGTATCCATATATAGACCCTAATTGCGGTCATGCAGAAGCGCTTGACAAAATGAAGGCCAAGGTCGTAACGCCAATAAAAAAAGCAGCAAATCCTATAGCGGTAGATTCTTCACCCAGGGATAATCGTTCATGGCTTCTGAGAGTATGGCATGCAATTGTATTTGGAATTAAGCGTTTGTTTGGCGGTGGATCAGTAAAAGAGCAAACACAGCAGTGGTTGAAAGAACATCAGCCTAGACCGTCAGGATCTTTAAGTAAGCGTCAGGCTAAGCCAGTTGCTGTTTCACACAGTACATCATCCACCTCAAAAGGTCATAAGCTTGCCATCAAGTGAGCCAAAATCAGAGTGAAAGAGAAAGTATTGTTGAAAATAAATATAAAAAATCTGACAAATATAATTTATGTTATAATCTAATAGATAAGATAGGGGTTGAAAGTGTCTTATTTTTATTATGTAGTAAGTTATTTTCAAGTAAACAATATTAGTTTAGAGGAAGGTTATGATAAAAGAAATACAAGATTGTACAAAGATAGAAGAAGGGTTATTTAATGTCTTTGAAGTAAGTGGAGCACAAGACACGGTTCACCATCTTGGTTTCTTAGCCGATGCTAAACGTCGAACATTATTGGAAACGAATTACCATAAGGATGCTAATGGATTAGACTCTATAAAATTTTCTTTTGGTAGAGAAAAGGCGCCTGTTACAGAATATTTAGATGATAAATGTGTGATGACAGTGATTAACTGTATGAATGCTTACCACCCTGGAGGGGCTAGGGCTCATCTGGATCCAAAGGGTGGGACTCAAGAAGAAGAGTTATACAATAAGTTAGAACTAGCTTATCTTCCATTCCATGGGTCTGTACGGAGCTTCATGAAGCGAGGACTACCTGCATTCACCCCAGACAACAGAGTGTACATAGGTGGTTATTTCTATGGTAGAGGCGAATATATTCACCAACATCATTCACCGTTTGTTAATGCCCCTGCATCTTTTCTTGGTCCAATGGTTTGGGCTCAAGGAAGAGGAGGCAAGGTGTTTGCTGATAGGCCTAACTTACAGGTAGTTTATATTCATGCGCCTGATTTTAGGGAGAACAATTCTCGTGGTAGGATTAATAGAGCAAATCTAGCGAGTAAACATAGTGCTACTCATTTAGCAGAGATGACGCAGATGGTTAGATATCAGCTAGCATCAGTAATTGAGGCACATATACGTAAGTGTGGTAAAGGCGTCCGGAATAAGCTAGTGATGCCTATTTTAGGTTGTGGCGCATTTCAAGGGAACAGCGCATGGTACGCACAGCAGTATGCAGTAGTACTCAACCATTATTCTAAATCCTTAACGGATCTTGGTACAGAGGTGTTTTTCCCATGGACTATAAGGACAGACGGTAGCGCTGGAATTTTTAAAAAACATTTTGAGAAGCTTGTACGCGGTGAATCTTTAGGGTCACAATACCCATTTTACCAAAAATCAATGCCTGTAGTACCTGGGTTAGACCCTAGTTATATTGCACCTCAGGGGGCTATTTTAGCAGATTATTTTGCTGATACACTAGACGCTAAAGGTTTTAGATATCCAGTATTAGATACCGAGTGCGGTCATGCAAATGAGCTATATAAACAACAGAGAGCGGCAGGTGTAGTGGGTGAATTAAGGGATAATCACATTGATTATGGAGCTACAAGTAAGCCAGACTCAAAAATAGTAGATGATCGTTCATGGCTTTTGCGATTATGGCATGCAATTAAGTTTTTCATTAAGAGCTTATTCGGTGGTGGGTCTATGAGTTCACAAACGAGAGCATGGTTAAGTAAGCATAAAAAATCAGGTAGTTTAGGTTCGGGCTCAGCAGTTGCTGCGTCTTATAAGGTAGAGGGGAAGGATTCTGATTACTCAGGTACTCCTAAGCCGGGCGTAAAACGGTAATCTGACAAATAGAATTTTTTTGATATAACCAGCTAAACATAAATTTGAAAGGTATAAAATGAAAGAAATTGGTAGATATAAAATGAAAGTCTCACTATACAGAGAGTTTTGCGATTTAAATGGAAAGGGTCGTGAAAAATTGCATGGTGACGACCTACTTCAAGCTTTAAAGGGTAGGGTATATTCTGACAATAGGAATAAAAGCCCTTATCTGATGTTATTAATCCGGTACTATTTTGATGTTGAGCAGAAAACATATGAAGTGTTTAGCAAAGATGATATAGCAATAGGCAGTGACGATCAGTATATAGAAAGCATTTTACTGGGATTAAGTTCTATACCTGGTCAGTATTTAGCAAAGCGTGACGTTGATAAAGCTTTAACTTATATCTATGAGAAATATCCGATCTTTGCGCCTTATGTTACTGATGTTTATCAAAACAAAATATGGGGGGATCATCTATTTATTGAGATGTATCAAAAAGAAGCAATTGAACTGAATAAGCCCTATATAGTAAGGTTGAAAGATGGATTGTATCATTTTGGAACTTACCAGGAGCATCTGTTAGAAACAGGGTATTCATGTCCGGCTGGGCGTGATCCTAAAAACGTTTTTAAAGATCTACTTACTCAAAGACCTTGGTATGTAGTACTTTACCATAAAATAGTGTTCGGTATTAAATCACTTTTCTCAAGTATGTCCTTGAAGAAGCTAGAAACAGAATGGGCGCGGTCTAAATGTAAACGTTATATGAAAAGTGGCGCGTTTGTTACAAGGTATCCAAGTGCTTCTGTTCCCAGTAATCTGAAAGCCACCGAGTATCCCAGTACAATTAAAAACCCTGGCAAGTCTAATTAATGACAGTCAATGTTGGGCTTATTTTTCATTTTGAATAGCTAATTTTGATCTCATATCTAGCGATTCTGCGTCTCAATAATACAAGTATATTTCAGTATAATATGAGAGCATAGACTGCTTCAGAGTTTCTATAATCCACTTATTTAATTGATTTTTGTCTCTTTTTTGGGGTATTTTTTAAAAGATAAAAAAATCTGACAATTGTTATTGTTGCATTACAAATAAAGCAAGTTAGAAAAAGGTAATTTATTATGACAAATGAAGAAATTTTACAAAAGCTAAAAATAGAAGCAGAATTGGAGACTAAAGACCATGTAGTCCATTTAAAAGACGGAAGGCTTGCATTAGGGTGCCCAAATTTATTTGTAGTGCTCAGATATCGGTATCAAAAGGATAAGAGTTATGTAGATTCATCGGAATTTGCTGATGCTATTGCAGAGAGTGAGACCGGGCTTGGTAATAGAAGCGATCACAAAATCTTAGAATCGACCTTAGAGATGTTGATCGAAAGTATCAAGACTGGTTTGAGCCTGAAGCGTATAGATGAAGCGACTATTGGTAAGATTTATGATAGTGAAGATTTTATGAAGGAACTGAATAATGACCTTTATGATAAGTCAAGAATAACTATTGACCGAGGAGTGAAGGTAGAAAATCCATCTGAGAAAGCTGCTGCAGAGGAGAAGGCTGATAGCAAATTATTGAGGGAGGCTTCTGAGAAGGAGCAACAAGCAATAAGAGAGGGAAGTAAAGTCATTATCCCTGATAGAGGTACTGATTTTTATGAAATGATATCTAAAAGAATGCCGTTCCTTACTAAAGTAATCCATTTTATTAAATCACTGTTTACAAAAGAGACAATGAAGGATTTAGAAGAGCATTGGGTTAATGGATATGTTCATGCCAATCAACTAACCAAGGATGCGCTGAAAGATCAGCTGAAGGATAGCGGAAAGGGTGCCTCTTCAATAGGAGCAGAAGTAAAGGAAAGTCTAGAAGAAAAGGAAAGTCCAAAGGGTCCATGAGCCTAGTCGTTTATGATAACTAAAGAGTCAGCAACTTTGCTGGCTCTTTTTTATCGGGTCTTTTTTAGATTCTCAATGATGGTATCTATATCTTCGGGTTCTTCTTCCTCATAGTAGCTAAACTGGCAGTCACAGGTATTATTAGTACTGGTCAAACAATTAATCAAGCTAGATCTTGGATTGTTTTCCCATTTTGGGTAATCAGGGCGCTGGACCAGCTTTTGACCAACCAGTTCTATGGGGAAATCACTAGGATTATCACTCTCATAAACACAAATTACATTACCAACCCCAACCCCTTTCCATTGTGCACCTAAGAATCGACTGATCGTATCTGTAAATGAATTTTGGAAGCTTTTCCATGTCTTTCCAGACTCCCACCTCAGTCCTACTTTCTTTAGCTCAGTAGGCTTAGGGCAAGTGTATCGGTTTTGATTATACTGCTCATACTTTGATAAGCACTCTGGCGTAGGGCCACTAAAGGGTTCAATTTTTTCAGGCGCTCTAGCTCTGGGCTTGGGCGTATCTGAAGAAAAGAAATTCCAAGCGTGGGTGGTGCTAACTAGCAATACCATGGAAATTTTAAGCATTTGGTTGAAAAACATAGGGCGCTCCTTCTATGAAATAAATTATAGGCAATATTTTTTTAAATGGGTAGTTTAATTTATGAAAATAAAATTTACCTATAACTTGTAAGTGCGTAATTACAGCTATGTTAGTTATTATTAGCTTAAGAATTTATTAATGCTATAGTTCTTAATATCTACAGATTTATATATAGTTTTTTTGACATAAGTTGCTCAGGTAATTGACATTTATCTTTAATTAGTTATATTTAGAACAAATAATTAATATGAGAAAAATAATGTTAGATGCCTTAAAAAATGAAATTAGTTTTTTTTCTTCAGAAGATGCGTTGATGGGCTTAAAGGATAAAGGCTTGGCACTCTCTGCCCTAAATTTATTTGTTGTGCTGAGATACCAATATGAACAGTCTAAAAGTAGTAAAGTTTCATCGACAGGTAGTGATGTTTTTTCAGAATTTGATTTGATGCTAGGTAGTAGAAAGGATCATATGATTTCTGAGAACACTCTAGAATGTATGATTGTAGGTATTAAAACTGATTTAGTAATGAGCAGAATCACAGAACAAGATATGGTTAAAATATATGGCAATAAGGATTTCATGATCGCATTGAATAATGATATCCACGATCGTCACGGTGTAACTATTGTGCAAGGAAAGAATACAAACAATCCTTCTGAGAAAGCTAAGTTGGAGAAAGCTAAACAAGTAAAAAAAGAGCAGCTGCGTAAGAAATCTATGAGGACAAAACCATTAGGTGTGATTAAACAAGGAACGATTTTTTATAAAATAATCTTCAAACAAATGTCGTTTTTTATTAAAGTATGTCATTTTATTAAATCACTCTTCACTGCAAAGACAGTGCGTGCTTTGAACGAAGCCTGGGTTAATCGATATGTTAAAAGTAAAAATATTACCAGAGGGCAATTAGATGATATGGCTCAAGAATTTAAGGGAAACAATGTATGTAATACAAAAGTAGAGGCTAAGATGACCTAAATCATATTGGTATTTGATAATCAAGGAGCCAGTATTTATACTGGCTCTTTTTTTACTGTTTTTTTTACTCTTAGGGATCAATCAATCTATAAAAATAAGTACTTACATACAACAATTGCAGAGATAATGCCGGCTAGGTCTGCCAATAGGCCAATAGCTACAGAGTATCGGTAGTGTTTGACACCCACTGCGCCAAAATAAACAGAAACTACATAGAAGGTGGTCTCAGTAGAACCAAGAATTGTAGCAGCTGTAATGGCTTCGATGGAGTCAGGACCAAAGTATTGAATAGTTTCAGCTAACAATGCGATAGAGCCAGACCCAGATAATGGACGCATAATAATAAGCGGTACAATAGCTGCTGGAATATTAAATAAGCTTAAGAAGGGGTCAAGTTGAATTTCTAAGAAGTCAAAGAAGCCTGATGCACGTAACATACCTATGGCAACATACATGCCAACAATAGTAGGAATAATATTAACAACGACTTGGAAGCTGTTGCGCCCCCCATTTAAGAAACTATTATAAATATCAAGCCGGTTACTTAAACCATGTAGCGGTATGAATAAAATGATTGATGCGAAGATAAGCGATGAAAAAGCTATCATAAGGGGGCCTTGGTAATAGGGTAAAGTTTAGCAAGCGTAAGGGCAAGCGTTACAGCAACAATGGTTGATGCGGAGGTCGCAATAAGAGAGGTAGAGATAATAATGCTTGGGTTGGCAGATCCTGCTGCAGCTAGAAGACCTAATGCTGTAGAGGGTATTAATTGTACTGATGAGGTGTTTATTGCTAGCAGAGTACACATAGCATTGGTTGCTACCCCTGGATATGGATTAAGTGTTTCAAGCTGCTCCATAGCTTTAATGCCTATAGGTGTAGCAGCATTGCCAATGCCCAGCATATTGGCACATATATTCATAGAGATGGTGCCTAATGCAGCGTGATTCTTGGGTATATCTGGAAATAGTTTGCTAAGAACAGGTGCTGAGTATTCTGCAAGTTTGTTCACAAGGCCAGAGTCTTGCGCAATTTGAGTGATCCCTAGCCAAAAGCTCATAATGCCACCTAGACTAAGAGCAATTTCAAAGGCTCTAGAAGCAGAGGTTGCAATTTCATTTAATACAAGGTCAAGAGTGCCGTTATAAGCACCAAAGGTAATGGAGGTGGCAATCATTGTGAACCAAATAATACTAAGCATAATTTTTTGAACTCGAGTTTAAAAGAATTTTTTGGGTATGGTAGCATTCCCGTTGTTTGGTAATTTTGCATCTAATGGATCGATGGGCTTGTCATTGATGCGTAGCTCAAAGTGTAGGTGTGGACCGGTAGACCGACCCGTAGACCCGACGTATCCAATCGTTTCAAATGCACGTACCTTTTGCCCAACTTGAATGTTTTGATAAAACTTATTTAAATGCGCATAATAAGTTTCAATGCCGGATTGGTGTTTAATAATTAACATGTTCCCATATCCCGTATCTGTACTTTTATGCACTACTTCTCCATCAAGTGCTGACCACACAGGTGTATTGATAGGGGCAGCGAGATCAATGCCATGATGAGGTTTAACCTCATGTGTGATCGGGTGTTTTCGGTTTAAGTCAAAAGGGGAGGAAATACGTTTGTAGTTAGTCGGTAGGCGCGATATTAACTGACGAGCATGCTTTTCACTGTCAATTTGGTAGTGGCCATCTTTGATAAACGCAAACTCAGTGTTGTTGCGGTGATAAGCTTTGATAGCTGTTATTTTTTGGTTATCAAGGAGTACGTCTGCTATGCCTTCAAATTTAGGGAATATTGTTTTTAGCATGCGTTGGTAAATTGCTAGCTCAGAAGATATAGCATACTTTTGTTGGCTTGATATTTGCTGTGTTCTGAGATGAGGTTGTGCATGGTCAGTATTGATCTGATAGCCGGATGCCAGCTTATTAACAGTTATTTTTTTATCGGGTTTGTGGATGGAGCAGGTTAGCAGGGTCGCATTTTGATCATTAATAATTAAGGTAATCTCATCCCCGGGTTTGATTGAATTAAACTCAGGATATTGCTTTTGGTTTAGGGTGTAGATTGACTCGTTAGCAACGCTCTGCTTTCTAAAGATTTGATTGATGGTATCGCCAGGTTGAACCAGTGTATCAACACGTTTGACACCTGCACTAGACAGGTGGCTTAACATTAATAAACTAATTAAAACATATTTCATAAAGTGGTTGCCGCTTCAAGCCGCTCAGTAACTTTCTTCCAGTTCAAAACTTGCCAAAAGTTTTTTAAATACTCAGGACGTGAGTTTTGCGTGTCTAGGTAGTATGCATGCTCCCAAACATCACAAGTAAATAAAGCTTGCTGATGAGGCTCAGTTAAAGGTGTTTGCGCATTATTAGTTTGGGTGATAGCCAGTTGTTGGGTTTCAGTATTATAGATTAACCAGACCCATCCGGATCCAAATAAATTCAGTGCTGCATTATTAAATAATGCCACAAACTCGTCGAATGACCCAAATGATTGGCTAATTAAATTGTTGACCTGGTCACCGGGTTTTTGATGGTGTTGGTCGGATAAACTTTCCCAGTAGAATGTATGATTCCATACTTGAGCTGCATTATTAAACAAAGGACCTGAACTTTTTTGGATGATTGTTTCTAAAGATTCATTATTTAGTTCATGTCCGTTTAGTAGCATGTTGAGTTTATCAACATAAGTTTGATGGTGTTTTCCATAATGAAAAGATAAGGTTTTTTCAGATATGAATGGCTCTAAGGCATTTTTCTTGTAGGGTAAATTAGGTAATGAGAACATGTAATGTAGAGTTATGATCTTATATAGATGTTATATGAAAGCAATATTCGCTGTCAATTGTTGATAAATTTGAAAGAGAATAATTGCTGTGCTAGATTAGAGGTAGTGAATAAATTGAGTGCGAAATGAGTAGACTAATAGGGCAAAAAGCTCCAGAATTTTCAGTATGTGGTGTAGACGAAAAAGGTGAGTTTCAAACCTACACGTTAGATATGTTTAAAGGGAAATATGTTGTCTTATTCTTTTATCCGATGGACTTTACGTTTGTTTGTCCTTTAGAGCTAGTCAAAATGAGCCAAATGGCGAAAGAATTTGCAGCAGTTAATACACAGGTTCTTGGTGTATCACTGGACTCTGAGCATACACATCTTGCTTGGCGGTCACTGCCTGTCAATCAAGGTGGGGTTGGTGCATTAAATTATCCATTGCTTGCAGACATCACACGCAAGATGACCACGGATTATGAAGCACTACACACTGGAACACCACCGGTTCCATTGCGGGCAACTGTAATCATTGACCCTAATGGAATTGTACGTGTGAGTCAGTCAAATGACTTGCCGATCGGTCGGAACCCACAAGAGCTACTGCGCTTGATCAAGGCAGTCCAGTTTCATGATATACATGGTGATGTATGTCCACCTAATTGGTCTGATGGTGAAGCAAGTTTAGAGGCATCAAAAGAAGGATTACAAAGTTATCTAGACCAGCAGTCTTAAATGAGTCAATCAAAAAAGCGCCAATGGCATAAAGCGCATTCAAAAGACCCTTTTGTGCGTGCAGCTAAGGATCAGGGGTATCGATCTCGAGCAGCATTTAAGTTAAAACAGGTCCAGGAATGTCACAAAATATTACAGCCCGGAATGTCTGTTGTTGAGTTAGGATCTGCTCCTGGTGCATGGACTCAGTATATAGCTACAGTTTTGAATAAGCGAGGACAGCTCATTGCTTGTGATTTACTACCGATGGATCCTGTCTCAGATGTCACTTTTATACAAGGAGACTTTTTAGAGGGTAAAACACAGCAAGCAATTCGAGATTCATTGAAAGGGCAGTGCACATTGATCGTGTCAGATATGGCTCCAAACTTAACGGGCAATCATGTTACTGATCAAGCAAGAATGAGTGAGTTAGCAGAGTCTGTCCTTACTTTTTGCGACACGAATCTAGCTCTAGAAGGTAGCTTGTTAATCAAGGTGTTTAATGGTGTAGATTTTGAGTCTATACGTAACCAGATGAGAGTGTTATTTTCGCAAGTTAAGGTAATAAAGCCTGAAGCATCTAAGCGTGCATCAAGAGAAGTCTATTTGCTTGGGCAAAAATATCGGGTATAGTATTAAAACGTATGAGGAGTTTACGGAGTGAATGAGCGTAATAAAAACACAGTAATGTGGGCAGTATTTGTTGCTGTATTCTTTCTATTATTGACGAACTATACACCAGAAAGAGTTGTTCAAGAGCAAGTTTCATATTCTGAATTTGTGGATAAAGTTGAATCAGATCAAGTTGCGAGTGTCATGATTGTTGGTGATCGGACTATCATGGGTCAATACAAGAGTGGTGCATCGTTTACGACTTATATCCCATTTATTGCTGATCCACAGCTAGCACGACGTTTGACGGATCGTAATGTGATTGTGTCAGGTAAGCCTGCCGAAGGACCCAGTTTATTACTCCAAATGTTAATTAGTTGGTTACCGTTCTTCATTCTTATTGGTCTATGGGTTTGGATTATGCGGCAAGCACAAGGCGGTGGTGGAATGGGCAAGGGCGGTCCTTTATCATTTGGCCGTAGTCGTGCTAAAATGACTTCAGGAGGCAATAATAAAGTTACATTTAAGGATGTAGCAGGTATTGATGAGTGTCTCGACCAAGTAAAAGAGTTTGTTGATTTCTTAAAGAACCCAAAGAAGTTCCAACAGCTGGGTGGAACAATTCCTAAAGGTGCGTTATTAATGGGCTCTCCGGGTACCGGTAAAACACTGCTAGCTAAAGCTGTTGCCGGTGAAGCTGATGTCCCATTCTTCTCAATTTCAGGTTCTGACTTTGTAGAAATGTTTGTAGGTGTTGGAGCTGCTCGTGTTCGAGATATGTTTGAACAGGCTAAAAAGCATGCGCCAAGTATTATATTTATTGATGAAATTGACGCAGTAGGTCGGCATCGAGGTGCCGGAGTTGGTGGGGGTAATGATGAGCGCGAGCAAACATTAAACCAATTGTTAGTAGAGATGGATGGTTTTGAGGGCAATGAAGGTGTGATTGTACTCGCCGCAAGTAACCGAATTGACGTTTTAGATCCAGCTCTGCTTCGCCCAGGTCGTTTCGATCGTCGAGTAGAGGTTCCACTCCCAGATATTAGAGGTCGTGAGAAGATTTTAAAAGTTCATATGAAGAAGCTAACATTAGCAAAAGATGTAGACGCTATGATTCTAGCAAGAGGAACTCCTGGTTTTTCAGGTGCTGATTTAGCTAACCTTGCTAATGAAGCAGCCTTGTTTGCTGCCAAAGGCAATAAGCGAAAGGTGTCAATGTCGCATTTCAATAGTGCTAAAGATAAAATATTGATGGGGGCTGAACGCTCGATGGCAATGAGTGAAGATGAGAAAAAGCTCACTGCATATCACGAAGCGGGTCATGCTGTAGTGGGCCGCTTGGTTCCAGAGCACGATCCTGTCTATAAGGTTAGTATTATTCCGAGAGGGCGAGCGCTTGGGGTAACGATGTTCTTACCAGAGAAAGATCACTACAGTGTATCCATTCGTAAATTAGAAAGTCAGTTGTCAGGTTTATACGGTGGACGTGTTGCCGAAGAGCTTATTTTTGGGAAGGATGCTGTTACAACGGGTGCTTCAAATGATATTGAGAAGGCGACAGAGCTTGCTCGAAATATTGTTTCAATATGGGGTCTTTCAGATAAGATGGGTCCAATTAATTACTCAACTGAAGAAGGTGAGGTTTTCTTAGGTAAGTCAGTGGCTAAGCACCGTGATATGTCTGATTCAACGGCGCAAAGCATTGATAAAGAAATCCATACCATTGTGGATAGAAACTATCAGCGGGCGCTTAAAATACTTAAAGATAATATTAAGATACTTCATTTGATGGCTGATTGCTTGATCAAGTACGAAACAATTGAGCAAGACCAGATTGATTTGATTATGGAAGGTAAAGAGCCCAACCCACCAGAAGGCTGGAATGATGATGAAAAAAAGGAGCCTACTGAAGTCTCTGGAGATTAGAGGGCGCTATGGTGTTGATGTTACAGAACAGCTGGCTGTAAATTTAGCATCCTTTTTAGCTGCTCAAAGGTTGAATAAAGTTTGTGTAGCAATGGACCCAAGACCTTCTTCGGGGTCGCTCTATTCTTGTTTTATAGAATCAGCTGTTTCACGAGGAGTTGATGTTTATTGTTTAGGTATCGTACCAACCCCTATGTTGGTTAAATATGCTGAAACTATAGGGGTTGCTTTGTGTGTGATGGTTACGGCCTCTCATAATCCCGTGCAGGATAATGGTTTTAAAGTTTTTTCTTTGAACTCTATTGCTAAGCAAGCATGGCTTCAACATAAATGCTCAAAACAAGGGTTAATTAAAGGGCGTAGGTTTGAGCGTTCGAATCATTCGCGTTCGCTATACTTAGAGGCGTTGCCTAAGCAATCATATAATCTGCGTAGGAGCTGTTTAGTAGATGCTGCCCGTGGTGTGTGGCACTATGTTCCAGAGGTATTTGATGCATTAAATATTAATGCAACATTTGTTCATGAAAAAAATCCAAATTTAATTAATGAGCATGCAGCAATACTGAAACCTAATGCTTTTAGATCGATGCCAAATGCTGATCAGTATGATTTATGTATTTGTGTAGATGGTGATGCCGATCGTTTGCAGCTATATAAGCACGGGATACATCTTGATGGTGATGATCTTCTGTATACGTTATTTCGCTCGGATCCACAGTCTATGGTGGGCACTGTTTTAACTAATGAGGCGTTGGTTTCATTAATGGCGGATGAGGGGCACCACCTATATCGGGCTTCTGTAGGCGATCATCATGTGTATCAGTTGATGAATGCACATAACATTGAAGTTGGAGGTGAGCCTTGCGGACATTTGATTCACTCTAATTGGTTATCAAGCTCTGATCCTGTATTCTTACTGTCACAATTATTGAAGCTGGAGTCAATTCAGGCTTTACCAAATAAACTGGATTCAATGATGCTCAACCTGGATGGTTCGCTTAATGTTTCTGAATTAACGGAGTTATGTGCAGCATTTGCAGTTCGTCAAGTGGTTAGAAAGTCAAATACAGAGAATAAAGTAAGGGTTTATTTAGAAGGTTGCCAGAGTGAGATAAGCGCTTGTCAATCAGCACTTAGATCTCATCTTCAAACTCTTGAGCCATCTCATGCATGAATTTTTGGAAATAAGCATATTGAGCTAAATGATTTAATAACTCTTTTTTATTCTTTTTTTGAAACTTTTCTTTAATGCGTTGTAAATAAAACTCAACAGTTCTTGGGGATAGAAGTAGCTCAATCGCTGTATTTTTAATAGTGTGTCCTTTAGCTAAGAAATAAATACAGTCAGCCTCCCTTTGTGTGAGATATAGTTTTTTATGTGAGCAAAAAGTATAGCTTTTTTTTATGACGGCAGGGGTGTTTGTTTTTTCCTCATCTCTGTAATACTTAACATCGGTAAATGAAAATGGATACTCCCGTGCATATCGGTTCACAAATTCATTTCTAACAGCTGTCCAGTAGTGCATAGTCTCTCCATCGTTGTTTTTTCGATTATCGCAGGTTATCGTATATGATCAATACAGAGATCTCTTACTTGTTTGCGAGCAATTGATTAAATTGTCTTTCTAACAAAAAAGCTGAGTAGCTTTTAGAATCATGGATTTGGCTGCAGGGTGTCGTGTATGATGCATTACTTTAAAGAGTGACTTAAGCAGGCTAGGGTTTTTAGTACTTAGATAGCCCATATGTGTTAGATGTTGAGCAAAAGTATGTGGTGGTATGCGTTTGGTTTTATATCTAATTAAGGGTTTGTGATTGATGATAAGGTCTTTGAGTGTGTCTAGATCATTTATTCCTAGATTCAGTCCTAACCCTGCAAGTGGGTGAACTGTGTGTAGGCTGCTGCCGGCAAATGCGATGTTTTGGTGAGTAAATGAGGGGGTAAGGCTAGACTGAATAGGGAGGTACTGATGATGTTGTATGCATGTTAGGGTTAAACCTAATATAGATAATATTTTTGAGATTTCATGCTTGATTCCATTGGATAAAATACGTTTATGCTGCTCGGGGTTGCAGCTCCAAATTAAGCTGGAATTATGCTTGGAGATGGGAAGTATTGCAAAGGTGCCTTCGTTACTGAAAATCTGTTGCACAGCCTTGTTGGATTCATAGTGTGTTAAGATAGCAATATGTGCATGGTGTTCATATTGAGTATGCTTTTGTTGTGCTTTAATGAGTCGCCTGATTGGTGATTTAGGCCCATCTACAGCTATGATATAGGGTGTTTTGATTGCATGACTGTTGATTATAAGGGTGTTATTTTTATAGTCCTGGTTTTGGATGGGTATAGCATTAATATCAAGTTCGCTTAAGTTTTGGTATAATGCGTGTGTTAACTGGTTGTGTTGTGTAATGCTGCATAAATATGGGTTTTCTGAATGCTTAGCATGCAAGTCATAACTAATACAGTCATGATGTAGTATCATTTCCTCGATATGATTAAATGTGGGGAAAATTTGATGTTGGTTTAAAAAGCAGATGCTTTTGTGGTGCAGGGCGTAGCACATCGCGTCATTATTTTGAGGCATAGATCCATACCAATCAAAGGTTATGCCATTGCGTTTAAATGCTATTGCGCAAATAGAAGCAAGAATACCGCTACCTATTATTGTTGTTTGCGTGTTTTTATGCATAACGATTCCCAAATATAAATAGTTGCCGTGTTAGAAACTGACTGTGCTGAGCAAGGTTTAGGAACTGGTTTCGTAAGAAGGGGTGGTTAGATATAATTGCCATCTCCTGCCATAGCTGTTGGTTCATTTGGGCGAGATAAGTTGATTTCTTGCGAATACTTTCTGGTGTTAGGATATCTAATTCTGCAAGATGGTTGATTTGCGCAAGCGTGTGATTGAACCCTTGTGCAGCAATTGGAGGGATGCTAAGTGCAGATTCACCTAGTAGCAAGCAGTTGTGTGCATAGTTGCTGTGGGTGATAGCCCGTTGATATGAAATATAAATAGGGGTTCCAATTGAAACAAGGTCAATATATTCAGGGAAAAACTGCTTCAGTTCCTGCAGGGTGGGAGTGAATTGTCTGAGCGCGCTTGTTCCAGATAAAATAATTTGTCCGTTTTCCCCTGGTAAAATTGCGCCTGTGACTTTTTGGCTGAACTGTATGTGAAGTGTTTTTGAATTTATATGGGCTGGGATAATAATAGATACACCAGAGGCTCCTTTGTTTTGTTTTATGCCAAGTTGGGATCTTATTGTAGATCGAGCGCCATCACATGCTATAACATGCTGGTATTTTTTGGAGGCATTGGACATGTTTAGCACCGGGCGTTGCTGGCTGTAATCAAGCCTATGCACGTGTGCTTGTGTATAGGTAATTTTTTTGGAGAATAGTTCTGAGAGTCTATTGTATGAAACGGCGTAGGCAATGCCAGGAAGATCATAGTCAGATGCACTAAAGTTAATCTCACAAGGCTTGTTTTTGATATTGATGGTCAGTGAGTCATAGATATGATCAGGTGTAACATCAGGGCAGATTTCTTTAAGTAATGTTAAGCTTTGATGATTTAATAATAGTTTTTTACTGTTAGAGCCTGGTTGTGTGGGCGCAATGATCTCATAAGGCCAGCCTTTATATTGGCACAGTTGTGCAAAGCTTAAACCAGATAATCCATTCCCTATTATTGCAATCATGTTTAATAATTGTGCTCAATATCAGATACAGTTTTTAGTGCACCTTGGCTTAAATTTTCATAGCTGTTATTTGTGATGTGTATTACATCTTCAATTCGAATGCCAATGTCATTAAAGGATGAGTGTGACTGTATATAAATACCTGGTTCTATGGTAATTACCATTCCTGCTGTTAAGGGCTGCTCTTTTTTTGTAGGAATGTCATGTACATCAAGACCTAAAGTGTGCCCCACCCCATGAGGGAAGTATTTCTGAAATAGTTTATGCTCATAAATTACTTGGGCGCTTTCATTAATGATAGTTAAGTCACTCAAATGCAGGCTGACTCTTTTTTGGGTGGCTATGTTTAATTGAGATAGTGTAACTCCAGGCTTTATCTGATCTAACACAAATTGTTGTGTATCGAGTACCGCTTCATAAACAGCTTGCTGTTGCTTTGAAAACTGCTTCTTAGCTGGAAAGCAGCGCGTAATGTCAGAAGCGTATTGTTTGTATTCACATCCAGCATCAATTAATAGGATGTCATTAGGGTTAATTCCTTGGTCGTTGCGGGTATAATGAAGGATGCATGCATTGCTTCCAGTGGCAACAATGGCTGGATATGCGCTGCTTCTAACCCCTAAGTGGTACATTTTTTCAAGGAATGCTCCTTCAATGTGGCGCTCATTAGTATAGTGTTTTCGATTTGATAGAATATGGTTATGGCATGCTGCTGAAATACTACAGGCTGTTTTAATTGCGTCCAACTCATCTGGATTCTTGATCAGGCGAAGTGGTTCTACAAGTTCATGAAGGGGTTTGGTATTAGGGATGGTAAGGTTATTTGGGGGGGGGGCATTGGTGTGGACCAGTGAAATGTTTTTTAGATACTGGGGAAGTTTTGTAGCTAGTAGCTCTATAGGGTACCATTGACTAAATCCATGCTCCTGACAATAGTTGTCAGCGATTCTAGCTTCTTCCCAGATTAAGCGCTTTGGGTGATTGGGCTCAGACCATATGATTTGCTCATTTTTTGTGATTAGTGTCCAGCAATTAGGTTCATTAACACCTGTTACGTAGTAGGCCGTTCTGTTGGCATGGAAAGGGTGGTGAACGTCGTTGTTTCTGATTGCAGAGGGTCCCTGGTATGCAAGAACTGCTTCATCGCCTTTAAGTCTTTTTTGAATTTCTAGCCTACGTAAATAAACAGTGCTACTTTGTTCCATTATATTCTAAATCCGTGTTGTGTATCACTATTGTAGAGTGTTGTTGAAAGTTTGTCTACTTCGGCGATATTAGGATTCTTTTGCAAACTGAGCAATCAAGCTCTTTATTCGTTTGAGTTTGGAAATAAGAAGTGCATTTTGTTTTCGTAACTTTTCCACATCGGAGATGCGATTTTTAGCAGGCATTAGTAATTCTCTGTTTTTTATTTTTTTAACATATATATTTTGGGCTGTCACGACTTCTTTTTACGTCTAAAAAAATATTTCTAATATTTATTAGATGTGTTATAGTTTAAAGGACTAATATTTGAATAAAAATGTGGAATAAATTAAAAAATATTTTTTGCTGTTATCCTGCAGTGCACGCTGAATCCCAAAAATTAATCAGTCCGTTAAATGAGGTGAGTGTAGTTCTAATTTCTGTTACTGGTGCTCATACTGTTTTTAAGGCAAGGTCATATAGTGATTTGCTAAAGAATCCATGTATTAAGGCATTTATGGGGAGTCCTATTTATGATTTACAGCTGAGTATTGAGGGTAAGGAGTTAGGCTATGACTTCGTTAGTTGCTCCTCTAAAGAACTTAAAAAGCAGCTGTCCAATGGTTGTAAAGTCGAAATTATAAAAAGATATTAATAATCGGTATAGGTAGGGCCTGTGAAGTAAAAAAGCCTGATTGGATCTTCGCTCTGAACAGTTAAGTTCAGGTGGGACTTGTCGGAAACACAGCATCAGGCTTCCTAACTGAATAGGCTTGCACACCGCTGTGTGGCTCCTCTGTCCACAAGTTTTCAGTTGATTCGAGAGCAATCTCACCAACCAGGTATTATCATTATAACATCATGAAAATATTTGTCAGGAAATAATGATAACTTAATTTGACTGTTCTTTATTTTTGTTATACTTAAACATGAAAAAAGGAGTTATCGATGAGCTATATTTTTATACCTTATTACAGTGCAACTGGTGTTGTAGAGCGGTTGGCGAGTCATGTAGCGAGGGGGGTGATAATGGAAGGGCTTGAGGCAAGACTGTGTGAGATTCCTTCTCTTCAAAAGGTGGATGCCCTTGAGCAAATGAATGATATAGCTCTATCTTTAGAGCAGTCATTGGGTGTGATTATGGGTTCTCCAACACGCTTTGGTCATATGGCTGCACCTATTTCTGCTTTTTGGGATAGGACAGCGTCTATCTGGGCGTCAGGATCTTTGGTAGGCAAGCCGGCTTCGGTATTTAGTGCGTCAAATACAGTCACTGGAAATCAGGCTACATTGCTGAGTATGCTAACGCCACTTTTACATCATGGTATGTTGGTTCTGGGGGTTCCAAATGAAGGGGGGGGTGGTCAGTTGGATTCTTTAGGAGCTCCGTATGGCGCATACACAAATGAACAAAATGACCAAGCTGACTTGCCCCAGTGGAGTGTTGAGCAAGCAGTTGTGATTGGTCGTCGCGTAGCAGTATTGGCAAAGCGTTTGAATTCTTGAAATAAATTAGCAAATTGGCTTGTTAAGTCGCCCTGTTTGTGTTAGATTGTCATCGAAATAAGCACGTGGTCTGAACGGTTTTACAGGGTGTTCATTTATAAGTGAATTGTCAAACTGCTGCCGCGGGAGTTTAACCCTGGAGTTATAAATATGATAGAAGATATGTTTTCGTGTGGTGTTCATTTTGGACACAAAGCTAGTTTTAAAAACCCTAAGATGCTTCCTTATGTGATAGCGGAGCGTAGTGGTTTGCAAATCATTAATTTAGAAAAAACAAAAAAAATGTTTGAAGATTCATTGGTTTTTGTAGATCAGCTCGTTCGATCAGGTGGTCGCGTCGTTGTTGTGGGAACTAAGCAAGTAGCACAAGAAGTTGTCGCTAAGTATGGTACTGAGATGAAAATGCCATATGTTGATCAAAGATGGTTGGGTGGTATGCTAACCAACTTCAAAACAGTGCGTGGACGCGTATCACGCTTGGAGTATTTGAATAAAAAATTTGAAGAAAATGATCTCAATGGCTTAACCAAGAAAGAGCGCTTGATTTTAAGAAGAGAGCGCGCAAAGTTAGCTGTTAGCTTGGGTGGTGTTCAAGACTTAAATACATTGCCTGAAGCATTGTTTGTGATTGATGTGATACAAGAGCGAATTGCAATTCAAGAAGCGAACAAGTTGGGTATCCCAGTCATTGGTGTTGTTGATACTAACTGCTCACCAGAGGGGCTAGATTATGTGATTCCCGGGAATGATGATTCACTAAGCGCTATAGAATATTATCTAAGTTGTTTGTCTTCAGTTGTATCCACTGCTCGTTCGCACTATGAGGCTGAGCAAGCTAAGGTTGAGAAGAGCTCTATGCCTAAGATACGTAAGAAAACGGTTGCTACAGAGTCTGCGACTTCTGAGGAAGTAAAAGAAGGTGGTGATCAGTCAGATGAGTCTAAAGAAGCAGGGCAAACCAAGAAGCGAGTCGTTAAGAAAAGAGCGGAAAAGAGTCAAGAAGATACTAGCAGTGAGCAAGAGTCCCCGAAAAAAACGGTAAAAGCTGCTCCAGCTAAAAAAGCTGCGGCTGAAAAAAAGACTGTAGCGAAAAAGGTGGTTAAAAAGCCAACTAAGGCGGCAAGTAAAAGTTCCAAGAAGTCAGAGTCAGGAGAGTAATCAGATGAGTGCTAAAGTAGATGTAAAGTTAGTAAAGGCTTTGAGAGATGCAACTGGTGTTGGGATCTCTGATTGTAAAAACGCTTTGGTTGAGTCACAAGGAGATCTAGACAAGGCTAAAGACATTTTAAGAGCTAAGGGAATGAAAACTGCAAGCAGTAAATCAGCAAGGCAGGCTTCTGAAGGTGAAGTTGCTGTTGCGCTAGCTAAGGACTCAGTTGTGTTTGTTCAGGTAAATTGTGAAACTGATTTTGTTGCTAGAGAGTCAGGATTTAAAACTTTTGCTCAGGCTGTCGCTGATATTGCACTTGCAACTCAATCAGCTTCGCTAGATGACTTGCTGAAACAAGAGATGGGTTCAGGTACCGTAGAGGATGAGCGTGTTGCATTGGTAAGTCGTGTCGGTGAGAATGTTCAAATTTCCGGTGTAACTTACAAACAGGTCGATAATGCTCATGCGAGTGTTTATCAACATGGTGGAAAAGTTGCGTGTGCTGTATTCTTGGAGCAAGACCAATTAGGTGTAGGTAAAGAAGTTGCTATGCATGTAGTAGCAATGCAACCGATTGCTGTTGATAGCTCAGGCGTTTCTTTAGAGGTGATTGAGCGTGAGAGAGCTGTTTTCACTGCTCAAACTGAAAAGATGGGTAAGAACCCACAAATGACAGAAAAAATAGTGGAAGGTAAGCTGGGTAAGTTCTTCAAAGAAGTATGTCTATTAGATCAAGCTTTTGTTAAAGATAGTAATATTACTGTATCTGCGTACTTAGCTCAAACCAAGACTCGAGTTCTTGATTTTATTCGTGTAGAATTAGGTGAGTAATCACTACAAGTTGGATGTTATACAAGCGTGTGCTCATTAAAGTCAGTGGGCAAATACTGAGATCAAATACCTATTTGGTTGATATAGATGTTGTGCATCAAGTTGCAAGACATATAGTAGGCGCTTACAATAAGGGTATAGAAGTTGCTGTTGTTGTAGGTGCTGGCAACCTTTGTCGTGGTAGCGAGATGGCGGAACAAGGAATTAGTCGAGTGACCTCTGATCAAGTAGGTATGATCGCAACCAATATGAATGCTCTGGTAATACAAGAGGTTATAGAGTCATATGGCTTAGATGTTTGTGTGATGTCGGCCTTTACAATAGGTACTTTTGTCGATCCATTAAGTGTTCGCGTTGCGAAAAAGTCTTTATCAGAAGGTAAGGTGGTTATATTTTCAGGAGGGACAGGCAATGCGTTTGTAACTACTGACTCTGCTGCTAGTTTGAGAGCAGTGGAAATAGAGGCTGATTTAATTTTAAAGGGAACGCGAGTTGATGGGGTTTATTCTGCTGATCCAGAGAAAGACTCATCCGCAAAACTGTATGATGAAATTACTTTTCAACAGGCGATTAATCAATCCTTAAATATTATGGATATAGAGTCTTTTCGTTTGTGCCAGTCTCATTCATTGCCAATTTGTGTTTTTAATATAAAGGAATCTGGTGCAGTTGAATCGATTGTAGAGGGTAATTCAGTAGGAACAATGGTAAGAGGAGAATAATCATGGTGAATGAAAATATGAAGAAAAAAATGCAAGCAGCAGTTGACGCGTTTAAAGAAGAGCTAATTGGCTTACGGACAGGGCGTGCGCATCCAGGTTTGCTTGAGCGGGTAAGTGTTGACTATTATGGTAGCCAAACACCACTGAAGCAGATGGCAAATATAGTCGCTCCAGACTCACGAACATTGATGATAACTCCTTGGGATAAAAGTGCTAAAGATGTCATTATCAAGGCAATTACTGTATCTGATTTAGGTTTAACACCAGTGAATGTTGGAGAGGTTATTAAAGTTTCTATTCCTACATTAACAGAGGAAAGGCGGTTAGACTTAGTGAAGCACTTAGGTGCTGAAAGTGAAAAAACTAAAGTGGGTATTCGTAATATCCGACGCCAAGAGCTTTCAGACTTAAAAGCAGAGTTAAAGGAGAAGTTGATTTCTGAAGATGACGAGCGTAGATCTGCGGCACAAATACAAAAAGTTACCGATGAGATGGTTGCGTTAGTTGATCAAATTACGCAGCAGAAAGAAAAAGAACTCATGACTGTCTAATGTCTTCTAATTTGAAGCATGTGGCCATAATTATGGATGGGAATGGTCGTTGGGCGCAATCTCAAGGTATGACTAGGGATCAGGGGCACGGTGCAGGCTCCAATGTTTTAGACCAAGTGATTGAAACCTCTATAGCACAAGGTGTAAAACATTTGACGCTTTTTGCACTTAGTCGTGACAATATCAGTCGTCCAGAAACAGAAGTGCAAGGTTTAATTGCGTTATTCAAATCAAAAATCGAGAGTAAACGTTCTGATTTAATCACGCAGGGAGTAAGGGTGTGTTTTATAGGAGATCTTCCATCTTTGGACCCCTCGTTAGCACGTCTTGCTTATGATGTTCAAGATGAGACCAAAGATAATACTCGGCTTATACTTACAATTGCCTTGAACTTTAGTGGGAGCTGGTTTATAAAACATACCGTCAAGCAGCTGTTAGCAGACAAGCGTACATATACAGATGAGCAGGTTAGTCACGCATTTGATTCATTGCTTCCGTCGTCACCCGATATGCTTATAAGAACTGGGGGTGAACAGCGTTTAAGTGATTTTGTGATGTATCACTTGGCTTATACAGAGTTATTTTTTGTGTCAGAATATTGGCCTAGCTTTACACGAGATATCTATTTAAAATGTATTGATCGGTTTGCAGGTCGAGATAGAAGATTTGGACAAGTTTGAGATATATTATGCTATATAAGAGGGTTTTAAGTTCATTAGGCATTATTCTCTTTGGTGCTTGCCTTTTTGTTCTGCCAGAAGCTTATTCTCAAGCGTTTATATGGGCTTTATGCTTGGGGTTGGTTTATGAAAATGTAAAGTTAGCAACAGGTATCACTTATGCGGTTGCTATTAGTGCTATTTTTGTAGTTGCTACAGCTATTCTTCAGTATAGCCATGACTTTTATTATTATGCAGTTGCTATGATGTATCTAAGTTTGCTTGCTAGGGTTTTCTGTATGTATAAAGACATTCGGTCTCCATTTTTTTTCCTTGCCTCAGCATCACTTGATATCGCAGTATTTACGTATACAGTTATAGTAATGTTGCTCACAAATAAAGTTTTATTGTTTTCATCAATTTTATTAATTTCGGGTATTGATATAAGTGGATATTTTGGAGGTAAATTTTTTGGGAAAAAACGCGTTGTTCCAACAATCAGTCCAAATAAAACAGAAGCAGGTTATCTGAGTGCATTATTATGGATGGGGGTATGCGCATTTATCTTAATGATCTGGCAAGACTTATCAATTATGCTATTGACATTAAATTTGCTGGTGGTATACATACTTGCAATAGCAGGTGATTTGGCAATGAGTTTTCAAAAGCGGGTTGCTGGGGTAAAAGATACAGGATCTATTCTACCTGGTCATGGCGGATTGCTTGACCGAGTAGATAGCTGGATGACTACGCTACCTTATCTGTTTATATGGATTAGTATTAATTAGGACTAAAATTTGGAGTGCTAGAGTGAAAATAAGCCAATTTTTATTGAGTTTTTGTTTGACGGTTGTCAGTTTTGTTTCCAATGCAGAAGTGGTCAATGAAATTGAAATAAAGGGATTAGAAAAGCTGAATCAAGCTGTTGTAGATCGTTATATCATAATTAAAGAAGGAGAGGATATTTCGGCTGGTGAAATTAAGTCACAGGTCATTGAGTTATATAATTCAGGTTACTTTGAACAGGTTAATGTAGATGTAATTGATGGTGTATTAGTTATTAGGTTGGATGAGCAGCCGGTCATTAACCTTATTACCGTTGAATCTGAGCTTATTCCTGAAAGTGAGCTAGAAGACCAAATGAAGAAGCTCAATATTATACAAGGAGAGGTATTAAATGAAACTAAGGTATCTCAATTTGTTATAGCTGTAAAAAATGAATTATTAAGCAAAGGGTTCACTGGGGTGACTGTTGAGCATAAGTTAGAAGCTGTAAATGATACGAGTGTGAATTTGACACTGACAGTAGATGCTCAAGCGCGTACTAAGTTGAAAGAAATTGTTATTTTGGGTGAGCTTCCGTTTTCAGAGCGTACCCTAAGGTCAAAGCTTAGTTCACGCACAACGGGCATAGCCTCTTTTTACTTTAATGATGATTTATATTCAGAGCAGCAGTTACGTTATGATCAGATGACGTTACAACGTTGGTTGCAAAGTAAGGGGTATTTGGAAGCCGCTGTTGGTTTTAGGGAAGAAACCGTTACGCCTAGCCAGAGAATATGGAAAAATGAGTATAAAAAAGTATACTTTACTATTACTCCTGGTCCTCAATATAAGATTTCAGCCCTAGAGTTGGTTGATGAATATGATCAATTGACTGCTCAAGACCAAAGTCAGTTTTCTAAAGATTTTATAGGTACAATGTTTGATCATCAGCGTTTGAGTGATTACCAGGAACGATTGCTTAAAAAGATGAATCAATCAGAAAGTGAGCGCTATGTATTAGACTTTGATGTGCAGGGTGCAGAGGATCAGTCAGTCGCGGTTACAGTGGTTGTAGCCCCTGTTATATCAGAGGTTCGATTTATCCACTTTGAAGATAATAATTCAACTAAAGATGCGACGTTGAGAAAAACAATCAAATTAAGAGAGTCTGATTTGTTTATTGAGCGTGATTTACAAGAAGACCTTTCTAGGTTGAGAGGCTTGTCATTTATTAAAAATGCGCAATATAGAGTCGATCCGGTTGAAAATGGCCTGTATGACGTGACATATATCGTAGATGAGCAAAAGTCAACCTTCCAAATAGGAGGTAATGGAGGGTTTGATAGTGGGGCATTAAACTTTAGTGCATTTATTACTGAAACAAACTTATTGGGTAATGGAGACTCATTATCAACTTCCGTGTCTTACTCTTCAGGAAAAAAGAATGCTAATTTTAGCTTTAACCAACCTAATGTTAATGGCTCTGGCTATGGGCGTTCTTTCTCCGCAAGCATCGATCAAGTAGCAAAAGAAAGTGAGCAAACAACCACCTATTATTTTGATCAGTATTCAATATCTGGTGGGTTATCTAAAGCATTTGGAGACTCAATTTCAGCATCACTGGTTACGCGTTACTCACATAAACAGTTTAATAATATTGAGAAGGCTTCAAAAATTGTCAAAGATTATTTTACTAATCATGATACGGATGTAAACGAACTCATGTTGTCAACTTCAGTCCAGTATAGAGACATTGATAGTGCTTATATGCCTACTCATGGGATCATTCTAAGCGGGGGGGGCGGTGTAACGGCTCCGATTACAGATTCTGCAAAGTATTATACAACCAATGCACAAGCTATTGGCTACTATCCATTGATGTCATTATATGACCAACCCGTTGTCTTAAGAGGGCGTGCATTATTTGCTTTCTCTGACGGTTATGACAATGATGGTCTGCCATTTTTTGCTCGACGTTTTGCTGGCGGCATGGGATCGGTTCGTGGGTATAAAGATAACTCTCTAGGGCCAAAATACAATGATGAGTTTTATTCTGACAATGAAAATGGAACGCCTGTGCTTATTTCTAAGCAAGAAAAGCCTAAAGGTGGTGGGGCGTTGCTGGTAGCCAATGCTGAGATTCAATTGCCTTCTCCATATCCAGATTTTGTGATGCCGTATTTGTTTGTTGACTTTGGTAATGTATTTGATACACCTTCAGATGTTGAGTTTTCTGAACTAAGGGGATCGGCTGGCCTTACGCTAACAGCTAATCTACCAGTAGTTGCTGCGAAGGTATCTGTTTCATATGCAGTTAAGTTTAATTCTGATTCTGATGACGTGTTTAAAAATCTATCATTTGGTTTTGGCACGATGTTTTAATTGAGATTAATTGTGTATTTTGGCATAATGTACTAAGTAAATAAATGAGTAATGTTATGAATCAATTAGCTAAAAGAATCATTGTTTCACTATTATGTGGTTGTGCTCTAGTAACTGCAGCAAGTAGTGAATCAAGAGTAACAGGGGTTTATTTTGTTGATATGGAAGCTGCTTTCCAAGAAAGTTCAGCAAGTAAAATGCAAAAGCTACAGAACACTTTTGAAAAGAAGCAAGCGACATTGGCGAGTGAACATACACAGCTAGAAGAAGAGGCTCGTACTTTTGAGAAAAATGCGGCTACTATGCCAGCCTCCGTGAGAGAGTCTACTCAACAAACGATTAGAGAAAAAGCAGAAGCATTATCTGCTAAAAGAGCAAAATTGTCTCAAGACCAGTATCAGTCTGAAAATGAAATTAGATCAGCATTTATACAGTCTGTTAGCAAAGCTTCTAAAGAAATTGCACAGAAAAAAGGTATTAACCTGATACTTCCTAAGCAAGTTGTGCTATTTGCAGAAGCAGATTTAGATTTAACCGCTGAAGTATTAAAAGTAATGAATTAATGATTGCAGGGGTTGATGAAGCAGGGCGAGGTGCTCTTGCTGGTCCTGTAGTAGCAGCTTCTGTTATACTGACCAAGCCTTTATCGGGGTTAAATGATTCAAAGCAGTTGTCAAAGAAGAAAAGGTTGGCACTATTTTTAGAGATCACTAGAGAATGTATATGGTCTTGGGCTACAGCATCACCTTCTGAAATTGAGCGCTTAAATATAAGGGGTGCAACTTTGTTAGCCATGCGTCGATCTGTCTTAGGGCTATCGTGTACACCTGATCAGGTGTTGATTGATGGACGCGATAGTATTGAATTGCCAATGAAGTGTCAAGCAATTATTGGTGGTGATGCGTCGGTCTCTGAGATTATGGCAGCATCAATCATCGCTAAGTGTATGCGGGACAGGTTGATGGAATGTTATCACCATTCTCATCCTGAATATGGTTTTTTAAATCATAAAGGGTATGGTACGAAGTTACATTTAGATGCAATGAGGCTACATGGGTTGATTATGGACAAACACCGACTAACCTATAAGCCGTGTAGAGATCTTTTGGCAGTAAAACAAACATAAAATGTCTAGTTCAGCAATATTACAAGTAAGGTCTCATTATTCAGTATATGAAGGCTTAAATCGTATTGATGATATATGTAGCTTTGCTGTTAACAATGGCATTCATTCTATTGCGCTAACAGATCTAGATAATATGTGCGCTTGGGTTAAATTCTACCTAAAAGCAAGGTCTAATGGTATTAAGCCCATAGCTGGTGTTACTGTTTTGATTTCTGTAAATGATTACACAGTGCAATGTGTACTCCTATGCTTGAATAATGATGGCTATCTTGCATTAATTGAACTGTTAAGTAAAGCATATAAAAATGCAAACCGATATCAGCAAAAACGGCCTATTGTGCAACTTGAATGGTTGTCTAATAAAACAGGAATAGCCTATATACTTGACCCTCTTGGATATGACTTGCAGCGTCTGTTACTCCAGGATCAAGGGGTTGAGGATTTATTTGTGTGTATTAGAGAAAATTTTTCCGATAACTTATATGCAGCATTACCCATTATTGCAAGGGAAGATGAGCTATCTATTAATGAAAAGTTAGCTAAGATTTGTTATCAGTATAAGATTCCTTTATTGGCTTCTTATCCTATTTGTTTTCAAACAAAAGATGATTTTTATGCACATGAGGTTAGAGTCTGTATTGATCAAGGAAGAGTTATTCATGATGAGTCTAGAAAGGTAAGCCATACCAATCAGCAGTATATGAGGGCATCGGATGAATACCACCGCTTGTACTCTGCGGTCCCTCAAGCCATCGAAAATGCTAACAATTTATCAAAGCGCTGTAATGTTACGTTAGATATGGATCAAGTTTTATTACCGAATATTAGTCAAGGTAAAAGCGCAGATGATGATTTTAATGCCAAAGTTAAATTAGGTTTAGAGGATCGTTTAAAACAGTTAGATGTTGATGAATCACAACAAAAGCTGTACTGGGAAAGACTCGATATAGAGATTAATACAATTTGCCAAATGGGATTTGCTAGTTACTTTCTAATCGTTGCTGATTTTATTCAGTGGGCAAAGAATAATCATGTTCCGGTTGGACCAGGGCGTGGATCAGGAGCGGGTTCATTGGCAGCATATGCATTATTGATTACGGATATTGATCCATTGCAATATGATTTGTTATTTGAGCGGTTTTTAAATCCTGAGCGTGTTTCAATGCCAGATTTTGATATTGATTTTTGTATGGTGGGTCGTGACCGGGTGATCCAATATGTTGCTGATAAATATGGCCGTGATCAGGTTTCACAGATTATTACATTTGGTACAATGGCAGCAAAGGCTGTAATTAGAGATGTAGGGAGAGTATTAGGCCACCCATATGGTTTTGTGGATAAAATAGCTAAGCTAATCCCTATGGATCTCGGCACCACAATCGACTCAGCACTTGCTCAAGAACCCATTTTGGCACAAAGATACCAACAAGAGTCTGAAGTGCGGACAATGATCGACTTATGTAAGGTCTTAGAGGGCTTGACACGTAACATTGGGACACATGCAGGAGGTGTTGTGATTGCACCTAGTGCAATTAGTGATGTTGCGCCTATTTATATGGATGCTACTCAATCGAGTTTAGTTACACAGTATGATAAGGATGATATTGAGAAAATTGGTTTAGTTAAGTTTGATTTTCTGGGGTTAAGAACGTTAACTATTATTGATTGGGCTATAAAGAATATAAAAAGTGCGAATGGATCAGTAATAGATATTACTTCTATTCGTTTAGATGATGAAAAGACTTTTTCGTTGCTGCAAAAAAGTTTAACGACAGGTGTGTTCCAGTTAGAATCTCATGGGATGAAAGAGCTCATTGATCGCCTAGCACCCGATTGTTTTGAAGACATTGTTGCATTGGTTGCTTTGTATAGACCTGGACCGCTTCAGTCAGGCATGGTGGATGATTTTGTTAAAAGAAAACACGGGTTAGAGCCGGTTACCTATTTACATGAGCGTCTTGAGCCTATATTAAAAAATACATATGGCGTTATTTTGTATCAGGAACAAGTGATGCAGATTGCACAGGACTTAGCTGGTTACTCACTGGGCGGCGCTGACTTGCTTAGAAGGGCAATGGGAAAGAAAAAGCCAGAGGAGATGGAGAAGCAGCGTAATATCTTTCTTACAGGGGCAAAAGAACAAAAAATTGATTCTAAAATTGCACTTGAGATATTTAGTTTAATGGAAAAGTTTGCGGGTTATGGGTTTAATAAATCTCACTCTGCTGCTTATGCATTGATTTCTTATCAAACTGCCTGGTTGAAGGCAAATTATCCGACAGCCTTAATGGCATCTGTACTATCGTCTGATATGGATAATACTGACAAATTGATACTCTTTTTAGAAGATACTAAATCAATAGGTATTAAAGTATTGCCGCCTTGTATTAACCATAGTTCGGACTATTTCCTAGTTTCTTGTGATATGGAGATACGTTATGGGCTTTGTGCAATTAAAGGAGTTGGGGGGGGCGTTGCTCGTGAAATAAGTAAACAGGCTCCTTTTTCAGATTTAGCTGAGCTTTGTGGTTCAGTAGAGAAGATTAATCGTAGAGTATTGGAGTCTCTAATTAAGTCAGGTGCTTGTGATGTTTGGGGGGAAGATCGGGCGACAGTCCTTGCTTCAGTGGATAAAGCATTAAGTAGTAGTGTTCAGCAACGTTTAAATGCGCAACAAGGACAGGCTGATTTATTTGGGGACTCTGATGAACAGATGTTTGCATACAATAAAGTGCATTCTGTGTCACGGATGCAGACCTTAAAAGATGAGCTTGACTCATTAGGGTATTATTTGTCAGGTCACCCAGTAGATGTATGTAAGTCTGAATTGGTGCACTTAAGAGTTAAGCCAATCAGTAATCTTAAAGTAACTAACTCACCCGTACGATCAGCAGGTGTTTTAGGTAAGCTAAAAGTTGTTAAAACAAAAAAAGGTGGGAGAATCGCTTTTGGATCATTTTCTGATGATGGAGGAGAAGTTGATGTGGCTTTTTTTGATGAGTCATACCAGCAAAATTATGAGACTTTATCCACACCTGGGATATTAATCTTTGAAGGTGTAGTATCACATGATCAATTTACAAATGGTTTGAGGTTGCAGTGTTCAAAGGTGAGTACTTTGGATGACTTGAGAGCACAAATGATGCCCACGTTAGTGGTTACGGTTAAAAGCTTGATGACAGCTGATGTAAGCAGTTTTATGGGGTTGATAGAAAGTAAAAAAGGAGGCAGTAATGTTAGGATGCATTATGTCTCATCATCAGGAATAGCCTCATTGGATATGCCCTTTAAAGTAGGGGTGAATGAAGACTTATTGAGTAGTTTATATACCTTTCCTGGGGTTGAGTCTGTTGAAGTAATTTATACGTAGTTACCAGTCAATAGGTTCTTTCCCGTGTTTAGACAGCCAGTCATTGGTTCTAGAAAATGGCTTGGATCCAAAAAAGCCTCTATGTGCACTTAAGGGAGAAGGGTGCGCGCTTTCAATAATTAAATGATTTTTACGAATGAGTCGTGATTTTTTGCGAGCGTGGTTCCCCCAGAGTATAAACACTAAGTGCTCGCATTGACTATTGAGGACTTCAATAATTTGGTCAGTAAGCTTTTCCCAGCCAATTTTTGCATGACTACCAGGCTCACCATGCCGAACAGATAATGTAGTGTTGAGTAGTAGCACCCCTTGTTTTGCAACCCGGGTTAAGTCAGGTGATTGACTTATGGGGGATAATCCAATGTCATCCTGCATTTCTTTTAATATATTTCTTAGCGAGGGTGGGGGCGCTGTATGATTTGTAACGGAGAAGGCTAAGCCATGAGCTTGTCCTGCTTGGTGGTATGGGTCCTGTCCTAAAATAACAACTTTTGTTTCATGGATAGGCGTAGACTCTAGTGCCTGGAATCGCTGATTTTCTGGGGGATAGATACGCATTCCATTTTCTTTTTCTTGCGCAATCGTTTGTAAAATCTGTTTAAAGTAAGCCTGGTTTTGTGCACTTTCAAGAAATGCTTTCCAATCATTGTTCATAGACCTATTATACGGTGTGGCTAGATGCATTGCTAGACATTCTCACGAAAATACGGTAAGTTTTGATCATCTGCGCCTGTAGCTCAGCTGGATAGAGTATCTGGCTTCGAACCAGATGGTCGGGGGTTCGAGTCCCTCCGGGCGCGGTTATTCCTCTAAGTTATCAATTTTATTCGTTATGGTTTCCCATTTTTCTGCATCTGGCATGGGGTCTTTTTTCTGGTCAATAAGAGGCCAGATGTCAGCATATTTAGCATTGATTTCTTTCATGTGTTGTTGGTTTTCTGGTAAGTCTTCTTCTGAATAGATTGCATTAATAGGGCATTCAGATACACATAAATTACAGTCAATACACTCTTCTGGGTTGATAATAACCATGTTAGGACCTTCGTGGAAGCAATCTACAGGGCATGCTTCTACACAATCAGTGTATTTACAGTTGATGCATTGGTCGCTTACGATATAAGCCATTTAGTCCCTATAGTCAAGTTATAACTTGGATTACTCTAGCAAAATAGTATTTAGAAATCCATGTTTCTCAATTATTCCGTCTAGGTTTTTTATGATTAGCAGGCTTTGCTTTTTCTCTAAGCGTTTTAGTATGTTCTTTTTGTTCATTATCATTTTTGGTGCTAATAGTTGATTGAACTTCGTCTATTATACGCTTAATCCGTTTTTCAATTTTTTCATTTGCTGGTGTAGCCATGTTTTCTCTCATTATTTTATCTAGTTATAATTCAAAAAATGCTAATGTCAGGATTTATTATTCATTAAGATAAAGAATAGTTATTGACGGAGGGTGTGAACTTTTTTAATATGACTCTATGAATGAAATGATCGAAAAATTACAACAGGTATTGGGGCCAGATGTGTCGCTTCTTTCTGATGGTGCGCATTGGAAGGTGATTGTTCCCCATAGTGCTGTTGCTGGGGATACACGGGTAGCATATCATCGTAAGATAAAAAAAGTATTGATACCATGGTTCGATTCTGGGGTGATTCATGCATTGACAATAGAGGTTAAATGAAGGGGAATGATGAGTGAAATAAATCAAAAAATTGAAGCATTAATTAAAGCAAATAAAGTTGTTTTGTTTATGAAAGGAACGCCTGATGCCCCACAGTGTGGTTATTCCGCTCATGCAGTTGCAATACTTAGAGCTCATAAGTGTGATTTTTTTGGAGTAGATATTCTAGCGTACCCTGATTTAAGATCTGGGTTGAAGATTTATAGCGACTGGCCTACATTTCCTCAGCTCTATGTAAATGCTGAGTTTCAGGGTGGTGTTGATATTATGTTAGAGATGCATCAAGAGCAGTCATTATCTGCTGTCTTATCTGCGACTATTAGTAGCTAGCACTCGTCTCTTAGCTGGTATATTGCTTTATATTTATTCATTTCAGCTTTTTCTGATTCACTTCTTTTTTTACTGCGACGCATTTGATCAAGAAGAACATCAGCTTTGCAGATAAAGTACCGTATTAGTTGTCTTTTAAGGGAATGAAGCATATACCTTCCTGAATGGGCTATTTGTTTATCGTATGTTTTTAGCTCTATATAATCAATAATAGATTTGTTTTTGTCATTAATTCTGACTTTTCAGAATATCTCGTTAAAAAAAGATTAGTTATTTTGAGATTAAAAATGCAAGAAAAAGACGAAATAAAACTAGTGGATGCTATTATAGCTAAGCTGGATCAAAACAAGGACAGGCTAACTGAAGTAGCAAAGTCAGATGATCAAAAGAGGCGAATTGAATCACTCTTCGAGGCGGATGATGAATATGCCATTGATATGCTCAAGGAGGATAATTTGGGCGTTCTGCCAGCACCAATGGAGTCTTATGATGATAATAGTCTGTATGCAGACCCCATACCATATACTTATCGAGAATTGTATAAACCAACACTAGAAAGTCTGAAAGCAGAGGCTGAAAGTCAAAAGTATATAAAGGGTTCAACGGTTATGAATCTAGACTGGAGTCAGTTCGATATCGATCAGATATTAAATATGTGTTTCGATGAGCTAGTGTCAGAGTTTGATCAACAGAAACTGAAAGCATATCTCATCACTAATGTTTTAAACTCATGTGATCTATCTATGATGTACTCACTAAAGCAGCCGCAGTCAGCAGGGCAAAAGTTAATCAATAAAATTAGAATTTTATATTATCAACTTAGGACTAAGATTAGCGGTAATAAGCATAGTATTGGGGGAAAGGTTTTATTAGGTAAGGTACTATCACAGCGTGATGCTATGGTTGCCATGAATCGATTAAAGAGTTTTAGCATTAAGGGTGAAGAAGATAGTTTAGCTAATAATTTTATTTCTGAAAGCTATAAACCAGCTGCAGAAAGAAAGCAGCGAAATCCTAACTAGTAGCAAAAACTTTGTCGCTAGATGTGGATTGTTTGACTATCTCTATGTGAATACTTATACTTTTTTACAAGAATTAATGTTTAAGGGAGTAGCGTGGCTACTAAGCAACAAGAATTGTTTTTTCAACAATCAATCGATGTAATTGATGACTTGTTTTTGACAAAAACAGGCAGTACTGAGCGGGTGAGTCAGCTCAGGAAAGGAAGTGAGGTTGATATTTGTCAGTTAGCTATTTTACTAGAAGATTTTCTGGTTGATCAGTTGATGCTATCTGATGTATACGCTGGGTTGCAAAGTGAGATAGCCGGTTCCAATAAGGTTGCTCAATTTCATTTTAAGCATGTAAAACCTGCATTACGTAAGAAGATTAATCACTCAGAGACCAGTAAGCCCAAATGGGCGGATCATGTGAATCAATATATTATCGATAGCCATATAGATTTAGAGGCTGTAGTTAATTATTTAAATAAGCATAGTTCATGTGAGATCCTACAGTGGTGTCAGTGGGTTTGGGTCAATCAGATAAGCCCTTTGTGTGGATCTGATCTTTTTACCATTCATAAGAAAAAAGATTTTAAATCTTTGGTTGAGGTAGCACCAGATCATGAGCCCCGTACTAACCTTCAGTGGCCTGGGTTAACTGAAGATACGAATCAAATAACCAAAGAAAGTCATTATTGTATTTATTGTCATCATAAAGATAATGATTCATGTAGCAAAGGCTTGCGCTATAAGAAGGATCCCGGTCAAGTCTATCAAAACCCGTTGGGGGTTAATTTAACAGGCTGCCCATTAGGCCAAAAAATATCAGAAATGCATGAATTAAGACGGGATGGGTATTTAATTGCAGCATTAGCTGTCATCATGATAGATAACCCTTTGTGTGTAGCAACAGGTGATCGGATTTGTCGTGATTGTATGGATGCATGTATTTACCAGAAGTTTGATCCAGTTAATACACCGTGTGTAGAAAGTGATTTATTACAAAAGGTTTTGTCACTGCCATATGGGCCTGAAATTTATTTACTATTACTGAGATGGAATCCGATAAGACAACAATTATTCAAGCCATTGCAAGCTAAGGGACGTCATGTTGCGGTTGTTGGGATGGGGCCAGCAGGGTTTGCGATGAGTTATTATTTGTTGATGTCTGGAGTATCAGTATTAGGAATAGATGCAACAGGATTGACGCACTCATCAAAAGATGTGTTTGATCCTATTTACTCACTCGATCAAATTAATGGCGTTGCTCCTAAAGGATTTGGGGGTGTAATGGCCTACGGTATAACGGCAAGGTGGAATAAATCACTTCTTAATTTGGTATGGGTTGGTCTCAGTCGTTTTAAGGCAATGCAGTTTTTAGGTCATACACGCTTAGGTGGTGGAATTACAATCTCAGATTTGTTAGCAAGTGGATTTGACCATGTCGTTCTAGCAACAGGGTCTGGTTTGCCTAAAAGTTTATCGGTGCCTGGGGCTTATGCTAAAGGTATGTATCATGCAAATGAGTTCCTAATGCAATTACACTTATTTGGGCAGATTCAGCAAAAAGCCAGTCATCACTTCGAACTACCATTGATTGTTATTGGAGGAGGGCTAACAGCTGTTGATGCTGCAGTTGAGGCTCAAGTTTGCTATTTAAACTGGGTGCTAGAGGTTGTATTTTATTTAGACCAGTTTGGAGCGTCCGAGCAATATAGGCAATGGTTGGCTGTACAGTCTGATAAAGTGCGTACACTTTTTGGGGTGTGGCATATGCATGGGACTTTGGTTCGTCAGTACAAGGCTCGTAATCAAAGTATTAAGCCATTGCTTCGTGCTTGGGGTGGGGTTAGTATTGTATACCACAGAGCAATGAATGAGTCTTCAGCATATCGACAAAATCATACTGAGCTTGCAGATGCGATTGCGCAAGGTGTTGCGTATGAGTCTGATTTTCAAACGAAGCGTATTTTAACTAATGATACTGGCCATATAATAGGTATTACAGGTACTCAAGCAGGACAAGAGGTGTCTTTACCTGCAAAGCGTATTTTAGTTGCTATTGGTACTCAGCCGAATGTTGCCTATTATTATGAAAATAGGAAAGAGCTAAAATTACAAGGTGAATATTATGCATTGTCTGGCGGGTTTGCGGATACCCAGTTAAGTACGAAGCAGGTCAGTGTTCTAGGAGACTTACACCCTGACTATCAGGGGAGTGTAGTAAAGGCTTTGGCTTCTGCAAAAGAGCATTATCCTCATTTGTTAGATCAATTGCCGATTGGTAGAGCCGTTAAGCCTACTTTATTGGTAAATGATGTGGTATCTCGAAATCAAATAGATGCTGATATGAGTGCACTCATTATCACTCAATCATTAGGTGTTGAAGAGGGTATGCTATACCGAATTTTATGTCAGTTGGGAGATAATGCTTTTTATGTCAAGGCTGTTGTCGTCTCCATTAATGACGGGATTGAGCTATGGGTTAATCACAAGCAACATAATGGTGATTTATTTTCTAGGTCCAAGGTTGTTGGAGTCATGGGACCATCAGGTACACGCTTAGTTTCTAAAAACACTGAAAGACTAACCATTGTTATCGACTCAGATCACAGGGCATGGGGTATTGCAGCAGCAAACTATATGAAAAGAAGGGGGCTTTCTTATGAGCTGGTCTCTCATGAGTCACTAGACCTAGAGCAGTTTGGGTATTACGTATCCCATGAGCCCAGCTATATAGAAGGATCGGTTTTATATTGTGTTTCGGGCCAGCATCTAAAGAATGTGCATTTGAAACTGTCTAAATCTATGACTGTTAAGCAAGCAGTAGCAGTGGTTGATGGACCTATGATGTGTCTTTTAAAAGGTGTTTGTTCACAGTGTATACAGTGGCAAATTGATAAGCAGGGGCAACGTGTTAAAACAGTATTTAGTTGTTCATGGCCTGCCCAGCCTATTGAGTTGATTGATATTGATCATTTAAGTGTAAGACAAGAAGAGGATGTAATCGCACAATCAGTAAAAACTTTTGGGAAAATATGTGCTAATTGGTCTAAGTCAGGGGTAGCTTGAGTTTTAATATTAATATGCTAATATAATGTTACGGGGGCGACTATGGTTTCGACGTTCTTTACGAAGCTAATGGTGCATGCCGAGCAATGCTGAATATCTCGTTAAAAGGGTCAGTACTTAAAGTAAATGCAAATCAAAAGAGAAGCGTTGAAGCAATAGCTGCTTAAGCTTATTGTTTCCTTTCAGTATGAGATTGTCTATTGTCTCACTCTGAGAGTCATATTTAGATAGAATCGCTTATATGCCTTCTCCGTATATAAGTTAAACTTAGAGATCGCTCATACGATGGTATGGCTGCTGATCTTGTATGGGTTAAACCAAACAGCAGTACTAAGCATGTAGAGCTAGAGGCCTAGACTGTGCGGACGCGGGTTCGACTCCCGCCGCCTCCACTGAACTGGAGATAATATGTTTGATAGAGAGATGTTAACGTATTTAGTATGCCCGGCAACGGGAAGTGCTTTGAAGTTATCAAAAGATGGGCAGTGGTTAATATCAAGAGTTGCTAAGTTAGCATACCCAGTTTTAAATGGTGTACCCATCTTGCTTGAGGGTAAGGCTAAACAATGGAGTGAAGATGATGAGTAATATTTTTTTACAGATGATATCTGGAGAAGTAAAGGTTGATTTTGTCTATGAAGATGAACAATGTATTGTGATTGATGATGTTAATCCACAAGCACCTATTCATATGTTGGTTATCCCTAAAAAACCAATTGAGCGCTTATCTGAAGCTAGTCCGCAAGATTCTGCATTGTTGGGGCACTTGCTTACAGTTGTGCAAAAGATGGCTAAAAATAGAGGGTTAGATAGCTTCAGGGTGGCAATTAATGATGGTGTAGATGCTTGCCAGAGTGTGTATCAGCTACATATTCATGTTATGGGTGGGAGAGGTTTTGCTTGGCCACCGGGTTAAATCAATCAATAATCCAAGCTTCATCGCTACGTGAAAATATATTGCCGAGTATCTTTTTAATCAAAGAAACAGCAGGTATCGCGAGTAAAATCCCAATAGGTCCAAATAACCCCCCTCCAATCATAATAGACAGCAAGGCGCCAGGAAGGTTAATACCTAGTTTGTTTCCAAGTAGCCAAGGCGCTAAGATTAGGCTCTCAAATGTTTGTATGCTTCCATATAAAATGACAATTTTAATAATAGGGTAATAGCTAGCACCATAGGTAGCGATCATGGTAATAAGTGCAACTGTAAATGATAAAATAAAACCTGCGGCGGGGATGATGTATAATAGTCCTGTCATGATACCCAAGGTAAAGGAGTAAGAGCTTCCCACAAGGCCTAACCCTATTGTATATAAGATGCATAGAATGATAATCAAGGTTCCTTGTCCTGAAATCCAGGTAGTTAGTGTATCATTGAGGATGCTGATAAACCATGAAACTTCTTGTCTAATGGCAGCAGGTGTCCAGTCAATAAAGTTATGTACTGCTCTTTCTCCATCTTTGAGTGCAAAGAAAAAGAATAAAGGAATGAATAGCATGCTTGTGAAGAATAGTATGATATCTAAGGAATGCTGTATGGTGTTAGTGAGTAGTTTAGGTAATGCATTGAGTGATGTAATATCTTGTGTATCAATAATTCGGTCAATAATAGCTTGCCAGTTCGGAATTTGTAGTTGAAGGCCATAGTCAAGTAATAGCTTATTAACAAGTAAATAAGCAGATTCAATGCTAGATGGAAGACTCTGAATAAATTTACTAAACTCTTGTATTAGTACAGGAATGCCTTGGAGCACTAAGGCTAACATAAATATAAGAAGTAGGAGTGAAACGGTAACGGTTGATCCAAGACTGCTAAAGCCAATTTGTTTGAATGATTGTTGTATTGGTTTTGTGAGGTAAACTAATGCTATTGCAAGAGAAAGAGGGATTAAATAGCCTTTTAATCCATAGGTAATAATCGCAAGACTTAAGAAAGAAAGACTTGAGAATAAAATAAGTATGCGTTGTTTGGGTGATGTCATGCTACATGCTCCTTTGCTGCTTCATCTCTCGGTTTTGCTCTCGCTTTTGGTCGCGCTCTTTGATGGTTTGACGTTTATCGTGTGCTTTCTTACCTTCACCAACTGAAATTTCTAGCTTCACTTTCCCTTTTTTAAAATACATTTTAATGGGTACTAGGGTTCTCCCTTTTTGTTGGCAGAGCCCTATTAGTTTACTAAGTTCGTTTTTTTTCAGTAATAGTTTTCTGCTTCTAAGTGGATCTGCTTTGGAGTATGTGTCGGTAGTGCTTAGCGGAGTAATGGTTGCATGTATCAGCCAGGCTTCCCCCTTTTTAATAGAAACATAGCTTTGTGCCAGTTGTACATGATTTTTACGGATAGCCACGACTTCCCACCCTTGTAGTACAAGGCCAGCTTCGTACCGGGCTCCTAGTTCATACTGAAACCCAGCCTTACGATTACTTGCAATGGTGCTTGATGTTTTTTTTACCATGATCAGTAGGATGTTGAATAGATATAGTATATTATAAACTGTTTTAGGATAAAAGAATAGCTGATATATGGCCATATTTAAAAGGAGTTATTTCGTAAACGCTTCCCCGAAAGCAGTATTCAATTTAGTGAATGATACAGAGTATTATAAGCATATGTTGCCATATTGTTTGGACTCAGGGGTGGTTGAGCTTATTTCTGATCATGAAAAAGAAGCCTTTTTGGTGATCGGATATATGGGGTTTACTTACCGGTTAGTGACGAATAATACTCTGTATCCTCATCATAAAATAAAAGTTCGCTCTTTAGCCGGAGACATTGATTTAATTGAGGGGGAGTGGATTTTTGATCAGGAAGGTGATGGAACAAATGTCTCGGTTGTCTTTGAGTATCAATTTACAAATGCTATTGTTGGCAAAGTATTTGAAGTTGCGCTGGAGAAAATGCTATCGGAGTTAATTGAGTCTTTTGAAAACCATTTAGAACGTTACTATGAGTGAGACAAAACGTTTTTTTGAGTTATTAGTATATTATTATACTGCAGATAAGTCTCAGTTTATTGATTTTATAGGGGATTACTTGGAAGTCGAATCTGAGCTCAATATGGATTCCGAGTTGATTATAGATTATGGAGACCGTGTAAAAAAGTTAGGATTATTGTTCTTTAAGAGTCACCCTGATTTAAGAAACCAGTGTGTAGCTCGTTGGTTAGTGCATCTTAATAATGAAGATATGACGATTTTTATAGCACAAATAAAGCAGCTGATGAGCAAAATTGATCCTAATATCCTGATTCATCTGTGTAGCGAACCTTCACTTTTTTTATCTCCTCAAGATTTGTATGCGCAGTATGAGCCTCTGATCCCACTGTTTGATTGTGCAGAGTCATTGCTGTGTTGGAAGGCAGTACTTGATTACCCTCCTGTTGAGGAGAAGTTGGCATATATCTTACACAGAGTGGGTGCTCAACTTATTTTTATAAATAGCACATGGGTTAGAATATCAGCGATCAAAGAGCAGGTCATTAGTTATTTAGAAGCGTGTATTAACAATCCTTTTATTCCAGATGCAGTAGTGAGTCGCGCTGTAAGGTTAATGCGTTTAATCGGTCATGATGTGGCGTCAAAATATTTCACTGCGTTGTTAGGTCGTTGTGTACGTCATCACAAAAATTATGAGATAGTAGAAGCCCAAGAAATGTGGAGCTTGCTCAGTGATGATTGTATGGAGGTAGCATTTAACTATAATCAATGCATGGATATGATACATTTATTCCTTAGGGCAGATCTGGTCATAGACAATCGGTTACAAAAGCAAATATATGCGCAATGCATGGTAGTAGACAGTTCAATTTCAGAAAAAATTGATATGCTGAAGCTGGTATCAGAAATATCAAGTGTAGCAAGCGCTAGGTGTTTACAGTCACTGTTTGTTAATATACCTAAGAAGCTAAAGTTAGCTGATGTGTACAGGTTGGACTCAATAGTCAGTAACAACCAGGAGACACTTAGTGATATTGAAACGCATTATCAAATTATTGACCTACCGTCGAGTAGTGCAGAGATTACTGATTGCTTAAAAGTTTGGTACTTATGTTCCCCAGATTTATTATGTGTTAATCATTTACTGGCTGCAAAAGAAGAGTTATTGCTTTTAAACGTTAGTGATTTAGTGAGTGTTTTTAAAGGACTTAAGAAACATGTGCTTGAATTACAGCTTAGGGATGATGTTGCAGAGGTACTTGAATTTTGCATAGCAAAGATTAATGGTAATTTTCACATGACACATTGGTTGTTCTTTTTTAATTTAATGAGTGAGTTCAATTATTTTACTAAAGAGCGTGTGACGCGTGTTTATGCATATCTAGCTTATGATTTAAAATCGTATCAAATACAGCGTACTCGACAGATTCCTACACTGAGTAATATATTTTATTCATTATCTTTGTCAGGCTTTCGGGTAGATCAATCAGAGCACTTAGATCACCCTAAGATGCGGCTTTGGCGACAAATGGTGTTTGCACATAGAGGCTGGCAAGAAGCACATTTAAAGGAGTTCTGTGCGAAGCTAGGGCAATTTGAAAAATTATTAGTAAAGTTAATTAACGATAAAGATGGCGTGGCCAGTATGGCTTCTGGCTATGATCTGTCATCAAGGCAGGGGCTCGATGAATCAAGGATTGACGAGTCTACGCCATTAATTGTCCGTGGTAATATTCAAACGTCAAATGAAAGTGTGGATGATTTACAGGGGTATACAGAGTTTCATGTCAACTATATAAACAGTCAATTTGATATACTTAAACAAGACTATGTTCTTCCAGTACTAGTGCAGCTATTAGGTCAAGTGGGTCAACCCCTTAAAATGCGTAAAAAGTCGAAGTGTCGGTGTTTTGGGGGGAGGAAATTAGGCAAAAAGTTTCTGCATCATATAATGGTTGTTTATCATATGATTGAATTTAAAATAGAGGCAAGTGGCACTGACTTAAATTCAGGGTTTTGGATGAGGTCTACTGCAGATTACCGTCCTAGAAAGAGGGCGTTAGCAGTAGTTCGCTCAAAGCATATTAAGGCTGCACAATTGTTAGCTCCAGTACTTGGTGAATTAGAAGGTGAGTTATATCGTGTTGCAATAAAAGCAGATTTAGAAAAAAGACCTGGAGGGGAAGTCTATGATTTTTGTTTTTAAGCGATATAATTATCTTTATTTTTTAATAACTAAGTTAATGTTTTGGGATAAATTTGGTAAGTTGTTTAATATTTGTTATAGTAGCACGAGAATAATGTATGAAAGAGGAGTTTGTAAAATGTTAAGATCATTGCTTTTGTCGAGTGTGCTTCTAGTCTCCAGTATGGGTATGGTACATGCTGATTCAGTAGGGCTAGTTATTAATGGATCTGTATATACCAGTGATGATATCACTGATGAGATTGAATCATTAGCTAAGTTCTCAGGTAATTTGGATGCAGTGCATCAGAATGAGTTTAGAACTCCAGCTATGAATATGCTCATTGTTCAGTATTTAATTGAAGATTTTTCCAGACTAAATAATATTGCGTTGACTGAAGAAGAAGCGGATAATGCATGGTCAATGTATCTGAAGGGTATTGATACAACAGAGGATGATTATATAACAGAGCTTAAAGAAAAAGATCTGTCTTTGGAATGGGTTAAGGCTCATGTATTAAGACAAACACTTACACAAAAGGTGGGGATGCTCGCATTGGGTAATAAAATCAGAGTAACTGAAGATGAGGTATCTGATTTCAAAACTAAAATGTTAGCAGTAAACGCAGAGCATTTAATTGAAGCATGGATATTGCCACCAGAGCATGAGCTTGCAAATATCCAGTCTATCAAAGAGATCAAGGCAGAGTGGGCAAAGACAGGGCTGCATCCAGAAATTGGGGAACTAGTTCAATTGGGTTGGGCAAAAAGTGAAAACCTACCCGGTATTTTTTTAGAAGCAATAAAGGATGTGCAACCAGGTAACTTGGTAGGACCGGTACGGAGTAAGCATGGATATCATATACTTAATTACCGAGAGGTTAATCAGCCTGAAATGCCGGATGATAGTGTTATTGAGATGATGCTAATGAACCAAAAGTTTATGCAGAATTTTAATGTGTGGGTTGAAGACTTAAAAAGTAAAAGCTCAATCATTCAGAAAGTTTAGTGACCGGGTTTAAAAAGAAAAAGCGCTTTGGACAGCACTTTCTGAAAGATAAAGAGTTACTCAATATGATCTCGGGGTATGGAGGGCTAGATGCATCTAGCCTGTGTCTAGAGATTGGTCCGGGTCGGGGTGCATTGACAATACCCCTGTTAAAAACGGGGGCAAAGGTAGTTGCTGTAGAAATTGATCAAAGCTTAGAGCCTCGGTTACAAGATATTAAGCGGAAACATAAAAACTTTGATTTTTGTATGGCAGATATTCTGACTGTTGATTTATATCAATTATTAGGGGGAGCCCAGCGTTTCACGCTAGTATCAAATTTACCTTATGAAATATCAACGCCATTAATTTTTTATATGGCGTCTTATCTGGATCATTTACAGATGATGGTGTTGTTACTACAAAAAGAAGTAGTTATGCGGATGGCTGCATCAGTAGGGACAGCAGAATATGGTCGGCTATCTGTTATGAGCCAGATATATTTTGAGGTGACACCATTAATAGAAGTTCCGCCTGAGGCATTTTCTCCACCTCCTAGTGTCTGGTCACAAGTTGTTGTATGTAAGCCAATAAAGGTAGAAGTATCTGATATAGATTCGTTTTCTGAGTTTGTCCGCTATATGTTTACGCATAGAAGAAAGATGGTTAGGCAAAGGCTAAAAGATTTTCTTACAGAGGATGATTATAGCACTTTAGGGTTAAACTCAGATGCGCGTCCACAAGATATCAGTGTGACTGATTATATTCGAGTATTTGAATGCTTGGTTCAAAAGGGGGCTGGTCTACCTAAGTAGTGCTGCCGGAGACAGGATTTGAACCTGCGACCTACTAATTACGAATCAGTTGCTCTACCACTGAGCTACACCGGCTTTACTTCACTCGAGTATAGCTAAGCTTGTGGCTTTTTGCAATTTAGTATTTATAATGTTATAAGTATATAATCATTCGAGTTTATTTCCATGGCTGATGTTTTTTCACAAAGCCCTCAAGCAATATTAAAGCAAATGTTTTTGCCTATGGCATTAGGATTTATGATGCTAATGTTGATCGATTTCACAGATGTAGTCATTGCGCAAATGATATCTGATCATGCACTAGCAATCCTTAGTTATTGTTTCCCAATTATCTATTTTATATTGGCTGCGGGGATTGGTTTAAATCAAGGGCTAACTATAGTCGGCTCTCGTGTTTACGTCAGTGATAAAGATGAGTTATGGAGTTACGTTTGGCATACCGTTTGTTTGGCTATGCTTTTAACCTTCGCACTTGTTCTCTTGGTTTCTTTAGGGCTATCAATGCAGTGGGTAGATCCAAATTTCATTCCCTATATGAATGAGATATCCAGTTTTATTTATAGGATTATGTTTGCCATTTTCCCAATGTTTTTATTGTTGATTTTGTGTGCGCTTGTGCAAATACAATGCCGGACTCATATTATAAGGGATACATTGGTTATTATGCTAGGTGCTACATTGTTGCTTCACCCTCTGATTGCATTGCCACTGAGTACAGAGTCATTACTTAATGGCATTCAACCTTTATTAGATCTTGAGTTTCTTAATGGTTCAGGAAAGCTTATTGGACTGGGTTTGGGATTAAATGGGATTGCAATTTCTAAATGTATCGTAACAGCAGTGGGTATTATCTTTGCGGCTAAGAATGGACTTAGCGGTGTTGCAATTAATGATTTTAAACTTTCTCGTAGCAAATTTTATAGGTTAGGTAAAAATGTTTTCCCAGCTATTTCTATACAGCTTTTAATTCCTATTTATTTATATGCGCTTAATTTATTTGTTGCTGATTATGGAATTTTAGCTACAGCAGGTTTTGGGCTAGGGTATCGGATCGCTATGCTAATTGTCGTTCCGGTATTAGCAGTTCTGATTGCGCTTATGGTGTTAATTTCTCATTATCATGAAGAAAAAGCATATGCGGCATTAAAAACGGTTCTTGATATGGCAATTAAGAAAGGATGTGGAATTATATTCTTTATATTATTTATTACAGCACTCGTTAGCTCATATCTAATGAGCTGGTTTGGAATAACGCCAGAGATCGCTCAGGTTGCCTCTTCATATTTATGGTTGACAGTTATTCTGACCATCTTTGAATACATAGTAGGTGTTGTAGTTGTGTTATATCAAGCCATGTTACAGCCAGCTAAAGCCTTATTGATGGCGCTAACAAAAACAATTATATTCCCGATTCCTGCATTGTTTATTGCTAACTATTTCGGTAGCTCAATAATAAGTATTTGGTTTGCATTGTTATCTGCATTCTCAATTTCAGGGATAATAGCGCTTTACAGGCTCAGGCAAGAAAACAAAAAATGGGCAGCGGCTTAATGATGGTGCTGTGAACACGGTATTGCAGTTAGATTTGTTATTCTAAATAATAATAGAATTAAACTGAGTTAATTTATGAGTTTTACAATAGCTATAATTGGTGGTTATGGTGTTGGTAAATCTATATTACGAGATCATTTTGAGTCGTTGGGGGTAGCAGGTATTAGTATTGATACACTGTTATCACATGAGTTACGAGCTCATTATTCTAAATCTGAGGCTAATGAATATTTATTATTGATCGATAAAAGCTATAAGGATATTTTAAGGCGTCCGGAGTACATTACGTCTAAACACTTATTAAATGTGATTAAGTTAAATATATTAATGCGTTCAGAGGAGGGTAAACAGCCAAGAATTATAGAATTCCCTTCATTCATTGATGTAAGGCCATTGATGGAAAAGGGGGCAGGGATTTTAGACTACGTTATTCAAGTGATGTGCCCCATTGAAAAGCAAAAGGAATATTTGCTGGGTGCATATCATCTGTCAGATGAGCAGGTACGATTTTTAGTGGATGAAGACCCCAATGAGGGGTGTTGTTATTCAACAGATATTTTTTTTAATGCGGTGACGGTAGATCAAGTTAAGTGGGTGTGTGCTCAATTATTGAGCTCATACTATGCGCTTAATCGTTAGTAAGATAGACATGTATCATGTGTCGGGTTTTACATAAATTTATGCTATGCTGAAGCAGGTAATAAATTGAAGGATTATGACTTACGTCTATGAGAAAGCTTACAATGAGACCATCCGCTTATGTTTGTTATATGAGCAACACTTAAAGGCAATTAATCAGATGATAGGGTCAGAGCACGTATATGGTTATGTCTTTGAGGAGCTAAGTGCATTGATCCAGTTGGTAGATAGGCAGGATTTTAAGACAAAATTAGTAATGACTTTTTACCAGTTTGAAAAGCAATTAGGTATGTATGAGCATGCACAAGCTATAGATGATATTCATGATAAAATTTTGTTAACAAAGCATAACTTGAGTACTAAAACCAGTGGAGTTGTGAAGGGGCTGATGACTGACCCACTGCTGAGTCGGATGTATTATAAACATCAAGGGATAGAGTCGGAGCAGGTGCTCAGTATGTGGGAGAGGCAGTCTCCAGTAGATAAGGCACATCAGGTAAGTTACTGGTTAAAAGCTTTTTCCTATTATACTGAGGCAATAAGCTTGGTCCTCTACATGGTGAGAGGGATCGGGGATTTTAAATCTATTTATGCAAAGTCTGGCTTTTATAGAGAATCTTGTATAGAAAAAGATATAATTTCAGTCCAGTTGATTCGTATAGAGTGTCCTAACTATGCTGTGTTCCCAGTTATATCAATGGCTAAAAGATGGTTGGCTGTTACATTCCATCAAGGAGATTGGGTTGGGCAAAAATTTGAAGTTAAATCTGCCTCTAGCTCATTTAGTTTTAAACTGTCTCTATGTTCATATTCAAGCTCTGTTGCAAATATGAAATAATTGGCTTATTGGTCGGTATCATTTTTATTATATGTAGTTTATCTATCGGCGCCCACTGCAGTAGCTGTTGTTCATTAGCTATAATATCATTATTATAGGTATGAATTTGCCATACATGCAATGTTAGCAAAGATAAGGGCAGTTGGTGGCGAATGGTCATTATGTTAGATATATCAGTCGCATGAATGTTCAATTCTTCGTTTAGCTCTCGGATAACAGTTTCTTTTGGGTTTTCATCTAGATCAGACTTCCCGCCTGGGAACTCCCAATAACCAGAGTAATACCCTTCTGTGCGCTTTCCGACTAATATGCACTGCTCTCTAGTGATTAATCCAATGGAGACAATCATATTAGTGGTGGGCATTAAATACTCCTAGAGAATGGGAATGGGGGTTTGCGCTCAATACCGGTTATATAGTTAGCAATTTGCGCGTAGTATTTTATTAAATATTTGCTAATGATCATCAGACCTTCTATTTTTTTGCCACTGATCATTTCTGATGCTATCTGTATCAGGCTAATAACCATGATTACAGTCGAAATAGGGCTAAGAATAATAATGAGTAATAAAAAAAATACTCTTTTTAGCGAGTCATTAATGAGTTTTGGATTCATGGTTCTGTTGTTTGCTGTTAAACGTAATTGCATAGCCACCGCTTTGTTTGGGCTTCTGCGGAGTTTGAAGTTGCAGGGAGCTGAATAAGGTGAGTGTTGTATATTTAAGTTCTTCTAACATACGCTCAAATATAGCAAGTGCATCTTTTTTGAACTCATGGGTTGGATTCTTCTGTGCATAGCTTCTGAGATGGATCCCTGAGCGTAAGTGATCCATAGCAGCTAGATTTTCTTTCCAGTTTTTATCTAAACCTGCCAGTAGGCAGCGTTTCTCAAGACTTGGATAGTTGTCTGCAAGTGCCGTACGTTGTTCTGCTATTTTTGCATGGAGTGCTTTTTCAAGTTGGGACCCAAGTGTCTCAAAGCTGGTTTGATCATCTAAAGTGACTGCAGTTTTAAATTGTATATTGATAAGTTCTTCTATTCTTCGTAGCTCTGCTTCACCTAATTCTGAGCTGGCGCGTTGAATGGTTTTTACAATGTTATGACAAACTTTTGGTACCATGTCATCAATAACATCCGATATATGTTCAGCTGCCAAAAGTTCGTTTCTTTGTTGGTAAATGATTGAACGCTGATCATTAGCAACATTGTCTAGTTGTAATAAGTTTTTGCGCATGTCGTAGTAATGTCCTTCTATGTTACGCTGAGCATTTTCTATAGAACGATTAAGCATTGAGGCAGATAAGCGTTCTCCTTTTTTCATACCCAACTTACGCATTAAGTTACGCACTTGGTCAGATGCAAATCGTTTCATGAGTCTATCATCCAGTGATAAGTAAAACTGGGTAGACCCAGGGTCTCCTTGTCGACCAGAACGCCCTCTAAGCTGATTGTCAATACGACGAGACTCATGTCGTTCTGAGCCAATAACATGTAATCCGCCGGTTTGTAGGACTTTTGCATGCGCTTCTGTCCAGTTTTCTATTTGATCGGGGTGCCCTCCTAAGATTATATCTGTACCACGCCCAGCCATATTTGTTGCTATCGTTACAGCACTTATGCAGCCCGCACGAGCAATGATGTCAGCTTCTTTTTCATGGTGTTTAGCATTTAATACGGAGTGTTTTATTTTTTTAGAGTGTAGTACTTGTGATAAGTATTCAGAGCTTTCAATACTTGCTGTTCCAATTAATAGTGGTTGCCCAAGTTGATGTCGTTTTTGGACCTCATCAAGGATCGCTTCTACCTTATCTTGTTCGGTTAGAAATACTTGATCAGCTAAATCCTCACGGATCATCGGTTTGTTTGTGGGTATTACTAATACATCTAGACCGTAAATGTCATGAAGTTCAGTAGCTTCTGTGTCAGCTGTCCCGGTCATTCCTGAAATTTTAGTATAAAGCCGGAATAAGTTTTGATAAGTGATTGACGCCATGGTTTGGTTTTCTTTTTGTATGGCAACATTTTCTTTGGCTTCAATGGCTTGGTGTAAGCCATCAGACCAGCGCCTTCCGATAGACTTTCGGCCTGTAGACTCATCAATAATAACAACCTGATTTTTTTCAACGACATAGTCTACATCTTTTTGGTAAAGAAACTTTCCTTTTAAACAAGCGTTAATATAGTGCGTCATTTTGATATTGTGGACGTCATAAAGGTCAGAGTTAGCTGGAATAAGTTCATTCTTAAGCAGGATCTGATTAATGTGGTCATGTCCACTTTCAGTAAAATGAACTTGTCTTTCTTTATGCAGAACAGTGAGATCCCCCTCATGTTCAGCATCAGGGTCTGATACGGTTAAGGGTTGAATAAGCTGATAGATCTGTTGATAGAGTTTTGAGCTGTCTTCAATGGGGCCTGTGATAATCAGCGGTGTGCGTGCTTCATCAATTAATATGGAATCAGCTTCATCAATAATACAATAAGCTAGTCCACGCATGCACCGATCACTGTTGTTTTGCCTCATATTATCCCTAAGGTAATCAAACCCTAGAGTGTGATTTGTAGTATATGTCACATCAGCTTGATATGCAGTCTGTCTTTCTTCAAAGCTCTGATCATTGTCAGCAACATCAACGCTGAGTCCAAGAAACCGTAGTACATTACCAACGGTGTTAGCGTCTCTTTTTGCCAAATAAGCATTGGGTACAATAATGTGGACACCGTTTTCGGTGAGCGCATTTAAGTATGAGGGCAGTGTAGCCATTAACGTTTTTCCCTCACCAGTACGGGCTTCTGCAATCCATCCCCTGTGGAGTGCAATTCCACCAATGAGCTGGACATCATAATGTCGCATGCCAAGTACCCGCTGGGCGGCTTCCCGGCATGTTGCAAAGGCATCAGGCAATAGATCATCTAGGTTAGCCCCATTAGAAATTTTTTCTTTGAAATATTGTGTTTTCTCAATTAGATCTTTATCACTCAGTTTAGAGTATAAAGGTTCTAGATGATTAATTTTTTGGACAATAGGTTGCAAAGATTTCAATCTTCGATCATTTTTTGACCCTATGATTTTTTGTACAATTTTAGAGATAGAAAGCATGTTTGTGCTCATTAAATTACTAAAAAATTATTGCATAATTATTGAGTTTAGGCAAGTTAATGGTATGTGATTTGCGTCATATATTTTCAAGTGTTATGATAGTTTTGTTTTATGAGAATTTGGTATGTCCCACGTGAAGTCAACGCTAACATCGTCTGATTTAATTAAGAAGATGAGTTCTCAGGCAAAAAAGCAAAATCAAGTTAGAAAAAATGTATTGTCTGCAATATCTCCAATGCTCGCACAAGAGGTAACTAACGTCTATGTGAGGGATAATATTTATTATATTGAAATTAAATCGCGTTATGCGATTATTGCAATGCAGCATGCTTTGAAAAACTTGGGTTTCCCATTTAAGGTGTTTGCGAAATCCTAGTTAATTACAGGTGAAACTCCTTGCGTTTGCTCTTTCTGTATATTGATGAAGTGTTCACAAGAGTATGAAGGAGTAGGAGGGCCTGAAAGTCTGGTTTTGAATATTTTGTCCGTAGCAATCAGTGGCACTTTGAATATTTGCATAAACTGTTGAGAGGCATAGGTTAGGATAATTGCTAGAAGGCTATAAATAGGATTAAACAGTGTTTTTTCAAAAGCAAAGCTTGAGGCTAGTATAATTAATGCATAACCAGAAATTTTGAGTGCCGGCAATGCAATAAATAGACTGGTTAAGCTCATTAGCGATAAATAGCTTGAAATACCCATGAAAATTAATGCAGGAACTAAGACAAGTGCTGCATTAATTTCATTACGCTGGACCTTTCGTGTCGTCAAACAAAAGAGAGTGTAGAGAGGAAGAATCAACCACCCAAGATGGATTGGTGTAAGTGCAATAGATGATTGGATCAGCTGTATTAATAGGGTGAATGTTGTTTTTGCACTAAATGCACCTAAGAAGCATAACCCTATTAATGCGTATTTAACTAGGGCTGTAGGAGGCCTGTTGAGACACATACCCTCTGGTGTCTCAAGATCCTGCTTTCTTTGAAAATCATTCAGTTTGGAGAGTCTGCCTTTGAATTTCCCCCAAAGTGCAGGTGTAAGAATGTATTTGCAAATTGATTTGTATGCATCTTGGGCAGATTGTATTTGTAATGTTAGTAGGAGTCCATGGTACTGACCTGTGAATACAAGAATGGCGCTTACAGCTAAAGTAATTACGCGAAACATATCAGAAGATAAAGTAATTATTAATGCATTGACCTGTTTGCAAGCTTGCATTGCATATTCAGAGTTGGTGATCTGAAAGTGTATGTATTTGGCTTGTTGACTGCTGTGGTGCTCTTTCTCATTGAGGTCTTGAGTTAGTTTTTTAATTTTATTTTTATGGGATTCAATTGATTTAGCAAGGTATAGGCTAATAATACTAGTGGTAGCAGCTGTTAAAACTATTAGTAAAGATAATATAGGGGTAAGTAGTTGGTAAAATGTAGTTGCTGTTATAACAATAGAGCAAATAGCCATGATCAATTTAAAGAACGTTGAGTGTAGCTCTGCTTTTAAACACTTATTATCTTGATCTTCAGAGGAGAGTTGATGGTTCTCACAGCCTACAATATGTGCAAAAGTCACTTTGGTGCTATTGTGGAACATTCTATTTTGCTGCCACTTTTGGAAGAAGCTCAGAACTCCTTGGCTTAAGAATAAAAGAATTGCAGTGGGTATTTTATTATAGAGTGAGGCGCTTGCGGTGATTAATTTACAGGTTTCTTTTAACAAGGTGTGAATGAATATACCTTTAAATGCGACCAGTAATAAGTTAATAATGAGTAGTTGGAAGTGCTTGAAAAAAACGCCTACACGCATCGCTAGTGTTGGCCTATTGTGAAAAATGTTAGAGTAAAATAAAAAGTAATAAGCTAATGGAGATTTTAATCCTTTTTTTGAAGAGCTGTAATTAGCGCTAAATATACTACTAAACTTAGGGAGTTTTCCAAAGTTTTTAAATTCTGGTTTCTGGGCACTAGTATCCATTTCAAATTCCATTTTTTGACAAGGTTCCAAGGTGTATTTAATTCGCGATAATAACTAATTTGGTTTCGCAATAAATTCACTATATGTTAACATAAAACAATTGAACATAATAGAGGGGTAATCCATGCCTAGCTTGGATCTGGAAGAGGAAATTAAGGAATTAAAAGCTAAGAATGAAACTTTAAAGCAGAAGCTACAGTTTTTGGAAGAATCTTTCGATCATTTCCCAGAAAGTATTTGGATCTTGTCCAAAAATGGTGACTTGCTATATGCAACTGAGTCTTTAAAAAATAAATTAATTGCACTTGGTTGGACGCCTGGCCAAAGTATATACGCATGGTTGCGCTCAATTTCGCCTACAGCAATTAACAAAATGGTTATGAAGCATGATAAGCTGGCAATGAGCAGCAAATTACCACTGGTGTTTGAAGAAACGGAGCACCGTTTGGGCAAGGTTTTTCTATCATATAAGAAAGGGTTTAAAAGCTCCTTAAATAATCAGTCTTATTTACTGGGTGTTGCAGTAGATATCACAGAGCGAAAAAAAGCTGAAGGTGTGATTATGGAGCGGTTTAATGAGATGCAGACTGTTGAGCAAACTATGCGGACATTTGTTGAGAACTTCCGTCATGACCTTAAATCACCATTGAGTAATATTATAGGTGCCTCCGATTGTTTGTTAAATATGCCTGTGGATGATGAAACAAAAGTCTGGGTGGAATCGATAAAGCTGTCTGGTAAACACTTATTAGAATATATTAATCAGTTGACACTAGGTATCACTAAGCGCAAAGAGCCACTGCCAGTTAATCTCTCTCCAGTAGATCTAAGAAAAGAGATAGCGGTTATTGAGAAAAGTTTTCAGACGATGGCTAGAGCAAAGAATCTCACGATGCGCTTTACCTTTAGTGATGACTTTCCGAAATATATTAATTTAGATGCAATACGTATCCGCCGAATCATTTCTAATTTGGTTAGTAATGCACTAAAGTATACAGCAGAAATCAAGAAGAATGGGTATGTGGAAGTTGAGACTATTTATGCTTCAGAGGCAGATAGTGGTTTACTTGAGATCCATGTGAGAGATACTGGAATAGGTATTGCTCATAACTACCATGAGTTTATTTTTTCACCGCTTGCTAGGGTTGCAAGCAATAGGCCTTCTGATGGTTCAGGATTAGGCCTATCGATTGTTAAAGACTTTGTAGAAGACTTAAACGGCCAAGTTTCCGTAGAAAGTCAAGTCGGGGCTGGAAGTACATTTAGTGTAACGTTACCTATAATAGATATTAACTAATTGAGTTAAATAAGTATCCAGCACTAATTTTAAATCCAAAATTACTAACTCCAACGTTTTTAATGTATCCATTCACTTTGGAAAATTCTGAATAGGGTGATCCAATCATAATTATATCACTACCATTGGTTTGCGGTGATACAAAGGTTTGGAATTTAGTATAAACGTTTGACGATAGCTGAGTCATTATTTCTGCACTAAATTTTAAGTGTATGTATGAAGAAGTGACGTCAATAGGTAGCTGATGATTGTCAGTTGACTGATCTGTCAGGCTGGATATGCCAACTCCAAGGCCAAAACTGCTATATTTACTGCTTCTAATGTGAGAGCCAACCCCTAATGTGAGTATAGGTTGTCCAGGAGTAAAGGCAATGTCTGTATCTACAGAGAGAGACAATAAATTATTAATAGGCTGTATGGTGGAAATTTCAATTGATGTAGTCGGGGCATTAATGAATGCTGCGCCTAATAACTGAACGTGATTAATGGTCACAGGGGCCTCGAAAATCCCAACGCCCATTCCGAGTTGAATACTAGCGGTATCTAGTAAATTGTATTGGGTTTGCGCTAGTGTAACGGAGCTGCTTGTAATTAATGTTGCGATTAATGCTATATGGTTGTTCATGCTTTTTCCTATATAAGTGATGTTACGCTGCTAACTTCTTGGCTGTATGATATTTTAAAACCTGTTTCTATTTTTGTGACCCCTGAGTCATCAGAAGAAAATTCTAGATTTTGCGGAGAAGTTACTTCATTATTTTTGATGGCCTGTGGGAGGCTAGCAAAACCAGATAGGTTCAATCGACTGTAGCCATTAAAGTGAAGTATATAAGATAGAACAATCTTTGGGTTGAGCGATTGATAATTTAGTTCCAGGTTATACCCGTGCTCAATCACATTGGCAGTGCTTTTAATATGGTTTAGATCAACGCCAAAGCCAAATGATGTATCTTGTACAGTATAATAGCCATATAGCCCAATCGTTGGAGAAGTTGATTGAGTAAGATATAACTCCTCAATAAATAGATTAACGTTTGATTGGGCTAGTTGGCCATGGACGCCAAACGTTAGATTTTCATGAGCAGCTATTTCAATATTCAGGCCCAAATAGGGTGATGAAATATTGTGTTCAAGCGGGAGGGGTATGTTCTGACTCGCATCACACAAGGTATTACAATCAGTTATGTAATTAAGAGGGATGTCAACCAATGCATGCATATGGTGCTCCTCAAAACCTGCAGTTGCCCAAAATTTTGGTTTGTAGAATGTATTATCAGCATTGGCAAGTGCTAATTGAGTAATTGCTAATGTCCCTGCTATTATGTATCTAGATATTCTATCCATTTTAAATGCTCCATTTCTTCCTTTTCAGGTAAAGTAGAGTTTAAGGCAGCTATTGTCAATGATAATCTACGCTAATCATTTTTCAATTTTATTAGGTTTTGCATTTTATGCAAATAATGACTTGATTTTCTCAATAAATGATTTGCTTTGTGGGTTTTGCAGATTGTGCTGTGTAATAGAGTTATCAAATTGCTTAATGGATTCTATTTGCTGCGTATCTAGCTTTACAGGTGTCTCAACTTGGATATGGCAGATTAAATCACCATGACGGTTGTGCTTTACGCTCTTTATGCCGGCGTTTCGGATCCGCAGAGCGCTTCCTGATTGGGTTTCTTTAGGTATTTTCAGCTTGATCAGCTTCTCAAGCGTGGCCACCTCAGTTTCACCTCCAACACATGCTGTGTAAAAAGAGATAGGGACCGTGCAGTGTAGGTCAACCCCTTTGCGTTCAAATAGAGGGTGAGGTTGGACATGGATATCTAAGTATAAATCACCAGATGCAGCACCATTTTGTCCTGCATTACCTTTTCCGGGTACGCGCATTCTATCGCCACTTTCCACGCCAGATGGGATGCGAACGCTTATTTTGCTGGATTGTTTCGTGCATCCACTACCGGAGCAAACTCTGCATGGGTCTTTTATGATTGTTCCCTTTCCATGACACGTTGGGCAGGTTTGTTGAATCGATAAGAAACCTTGTTGCATATTGACGCGACCGTGTCCGCCACATGTTGTACAGCGCTGGGGCGTGCTTCCAGTTTTAGCGCCTGAGCCATTACATGCTGTGCAGGGGCACAGACGTTTTATAGTGATTTCTTTTGCAACGCCACTGGCTGCTTCCTGTAGGCTGATAGCGATAGAAGCGCCAAGGTCAGAACCTTTAGTTGGGCCTGGTGCTGCTCCCCCTCCACCAAAGAACTGTTCAAAAATGTCATTAATGTTAATATCACCAAAGTCTCCAGCACCAAATGGGCCAGCCCCGGCGCCACCTTGAGTGTGACCAAATCGGTCATACTCTGCTCGTTTTCGTTCATCAGAAAGCACTGAGTAGGCTTCACTCATTTCTTTAAAGGTGCGTTCAGACTCTTGTCTCTCAGCATCAGATTTTTTGGCATTTCTATCTGGATGGTGGCGCATTGCGGCCTTACGGTATGCAGCTTTAATTTGCTGTGCAGTTGCATTGCGCTCTACACCCAGCGTCTCATAAAAATCTTTTTTCTGTGACATTATTTACACTACCTTTTTAAACAATGAGGAGTAGGGCTCAAGGCCCCACCATTTATTTGTTTTCGTCAACTTCGTCAAACTCAGCGTCAACAGTTTCATTATTAGATTCAGTTGATTCAGCACTACCTTCTGGCTGTGCATTTGCGTTGTTTTTCTGATATGCCGCTTGTGCTATTTCACCTGAAATGCTTGAAAGCGCTTCTGATTTCGCATCAATATCAGCCTTATTCTTAGCAGCAACAGCTTCTTCCAGCTCTTTGATTGCAGCTTCTGTACTTTCCTTTTGAGTTGCATCTACGCCATCACCAAGATCTTTAATTGCTTTTCGAGTTCCATGGATCAGCTGCTCTGCTTGGTTGATCGCTTGTGTCAGCGCCTCAAACTCTTGATCAGCTTCAGCGTTATTTTTGGCGTCCTGTACCATTTGCTCAATCTCTTCATCACTGAGTCCGCCAGCGGATTGGATTGAAATAGATTGATCTTTGTTGGTTGCTTGATCTTTTGCGGTTACATTTAATATGCCATTAGCATCAATATCAAAGGCTACTTCAATCTTTGGCATGCCTCTTGGAGCAGGCGGTATGCTTGTTAGATTGAACTGTCCGAGCTGTTTGTTTTGTGATGCTACTTTACGCTCTCCTTGAAGCACAGTAATGGTTACTTCAGTTTGATTGTCTCCTGCAGTAGAAAACACTTGACTTGCACGGGTTGGAATTGTTGTGTTTTTCTCAACCAAAGGAGTCATGACGCCACCCATGGTTTCAATTCCAAGTGTTAGTGGTGTTACGTCTAACAAGAGTACGTCTTTAACATCTCCAGAAAGAACACCGCCTTGAATTGCTGCACCAACAGCCACAGCTTCATCAGGGTTTACGTTTTTACGTGGTGCTTTTTTAAAGAATGCTTCAACACGCTCTTGTATCTTTGGCATACGTGTTTGACCACCAACAAGAATCACATCATCAATGTCGCTAATATCAAACCCTGCATCTTTGAGTGCTGTTTCACAGGGTTTTAATGTGCGCTCAACCAGTTCTGCAGTTTCATTTTCAAAATTGGCTCTACTAATTCGTACATCTAAGTGCTTAGGGCCTGATTTATCCATAGTGATATAAGGCAAGTTGATGGTGTACTCTAAAGAAGATGAGAGTGCAATTTTACACTTTTCAGCTGCTTCTTTGATACGCTGCATTGCTTGAGCATCGTTTCCAATATTCAACCCAGGGTTGGATTGATTGAAGGATGTGAGCACCATATCGATAATTTTTTGGTCAAAGTCTTCACCACCCAAGAATGTATCACCGTCAGTAGAAACGACACTAAATTGGAAGTCATCATCGATTTTGTTCATTTCGATCACGGATACATCAAATGTACCACCCCCTAAGTCGTATACAACAATTCGGCTATCATTTTGTTGTTTGTCCATTCCGTAGGCTAGGGCTGCTGCAGTGGGCTCATTAATAATTCGCTTAACATCTAGTCCTGCAATTTTTCCAGCATCTTTAGTTGCTTGCCTTTGCTTCTCATTAAAATATGCAGGGACAGTAACCACCGCTTGAGTGACTTCATGACCTAAGTAATCTTCAGCTACTTTTTTCATCTGAGTTAGAATAACGGCTGCAAATTTTTCAGGTGCCCAGAGTTCAGTTTTACCATTTGAGGTGACTTCGATACGAACGTCATTGTTTTTTGCAGGTTTTAGTTGATAGTGTAACGTGCTGTTTTTAATAACATCATCACTCATTTGGTGACCCATAAGCCTTTTCGTTGCATAAAAAGTATTAGATGGATTGAGTGCTGCTTGGTTTTTAGCTGTGATACCAACAGTTTGCTTTCCATCATCTTCTACAGCAACATAGGATGGTGTTGTGCGTGCGCCTACGTTGTTTTCAATTACAATAGGTTTGCCATTTTGGTTAACAGCAACGCAAGAAAACGTGGTTCCAAGATCTATTCCAATGATAGTACTTGCATTAGTTGACATGGTGGTTTCTCCAGTTAGTTATGTTTGATTCATAGTGTAATTTATGGACGTATTTTAAATTCTCAAGAGTTAGATGAAATCTTTTTTGAAACAATTACTTTTGTGTGCCTGAGTACTCTATTTTTAAGCATATAGCCTTCTTGTACTACGTGTAAGACATGATTAGGTTTTATTTCATCACTTTCTTGTGTCGTTAGGGCTTCATGGAATTCAGGATTAAATGCTTCACCTAAAGATTGAATGCGTGTAATATCATGCTCTTCGAGTGTATGGTAAAACTTATCAAGTGTCATGGACATTCCTCGGTAATGATCACTCTCTTGATCAGAGCAATTATTAAGCCCCGTTTGTAATACATCACCAATGGCTATAATTTCTTTTGCAAATTTACTAATGGCAAACTCTGCTTTATTAGTGCTGTTTTTTTCAATTTGTGTAATTTGATTGCGATGAGTGGCAACTTGTCTGATAAACTGATCTTTGGTTTCTTCAATTTTTGTAGTGAGCACTTCGTTTTCAGTCTGTAGCGTTTGAATAGTAGCGTTAGCCTCTTCCAGCGCTTGTTCTAAGCTGTCAGTGTGAGCGGGTTTAAGCGCCTCAGCTGATAAGGATTCAGATTTATGTTCAGTCATGATTAGTCTCTATAAATGCTTATTTATTATCTTAAGTACTACATTTTATTTCTCAAGGCTTTGCTTGTATTAAATATGAATCGTATAATTAATACACGGATCATGAGGTGCTTGCTAAGTTAGTTATCAATGCCTGTTAGCCTTTAATGAGATAAATAGTATAGGAGTCATTGACGTTGATTAAGTTGAGCAAACAAATTACAGAAAAAAACTGGGTGATGGTGGGGGCCTTAATGGTGCCAGTGGCTGTATTGTATGACTATATGGCAGGCGTTATGCCTTGTACATTATGTGAGATACAGCGCTGGATTTTAGTGAGTGCCTTTATCATATTTTTTCTTCCGCTCTCGAGGATTCAAAAATATTATCATTATTTATATTATGTTGGCGCTATAGTTGGTCTATGGCATTTGGCTATATTAATAGGGGTTACTTCAACTACGACTTGCTTGCCATTTGGAATGATAGAGATCTTGCCTTGGTATCAATATCCTTCTTTTTTAGGTTCTTGGTTATTACAGTCAGGTCGGTCATGTGGTGCTGGGCATATTGGAATGGATTTGTTTTTTGTGCTTAGTTTGCTTGCGTATTATAGTTTTGGGGTGCTAATATCATTATGCAAAATTAAAGGAGCGCAGCATGAAGATGTATGATTTGCTTGAATCCGCACATGGTGCACAAGTTTTTAAACACAAAAAAAATGGATTAAGAGTCATTTTGATGCCTAATCCCGTGAATGATGTTGCTGGGTTTCAAGTGACCTATCATGTGGGGTCAAGAGATGAGGCTACAGGGTACACCGGTGCTACTCATATTTTAGAGCATCTGATGTTCAAAGGCTCAAAAAACTTCCACAAAGCGCTTAAAAATAATATTGATCAGTTGGAAAATGTGGGCGCAATTTTAAATGCGACTACATGGAATGACCGAACCAATTATTTTGAAATTTTGCCGACTCAGTATTTGCATCGTGCGATAGAAATTGAGGCAGATCGTATGCGAAATGCTTTCATTAGGGAGGAGGACCGTAAAGCAGAAATGACGGTTGTGCGTAATGAGTATGAGATGGATGAAAACGATCCTATATCAGCACTGCGAAAAGTACTATGGTCTACTGCATATGTTGCTCACCCATATCATCATACGACGATTGGGTGGTTGTCCGACATTGAGAATGTAAGTATTGAACGTTTACGTAAGTTTTATGATACGTATTATTGGCCGAATAATGCAACGCTATCCGTTGTAGGATCATTTGATCAAGACGATGTGTTACAACAAATTGATGAGCACTTTGGGAAAATTGAGCCAAGTAGTCATGAGATTCCTCAGGTATACACAACTGAGCCGCCTCAAGAAGGAGCCAAGCGTTACGTTTTGAAGAGAGTTTCAAATCAACCTGGTTGTGTCTGTATTGCATTCAAAACGCCTAAGGGATTATCTGATGAGCATTTGTGTTTACAAGTGTTGTCTTCTATCTTGCATCAAGGTCGATCAAGCCGCTTGTATAAAAAGTTAGTACATAAAGGCTTAGCAACATCAGTCTTTGCAGAGGATTACCCAAATATTGATGAAGGTTTGTTTGCTATATATGCTATTCCAACACCTAATTCATCATCTGAAGCGCTTGAGGAAATCATTCTTGAGGAGATTGCGTTAATCAAAAAAGAGTTGGTTAAACCTAAAGAGTTAGAGCGCGTGGTGAATATGGTTAAGGCACATAACATTTATGGACGAGGCAGTTTCTTTAGCTCATTAAGCCAAGTTAATGAAGCTATTGCGCTTAAAGATTGGCGATATTTTTATGATCTTCCTGATAGGTTAGCTAAGATTACACCAAAAATGCTTCAAGAAGCAGCAATGAAATATTTGCATGAAGACCAGTCAACAACTGGGCATTTTATCCCTCTATCGGAGAAAAAGTGATGAGTATGAATATCCAGCAAGGAAATCACCAAACCTTTTATACTTTAAAAACAAGTCACACAGGATTCATCACAGGAGCTTATGTTTTACCAGTAGGTAGTGCTTATCTCTCATATGAGCATCGGATGTTGCCAGCAATATTTGCATCAATGCTAGGCTATGATACTGAAAAACACACGGCTGATGAGCTCTATGAAATTTTAGAGGGCAGGGGGATTCAAGTGAGTCATTCCGCATCTTTAGAATATTTAATGATTTCTTTTAGATGCTGTATTCAAGATACGGCACAATTAATTGCAGTGATTGCAGAGCAATTAATGTGCCCTAAATTAGACAAAAAAGATTTAGATAGTTTGAAAGCTAAAATGCAAGCTGTATTGGCAATGCAGGATGATGATACAGGTACTCGAGCGGCAGTTGCATTTAATGAACAGCTATTTGCGGACAAGAGCTTCAACAGATTAGATGATCCTAAGGCTATGCTGAGTATCTCATCTCAGGTCAGTGTTGAGCAGTTAAAGTCGTATCATGCTTCGTTTGATTGTGTAACTAATGGATTTTGGGTCGTGGTTGGGGATGTAGATGCAAAAGCGTTTATTTCTCAGGTTGAGCAACGTTTTTCTCCACAGTCTACAAGAGCATTAAAGCACCAGCGTTTTGCAGTGCCAATTAAGCCAGTAAAAGCAGCAAAGGCTCATGTGGAGATTGCTCAAAAGACCAGTGTTAACTTAATGCTGGGACACGCTACGACTGTTGATCGACATCATGAAGATTTTTACCCATTGATGATTGCATTAGATGCTTTAGGAGGGAGTTTTTCTGCCCGATTAATGCGTACAGTCAGAGATGAGGAGGGTTTAACTTACTCAGTAGGATCAACAGTGGGTGGGATGAAGCAAAATGAAACTCTATCGTGGTATGTGTATGGCTGCTTTTCTCCGGAGCTTCTAGATAAAGGGGTTGCCGCGATTATGAAGCAGTTACAAATCTGGAAAAAATCAGGGATTACGGAAGAAGAGTTATCAGAGCGTAAGCAAGGAATAACCGGACGCTATTTAGTCGCGCAAAGTTCACCTGATGCAATATTACGGGATATCTTATCCTTTATTGAAAAAGGGTTCGGTGCAGAAGAGATCTTTAATTATACCCATCGAATTGAATCTGTAGCACTTGATCAGGTAAATGCATGCATTCAAAAGTATATTGAGCTAGATAAGCTAGCATGTGTAACCGCAGGAACTCTGAAAACCTAGTAAGCAGCTACAGCCCTGTTATCTAGATTTTCCTCTCTAGGTCTAGTATTTCTATCATATCTTGTTGCTGCTGCCTCAGGTGGGCAAGCTCTGTCGGAAGAGGGGCGTGGATTTTGAGGTCTGAATAATCCACCACTTAGCATGTAGTAAAAGAGTAAACCAGCGCTTAGCAAGTAGCAGGCAATAATTTTGATATCTCTACTAATATTTGACGTATTCTTGCCTGATTTGTTTGAAGAAAGCGCATATAGTCTGGTTAGTGAAACAAATAGGTCAATGACTCTCGTAAATAAACAGAGCGCAGCCAGTGCTGGATTAGATCTGCGATTATCATTAATCACATTATGCACGTGACAAATGATTCCAGCCGTAGAAAATACTGAAATTAAGATGGCTTCAAAAAAGAAATAAGCAGGACTTCCAGTTAGTACGCCAATTAATAATAATACTGTAGAAATTAAAAAAATATTGAAGGCTGTAATCCCGAGCGCTTTAGAAATACGCATGGGCCTGTTATCTGAGGGTTGGCACTTTGCATAGATAAGGCTACATAATAAGACTAATCCACATGAGCTGGCTGCAAATATGATTGCAAAAGGATTAATTAGCATGTAGCTAGCTAGAAAACCAGAAAACATTGCTCCTGTCAGCATGCCAAGAATTATTTCGAAATACATGGGCGTTTCTTGCCCTCTTTGATCAGCTTTATATATTTTATAGATAAAGTATACCATGGCTGTTAACCATAGGGCGGGTCCAAGGATGCTGAAAAGGGTGAGTGCATTACCAATGAGTATAGAGCCAAATGCTTCTGCGCAAAAAGATGCGGTTATGCAGGTGGTTAGAGTAAGTGCTGAAAAGCGATCAAGAACCTTTTGTTGGTATGTATAACTAGTACTCATTATATCCTATACGTTGTCATATTCTCTATTGTATTCAAGGGTTGATTTTTGTCAAGTAACAGGGTGGTTCGCTAGATTTGCATAGGCACAAAGTAGCCATTTAGCACCGGCTTGGCTAAATCTAACATGTACTCGGCTGTTGTCGCCATCTTCTTCATAATTAAGCACAATACCCTCTCCAAATTTTTTGTGAAATACAGTTTGCCCCAATTTAAAATGATAGGCGTTATTTGATTGAGTAGGATATGCTGTTTGAGCATTACCTAATCGAATGCTTTCTAATGCATCTTGTGGTATTTCTTGGATGAATCGCGAAGGTCTTTGGTAGTGTTCTTGCCCAAATTGTCGACGGGTCTCCGCGTAGGAAATATAAAGTTGAGTGCGGGCACGAGTCATGCCTACGTAGCAAAGTCTTCGTTCTTCTTCAACTTGGGCAGGGTCTGCGTGTGTCATTTTATGTGGGAATAAATCTTCTTCGACGCCCACTAAAAAGACATATTGGAACTCTAAACCTTTGGATGCATGAAGCGTCATTAGTTGGACTTGGTCACTTTGTGTCATTTGTTCTCTATTTTGATCCAGAACTACATTGCTTAGAAATTCACTCAGTGGATCATAATCAGGTTCTTGGCTTTCATAAGACTTTGCGGCGTTTACAAGTTCATCAATGTTTTCAATTTTAGAGTCTGCTTGAATGTTTTTTTGGTTCTTCCAATAGGCTTTGATATTACTGCCATCAATGATGTGGGTTATGAGTTCCTGTAGATTGCCTCTATATGTGTGCGCTTGCTCAATGATGTGTGTAAATTGATGTAGTGACTCTGATTTTTGAGTTTCTAGCATTATCTGTAAGCTTTGCCACAGTGAGCAGGTATGTTCTAGGCTATAACTCCGTATCTTATCCAGTGTAACTTTCCCAACACCTCTAGGAGGAAGATTAACCACACGTTCGAATGCAAGATTGTCATCTGGGTTTGCGACTAGTCTTAAGTAAGCTAGAATGTCTTTGATTTCGGAACGGTCAAAAAACCTGAGTCCCCCATAAACACGGTAAGCAATACCCATGTGGCTTAATTTTTCTTCAAAGATTCGAGATTGTGCATTTGAGCGGTACAATATAGCACATTCCTGAAGTCTCACATCATCTCTAAGTGTTTGAATCTGCTCACAGACGAATTGTGCTTCATCTATTTCATTATAAGCAGAATATAACTTAATTTTTTCACCGACTTCAGAGTCAGTCCATAGTGATTTAGCCAGTCGGTGTTCATTATTCCGTATTACATGATTAGCTGCATCTAAAATAGCTTTTGTGGATCGATAATTCTGTTCTAGTTTAACTGTAGTGACAGGTGAAAAGTCTTTTTCAAATGCAAACATATGATCAACTCGTGCACCACGCCAACTGTAAATAGATTGATCATCATCACCCACTGCAAAAATACACTGCTCACTACCTGTTAGGTTTTTTATTAAACGGTACTGTAGCGTATTGGTATCCTGGAACTCATCAATTAGTATATGCTTAAATTGTTTTTGATATCGCCAGCGAATGGATTCGTTCGATTCAAGTAATTCACAGACAGCAAGCATTAATTCAGTAAAATCAACTAAATGCTCTGTTTTACAGTATTTTTCGTAGCTCTGGTATAGCTCACTAATTGTTTTGAGATACACAGTGCTTTCATCATAACAGTCTTGCGCACGCATCCCATGCTCTTTTTGCGCATTAATATGATGCAGTGTTTTTTTATGAGGCCATTGTTTATCATCAAGCTGCATTTTTTTATGTATTTTTTTTATGATGCGTATTTGCTCATCAGTATCAATAACTTGGAAGTGATCATTAAGTTGACATTCTTTACTATGTATTCGCAGAAGTTTATGGCAAATACTGTGAAATGTCCCTGTCCATAAGTTAGACTGTTGTTGTTGAGGTAGTAATTTCGCTACTCTGTGTTTCAGTTCATTTGCAGCTTTGTTGGTAAATGTGACAGCTAGAATTTGATGCCAGTGTGCTTGCCCAGTCGTAATTAAGTACGCGATACGGTGCACCATAGTTCTTGTTTTTCCAGAGCCAGCCCCCGCTAGTACGAGTACATTGGACCTAAGTGCTGTTGCTGCCTCACGTTGCTGAGGATTGAGTGTATCAATAATTTCTGAAATATCCACGAGAATCTCTTTGTTTGCAGATACTATAATATTCACAGACTATCCTGTCTAGACTCAGATGTTTTAATTTTAGCACGATACCTAAATTCATGCGTAGTTTGTGTTCTCTAGAAGCAGAGTCAGGCTAATTGACAAAGTTCAAGCTAACCATACATAATGCAGTATTTAAAGAAGGATGGTAAATATGGATCATACAGCTGATACGAATATTAATGAAATAGGTCAAATTGAGGGGCAGAATGAAGCTGTGCGTCTTTTTTCGAGGTGCGTTACATGGATAAGTTGGCTAAAAGAGGTTGTTGCTATGACACCCCGAGACCTAATGTTTTTATCATGCGGCGTATTAATCCATCATTACTGGTCGCAATATCAGGATAGTTGCCCGCTTGCTGCAAATAATCTTGTGGTGAACCTTCAAGAGAATAGTGTAGATGGAACATTGTCTAAGAGGGATGATTTCTGTTCGGTAGATTCGGGGTCTGAGCTTAACTGGGTAAGAATATAGCGTAAAAGAGTTTGGGGTTTAGCGTTTTTACTTAAGGTGTGAATAGTAAATAACTTTGTATTAAACATAGCTATTTATAACGATGTTATAATAATATTCATATTGTTTTAATACAATGTTACAGACTGATTTTATAATAAAGATTTACAACATGAAAATGTTTAAATATAAAAGAGTAATTAAATTGAGAAAAGGATGAAACCAACATGTATGGAATAAATGTTAATGCTTAGTTACAAACGAGGGCTTAAGGTAAAATGAAAAATGAACATATTCATGAAGCAATAGCGCAAAAGCTACAAAAAAATCCTCTTCATCAAATCACTTATTGGCTTGGAGAGTTATCTGGGCAAGAGAATCTCGTGTTATATGGAGAACTACTTGCTTCTGTATTTTCTAATAAGGATATTGAATTTAAGAAAAGTCTCTTCAAAATACTACCTCTTGAGACAATCTATAAAATTTATCTAGAGGATAAGCTTCAGCCTATACAGCAAATTAAGTTTTCACTTGATTATTTAAAGACTATAGATAGTGTTGAAGCTCATTTTATTTTAGTTTGTGTATACCGCCAAGGGCATGGTGACCAGCAAGGTAAAGAAGCTCTAAAAGCAGCATTTAAGCATTTGAAGGTCGGTATAGATCACTCAGGGTTTTCTCAGATTCCAGCTATTGAGCAAGTAAGGGCACATTGCATAGTAGCCCACTTATACCGCCAAGGGCATGGCGACCAGCAAGGCAAAGAAGCTTTGAAAGAAGCATTTAAGTATTTTAAGGTCGGTATAGATCACTCAGCATTTTCTCAGATTCCAGCTATTGAGCAAGTAAGCGCACATCTTAGTGTAGCCCACTTATACCGCCAAGGGCATGGCGACCAGCAAGGCAAAGAAGCTCTAAAAGCAGAATTCAATCATTTGAAGGTCGGTATAGATCACTCAGCATTTTCTCATATTCCAGCTATTGAGCAAGTAAAGGCACATTGCATAGTAGCCCACTTATACTGCCAAGGGCATGGTGACCAGCAAGGCAATGAAGCTCTAAAAGCAGCATTTAAGCATTTGAAGGTCGGTATAGATCACTCAGCATTTTCTCAGATTCCAGCTCTCCAAGCATGGGCACATCTTAGTGTAGCCCACTTATACCGCCAAGGGCATGGTGACCAGCAAGGCAAAGAAGCTCTAAAAGCAGCATTTAATCATTTGAAGGTCGGTATAGATCACTCAGGGTTTTCTCAGCTTTCAGCTATTGAGCAAGTAAGTGCACATCTTAGTGTAGCCCACTTATACCGCCAAGGGCATGGTGACCAGCAAGGCAAAGAAGCTCTAAAAGCAGCATTTAATCATTTTAAGGTCGGTATAGATCACTCAGCATTTTCTCAGATTCCAGCTATTGAGCAAGTAAGGGAACATCTCGAAGCATCCGACTTATACCGCCAAGGGCATGGTGACCAGCAAGGCAAAGAAGCTCTAAAAGCAGCATTTAATCATTTGAAGGTCGGTATAGATCACTCAGGGTTTTCTCATGTGAATCCAGCTCTCCAAGCATCGGCTCATATCAGTGTAGCCCACTTATACCGCCAAGGGCATGGTGACCAGCAAGGCAATGAAGCTCTAAAAGCAGCATTTAAGCATTTGAAGGTCGGTATAGATCACTCAGGGTTTTCTCATTTTAAGCTAGCTCTCCAAGTAAGTGCACATCTCAGTGTAGCCCACTTATACCGCCAAGGGCATGGTGACCAGCAAGGCAATGAAGCTCTAAAAGCAGCATTTAAGCATTTGAAGGTCGGTATAGATCACTCAGCATTTTCTCAGATTCCAGCTATTGAGCAAGTAAGTGCACATCTTAGTGTAGCCCACTTATACCGCCAAGGGCATGGTGACCAGCAAGGCAATGAAGCTCTAAAATCAGCATTTAAGCATTTGAAGGTCGGTATAGATCACTCAGGGTTTTCTCATTTTAAGCTAGCTCTCCAAGTAAGTGCACATCTCAGTGTAGCTCACTTATACCGCCAAGGGCATGGTGACCAGCAAGGCAATGAAGCTCTAAAAGCAGCATTTAAGCATTTGAAGGTCGGTATAGATCACTCAGGGTTTTCTCATTTTAAGCTAGCTCTCCAAGTAAGTGCACATCTCAGTGTAGCTCACTTATACCGCCAAGGGCATGGTGACCAGCAAGGCAATGAAGCTCTAAAAGCAGCATTTAAGCATTTGAATGCCTGTAGGGTTCACTCTGGGTTTTCTGAATTGAGTCCAGCTGATAAAAAGAGAGTACAAGATAGGTATTCCGACGTTACCAGGCTTATTGCTAATAAGCCCAAAGATCCTAAAATATGTACGCCTGAGGATGAAACATCTTCAGCTAAAAGAAAAAGAGTTAATTCGGATTCGCCCAAGCAAAGCAAGCCAAAAAAACCTAAAGTCTCAATGTTTTCTCATGAAAAACAGAATTCAAAAAGAAATGGAAAAGAATCATTGGGCTGCTCCGCAGCCGGAGGGAAGAATCCTTCTACAACAGAAGAAAATTCAGTAGTGGTTGATGGATTTGAATTTTCTGAATCAAATTCCGCTGTTGTTGTGGGTAACATTGTTTTAGTGGATCCAATTGAAGGGGGTCTAGTCCCTTAAGGAGACTGATATACAACCAAATCTAAGAGATCATGAATAAAAGCATGATTGTATTTAGAGTAAATAGGGTATTGGATCACGGATACCCTCTTTCTTTAGATCAGTGCTGTGTATGATTCAATATTGTAGTATACTATGTTGTGTGACTTCACTGATATGGATATTAAATTAATGAGAGCAGAACGCTTTATTCCAGCTACATTACTCGCGCTGTACACCACTGTGTTGTTGTATGGTTATTATTTTGGGTCTTATCTTCCTGTAAATTTTATGTGGTTAAATGCTTATGAGTCAGGCCAGGTTAGTCAGCTTTCAAATATAAACAGTCTAGTACAATCAATTTCAAAGATGAGCTGGGTTGATAATTACACGATTCATTGGGTTTATCCAGGTTATTCACGAATTAAGCTTAAAGCAAAACGTCCTGTAGCTAAGATAAAAGATAATCTATTTTTGAGTGAGCGGGGAGCGGAGTTCAACCTTCCAAATCAGCAAAATTCAAGGCTGCCAAACTTTAATGTTGCACCCCAGCGATATCAACTAGCTGTTTCTTGGTTAGCGCTCTCAAACCAAGAGGGATTATCTGTTCAAGAAATACATTCGGTTCCATACGGAGTGAGTCAAATAACATTTGAGGGAGGAGGGACGCTGACAATGCCAGATTTGAGACAATTTCATGACGCGTCCTATTTGTCTAAAGTATCTGACTTATTGAAGTCAGGCAGTGCTTGTTACATCACTCACTCAAAATATTATGTGTGTGGGAAAGGGTAATAATATTTAATCATGGCTTGTCTCTCTTATTTTTTTTAGATTCATGTTGATCATTATGGTTAAGTTGATAATATAAGTCTAAGGAATTATACGGAAGTAAGAACGGACTACTTATGGCAGGATTTAAAGCACATATTTCATTTGGTATATTAACAGCTATCGTCTTCTCAAGTGTGCTTTTTTTGTGTACACCCATTAAGTTACCAGAAATATACTTAGCATTTTTTATTACAATTTTTTCAGCTATGTTGCCAGATATTGATAGTAATAGTGGGATACCAGTACAAATTATTTTTGCATTATTATCATTAATCTCTATGGTATTAGTTTTTGACTTATCACTTAAGCATTACAACTTGTATCTAGAAGGGGCGATTGCCGCTGTATCAGCTGGGGCATTGATGTTTGCAGGCGTTCAGTATGCGTTTAAGCGATTAACTTCGCATAGAGGGGCTTTTCATTCTGTCCCTATGGCTTTAATTTTTGGGTTGATTACATTAACTGTTTTATCTCAATATAAATTTCACTACTGGTCATTATTCACTTTTATGCTGGCCGTTGTCGTTGGCTATTTATGTCATTTGGTTTTGGATGAGCTGAATTCAGCAGTTAACTTATCAGGGAAGCTTTTTAGACCTAAGAAGTCATTAGGATCTGCACTAAAGTTAACTGCAAGTACAGCATTATCAACGGCAGTTATGTATATGGTATTGAGCTATTTGCTATATATTAATCAAGGCCTATTATATAAGATATTCAAACTCAAGGGCTTGATGGGTAAGTAACTAAATCTCAAGTGGAGCGATTATTGCTTGACCCCTCATTTCTTTCATATATACGTAGTGGCCATTGGGCACTTTAGTCCATGTTTTTGCACAGTCATGCAATGCCTCAGATGAAATAATAAATCCATCTTTGTGCATGGAGGTGCTCTGATACAATGACAAAGGCTCTTGATTGTGCGTGCTGTAGCGTGTTGCGATCATTTGTGCTCCATCAGTAATAGCGATATTTAAATGTGCTATATGACCTTTAGCAGTTAATCTTGATTCTATCCATGAAAATGCAGACTCAATGGCTTGGATGAGGTCGTTTTCTGCTTTAAGAAAATGCATAATTAAGAAAAATAAGTGCTCAGAGTCAGTGCTCCCGCTAATATGGAGAAATAGGTCGTCATCGAGTAGTGTGGATAACTCACGTTTGATTTCAGAAAATCCATCGATACGACCATTGTGCATAAAGCTATACTTTTCATAATGAAAAGGATGGCAATTATTTCTACATACATCTCCATGTGTTGCTGCTCGGATATGTGCCATAAAGCAGCTGCTGGATAGTTCATTCGCTAGATAAATTAAGTTCTGATCATTCCAAGCGGGACGAATGGACTTAAAGATGCCAGGTTGGCATCGGTTGCTGTACCAGCTGATTCCAAATCCATCACCATGAATATTTATTTTTGACTCTAATGAACCATGGCTTTGCTTAATTAGTGAGTTTTTAGGCTCATCAATAAGCGAGGCCACCGTTACCGGTTGCTCGCCAAGGTATGCAATAAAGCGGCACATAGTTTAACTCCAATATAGTCGTATTATAATAATTTATTTGTATTTGTCAGTTATAAAGCCATATAAATGCATTTAAGTAACTTGCAAAGCCCAGCCATAAAAAGTAAGGAGTAAGCAGTATAGCTAATAATAGCTGATTTTTTGATAGTATACGCATTAATGTAGCCACAAGGCAAATCAGTATTAAGATAACAATTAAAGAAAGTAAAACTTGGTTAAAATAAAAGAAAAGCGGTGACCAAATAAAGTTGAGTAATAATTGAGTAATAAAAATGAGCTTAGTGTTTGTACTTTGTTGTGTTTGCCAAATTGCCCAGCCACAATAGCCAATCATAGCATAGAGTATACTCCAAACAAGCCCAAAGACATAATCAGGTGGGGTAAGTGCTGACTTGTTTAAAGCTTGATACCAATCGGTAATGCCTGGTTGGGTCATTTGTCCAATTAAAAAACCAGTGAATAACAGAGCTGCTACCCATAAGAAAAGTGATGCTGCATTTTTTAAGTTTGTGTTCATAGTTCGTTATTTGATGTTATGGATTAATCTCTGAGCCATCCCAAGCAAATACTTTTCCTGTATCTGAGGGCTGTGTTTTGCGAATGATGTCCCATACATGCTGAGCAGAGGTTTGAGGGTCAAAGACATGACTAGGGTCTAAATGTTGATTAAAGGGCTCGGAGAGTTTGCTACTTACCGTACCTGGATGTATAGCAATGATTGGGGTATTTTTCAAAGTTCTTTGGATTTCTATAGCACATGTTTTTATAAGCATATTGAGGGCAGACTTTGAGGCACGATAACTATACCAGCCACCTAGCTTATTATCAGAAATGCTTCCTACACGTGCTGTGAGTGCTGCAAATATTGAGCTTTCTTTATTCATATAGGGCGTAAAGTGTTTGGCGCAGAGGATAGGAATAACACTGTTGACAGTAAAGAGCTTTATGAGTTTGTCAGCAGTAATCTCTTTAAGTGATTTTTCAGGCATCATGCCATCTTCATGTAAAATACCTGTAGCTACAAGCACAAGATCAATAGGCGCTGATTCAGAAATAGACTGTGCAGTTTTTTCAAGTAGCTCTTCATCATATAGGTCAAGCGTATAGTTTGTAATATTGCCACCGCTCGGATTTGGATTGGATCGTGCGATACAATGAATCATTGCTTCTGAATGGGTCTCACGCATGAGTTGTATAAATGCTGATCCAATAGCACCGGTGCTGCCTACAATTACAATGTTTTTAAATACGTTCATTTCCATTTATGCCAATACTGTTTAGATAGGATAACTCTTTTTTAGTTAAGCATCAATTTGCCCAAGACAATTGCTTTGTTATAATTAAATTGTTTAAAAAGAGATCAAGTAGTGTATCAAGGAAAATGGGCAGTAGTAACGGGGGCTAGCTCCGGAATAGGAAAAGAAATGGCGCTTCAGCTTAGCGCATACGGTATGAATTTAGTGTTGGTTGCTCGGCGTGAAGCAATTCTTGAAGAGATGAAGCGGGCAATAGTTGAAGTGGGTTGCTCGTGCGAGATACTACCCCTAGACTTGTCTTTAGAATCTTCAGTAGGCGTTTTAAAAAACTGGCTGGTAGAACATTCAATTCATCCATGTGTCGTTGTTAATAATGCAGGAGTAGGGCTGTATGGTGACTTTTTAACACAAGATGCTCATGCATTATCTCAAATGCTAAATTTAAATGTTAATGCTTTAACGATGATTAGCCGTGAAATTGCTCCATTGATGGAAAAAGGCGGACATTTGATGTTGGTTTCATCAACAATTGCTTACATTCCATCCCCAAAATATTGTGCTTATGCTGCGACAAAGAGTTATGTTCATTCATTTGGATATGCACTAGCTGATGCACTTTACCCAGATATATCAGTGACTACATTATATCCAGGTGTAACTAATACGGAGTTCTTTGATGTAAGTCACCACTCTATGGCTGGGTGGCTTAAAAAGATATGGATGTATGAACCTGAGTGTGTAGCTAGAGCTGGATTACAAGCACTCTTTGCAAAAAAAACGAGGTGTATTCCTGGTCTACTTAATCGTTGCATGGTTTATTCTACGCTAATGTTGCCTGATTATTGGCGAAGAGGGTTATTAAAGAAAATATTTGAGTTATCTAAGCATGCTGAGTGATGTATGAAAAGCTAGATAGATCAGAAATAGTTAGGAGTATATAAAACTTGAGGTTGAAATGATTGGGCTAGTTTTTGTCTGAGATAGTGGTATATTGTGTGGAATTAAAGACAGGAAATATAATGGAGATAGGGAGTGTAGTGCAAATAACTTTAGAAAAATTAATTCAAGATGTAAAAGATGATAAAGAAATTAATTTAACACGAGGTGTTTGTAGTATAGCTCGTACTCTCATATCTGATATGCCCTTAAAGGTGGATGGTTATGCTAATCCAGTTAGTAGCTTAAGTTACACGCAAATGACGGTAGGTAAGCCAGGCTTACTATCAACTGTAGATCCTAACAAAGCGGTATTGCCAAAGGATATTATTCAACAAGTAGCGTTATATGATTATTTAAGAGATGCTCAGAGAACTGTATTGAGAGCAATACAAGAAAGAGCAACAGATGAAATTATCACTTTTTGTGAAAAAACACCTTATGACGGAGATACGTTGATATACGTAGGGGATAATAAATTTCAAACGCTTTATCAGTGTGCTATAGAATCGAAAAAATATGATTTGTTCTTTGGATTAATTCGGTTAGATCGTCCTAGTATGCCTGAGAAATTGATTTCAGAAAAGGTATCAGAGGTGTGGGATAGTCTACGTCTTGATGAGAAAAAGACTGTGTTAAAAAGGGTAATCAATGGCGCAAATATTTTATATTCTATTTGTAGATATAACCCTCAAATAATCGAGGTAGATATGATTGACAAGGTTGCTCTAAATAGGGTGATTGCTCAGGGCCCAGGTGCTGGGGTTTCTACGCTTTATTTACTTGTATTCTGGCAAAGCCCACTATTAGCTGAATTAGGTTCAGCTATGATTGATAAGACGACTTTAAATAGCGTGATCACTCAGGGGCATCATGCTGGGTGCTCTGCACTTTATGGGCTTGCAAGCAACTCAGAGGGCCGCGCACTGTTGTCTAGTTTAGGTTCTGCTATGATTGATAAGGTAGCTCTAAATACTGTGATTACTCAGGGGCCTCGTGCTGGGGAATCTGCGCTTTATTGGCTTGCATGTACCTCAGAGGGGCGCACACTATTAGCTGGTTTAGATCCAGATATGATTGATAAGGCGGCTCTAAATAGTACTGTCGCTTTGGGCCCAAATGCTGGGCATTCTGTGCTTTACTGGCTTGCATGTGCCCCAGAGGGTAGAGAATTTTTAGCTAGTTTAGATCGATCTATGATTGATGGGGCAGCTCTAAATACTGTGATTACTCAGGGGCCTCGTGCTGGGGAATCAGTGCTTTATTGGCTTGCATACTATCCAGAGGGTCTTGCACTATTGGCTAAATTAGATCCAACTATGATTGAGAAGGTGGCTCTAAATACGGTGATTGCTAAGGGGCCTTGTGCTGGGTATTCTGCACTATATGTGTTTGCATGTACCTCAGAGGGTCGCGCACTATTAGCTGGTTTAGATCCAGATATGATTGAGAAGGCTACTCTAAATACGGTAATTGATCAGGACCCATATGCTGGGGCATCAGTGCTTTATTGGCTTGCATACTATCCAGAGGGTCTTGCACTATTGGCTAAATTAGATCCAACTATGATTGAGAAGGTGGCTCTAAATACGGTGATTGCTAAGGGGCCTTGTGCTGGGTATTCTGCACTATATGTGTTTGCATGTACCTCAGAGGGTCGCGCACTATTAGCTGGTTTAGATCCAGATATGATTGAGAAGGCTACTCTAAATACGATGATTGCTCAGGGGCCTTATGCAGGGTTTTCTGCACTATATGCGTTTGCATACGCCCCAGAGGGGCGCGCACTATTAGCTAGTTTAGATTCTACTATGATTGATAAGGTTGCTCTAAATACGGTGATTACTCAGGGCCAAGAAGCAGGGTATTCTGTACTTTCCTGGCTTGCATGTACCTCAGAGGGGCGCACACTATTAGCTGGTTTAGACCCAGCTATGATTGAGAAGGCTACTCTAAATACGATGATTGCTCAGGGCCCAAATACTGTGTATTCTGCACTTTATGGGCTAGCATGTACCCCAGAGGGTCGCGCACTGTTAGCTAGTTTAGGTTCTGCTATGATTGAGAAGGCTACGCTAAATAAGGTGATTGCTAAGGGGCCTTATGCTGGGTATTCTGTACTATATGTGTTTGCATGTACCCCAGAGGGTCGCGCATTATTAGCTAGTTTAGATCCAGCTATGATTGAGAAGGTGGCTCTAAATAAGGTGATTACTCAGGGGGCTTATGCTGGGTGTTCTGCGCACTCAATCCTTAATAAATCTCCAGATGGTCGTAATTTGCTGAGTAGACTTGATCTTCATAATTCTACTGCTGCTGCTATATCTATATTTTCAGGTAAAAATAAGCCTGAGGGTGATTCAAGTGTTGGCCAGGGTGGTCATGCAGTCAAGAAAAGGCGTTATAAATAAGTATCACTTTCTTTCAGGAGATACAGTCAGGGGTTAATAGCTTATAGTTCTATAAAATTGGATGGTTATTTCTATTTAGTGGGGGTGTTAAATTTGCACTCAATCGTTGATAGGTAAGCTAGATTTATCATAATGAGATATTCCTAATAAATATAATTATCTCAGAGCTACTATTCAGAATGCAGTACGATCTTAATTATTTAAGAACACACCTTAGTAGAAGATGGTTGGAGGTTTATTATATGTTTTTATTTGATTTTTTCTATTATTGATAGTATGATTTTTTTTTGAAATATAAAGACTGGTAGCATAATGACAATAACTTTAGAACAATTAATTCAAGATGTAGAAGCTGATAATGAAATTAACCTTACACGAGGTGTTTGTAGTATAGCTCATACATTAATAGTAGATATGCCCTTAAAGGTGGATGGTTATGCTAATCCAGTTAGTAGCTTAAGTTACACGCAAATGACGCTAGGTAAGCCAGGCTTACCATCAGTTGTAGATCCTAACAAAGCGGTATTGCCAGAGGATATTATTCAACAAGTAGCGTTATATGATTATTTAAGAGATGCTCAGAGAGCTGTATTGAGTGCAATACAAGAAGGAGCAGAGGGTATTATCACTTTTTTTCAAAAAACACCTTATGATGGAGATACGTTGATATACGTAGGGGATAATAAATTTCAAACGCTTTATCAGTGTGCTGTAGCATGTAAAAAATATAATTTGTTCTTTGCGTTAATACGGATAGAAGACTCTAGTATGCCAGGTCGGTTAATTTCAGAAAAGATATCAGAGGTGTGGGATATTCTAGATCTTGATGAGAAAAATACTGTGTTAAAGAGGGAAAATAATGGCACAAATGTTTTGTATTCTCTTTGTAGATATAACCCTCAAATAATCGAGGTAGATATGATTGACAAGGTTGCTCTAAATACGGTGATTGCTCAGGGCCCAAATGCTGGGTTTTCTGCGCTTTATTGGCTTTCATGCCGCGCACTGTTAGCTACATTAAATCCAGCTATGATTGATGGGGGGGCTCTAAATACGGTGATTACTCAGGGGCCTCGTGCTGGGGAATCTGCGCTTTATTGGCTTGCAAGCAACTCAGAGGGCCGCGCACTGTTAGCTAAATTAGATCCAGCTATGATTGAGAAGGCTACTCTAAATAAGGTGATTACTCAGGGCTCAGATGCTGGGGCTTCTACGCTTTTCTGGCTTGCAGGTAACCCCGAGGGTTGCGCACTGTTAGCTAAATTAGGTTCTGCTATGATTGATGAGGCTACGCTAAATGCGGTGATTACTCAGGGCCCAGATGCAGGGAGATCTGCGCTTTATTGGCTTGCATGCACTCCAGCGGGTCAAGCACTGTTGGCTAAATTAGATCCTGCTATGATTGATGGGGCGGCTCTAAATGCGGTGATTACTCAGGGCCCAAATGCTGGGACTTCTGCGCTTTATTGGCTTGCAAGCAACTCAGAGGGCCGCGCACTGTTAGCTAAATTAGATCCAGCTATGATTGAGAAGGCTACTCTAAATAAGGTGATTACTCAGGGCTCAGATGCTGGGGCTTCTACGCTTTTCTGGCTTGCAAGCAACTCAGAGGGCCGCGCACTGTTAGCTAGTTTAGGTTTTGCTATGATTGATAAGGCTACTCTAAATAAGGTGATTATTCAGGGCTCTCGTGCTGGGTGTTCTGCGCTTTATTGCCTTACAGGCAACTCCGAGGGTTGTGCACTGTTAGCTGAATTAGATCCTGCTATGATTGACAGCGTTACGCTAAATAAGGTGATTACTCAGGGCCCAAATGCTGGGTATTCTGCACTTTATAAGCTTGCATGCACTTCAGAGGGTCGCGCACTGCTAGCTAAATTAGGTCCAGAGATGATTAATAAGGTGGCTCTATACACGGTGATTACTCAGGGCCTACATGCTGGAAAATCTGGACTTTATTGGCTTGCAGGCACTCCAGAGGGTCAAGCACTGTTGGCTAAATTAGATTTATCTATGATTGATGGGGCGGCTCTAAATGCCGTGATTACTCAGGGCCCAAATGCTAGGACTTCTGCGCTTTATTGGCTTGCATGCTCCTCAGATGGTCAAGCACTGTTGGCTAAATTAGATTTATCTATGATTGATGAGGCTACGCTAAATGCGGTGATTACTCAGGGCCCAGATGCAGGGAGATCTGCGCTTTATTGGCTTGCATGCACTCCAGCGGGTCAAGCACTGTTGGCTAAATTAGATCCTGCTATGATTGATGGGGCGGCTCTAAATGCGGTGATTACTCAGGGCCCAAATGCTGGGACTTCTGCGCTTTATTGGCTTGCAGGCTATCCAAAGGGCCGCGCACTGTTAGCTACATTAAATCCAGCTATGATTGATGGGGGGGCTCTAAATACGGTGATTACTCAGGGGCCTCGTGCTGGGACTTCTGCGCTTTATTGGCTTGCAGGCTATCCAAAGGGTCGCGCACTGTTAGCTAGTTTAGGTTTTGCTATGATTGATGGGGCGGCTCTAAATGCGGTGATTGCTCAGGGCCCAAATGCTGGAAGATCTGCGCTTTATTGGCTTGCATGCTCCTCAGATGGTCAAGCACTGTTGGCTAAATTAGATTTATCTATGATTGATGGGGGGGCTCTAAATAGTACTGTCGCTCAGGGCCCAGATGCAGGGAGATCTGCGCTTTATTTGCTTGTATGTACCCTAGGGGGACAAGCACTGTTGGCTAAATTAGATCCTGCTATGATTGATGGGGCGGCTCTAAATGCGGTGATTACTCAGGGCTCAGATGCTGGGACTTCTGCGCTTTATTGGCTTGCACGTACCCTAGGGGGACAAGCACTGTTAGCTAAATTAGATCCTGCTATGATTGATGGGGCGGCTCTAAATGCGGTGATTACTCAGGGCCCAAATGCTGGGACTTCTGCGCACTCAATCCTTAGTAAATCTCTAGATGGTCGTAATTTGCTGAGTAGACTTGATCTTCATAATTCTACTGCTGCTATATCTGTATTCTCAGGTACAAATAAGCCTGAGGATAATCCAAGTTCCGAGCATAATGAACCACCGGCTAAAAGATCTAGGCCTGCTAAAATATGATACCTTATAGATCTTTAAATTAGATGTTTATTTCTATTTAGTGGGGGTGTTGAATTTGTACTCAATCGTTGATAGGTAAGCTAGATTTATCATAATGAGGTTTTCTAATAAATGTAATTATCTCAGAGCTACTATTCAGAATGCAGTACGATATTAATTATTTAAGAACACACCTTAGTAGAAGATGGTCGGGGGCTTATTATATGTTTTCAATTATTTTTTGGGGTTTGCGAATTTTGTGATTAGGCTATATGAATAACACTATTCTTGAATAGCGCTAGCTGCGTGCAGCCCACTTAAAAATGCGGCTTCAATTCTTCCTTGGATACACCAATCACCACATGCCATTAGTTTATTATGGCGATCTAAAAAATAGGGTGTGTTGTGTTGCTTTTTTACGTTAGCATACCGCCATTTATGCAAATAGTGCTCGTTGTTAGCAAAGTTAATGCCTGTGGTATATGAAAGCTCAGTTTTGAGGTGGTTGATGATCTCTGTTTCATTTAGATCAAAGTTATTTTGAGCCCATCGATTAGTGGAATGCGTTAGAAGGCTAGACTTTTGAACACGATTAGGTTTTGAATGTTGCGCACTGATCCAGCTGATGTCCTGGTTTTTAACAAGTGCAGCATCAAAGGGTAGTGTTAAATGCTCATTACTTAGGGTCATGAGTGAGAAGCAAGCGAGCATCTGAGTTGACTTAATGTCCTGTAGATGTTCAAAGTTAGCGGGCATGATTTGAAAGGCTTGTGCTGCTGGTATTGTGCTGATAACCCAATCAAATGGTCCATGTGCATTATCTTGGTCGTCAACTAAAAGCCAGCCAGTATCTTTAATTATTTGCGTTATTTTAGTGGTTTTTCGTATGTTTAGTCCTTGCGCTAAATATTTGCCGATAGCATTCATTGAGGGACTACCTACATAATGGGGTGGTGCATTTGACCAGCTGCGACTATGGCGAATGATATTGCCATCAAATTCTACAAACTTTCCATGCCATTCTTGAATGATCCCCTCTTCAATCATCGGTTGGATAAAAGCTTTGAACTCTTTAGTATTTGCCTTAAAGAATTGTGCACCATGGTCAAAAGTTACATCATTAATTACTTTTGATGCAATACGACCCCCTAGGCTTCTTGACTTTTCAAAAATATGAACGTCATATATACTTTGAAGATTCTGTCCAATGGTAAGTCCTGATAGTCCAGCACCAATGATCGCAATTTTAGGCATAGTTTTTTCAATTCAATTAAAAGCAGTTAAGTACATCAATATAAGGTTCTTCGTGAACACGCTTATACTATGTTACATATAACCAGTCTAATAGGTATAGTCTATTATGGTATATAAATCTATATTTAACCCATATCGCTTTTGACTCAGAGTAATTAAAGATATGCGTAAATAGGATTATAAATAAAAAGCTGCCTCTATTATATTTCAAATAGAGACAGCTTATTACAGGGCTACTTTTTTATTAAAGTGCGACCCACCATGTATCTTGGGTACAGCCTTGTTCTACAACATATACTTTCTTCGTTGTTCTTTGAACCGGTCGATAATAGATATATGTAGGTTTAGGGCGTCTAGCTCTTTCTATTTCATCTAATGCGTCTAATCCTGCCCATGCAAGTTTAGCAAATTCTGCAAGACCTGACTTTACTTGAATTGAAAGTGCTGGTTTAGCAAGATTTTGAGCAGTCTCATTGCTTTTTTGCTTTCTCTATTCTTTACACAAGCTTGTACTTCAATGATACTGTCATCATCTGCGTAGCATATAACATTAGTCGCAATATTGTACTCATTGTTCTTCAGTGTATAGGTGGCACTAGATTTTTGATACTTTCCATTATTTCCTTTAAGTTTTTTACTTGATCGCTTGACGGTTTTAATAGCTGGTGCAGCATTAACCAGTTGCTTCTCAACATCATTGAGTCGCTCATTTGCAGATTTATCTACATAAAGCTGTTTCAAAGTAATGGATGAAGTAAATCGTTCCTTGGTCTCTCTACCTACAGGTGTGAAGATGTATGTAGCGCTTGTGTCATCTTTATGTTCACTTGCTAATACATAGTTATCAGGTATTTTAAATTTAAAATCTGCTCCACAGATGCGTGCAGTTTCCTGAAACTTCGTGAAGTGGTTAGCTTCTTGCTCAGCTTGAACAAATGGACTCAGCATTAAAAGTACTGATAATATTATATTTTTCTTCATGTTATTCTCTTTATTTTATTGAAATATATATCTAAACCATTAATTTGTCAAGTGATGGTTTTTTTGTAATGGATAAGGTTTGAGTGAGCGCATTGAACGTAAAAAAAGTCAGATAGGGAAGGTAAGCATGATAACTCATTGTAACGTATTCTTACAAGGTAGCTGGTTTTAAATCTTTGCTTTCAATTTTGATGCCAGCAGAGCGTATGGCTTGTTCAAATTCTTTATTGTTCATGTTGGCCGCTAGTGAAAGAGGCTTATCTGCAAAAGAGATTCCATTTAATGACCCAAAAAGTTCCAGTGATTTGCTCGTAAGACTATGGGTTTTCCCAAGATTAAGGCTAACGTTTTCAGGTGTGTGTATGATTTTAAGTTTGATTTTATCTTTAACCGCATTATATTCTCCGACCCATTTGTTTCCCTTTAGATATTCAGGCCTTTTAGTGGAGAAGCGGTATATTAATGAAATGGCTGCGAGAAGAAGTGTTATAATGAGTATCAAGGCGTACATTGGTTCATCCATTACTTTGTGAGTTTTATTATAATAACTTTTTTAGGGTATATTGATACAGAAATACTTAAGAATTTACATGATCTGAGCAATCAGGTAAAATTGTAATAAGAGTATCCTGTTAGTAGAGATCTATTGGTGTGTAGTTGAGTGCCTGAACATAACATTTGGATATTAATATATAAATAATTGACACTAATAAGCAAATGATGAGTAAGATTTTTTTTGATAGCAATGAGAGTTTTGAGTATGAATAAAATATTTGTGGTTGGTGCGAGCATAGCAGGTCCTGTTGTGTGTTATTGGTTAAAAAAAGCAGGTTATGCACCAACATTAGTTGAGAAAAATGATGGCCTTAGAAAAGGTGGGTATGCGGTTGACATTCGTGGTATTGCAGTTGATGTTGTCAAGAAGATGGGTGTTTTAGAAGCTATTGCAGAACAGCGTATGAGTATACAATTGAGTCGTCACGTAGATACTGAAGGTCATACATTAAGACAGGAGGAGCCAGAAACTGCGGGTTTTCGTTTGGGTGAGGACGTTGAAATTAGTCGAGGAGATTTGGTACAAATCTTTATGGATCTTATACCTGATGTACCCTGTCACTTTTCACAGTCTATTACACAATTGGATCAACAGAAAGAGGGTGTTGAGGTTACATTTTCGGATGGTTCAATAGAACACTATGACCTAGTGGTTGGAGCAGATGGCTTACATTCTAAAACACGAAGGTTAGTGTTTTTAGAGAGTGATTACACCAAAGTAGATCTAGGAGCATGTATTAGTGTAGCCAACATACCGAACTTCTTAAAACTAAGACATGAGGAAATTTTATTTGAGGCGCATAATAAATCAATACACTATGTGAGTGATAAAGATCCGAATTTAGCTCAAGTGCGATTTATGCTCCGTTCTGATAAAAGTTCAATAAGGCGTGTTGAAGAATAAAAACAGTTTTTACAAGCAATGTTTACTGACTTTGGGTGGGAGACAAACCAATTACTAGATTACATGGTGCAAAGTAAAGATTTTTATTTCGATTCAATTTCACAAATTAAAATGGATAGCTACAGTCAAGATCGGGTTGTACTTGTGGGTGATGCGGGCTATTGTGCCTCTCCATTATCGGGGCAGGGAACCAGTCTTGCGATTGTAGCGGGGTATATATTGGCTGGTGAGTTGGCACAGTCTGATGATTGTCTATCAGCTTTAAAACGTTATGATGAGAGAATGCACCCGTTTGTTCAGAAGAACCAAGAGATTGGTTTATATGTCTCAGAAACGTATTTACTAGAAGGTGATATTAAAAAAGAAGTGATTGATGCGCGCAATAGCCAGATTATAGATAAGGTCCATCATGCAGCCAATGCGATAGAATTACCGGATTACCGGTAGTGGTATTATAGACTATAAAGAGCCTCTGTATCATGGTAAGGTTGTTATAGGATCTTTAGGGCAGTGATATGAATCAGCATTCAGATAATAAAGACAACCCTACTGGGTTTAAGAAGGGTTGGGAGAAGAAAGCCTCGTCTTTAGAAAATCATGACGTGGAGCGTATTGTATCAGCGGTGTATCCTAACCAGTATCTTTCGTATTATCTTCCCACTCAGGGCTGTGCCAATATATTGATTTGTGTGAAGTTAAAGACTGGAGCAACCAAAGTGTTAAGAGTTTATGCACGAGAGACAGCCACCCCAGAAGTTGAAAAAGCGGTATTAGATCGAGTAGCAGAAGTATTGCCTGTACCTAAAATATCTCAAATCATGTCTGTTGATGGTTGTCAGGTGGCAGAATGTGACTATATACAGGGTGAGCGTTTGTCTGATGTGCTACTAGATTTACCGGTCTTGGATCTTAAACGATTAATGTATGATTTAGGAAAAACCCTGGGTGCAATATCTCAGTGGGGTTATGGGAAGGCAGGAATCATTGATGCGCAACACCATATTGTGCAGTCACTAAATTAGCAAAATTTTACAGAGGAGGTGCTAAGTGCATTAAAGGGTAAAAAATTACTATCTCAATCTATGGTCTCCAGTTGGGAGACGGTTTTTCAACAACTATCTGCTTATTTTCCAATGCCACATGAGGATAGGTTGGTGCACGGAGATTTTGATCCTGCGAATATTCTAGTTATCCAAAAAGACGCTAAATGGACGATCAGTGGGATACTAGATTGGGAGTTTGCACACTCAGGCTCACCTATGCAGGACATTGCATCAATGCTACGCGATCGGGAGAGGCTGCCAGCTGAGTATGCTGAGGGGTTTTTAGAGGGTGTGCGACAATCTTTGAATATTCCCGACCATTGGGAGATTACGGTTAATGTGTGTAATGCTTTGGCGTTGCTAGATTGTTTAAACAGAACACACCCGGTTGATCAGCCGGATAGATTATCAGATATATTGGCTCGATTATCTCGGTTATATGATCAGTTATCATAGATAGATTTACACATGCTGGTTAAGTCTCCTACGAAGAGGATTGTAGTGAAAGCTTATGATGACGTATGACCCATTCAGTTTGATAGTGAGCAGCAGAGAATACTTAAATTAGGTTAGATGGTAGCAGTTTATCTGGATGTTTTGGTTAATGTTATAGTAGTGGCGATTTTCGACAACAATAAGCATTAAAGCCCCAAAGGTGGTGATAAGGATTGGCGTTATTATCGGTTTTAGATATTTTCGATAATAAGCTCTGCGTGCCCTTAGTATAATGGTTTCCGTGATATTGACGTCATGGTGAGCGCAATCAAGCCATCTCATCTTTGCCTAAAGTGCGTTTTGAGCAATTTAGATTGATTCAATATGGGGCTCATTATATCATAGCTGGTAAATGAAGCATAAGAAGTTATGATGGCAACACAGGTATTCATTGGTCGAAAAAATGAGCTAGATCATTTAAAGGCTCTTTACAAGAAAAAAACACCTAACTTAGTTGTTGTAAAAGGCAGGCGAAGAGTTGGCAAAATCTGGTTAATCAATTTCTTTGCGTCATCATATCCAGAAAATAGACTTTGGGATTTTGCGGGACTTGCACCTGGGGAGGGTATAATGATCAAAGTCAGCGCGATCATTTTGCGCGTCAGGTTGTGCTACTTCACCAACAAAGTCAGGACGTGTAGATAGCCAGAAAAAACCTTTTTCTCTAATTAATGCCTGTCAAAATTGCAGGTGGCTGGAAAATCTATCGCATTTATAAGGTTTTATAGTCTTGGCCCATGGGGGGTGTTTTAATTGATCTCAGACCATCAACAAAGTTTTCCGACTCATCTATAAAGGATAGCCGGTAGAGTGTTTCTCTATGGTATACAGTTTCTTCTCTCACACCTTGTGCTGGCCATCCGCTCGTTATAAGCTCTTTACTCGCACGAATCTGAGATATTTTATAAAGTATAAAGGGTGTTGAATGATTTACCTGGGCTTTATACCAGTATCCGTAAGCTACTTGTATAGCATGAGTGCCTAGATCAGATAAAGAAGTTATATCCGTTAAGTGGGCCTTTCTTGCTATGTAATCACATTTTCCATAACATAAATCGTCCCAGCTGAGGTGTTGGGGTGAAAAGCCAAGTCGTGATACGTCACATTTATCATGAAAGCCATCAAGCATCCCAGATTGATTAATCCCTTTGGAGAATGGCAGTGGATTCGCGTCCTTCTCTTTTTGGGGATAGACAAAATCAAGCTGCATATCAGTGAATTCTCCAATAAATGTAGCCTGGCTAAGCGCTTCAGCAGGAAGATGTGGCGCAAATGCTTCTTTTACATTCATAGCAAGTGGAAGCCATTCCTGAGAGCTGGTTGCAAGTTTATAAAGTCGTTTGCATGCTTTTCCAAGACGCATTACAGCAGCTACCTTATTAGGAAGGCGTCTATCATACGGCTTTGGACTACTATCTCGTGCAATGAAGTCGAATATCTTAATGATCAGCTCGTCTGGAAGTGTATCAAATAAGCTTATCTTTTCACTTTTTCGTATAGGAGTTTCTTGTTTACTAGAGTACTTAATATCCTTTTCAGCTGCAGGGCAAACAGGGGTTTCTGTGCTTGCTTTTGTTTCTTTAGGTTTGAATATTCTTAAAAAAAACATCTTCAGTGATGTGGCGATATTGCAAATCCATTGCCACAGCTTGTTACGTTTCTTTTTTAATTGTTCACTTGTTGACTTATTTTTTGAGTTCATGGTTTTTCTCCCCGTGGTAAAAGCCAGCGGACAAAATGTTCGCTGGCATGATTTTTCATTAAGCTATTATTTTAGTAAATGACTCTCTTTTCATGACAGTTTTCATCAGCTTTGTCAGTGCATCCCATTGATTTGCTTTTTCGAGATCAAAGCCAGCCATCTGTAGCGCGAGAAGCTGTGTTGTTACAGCAATGTCTGCCATAGAAAACGCATTGCCTGCTAGCCACTCATTCTTTGATGCTGCAAGGTTTAAGTAATCTAGGTGAGCTGGGAGTTCATCTTTGATTGCTTTAGAGATCATTGCTTCATCTGCTTCCATATTCAACATGGCAGGTTTCACGACACGTTCGACAAATATTTTGCTGTAGGCTACCTCACTCAATACCGTGTCTGCATATTTCTCAAACCACATAGCCTTAGCTTTTTCTTTTGCCTGGGTAGGGTAGAGACTATTGCCACTTTTGTATTCTCCATCTAGGAATGCCGCAATCACCGCTGAATCAGCAACTGAATAATCACCAACTTGTAATGCTGGAATCTTGCCTAGCGGACTCGCTTGGTCAAAATCATTAGCAACTTCTTGATTGGTCACAATAAGTAGCGATTTTGGCAGGGTTTCTGCTAGTGAGTAGTCTAGTGACTTTTCTTCAAGTGCAGCAATTATTTTGCGTACATAGGGTGAAATATTTAGTCCCCAAAGCGTGATTTCTGGGTTAGTGTTTACGTTATTTATATTATTCATTATTAGCTCTCCTGTGTACCTATTGGTAGGTAGTTTTGGTGGTAAAAAAAATGCCTATAATAGGCGGCTTATGATGACATCCATGGCATCGGTAAATCTGTTTTCATCTTTAAAAAGTCTAGTGAGCATTAGAGTCCCTTCAATTGTTGCCATCAGAGCGGTGGCAGTTGACTGGGCATCAATGTCCCTACGAAATTCGTTGGTTTTTGCACCGTTGGATATCAGTTTGGCTAGTGTCGCTTCAATACTGCCTATCAAATTTTGCACGGCTTGCGCTACTGGCGGTTCAAGCGTAAGTATGTCGATAGCGAGCATGCCAGCTAGGCACATTTTTTCTTCGGATAAATAGGTTGTTGCTAATATGCTTTGGCACAGTAATTTTATTTTTTCCCGTTCTGTGAGTGCTCCGTTGCTAGTGATGTTATGCAGATGTTTTTCTGTGGTTTCTTTTTGACTAACGACGACTGCTACTGCAAGATCTGTTTTGGTGGGGAAGTGGTAATGAATGCTGGCTGTTTTAATGCCTACTTTATTACTGATATCTTGAAAGCTAAAAGCATGGTACCCACGTGTTTGAATAAGATGGGTCCCTTCATCGATAATGCATTGTTTAGTATCTTTCATAGCAGAGGTTATGTTGTAATGTTGATTCAACATACCTATTAGTAGGTATGTTGTAAAGTGTTTTGTTAATTGTTTTGAATAAACCGTATTGATTGCATAGTTTAAGCAAAATCACTGTCAGTACACCCATGATAATCAATGATTTAAGATGGTAAGTCAATGACATATGGTTGAGTCTGGTTTTCTTTAAAATAAATTCAGGTTGATATTCTTGGCCATGACAAAATATATCTTAAAAAAGTGTTAATGGTTTAACGCGAGGCAGAGACAAGAAGCTTTTTTTTCTAACAATTCTATTTCGTTAAAATCATTTCTAGGTTTAACCAGCATAACCACAGATTCACGAGTTTGACCATAAAAGGTTTAAAGCTCGCATTCTCATATTAGGCCACTCTTGCTGGTTAATGATTATTTAGCGCTATTGGGTGGATTGCAAAAAGAACGTAATCCTTGGTTCACTTAGGTGGCTAGTTTTACTATAAATTCCGATAATGGTGATATTAAGCGTGATGCTAAAAGCTTTGTAGAGGCGTACAACTAGTAACTCTATCTTATTATCGGAATCTGGGGGTTTATTTTTTATTGTCATCTAACTTTTTTTGAGCCAATAAAAGTTTTCATATTTCATCCTTATAGGTGCATATTAGCTTGAGTAAAGTGAATTTATTGCTAAATAGATTATAGGGGTGAGTAGTATCTTAAACAATTATTTTTATATGAGGTTATAACAGATGTTATATAGGATGTATGTAAAGACGCTAAATTTACATTAAATTAAGATATAGTGTTATTAGGTAGTTAGGTGTTTAGATGGACAGGCAGGAAACGATTAGTCAGTTGAAAAAGATAAAAAATATAGGACCAGCGATGGCAAAAAAACTTTATGATGCAGAAATTTATCGCTTAGAGGATCTGATCAAGTTAGGGGCAGAGGAAGCTTATATTAAGATAGATGAATCGGGTGGCTTTTGTGGGATACATCATCCAGCCTATTTATATGCGTTGGAAGGAGCAATTATTGATTGTGGTTGGAAGGACTTGCCCCAGGAGAGAAAGCATGAGCTTAAAGCGTTTGCGGCAAGGTTATAAATTAGGTTTCATAGGGTTGTCTAACTAGGGCGTATGAATAATGTTTAGGGTGCTAATTAACATGATTTAAACTCTTTGGGTGATATTGAGACTTGAGTTGACTTATTCTTGAGTGGGTATTATAATATCTATTGTGGGTGTAAAAAGGGCTTAAGGGTTATTATGGTATCGATTAAATCGCCATTTGAGATGGCTAGTGAAATTGCTAACAGGGCTCAAGAGAAGCGTTTGAAGCTTAATTTGAGTCAACAAACTCTGTCTGAAAAATCAGGGGTGAGTTATGGCACATTAAAGAAGTTTGAGCAAAAAGGGCAAATATCATTGGAGTCATTGCTCATGATTGCCCTGGCGCTTGGTGAGATGGATGCATTTGAACATCTTTTTGCACAAACGGATGATAAATTGCCAGCATCTCTTGATGAGTTTTTAGATGATCATCCTAGAAAAAGAGGCCGAAAATGAAATTTAATCCTGTAAAAGTTGTCCATGTTTACTACAAACCTAAGGATGATAAAATTTTTGTGGGTCGATTGGCGCTGAATAACCGCAGGATTTTTTTTGAATATGCTGCAAGTTTTATAGAAACTGGTCTTAATTTATCTCCATTCAAATTACCCCTTAAATCCGGTGTCATAGCAGGAGATGATCTGACTTTTGATGGTTTGTTTGGTGTTTTTAATGATTCTCTTCCGGATGGTTGGGGTCGATTACTGCTAGATCGCACGCTCATCAAACACAACATTAATCCTGGTAGCCTCTCTGTGCTTGATAGGCTTTGCTTTGTAGGTGCTCATGGTATGGGGGCTTTAATTTACGAACCAGAGGCAGAGCGTGCACTAAATGTTCCACATGACTCTTTAGATGAAATCGCTGAAGAAATAGCTGAATTTCAGGAAAGTGACGATGATAAATATGTTGAAGACTTGCTGAATCTCGGCGGTTCTTCAGCCGGCGCGCGGCCGAAAGTTTTAATGCATCTTGATGGCGAGCATTGGCTGGTTAAATTCCCGTCTCACTTAGATCCAAAAGATATTGGAGCCATTGAATATGCTTATTATCTTATGGCAGGGGATGCAGGTCTTGATCTACCCAAAGCTAAATTGTTTCCAGCACGTAGAGGTCTTGGTTTTTTTGGAAGTAGGCGGTTTGATAAAACAGATAATTCTAGAGTCCATATGCATACGATAAGTGGGATTCTGCATGCTGATCACCGAGCGCCAAGTCTTGATTATGAAATGATCATGAAGGCAACGATGCATTTAACGAAAGATATGAAGGAATGCGAGAAACAATATAGGAGTTGCGTGTTTAATATCTTAAGTCATAACAGGGATGATCACTCTAAAAACTTCTCCTTTCTCATGGATCCAAAGGGAGTTTGGCGGGTTTCTCCTAGTTATGATTTAACGTTCTCTTCAGGGCCGAATGGCGAACATTGCTCAATGGTCATGGGTGAAGGTAAGAAACCTGGTATCAAGCAGCTATTAGAGCTGGCTAAAATCAGTAATATAAAAAAATCTGATGCGCTTCAAATTGTTGATGAAGTCAAATCATCTGTATCTAAATGGTGTCATTTTGCAAAAGATGCTGGCGTCAGCGCTGCAAGTAGTAAATTGATAGATTCCGCTATAGCAAAAATAATTAAAGATAATTTTTAAGCGCCACTCATCTAATTACTGCAGGTTTTGTATCAAAACAGAATCTTGGGTCATTTGCAACCCATAAGCTACTTAAACAGATTATATAGGGTTTCGGATCCCTATATGTGTTTTTACTTAAAGCTTGTAGAGCTTCATCGCAACAAAATAGATTTAAATGAAATCCAGAGTGCTGCTATATCAAGCTTACCTAGATTTGAAGCGCATTATGGCCTGTAGCTAGAACAACTGCTTGTTCCTGTCTTTAAGGACAAAGGTAAGTAATCGTATGTCTTCAAATACCCAATCTAATTATTCATGGTGATTATCTAACCCTGATTCTTTCCGAATTACTTCATTGATTGCAGTCCAGTCTTGATCCGCTAGATTGGATTTTGCTGCAGAGGCAAATCGTTCCCCCAATAGCTGGCCAATTCTGGGAACTGCACCAACATCATTAAATGCTTGCTGGAAAACTTGAAGGTCTTTATTACCTCCTGTTACAGCAAAATTTACGGGTGAATAGTTACGGTGATGTATTTTATTAATACATTCTCTAAATCCAGGTAATGGGAAAACTGTATATAATGTTTTTTGGATATACTCTGCAGGTATGCCTTTCTTCTCAGCAAAGACATAAAGCTCGGAAAATAACTCTAGGTTTGCAGTATAGGTATAGTTCATTGCAATTTTCATGACCATAGCCCAATCAGGCTGATCACCCATATAGAATATTTGTTCAGTGAATAATTTGAAGATTGGCTCAAACTTTTGGTTAGCGTTAGAATTTCCTGAAGTAAAAAGGGTTGCTTTCCCCGAAGAAACTTCATTGGGTCCACCTAAAATTGCTGCTGATAAATATTGTTTTTGATTCTCTTTAAAGCTTTCCCAAATATGTATAACCGTTTTTGGTAGAATGGTTTCAGTGCTAATATAACAAGCATGCTCTGGAAGACAGTGTAAGACGCCATATTCACCCATAATCATATCTAGCAGTGAAGTATCATCAAATAAGCATGAAATTACTAGGTCAGCATTTTTGACGGCTTCTTAAATTGACTGAGCGCAGGTAATGCCCTTTGTTTTAAAAGCATCCATTTATGTTTAGATCGGTTGTATATAGTAACAGTCATTCCAGAGCGATGTAAGCGTGTTGCTAGTGCGCTCCCCATTTTACCTAAGCCGATAATGGTTATGTTTACGTTTATATTACATGTTCCTTTTATTAATCAATAAAAACTTAATGTTTTCTAATGGTGGCTTAATTGATGCTGTAATTCCATTTCAGACTCCTTATTATGCATCTAATAGAGCTTATAGTACCTTTCATTGTGAGCATTACAATCAAGGTTTTACGAGCCCATGAGCTATGTAAAAAGACTTTGGATAACTTAAAACTGGCGGAGAGAGAGGGATTCGAACCCTCGGTACGCAGAACGCACACACGCTTTCCAGGCGTGCCCCTTCGACCGCTCGGGCACCTCTCCTTATTTGAGCACAGTGTAGGAGATTATGACCAGATGCGCAAGTATATTGTTTAAAATCATATAGGTTTACACAAACAGTCTGCCTATGAAAAAAGACAGACTGTTTGATGGTTGCAATTATTCAGTGTCCTCAATACTTTTCGAGAGTTGGTGCAACTCTATATCAAAGGCTTTTAGTTCAGGGAAGTATTGATATCTAACTTCCATGACGGCATTCTTAAAGTCTTCAGGGTCCATATTATCTTTATCCTTTTTCAATTGATTTAACGCTTCAAGATAAGGTTTATTCTTCGCCATCTCTTGTATGTCTACTTCATATTTTTTCATTAATTTTTGCATTTTAGGCACTAATTTTGTAAATGCTGTACCCAATTTCCCAGTTCCAACTGATCTAGCTGTATCAATAGAGCTATTGACTATATCTGCTTCAGTTAGCTTTGTCTTTGAATGTGCTAATTCCTGTAAATTCTCCTGCCACTTGCCTTGATATTCATTTAATTCAGTATAGAGTTGTTCTTCTTCTATCATCCTTTTTTTCTCGCATTGAGCATTTTCTTCAAGGTTAACTTGTTCTATTTTTTGAGGGTTTTCGCCTTTTTTTATGATTAGCTCATCGTTCATGACTCTTAATTTAACGTAGTCACCAGCTGATAGACCTACGAGCTTCATGATGCTCTGATCTAAAACAAGTGCGTTACTGTTTCCAAATTTAATTAACTTCTTTAACATGTATTTCTCCTGTATTTACCATGTATATACATTGTATTTACTTTCGGCAATTGTTCAACCATTTGTTTGTTGATTTTTTCTTTTAAACGCATATACAATGATTTAGAATCATTTTGGTGTGGAAGGACGTATACAGTGAGGATGTAATGACCGCTAAAGAGAAAGGTGTAGTTGCATTTTTTAAGAAGTTAGTTTCTAAGAAAAGTGCAAAAGCATACGAATGTGTTACTTCTGGGATTGTAGATAGAGTAAAGCCAAAGTTTATAATAGTAGGAGAACAATTTGCAAAGGACAAGGCAATGTCTGATGCATTTTCTATTCTATTTCAATTAACCCGGTGTATGAGTGTTCAAGAAAGACATATTTTGTCTGGAGAGCTACTTGGAGGAGAGCGAGCTTCATTGGTTTGGCCTGCAAACTATGAAGAAATTAAAAACAGAGCTATAAACAATGATTTTTACATGCAAGATTGGTTGTCTAGAGATAGTGGCGCAGGTAATCATGAAGCATCAATTGCTTGGCAAAAAGTCAATTACTTCTTTTGGAATAAGCTACAGATTGGGTCTGTTGTAAATAGCCAATGTCCCAAGCTCTCAGGGATGTCACCAGCATTGACTAAGTATATACGCTTAGCATTTGAGCAACGCCATTATCTTAAATAACGTGTATAAACGTTGCATATACAATATGCATTTGTAATACTTATTTAATTTGTAAATTGAGAGTTTAATGTCAGAAGTAAAGAACCATATTGTCTTAGTGGGACCGCCTGGTTCGGGTAAGGGAACACTCGCTCAGGAGTTATCTAAGAAACTTGATCTCCCGGTTCTGACTGTTAGCACCGTTTTAAAACAAGCTATGCAAAGTGATCCACAGTTAAAGGCTCTAGCAAAATCATTAATGGATCAAGGTAAATTTGTTCCAGACTCTGTGATATCTGAGGTGATACAACAAGAGTTAAAGAATAGAATCTATGAGAAAGGTGTTATTTTTGATGGGTTTCCGCGTACGTTAGCTCAAGCTGACTTTTTCTCTGATCATCAGGTTGTTGTGGATTTATTCGTGGTGTTAGAAATTGAAGATGCTAAGATTATAGAGCGAATGTCAGGGCGTTTAGTTCATCCTGGATCAGGTCGTATTTATCATGAAGTTAATCGCCCACCCAAAGTTGCTGGTATCGATGATGTCTCAGGGGAGCCTTTAGAGCGTAGAGCTGACGACCAACCTGAGATAGTAGCAGCGAGGCTTAAGGATTACCACGCTCTAACTTCACCTATCATCAAGTGGGGAAGTGCGCCTAATCACCCAAACGTAAAGCATGTGATAAAGTTAGATGGTTCCCAAAAGCCTGATGATGTGTTAGCAGACTTTCTAACGCAAGTCAGCCAGCTATAAGGTATCGTCTTCGGTTATAAACCCGCCAGATTGCATAGCCCACATTCTCGCATAGGATTTTTTGTTGCGGAGTAGCTGTGTATGTGTTCCATCTTCGACAATTGCACCATTATCAAAGACAAGGATTCTATCCATTTTACGTAGCGTGGATAGTCTATGTGCAATTACTAATGTGGTTTTGTCAGCCATAAGGTGTTCTAAACTATCTTGAATATACGTTTCTGTGACCGAGTCAAGCGCACTCGTTGCTTCATCTAAAATAAGGATAGGAGCCTGTTTTAAGAATGCGCGAGCAATTGCAATACGTTGTCGTTGTCCACCGGATATCTTAACGCCGCGTTCACCCACCATAGTATCATATCCTTCAGGTAGCTTAGAAATGAACTCATGACAATGAGCTTTTTTAGAGGCCTCAATGATTTCTTCAATACTAGCATCGGGTTTTCCATATTGGATGTTCTCCATTAGCGTTCTATGGAATAGGATGGGCTCTTGAGGGATTATTGTGATGTGCTCTCTCAGTGATGTCATGGTGACATCAGATATATCATGTTCATCGATTTTTATCTGACCCGCTTGAATATCATATAAGCGTGTAATTAGATTAATAAATGATGTTTTTCCACTACCAGAAAAGCCAACAAGCCCAACTTTCTGATGTTCAGTGATAGTGAGTTGCTTGTTTTCAAACATCTTTGTGTTTTCTTCGTAGTTGAAGTGAACTTGATTAAACGATATGTGCCCTTTTACTTTTTCAAGTGGATAGGCGTCTTTTTTATTATACATCCCTATTGGTTGCATAATGGTTAATGCTTGGTTACACTTTCCGACCTCTTCAGAAAACTGGACATAGTTATTCATTAGATGCCAGATGTTATGGATCATGCCTATGTAGGTATTGGTGACAAATGCAAAGTCCCCAACGGTAACAAGGCCTTGTGAATACAAGTCGACCAAAGTCAGCATGAAGCCACTGATTGTGACGATGATTGTAATTTCCCACCAGATACGCATTTTTAATATGTTTAGCCTAACGTCTTGGTCCATTTGTTTGGTAATGACAGTTTCAGATTCAAGTAGTTGGTTTTCAAGGCTGTTTCTTGCAAACATGCGGATGGTGCTCACATTTCCAATCGCATCAACGATATGACCTATAAGCTTGGTTTTTTGTTGAGAGAATTGACGTGACTGTACTAGAATTTTAGGTGAATAGTAGATGCCAATACTGATAAAAATAACAGACCAGGTGAGCATAATTGCCCATATATAAGGGTGAACGTTATAAAGAAAAATAAACCCAATTACGAATAGCAATAGGTTGAAAATAAATGCTTTGGTATGACTGATAATAGCAATAGAACCGTTTTGCATGTCCATAATACGGTTTGCAATACTGCCTGAAAAATCGTTTTGAAAGAATTTATGCGTATGTTGTATCCCATAGGCAAACATAGAAGTAATGATGTTTTTTCGTATAGTAGGCATAATGTGCCGATCGATTACATCTTCTATCCGATATGAAATAATAACCAACAGCCAAGTGAAGATAAATAAGAATAATGGCTGAGCCAGTACTGTCCATATAGAACCCATATTTATATTATAGTCGGTGAGTGAGTCAATTATCGTTTTAAGAATGTAAGGACTATAAGTCCAGAAAAATGCGTTATATAACGTGAGTATCCCTAAGATTCCGATACGAAACCTGAAGGAACGTAGTTGCTTTATTATAAAATGAATGAGTTGGTTTTTCGTACTAGCCATATTGTAAAGTATATGATGATTATAGATTTTTTATCATAGTCTATTTTCGGGGTTTCTTCAAGACCGTTTTTATGTTGGTTGACTTATAAATTGGTTTTGTTATTTTAACATTCTGTGTTTTGAATTTTACGGAGGATAACGTATGCCTGCTACATGTTATAAGAATGCTAAGAATTGGCGCCCACCCATTGCTAACGATATGTGGAGACATGTGAATGCACCCAGTTATGGAAATGATGAAAAGCAAATTGCTGGTCGAGAAATAAAGCCAACTGGATATTTTAGGATGTCTCTTAATCGACATGATTTCTTTGCTAGCCGAATTGATACGCCGCTAAAGTTAGAAGAATCTATAGTGGGCAACTCATATATTATTAATTGGGTGGGTGCTTTCTATGGATATTCAGTTACATCAATCGAAGCTATTGATGGGGCTAATAAAAACTTTGGTAATAATCAAATAGTGGTTGTAGATATTAAACGTAGTGACAATGTTAGCAGTCAATCATTCCAAAGTAAGATTGGAGAATATGTGTCTCATGCGTCAGAAGGTACAAAACTGGTTTTAAAGTATGATGTTGGCTCATATAGTTACCTTTGGTTCAAGGAAAATGTCGAGTCGCATAGTGAGATGTTTGTTTGGCCTGTGCTCCAGACGGCTAGTATTACGCCTAGAAGATTGGGATTGGTTCCATCTAGGATGAGTTATGCCATAGCAAAAATAAATAAATATGCTCAATATGTGCCTAAATTTTCTAAACAGAGTTATGATCTGCCTCAGCTTGAGGGAGGCGATCCAGTAGAAGAAATAATACATAAGCATTTAGACGTAGGTATTGAATACCTTAAAAAACATGTAGGGGCCAAAGGTGAACGTTTTCTTGGGCAATGGCTAAAGCATGAAGTGAATTTTGCTTTGTCAAATGAAAGCCAATGGGCTAAATTCAATAAATATATATATGCTTATCAAGGTTTTTGTACTGTTTTATTATCGCTTGTGGAATTAAAGTCGATTCACTTAGAAAGGTCACTGCATGAGCAAGTATCAGGCGCATTAGGTCTAGAAATTGAGCAGAAGAATGTTGAGATTTTCCCCTATGGTATGACACCGATAACCTTATTAGTAGATCGTTTGTTGATGAGGGGTACAAAGCGTAAAATTGGATGCTCATCACAACACTATTATGAGACATGTGAATTATTAGGGGAGGTTAAAGAGCGTTTTGGGCATCAATATATGAGCATAGATGAGTGGAAAGAGAGTGACTCTATCCCTGAGGTCATCTTTTGGGAGATGAGAGCTTCAGATGCGAACGCGTCTTCATTGTGTGCATTGCAGGGGGTTGGTGCTCAGGTTGTAAAATGGTTGCAGAGTAAAAATGCATTTAGTAGTGATAAGCCAATGAATTTAATTATAGATATAACAATTGGATCGTATCTAGATAAGAGGGTAGTTACAATGGTTCAGAACTTAGCGCCTTATACTCAGGGTGATAAGCCAATACTACAGCTTTATCTAGTCCAAAGTTTAGCTAAAGATGTGCCACAATTAACGGGAGACTTATTATCTGGAGGGCTATCTATTCATTTGGGAACAAAGTCATTAGATTATCCTTACCAGAGTCAGAAAGAGCTGGAAGTAACAACAGAGTATTACGCGCATATGTTTGCAATGAATCACGGTTTATTTGCAGAATACTGGAGTGAGCGGGTAGACCGTGCGCAGCAGGTCTATTCTTTGCTATCTAATGAAGGGTCATCAGAAACTTCTTTACAAGATACACCATTTTCTCTGGTTAAGTCAGATCAAGAAAATCCTTTTGTGGTACTAGATTTATGGGACAACAAAACCCCAACAGCAATTAGGTTGAAGTTAGAGATGATTGTGACGAACGTTGCAATATGGAGTGGGCTGGTTAAGCGCTCTAGTATGGGGTACGCACATACTTCACTCAATAGTATAGGGTATAATCGCCTCAGAATCAGCTGCGGATTAGAGTCTAAAGGTGTCATTAAACAAGCGATGATAAAAATTAAGAAATATGCTGGTTTAATGAAGGTCGTTCAACAGGGGGTTGTGAAACTTGGTTATCTAACTTTAGGTGAAATGGCAGATTTTCTACGTAAGACTAGGGAGTTGTCAGACAGTAAGTTAAAGTCTCTTGTCTTTTATAGAAATAAAATTCATAGAGTGTCACTCTATAAGTGTAGTGCAGAGAGTCTCTCAGAAAAAGCAATGATAACTTGTAAAGAGTTTTCGGGTGTAATTCCATATGAGGATGCAATAGCAATTCAAGCATTGTCATTGTTTGCAAACGGTCAGCCTACAGGTTTAGAGGTAATAAGTGTTAGTGACGATATGCAATATGAGCTTAAAAGCGACATGTAATTGCTCATATGCCGCATTAAGTAGTATTATTTTGTACTTTTTTTTCGGTCATTATTTTTTCTCTGTTAAACGTTAAAAAAAACAACATCATTTTTATTCAAAGTCATATATTTGTTTTATATCGTAATGTCGATTGACGCCGGTTAAGTAAGAGAGCCTCCTGTTCTCTATGTGAGTAAAGCTTGCATGCTAATATTTAGTTAATATAATGTGATTAAAAAGGGAAGATAATGGTTCAAGGACAATATTTCAGTATTTTAGACTTAGGCTCTAGTCAAATGCGTATGCTTGTAACTAACGGGGAGGACCCAGCACAAGTAATTGCTCATTATGAGGTAGAATCTGAAGGCGTTGCGCATGGAGCAATCATTGATTTAGAGTTAGCAGCAAAAGCTTTAAATACACTTATTAGTGTAGTCCAAGATCAAATAGAGTATAAAGTTTCATCAGTGATTTGTACCTTTTCTGGTGAATCAATTACCTCTCTGAACTCCCACGGAGTAGTTAAAGTTAGAAAGCAAGAAGTAACGGCTTATGATATTGGTGAGTTAGTGAAGACTGCTCAAGCTGTTTCATTAGAAAAGAAAACATTAATTCATGTGATCCCAAAGTCATTTAAGGTCGATAACCAAACGGGTATATCTGATCCGACAGGTATGTTTGGGGTTAGGTTAGAAGGGGACTTTCATTTAATTGCAGCTGATCAAGGAGTCTGTGAAAATATTATTAGGTGTTTACAAAAAGTAGGACTGAGTCTTGAAGGCTTTGTGTATACACCTCTTGGGCTTGCTTTTTCGGCGCTTAGTGAGGATGAAAAGCAGCAAGGTGTTGTCATTGTAGATATGGGTTCGGGAACAACTGATTGCTCAGTATATTTGAATGGTGCGCTTGAGTGGTCACATTCATTGCCTATTGGAGGGGATTCTATAACGCGCGATATTGCTCATTGCTTGAAAATTGATAATATTACTGCGGAGAAAGTAAAGTTGGCGCTGAGCCAGGACCGCAATATGGATTTAGATGTCGTTTTAGATGGGGGTGTGCTTTGCTCTCAAGTGGTGTCGGTGATTGAATCGCGTTATGCTCAAATTATTAAGATGATTGATAGAATGTTAATTAAAGAAGGTCTTAGACACCGATTGGCAAGAGGTTATGTGTTTTGTGGTCAAGCTGCGCGTTATGCAAACCTTGAAGAGGTGTTTGCTAATAATAATATAACACCTTTTAGGAAAGGGCAGTATGCACAGGAAGGGGCAGGTGCTTTGTCTCAATCATGGTTAGGTGCAATTGGATTAGTGTACTTTTATAAAAATATGATGAATGCGGATACCCCGGTTGCAAATTTGCAGCGTAAAGGGAAAGTGTCTAAGTTTTTTGATTGGCTAGAGACATATTTGTAGCTCAATGGGTTAATAGGTTGCAATTGTACAGTAAGTGTATATGCTATTTTGTAGGAAAATAATGAAAGGAGTCTCAAGTGGTACTACATGAAGATTTAAAAGGTGCTAACATCATGCTATGTGGTGTTGGTGGTGGTGGCGGTAACGCATTAACATCAATGTTACAAGAAGGAATACAAGGCGTTACGTTCATTGCTGCGAATACAGATGTCCAGGCTTTACGTCGTTTTGAAGAGTTGGATGAGAATATTAAGCTAATTCAATTGGGCGAAAAGCTAACAAAAGGTTTAGGCGCTGGCGCTGATCCTGAAGTAGGAAAGCAAGCTGCTTGTGAGGCCGTTGAGCCGATCCAATCAGCTATAGAAGGCGCTGATATGCTGTTCATTACAGCGGGTATGGGTGGAGGCACTGGAACAGGTGCGGCTCCTGAGATTGCACGTATTGCGACGGAAATGGGTATTTTAACTGTTGCAGTAGTAACTAAGCCATTCGTATTTGAAGGGGCAAAGCGAATGCAAATTGCAGAGCGAGGTATAGAGCAACTTGCACAGTATGTTGATTCATTAATCATTATCCCAAACAATAAGTTAATTTCAGTGCTGGGTAAAGATGTAACGCTGATGAGTGCATTTTTAACGGCTAACTCAGTTTTATTAGGCGCTGTGCAAGGCATCTCTAATTTGATTACACACTCAGGGTTAATTAATGTTGACTTTGCAGATGTGCGTACAGTGATGTCTGAAATGGGTATGGCTATGATGGGTACGGGTGTTGCTCATGGTGAGAATCGCGCTAAGCTCGCGGCTCAAGCAGCAGTAGCTTCACCATTACTTGAAGATTTAGATGTGTATGGGGCTAAAGGTGTATTGGTTAACATTACGGCAAGTTCCAGTATGAGTATTGGGGAGTTTGAAACAGTCGGTGCAACAATAGGGGAAGTAACTTCTGAACGCGCAAATGTGGTGATTGGTACTGTAATTGATGAGTCTATGAAAGAAGATCTGCGTGTGACTGTTGTCGTCACTGGCTTGGATCGAGGGCGCGAAGATGAAGAGCAGGAAGAAAAGTTGGACTTTCAGGCAATGAACTCAAGTCCTGCCTATGTGTCAGATACGCTTAGTAAGTCAGATCCGTCTCCTAAAGCAGAGCAGCGGAGACCTGAGTCTAGAAGAGATGATAAATATCTAGATATTCCTACATTTTTAAAACGGCATGAAGATGTGCGTTAATTAGGGGCGTACAATTGTTCGGTCACGGTGGTGAATAATTGTGGAAGGGGGTTGGTTGCCGATAACCCCTTCTAAAACAGGGAAGTTAAGCGTCTTTAGTTCTTCTGGTGTTTGAGCAGTGTGCTCTCCAGGTTTGTTGGCACTTGTAGACACAATGGGCGAATCAACGGCGATGAGTAGTTGGTTGAGTGGCTCATAATTAGGAACGCGAATCGCTATTTCATGTAATTCGTTACACAGATCTGAGGAGATGTGAGGCTGTGCTTGGAATACCCATGTGGTAGGTCGAGTTGTTTTCCTGGTTTCATCTGGGATGTTCTCAATGGTCCATTGCTGCGCTTCATCCCAGTCTTTGCATAAAATGATAAATCCAGTCTTTCTTGGTTTTAGGCTGAGTAGTTTAGCTACTGCTTCATTGTGATCAGCTCTACAACCAATTCCATATACTGTATCGGTAGGGTATATAATGAGTGCCCCTTTGTTTAGGAGTTCTACCGCCTTGTTTCGATTAATCAATATCATCCCCATCTTTGTGACCGCATTCTGGGCAAATAACTGTGGTCCCTGATTTGAGTGTTTTCTCAGTCATAATCGGCCATTTACATTTGGGGCATGATTTTTTGAGGGGTGGGTTCCAGATGGCATATTTGCACTTTGGATAGCCCATACAGCTATAAAATATTTTCCCACGTTTGGATTTACGTTTGATAATTTTGTTTTTGTTACACTTGGGGCAGTCTACATCAGTAATGTTTTCTGGTAGTGGTTCTATGTGCTTGCATTCAGGGTAGCTGCTGCAGCCATAAAAATCACCTGTTGGTCCGTGTTTTTTAACTAGGTCAGAGCTGCATTTAGGACATTTTTTATCAACAATTTCAGGCTCAGCTTGAGGTGTATCTTCAAGAGGGCGTGTATACCCACACTCAGGATAACCACTGCAACCAATGAATTTGCCATGTCGACCCAGTTTTAAGACAAGATTTTTATCACATTCAGGACATTTCTCGTCAAGCTGTTCATGGGCAACATCACTACGCTTTACGGTTTTACTAACACGCTCAACTGTTCCATGTAGATCAGTCCAAAAAGCTTGTAATAGCTGCTCTTTATTTCCGTCACCTCGAGAAATATCATCAAGCCCGTCTTCCATTTTGGCTGTAAATTGATAATCAATATAGTCGGTAAAATAGAGTGTAAGAAACTTATTAATAACATCAGCGATGTCTGTTGGAGCAAACTGTTTGTTTTCCATCTCTACATAGGCTCGTTTTTTTAATGTACTAATGATCGTTGCATAGGTAGAAGGACGCCCAATGCCTAGTTCTTCTAATGTTTTAACAATGCTTGCTTCTGTAAATCGTGCCGGGGGCTCAGTAAAATGTTGAGAGGGCGTAATCGCTGTGATGTTTAGCGTATCACCTTCTGATAGTCTCGGGAGAATGGTCTGTGTATGATCATGGTCAGCATAAGCATCTAAAAACCCTGGGAATTCAATGGTTGATCCAGAGGTTTTAAATAGGTACTCATCGACTTCAACAAAGTAAGTTGTGGTATTAATTTTTGCAGCAACCATTTGAGAAGAGACTGCTCTGGACCAGATGAGTTGATATAGCTTGAGTTGATCCGGAGAAAGAAACTGTTTGAGGTATTCAGGCGTTAGATTAGCATCAGAAGGTCTAATAGCTTCATGCGCTTCTTGTGCATTTTTTGTTTTGGTTTTGTATAAACGCGGCTCATCGGGTAAATGCTTAGGGCTAAAGTTTTGTGTGATCATCGTGCGTATGTCGCTAATAGCTTCTTTAGATAACGAGACGGAGTCTGTTCTCATATAGGTAATCAAACCCGTTTGAGTACCATCAATATTTACACCCTCATACAGCTCCTGAGCAACCTTCATTGTTTTAGCGGTTGGGAAGTTAATTCGAGTGGCAGCCTCTTGTTGCATGGTTGAGGTTGTAAAAGGGGGTTTTGGGTTTCTCTGCCTAGCTTTAGATTCAATGTTTGCTAGAATTGCACTTTTAGCGGCTAAAGCGCCAGATACAATTTTTTCTGCCTCTTCCTGATTTTGGATTGAAAATTTATCGAGTTTATTATCGCCAATTGCAGAGAGCGCCAATGCCATTTCGCTGGTTTTCGCTGTGACTTTCCAATATTCTTGTGACTCAAATGCGTTGCGCTCTTGTTCACGTCTTACAATGAGGCTAAGTGCGGGGCTTTGAACACGTCCAGCAGAGGTTCCTGGCTTAATGGTACGCCACATTAAGGGGGATATATTATACCCTAGTAGAAAGTCCATGGCTCTTCGTGTTTGTTGTGCATCAACTAAGTCCATGTTGATTGATTGTGGGTTGGCTATGGATTCTAGAATCGCCTTTTTAGTAATTTGATGGAATGTGCATCGATGTACTGTCAGGTGCTCATACTTCTTTTTACTTTTGAGGTGCTCACACACATGCCATGCGATAGCTTCACCCTCGCGATCTGGGTCAGTTGCTAAGATAAGCTGACTACATTTAGCTGCTGATTTGGTTATATTGTCGACATGCTTTTTGTTTTTGTCCACGACCTGGTAATGCATTTTAAAACCATGCTCCGTATCAATAGCATTGTTTTTTTTGATTAACTCATAGATGTGACCATAGGTTGCAAGAATAGTATAATCTTTTCCAAGAAATTTTTGAATAGTTTTGGCCTTAGTAGGTGACTCTACAATGACTAATTTGTGTTCGGACATAGTGCTTAAAGTATATAATCTGTATTTGTTATAGCATTATTATGGGGCCAGTCAAATAGTTTATATGCGCTCATAAATACAATAATCTCTAGAATACTGGATTTGATCGTCAACTGGCTTGTGTGTTTTTTGTATACAACGCCACTGACTCCACTCAATGCTAGGGAAGTAGCAATCACCCTTAAAACATTTATGTATATGCGTAATATAGAGTCTAGAGCTATAGGGTAAGAGGGCTTTATATACATGATGTCCGCCGATAACAAAAATGGGCATGCTGCTCTTAATGTTGTTGATTTGTTTTATGTGCTGGATGCAGTCAGGATCTTGTAAAGTTGTCGATAAAATGATGTTTTGTCGGTTAGGTAGTTTTCTTCCAATGCTCTCATACGTTTTTCTACCCATGAGGATAGGGTGGCCGTCTGTAGTATTTTTAAAATGTTTCAAGTCTTCTGGAAGGTGCCAGGGAAGTTTATTCTTATTGCCAATTAATTTGTTTTGATCGAAAGCAGTAATGATGTAGATTTCTTTAGACAGATAAGGCATTATTTCAGACATGAATGGTAGTTTATCATGATAACACTAGATAATGGAGTATGTAAATGGCGCTAAGGAATCAAGTGCGCAGTTATTGTTTGATGAGCCTGTGGCTTTTGGGGGAGTGTGCTTGGGCCTCTATGAATATGCCAGAGGGAGTAACGCCAATCAGTCATGATATATATCGTTTACACATGTGGATATTTTATATATGCGCCGTTGCGGGGGTAATCACATTTTCGGTGATTATCTATACACTGTTGAAACATAGGAAATCCAGAGGGGTAGAGCCTGCTAAATTTGAAAGCAATGTTTGGCTAGAGGTCGCCTGGACGGTAGTTCCATTAGTGATTCTAATTGGCATGGTATATCCTGCGGCAGTCGTGCTTCTTCGTATGGAAGATACGTCTAAATCATCGGTTTCAGTTTTGGTGACTGGCTTGCAGTGGAAGTGGCGCTATGATTATTTAGATGATGATATTTACTTTTATAGTAACTTATCCACTAGTGAAGACCAAATCGCTGGGCTTGAGCCAAAGGGCGTTAATTATCTGTTAGAGGTTGATAAGCCGGTTGTGGTTCCGATACATCAAAAGATTCGGTTTCTATTTACTTCTCAAGATGTCATACACTCATGGTGGCTGCCTGAGCTGGGTATAAAGGTTGATGCGATGCCGGGCTATATTTCTGAAGCGTGGGCATATATTGAAAAGCCTGGGATTTACAGGGGGCAGTGTACAGAGTTGTGTGGGATGAGACATGGGTATATGCCCATTGTTTTGGAGGCAAAAACACAAGAAGACTATGCTTTGTGGGTTAAAAATAAAGGCAAAGATGTATCTTTGCCTAAAGATGAGGCACTGATTGAAGCATCAAATGCACCTGTAGTTGGCGATGTAATTGATTTTGAGGATGTATCGACTGTTAAGCAAGCGGGAGAGGCTATTTATAAAGTGCATTGTGTCGCTTGTCATAAAGCAGATGGAAAGGGAATGCCACCTGTTTTCCCATCGTTTGTAGGTACCTCAATTGTAACTGGACCACCAGAAGAACAAATTAAAATATTGTTGTTAGGCGTGGCTGGAAAAGCCATGCAGTCTTATGCTGATCAATTATCCGATGAAGAAATAGCTGCTGTGATTACTTATGAGCGTAATGCTTGGGGAAATAACGATAAGGGTAAGTATGGTGAATATGCAGGAGGCATAGTGACACCAGAAATGGTCGCAGAAATGCGTGTTAAATTAGGGTTGAAGTAATGAAGAGTAGCACAGGTATTAGATATTGGATATCAACAACAAACCATAAAGATATTGGGTCACTTTATTTATGGTTTTCACTGCTGATGTTTTTTGCAGCAGGTGCAATGGCTTTGGTCATACGAATGGAGCTATCGAGTCCAGGTCGCGTATTGGTTGACCCCAATTTTTATAATCAAATGGTTACTTTGCATGGGTTGGTAATGATTTTTGGTGCTATTATGCCTGCACTAGCTGGGTTTGCAAATTGGCAGATACCATTGATGATTGGTGCGCCAGATATGGCATTCCCGCGTATGAATAACTTTAGTTTTTGGTTGCTTCCAGTAGGTTTTACACTAATGTTAGGTACGTTGTTTGTAGACGGGGGTGCTCCGAATTTTGGTTGGACGATGTATGCGCCGCTGTCTACAACCTATGGTCCTCCGAGTACAGACTATATGATTTTAGCCATTCATGTTCTAGGTGTTTCATCAATATTAGCGTCGATGAATATTATTGCTACTATTATTAACCTTAGGGCTCCTGGAATGAGTTATATGCGTATGCCAATTTTTGTGTGGAGCTGGTTTATCACTTCATTTTTGTTATTAGCGATTATGCCTATATTAGCAGGTACGGTGACGATGCTATTAACAGACCGACATTTTGGTACCAGTTTCTTTTCAGCTGCAGGAGGGGGAGATCCTCTGATGTTCCAGCATCTATTTTGGTTTTTTGGTCATCCAGAAGTATATGTATTGATTATGCCAGCATTTGGTATTATTTCTGAGGTGATACCTACCTTCAGTAGAAAGCCTTTGTTTGGCGCACGACTTATGATCTATGCAATTGCAGCAATAGCGGTATTATCATTTATCGTATGGGTTCATCATATGTTTGTAACAGGGGTAAGCGTTTGGGTTAAAATATTCTTTATGTTTACAACACTCCTAGTTGCTGTGCCTACTGCAATTAAGATATTCAATTGGACAGCAACCATGTATCGCGGCGCTATTACCTTTGAAGCCCCTATGTTATTTTCTGTTGGTTTTTTGTTTTTATTCACGTTTGGTGGTCTCTCAGGGCTTATGCTCGGGATAGTTCCTGCAGACTATCAGTATCAGGATACATACTTCGTCGTAGGGCATTTTCATTATGCAATTGTTACTGGGGTATATTATGCAATATTAGCAGGTGTTTATTATTGGCTTCCTAAATGGACAGGGCGTATGTATTCACAAACATTAGCTGCGTGGCATTTTTGGGTGAGTACAATTGCTGCAAACTTAACTTTTCTACCGATGCATTTTTTAGGTTTAGCAGGTATGCCTCGTAGAATTCCTGATTATGCTATTCATTTTGCTGACTTTAATGCAGTCGTCTCTGTTGGAGGATTTTTATTTGGGTTTGCACAATTAATTTTTGTATATTTGGTTGTTCAAAATGTATGGGGTAAAAAAGGATATGGGTCGGTGAGTGACCAGGTTTGGGAATGTGCAAAAGGATTAGAGTGGTTGTTACCATCCCCTGTGCCGCATCATTCACATGACGAACCTCCTCTTGTGACTAAGGCGTCTTATGAATGGGATTAGGGCACCGCTTAACTTGCATGTGTATGCATTATTTTGGACTGTGTCGGCACTATGCTCTGTTGTTCTATTAATTAAGCAGGTTATTTTTGCTCAAGTATTATTCTATTTTTTGCTTATTGTTGGAGGGGGTGGACTTGCTTATTGGTTCTATGATTTGCAAGCGCATGCAGATAATCGTTTGTTACGTTCAGCGCTGTGTTTAGGTGCTTTTGGTTTATCAATGTTGGTCTTTTCATATGTTATGGTGCCACTTTATCATATTTTATGCCATGGGGTCTCAGCAAGTAATGTGATGGCTGGTCAGTCAGCAGTGGCCACTGTTGATGTGTTAGCTAGGTCTTATCGTAATTTGCCAGTTAGGGTTTTTGTGGACAAAGATCAAATTTCATTGGCAAAGGGTGGTGCTGAGCAGTTTTGGGTGACTTTGAAAAATGACAGTACGTCTAGTCAGAATCTCAAGTTGTTGGTAGTCACACAGCCTCGTGAGTGGAGGAGCTCAATACATCTGGTGATGCCGGACTATATTAAGCTAGAGCCTAACCAGTTAATGAAGTTTCCATTGGAGGTGGTAACAAAATCTCCAGTGAGTTCTGATCGTCAGGTTTCAATGATGTTATTGCTTCAAGATACAAAGGATACAGGGCTGTTGGGTAAAACAGACTCGTGGAGGAAAATGGTTAGAGAATATCAAGGGTAATATTATTATGTCACATCAGCCAGCTACACCCCCAAGCTACTTGCCGATATTAGCTTCAGTGTCTATGTTAATATTTGCTATAGGTTCAGTGGGCTGGGTGCAAGGAAAGGGGTATGGCTTAGTAACTTTAATATTGGGTGTTTGTGCTCTGATTCTGGTTTGTGCGCAATGGTTTTATCGTGTTGTCATAGATGGTCAAACTTTTCTGGCTAACAATGCAGTGTTTGATCGTTCTCTTAGAATAGGGGTGATGTGGTTTATTTTTACAGAGCTGATGTTTTTTGTCGGCCTGTTTGGCGTTTTATTTTACATTAGGGTATGGGCATTGCCGGTCTTAAGCGGGCAAGTTGGATCTAAGTTGATGACTCATGTGTTACTGTGGCCCGATTTTATATCTAATTGGCCCTTGTTACAAACACCTGATCAATCGTTATCTCAGATTGAAGCAATTGAGCCGATGGGAATTCCACTTTTAAATACTTTGATTCTGTTATTGAGTGGCTTAACAATTACAATATCACATTTTATGGTGTTGAAAAGTCAGCTTAAAAAGTCAGCTTTATGGCTAGCAATTACCATTTTTCTGGGGGGGAGTTTTTTAGGGCTGCAACTATATGAGTATGTGCATGCAGTTTCAGGAGGTCTAAAGCTGGGTTCTGGGATCTATGGCAGCATTTTTTATTTGATGACAGGTTTTCATGGTTTGCATGTATTCATAGGAACCTTGGTTCTTATGGTAATGTGGTGTAGGATGTTCCTAGGACATTTTTCAGCAAAAGAACATTTTGGTTTTGAGGCAGCTATTTGGTATTGGCATTTTGTGGATGTTGTCTGGTTAATGTTGTTTGTATTTGTATATTGGATATAAAAAAGGATTTAATATGGAAGATTTTGATATTGTTTCAAAGGTAGAGTCTCAGTATGGTATTGTAGATAACCCATTTGGTGCAGAGGTCGAAGCGTTTGAGCCAGAAGACTCAGAAATAAAAAAAGCCTTGGAGCGCCAGGGGCGCTGGGATTTGTTGGTTCTTTATATACATTATACGTATAACCGACAAAATGACAGTTGGCGTTTGACATCGACAGATCATTTTGCAGCCAATGTGAGTGCAATGTTTGAAAATGCGTCGACGGTAATTCCAACTGGCTATTCTAGGGTGTGTCAATTAGTTGCTGCTTTATCTGAAACTGATCCTGGTGTTTTATCCGAAATCACGTGGCCTACTGATCCAGATTTAAAGAGGCCGTTGAACGATTCTGCAGAAAAACATCCTGATCTATATCAATATTTAGATCAGAGGGAGTCAGATGCAGATTTAAGTGACGTAGAGTCAGAGGATGGCAGTGAGTGTTTGGATGCGCCTAGAATAGATAGTTTTGACGCTGTAGAAACAGTAGAAGAAGCTGTTAAGTTAGTGGATCAGTTGAATAGTGGAAGCCAGCAGCTACTCCCTGATCATTGTTTGGCGATAGCTAAGATTTTGGATCGAGAAGTAGTAGATGGTAGGGAGCTAAGTTCCTGTGAAATGATCTTGGTTCGTAGTGTTCTGGGGAGTGATAAAGCAAAGTATCTTGGAGAAGTTCTGGATCGATTTCTTGCTAATAAAGGCCTGTGTAGATATTTAATTAATTATTACGATCAATATGCTCTAGAAAACAAAGTTGATGTTTCGATTATGAATGCAGCTCGTGTTCAAAGTGGCCAGGTAGAATTAGAAGAGTCGCCAAGTCAACTGAGGGGTAGGTTTGAAGAATATAACTATTTATTTACAAGGTTGCAGGAAGCGGCTTTTAAGCATGGGTACACAGATTTAGTCGTGTCTAACTTTTTTGTACTGTTAGCTTTGGAGAAAAATTGTTTGCTCCCTGTTAAGCCGAGTGTTGAGGGGGTTGCTCAAATTTTTTCAGACGTTCACTCTGTTTGTAAAACTACGGTGGAGCGCATTTTTGCTAATATCGTTAGGTGTGGGAAGACTGGGCATTATGCGGTGCTGGCTCGAGCAATGCGTGACTATGACGGTATGTTGGATGCGTTGGGTTTGCTTTCGCTCAAGAATATTGGTTATAGAGCAGAGCTAGATAAAGGTGGTGCTTTGGCAAAATCACACAATAAGCTAGTTAATAGAGTTGGCTTGGTCGGCATAAATTATTTGATTAGTAGTATTACAGTAATATTAGCTTTGGTGGTTTCATTTTTTGTCAATGCAGCGTTGCCAGTTTTGGGTGTCATCGCTTTTGGTGTTTGGAAAAGTAATGCGGTATTTGCTGAAGAGTTAGAGAAGGATTGGGGTGTAGGGCATCAGGGTTCTGCAACAGCTGATTTCGATGCGGGTGCTAGGCATCTAATCCAAAGACCTTGGGGTTAAATTATAAGGAAGAAACATATGTCTAAGCATTTTTTTATGGAAGTTCATTGCTCTGGTTGTATCAGCTCTGCGAAAAAAGTGTTATCAAGTTTAGGGTTGGTTTATGTGAACGATGGTGTTGCTTTTGAAATAATGTCTGATAATAAAGACATAAGGAAGGAGCTCGAAGATCGGATTAATCCTGCCAGTATTACGCCAGTAAAAAGAGAGAAGAAAAAAACATTAAATCAAAGTGCGCGGATAATGCTTGCGGTATTGGTTGTAACAGGTTTGTTCTGGTTGACTCAGTGGTTTTTTATGGTGCCTATGGTTGTTGAAACCGGGGTGTACTTATCGTTATTAGGCTTATTGCTACATAAGGAGTTGTTAAATAGCTCTAAGCAAACGCTTATAATATGCGCTTCAGTTGTTTCATTATTGGGTGTAACTTTGTTTTTTTCATTTCCTCCAATGATGTTGGTCTCGTTTTGTGTGCCGTTCTTGGTTGGGGTCAGTAGTCTATTTTTACTGCAGGATGCTACACACTTTTCTATGAGTGGGAGCAAGCTGGCATTGTGCTTCTCGTTATTAGCGTCTGTATGCGCTCTTTTTGCATATGTATGGAGCCCATTGGTTTGGTTAGCTGTAATTCCTATAATGGGTTACATTGTATTAAATTCAAATAAGGTAGTAAGTTGTGATTGGTCATTAATGATGGTGGTCTTGGTTTCATCGCTTTGTGCTATTTTAACAACGGTTTTTCATTTGCCGATGGTTGTTTGTTTGCATGATACTTTTTTAGCGGCTTTTTTGATTAAGCTGAAAAGTTTAGGTTGGCGTAAAAAAGGCAAGCGGGCAAAACTTGAGTATATTGCTCAAGGTGAGATGCTTGGTGATGACTTTATTATTTATAAATCCTCGGAAGACTTATTAATTGATTTGTCTAAAACAGATTTATCTGTTGTAAAAGCTTTAATCCTAAAAAATGATGTAGAGGTGACACATGAGGCGCGATATAAAATCTCTGACTTGAGGGCTGATACTAAGCAGACCTTGCCCAAAGATGCTGTTATCCACCAAGGGTGGGTTATTGGTGTAAGGCAGAAAAGTTCACTGTTAGAGAATCAGTCAAATAAGTTTATGAATCAGATGGACCAGCAAATTTCTAGATTGGTTCCTTGGGGGATAGGCTTATCATCTTCAGTGGGCCTTCTCAGCCTTGCGCTGCAGTATGGAGTCACTTATTCAATTGGTTTGAGCTTAACTACGCTGTTGGCATGTTGCCCGTGTATATTCTTAATGGTTTATGTATTTGAGCGTACATTTGAAAACATTATGGGTAAGGTGAATCTACCTGTAAAAGTAAATTTAAAGAATCGTTGTTTGGATGCGCTCAGGTACCAATGGTCTTCTAAAGGCAAGTGGAGCCATGTCACTGATCGAACAGGGGTAACTCATGGCCCAATAAGGGGAAGTACATACGAAGCAGATCAGCCGTATGAATTTTATCCTGAGGCCAAGTCATGGTTTACTCAAGTAGTTAAGAGGGGGGAGTCAGTTACAGGGTTGTCAGCTAGTGGAGAGTTTCAGGGTCCATATAAAGATGACATGAAAACAATTGGGGCTGATGCATATGCTGATATTAACTATGCAAATCCAGCAGAAAAGGCGAAACAGTTTGATCTGATTCGAAGTCAGTCTGGTAAGGAGCAGAGCGTTGCGTACTATGGTGATGGTGCTAATGATGCCGATATATTTAATAGAGATAATGTATTGCCAATAGCAGTTGGTTGTAGTGTGGGGCAGCTTAACCCTGTTGCGTGGATTAAAGATTTTACACGCTTTAATCGTATATTGCCTATGTTGATAGAGGCGCAGCGCTATGTAAGCAAAATTATTAATCAGGGTATTATTTATAATATGGTAGCTATGTTAGCGCCTATATTAACAAGGGTAGTAATAGGGGTAACACTTCCAATGTGGTTTTCGTGCGCGACAATGTTGATATATATGGGAGGACTTTATATAGCAATTAACCTAAAGGTCAATAAAATGGTAGAAAGTAGCGACTTAATACATAATAAGGTTCGTGCTGCTACTAGCCCCGGTTTCAAAGGGTTCTTGCAAAGATCTGGACTGGATTTTTCAAGGTAAAAATGTTTTTTATAAAAAAAAGTGAAAAAGGTGTTGACTCAGATAAACTGGCGTGTATAATCCATTTAACTTTAAATAGTTTTTGTTCTTTGAAAAGTAATAGCAATACAATTTGTGTGAGCGCAGTCAATTAAATGATGTCAGGAATGACGTAAGTCAAAACATAGTAGCTTAGGCTACAAAACCTTTAATAACGAAGAGTATGATCCTGGCTCAGATTGAACGCTTGCGGCATGCTTAACACATGCAAGTCGAACGGCAGCATGCTTTTCTTTCGGGAAAAGTGATGGCGAGTGGCGGACGGGTGAGTAATGCGTAGGAATCTACCCTGAAGAGGGGAATAACCTAGGGAAACTTAGGGTAATACCGCATAATCTTTTCGAAGCAAAGCTGGGGACCTTCGGGCCTGGCGCTTCAGGATGAGCCTACGTCAGATTAGCTTGTTGGTGGGGTAATGGCCTACCAAGGCAACGATCTGTAGCTGGTCTGAGAGGACGATCAGCCACACTGGGACTGAGACACGGCCCAGACTCCTACGGGAGGCAGCAGTGGGGAATATTGGACAATGGGCGAAAGCCTGATCCAGCAATGCCGCGTGTGCGATGAAGGCTTTCGGGTCGTAAAGCACTTTCAGTTGGGAAGATGGCTTATTAGTTAATAGCTGATAAGTTGACGTTACCATCAAAAGAAGCACCGGCTAACTCTGTGCCAGCAGCCGCGGTAATACAGAGGGTGCGAGCGTTAATCGGAATTACTGGGCGTAAAGAGCACGTAGGTTGGTATTTAAGTCAGTTGTGAAAGTCTCGAGCTCAACTTGAGGACTGCATCTGAAACTGAATGCCTAGAGTTTGGTAGAGGGAAGTGGAATTTCCGAAGTAGCGGTGAAATGCATAGATATCGGAAGGAACACCAGTGGCGAAGGCGGCTTCCTGGACCAATACTGACACTGAGGTGCGAAAGCGTGGGGAGCGAACAGGATTAGATACCCTGGTAGTCCACGCCGTAAACGATGAGAACTAGGTGTTGGGAATTATCTCAGTGCCGAAGCTAACGCGTTAAGTTCTCCGCCTGGGGAGTACGACCGCAAGGTTGAAACTTAAAGGAATTGACGGGGGCCCGCACAAGCGGTGGAGCATGTGGTTTAATTCGATGCAACGCGAAAAACCTTACCTACCCTTGACATACTCGGAACCTGCTAGTGATAGTGGGGTGCCTTCGGGAACCGAGATACAGGTGTTGCATGGCTGTCGTCAGCTCGTGTCGTGAGATGTTGGGTTAAGTCCCGTAACGAGCGCAACCCTCGTCCTTAGTTGCCAGCACGTAATGGTGGGGACTCTAAGGAGACTGCCGGTGATAAATCGGAGGAAGGTGGGGATGAGGTCAAGTCATCATGGCCCTTATGGGTAGGGCTACACACGTGCTACAATGGGCAGTACAAAGGGAAGCGAAGTCGTGAGGCTAAGCAAATCCCAAAAAGCTGCTCCCAGTCCGGATTGGAGTCTGCAACTCGACTCCATGAAGTAGGAATCGCTAGTAATCGCGAATCAGCATGTCGCGGTGAATACGTTCCCGGGCCTTGTACACACTGCCCGTCAAACCATGGGAGTGTGTTGTACCAGAAGCAGGTAGACTAACCTTCGGGAGGTCGCTTACCACGGTATGATTCATGACTAGGGTTAAGTCGTAACAAGGTAGCCGTAGGGGAACCTGCGGCTGGATCACCTCCTTACGAATTTTGCATCATAGGCAGCGCTCACTCAAATTGTATTGTATCCAGAATGTTGGGCTTGTAGCTCAGGTGGTTAGAGCGCATCCCTGATAAGGATGAGGTCGGTGGTTCGAGTCCACCCAAGCCCACCAGACAGGGGGGCATAGCTCAGCTGGTAGAGCGGCTGCCTTGCACGCAGCAGGTCGGCGGTTCGACTCCGCCTGTCTCCACATTTTGGTTTGTTCTTTAACAATTTGATGATAGTCTGATAAAATCAATCATTTTTATGAATGATTGGGTACACTTGTTATTTATGTAACAGTAATTAAGTAATTAAGTGCATATGACGGATGCCTAGGCAATAGGAGGCGATGAAGGACGTGTAAGTCTGCGATAAGCTTCGGGGAGCTGACAAAAAGCTTTGATCCGGAGATTTCCGAATGGGGAAACCCACCTTGCTTGCAAGGTATCATATTCTGAATACATAGGAATATGAAGCGAACCAGGGGAACTGAAACATCTAAGTACCCTGAGGAAAAGAAATCAACCGAGATTCTGTTAGTAGCGGCGAGCGAAAGCGGAACAGCCCTGCAACCATCAAATCAGTATCGTTAGAAAAATAGTCTGGAAAGGCTGACCGTAGAGGGTGATAGTCCCGTATTCGAAAACCATGCTGATGGGGTTGCGATGAGTAGGTCGGAACACGAGAAATTCTGACTGAACATGGGGGGACCATCCTCCAAGGCTAAATACTACCTATTGACCGATAGTGAACTAGTACCGTGAGGGAAAGGTGAAAAGAACCCCTGTTAGGGGAGTGAAATAGAATCTGAAATCATATGCATACAAGCAGTGGGAGCACGATTTAGACGTGTGACTGCGTACCTTTTGTATAATGGGTCAGCGACTTATTTGTACTGGCAAGCTTAACTTTGTCAGGTAGGCGTAGAGAAATCGAGTCTTAATAGGGCGCCTAGTCAGTACATTTAGACCCGAAACCGGGCGATCTATCCATGGCCAGGGTGAAAATTAGGTAACACTAATCGGAGGCCCGAACCCGTAGATGTTGAAAAATCTTGGGATGAGCTGTGGATAGGAGTGAAAGGCTAATCAAGCCCGGAGATAGCTGGTTCTCCCCGAAAACTATTTAGGTAGTGCCTCGTATTTTAATTCTCAGGGGTAGAGCACTGTTTCGGCTAGGGGGTAGTAAATACTTACCAAACCGATGCAAACTCCGAATACTGAGTTGTACAATACGGGAGACACACTATGGGTGATAAGGTCCATAGTGGAGAGGGAAACAGCCCAGATCACCAGCTAAGGTCCCTAAATCATAGTTAAGTGGAAAACGTGGTGGAAAGGCATAGACAGCCAGGAGGTTGGCTTGGAAGCAGCCACCCTTTAAAGAAAGCGTAATAGCTCACTGGTCAAGTCTTTCTGCGCGGAAGATGTAACGGGGCTTAAACTATGTACCGAAGCTGTGAAGTTAGTTTTTACTAACTGGTAGGGGAGCGTTCTGTAAGCCGTTGAAGGTGAATCGTGAGGTTTGCTGGAGGTATCAGAAGTGAGAATGCTGACATGAGTAACGATAATATGAGTGAAAAACTTATACGCCGAAAGTCTAAGGTTTCCTTGCGCAACGTTAATCGACGCAGGGTTAGTCGGCCCCTAAGGCGAGGCAGAAATGCGTAGTCGATGGGAAACAGGTTAATATTCCTGTACTTTGCAATATTGCGATGGGAGGACGGAGAAGGTTAGACCAGCCGAGTGATGGTTATCTCGGTTTAAGCATGTAGGAGTGAAGCTTTGGAAAATCCGGGCTTCTTTAACTCTGAGGTGTTATGACGATCACATCAAGCTTGCTTGTTGTGAGAAGTGGTTCATACCATGCTTCCAAGAAAAGTCCCTAAGCTTCAGATATTGTGGAACCGTACCGCAAACCGACACAGGTAGACAGGTAGAGAATACCAAGGCGCTTGAGAGAACTCTGGTGAAGGAACTCGGCAAAATGACACCGTAACTTCGGGAGAAGGTGTGCCGTTGGTTGTGAACGAACTTGCTTCAGGAGCGACTGACGGTTGCAATGAAATGGTGGCTGAGACTGTTTAGCAAAAACATAGCACTCTGCAAACACGAAAGTGGACGTATAGGGTGTGACGCCTGCCCAATGCCGGAAGGTTAAATGATGAGGTTAGCGTAAGCGAAGCTTTTGATTGAAGCCCCGGTGAATGGCGGCCGTAAATTTAACGGTCCTAAGGTAGCGAAATTCCTTGTCGGGTAAGTTCCGACCTGCACGAATGGCGTAACGATGGCCACACTGTCTCCACCAGAGACTCAGTGAAATTGAAATTGCTGTTAAGATGCAGTGTACCCGCGGCAAGACGGATAGACCCCGTGCACCTTTACTATAGCTTTATACTGAATTTTGGTTGTATATGTGCAGAATAGGTGGGAGGCTTTGATGTAATCACGCCAGTGATTGCGGAGCCATCTTTGAGATACCACTCTTGTACAGCTGAAGTTCTAACCTAGGTCCGTTATCCGGATCAGGGACAGTGTATGGTGGGTAGTTTGACTGGGGCGGTCTCCTCCTAAAAGGTAACGGAGGAGCGCAATGGTACCCTCAGCGCGGTCAGAAATCGCGCATTGAGTGTAAAGATAGATGGGTGCTTGACTGTGAGACTGACAAGTCGAGCAGGTACGAAAGTAGGCCTTAGTGATCCGGTGGTTCTGTATGGAAGGGCCATCGCTCAACGAATAAAAGGTACGCCGGGGATAACAGGCTGATACCGCCCAAGAGTTCACATCGACGGCGGTGTTTGGCACCTCGATGTCGGCTCATCACATCCTGGGGCCGTAGTTGGTCCCAAGGGTATGGCTGTTCGCCATTTAAAGTGGTACGTGAGCTGGGTTCAGAACGTCGTGAGACAGTTCGGTCCCTATCTGCCGTGGGCGTTGGAAATTTGAAGGTAGCTGCTCCTAGTACGCAAGGACCGGAGTGGACGTACCGCTGGTGTACCGGTTGTCATACCAATGGCATCGCCGGGTAGCTAAGTACGGACGGGATAACCGCTGAAAGCATATAAGCGGGAAGCCTCACCTAAGATAAGATTTCCCTCTGGTCTTCGGACCAGACTTAAGGTTTGTTGTAGATGACAACGTTGATAGGCTGGGTGTGGAAGTGCAGTAATGCATGAAGCTAACCAGTACTAATTAACCGTGTGGCTTAATTACTTAACATAAATCAATAATCAGACTATCGTCAAATTGCTAAGGTTGTCTGGCGACTATAGTGAGTGTGACCCACCTGATTCCATCTCGAACTCAGAAGTGAAACCGCTTCACGCCGATGATAGTGCTTTGCGCGAAAGTAGGTCATCGCCAGACTTTGTTTTTTTACCCGTCTTTATGGCGGGTTTTTTTTTGGGGAAAAATTATGCCTACAAGTAACATTGAAGCTTTAAGAGAGAATTTCTACATAGCTGTAAAAGATAATAATATTCATGAGGTTGGTAGAATGCTATCTGTTGACCCAACGTTAGCGCTATCTAAAGTAGAGTGTGATGACTTCCCTAATGAAACTGTTTTAGAGCTTAATCTGTTACAGCTGGCTATTAATTAGGATATAATGGTATTGCTGAGAAAATGATTGCGACTCATCCTGAGTTAGTGCATGAGACAGATAAAATTATTAGCACAGCTTGTTTAATCTCTCACGATGAATACAGGCGTGACAGTGATCAGCACTTTCTTCGAAATAAAAATAATCATTTTTATGTTAAGCAGGATTATAGAAGATGTATTAAAACTAACCCTGTGGATCCAATGACTAGAGAGAAACTAGTACAAAAGGAAGTAAATTCAGAGAGTATGCCTCCTTTCTTTTCTTCATGGCATTATGCTATTCAGGCAGGGATGAATGAGATATTCACGTTTGCTAAGTCAAGAGTTAGTGATTTTGCGACTCTACTACTCTTTTCTTTACATTGTGAAAATTTTGCTGCATTAGAGCAGTTAATACCTTTATTTGACTCGTCTCTCAGCGACCATGAAAAAGCAATTCAGCGTGCTGTATTTATATGTGTTGAAAAGAATCTGCATACTATTCTGGCTAAACTTTTACCCTATTATTCAAAATATATTAAACGACGTAGCGTAAATTTTGATGAAACAATACTAGATATAGCGATAAGGAAACAGAGCTATAGAAGTGTTCCGGTACTATTAGCAAACGGTGCTAGATAGGCAATTGTTGCGCTTTATTTCTACTCAGCCTCTATGGAAGGCATGTAAAGAAAATGACCTTGATACACTTGATGCATTACTAAGTACCCAACATTATAATTTTCATGAATGTTTGCCTGTTGTTAGAGGTCAATTCCTCGATGCTATCAAAGTAGTATTAATTAGAGGCTATATCTCCTGTCTTGAGTTATTCTTAAAGCATGGTGTTGATGTTGATCTACCGATCATGCCTTGTGGCTCTACTGCATTATTTGTAGCGGCAGCTAATGGTCGTGTTGACTGTATGGAGCTACTGATACGAAATAATGCGAATATTAACTTTACCAATAAGTATCATGAAACACCCTTATTTGCTGCATGCGAAAGTGGGCAGCCAAAGAGTGTTCAGTTTTTAATTGATAAAGGACTAGATGTAAATAAGCAATCTACTTTAATACGTGAAGAGATTAGACTTACTTCACCCCCACAAAAAAAAATATACAAGTATGAAAGATAGAACACCTTTAATACTGGCTATTATTAGTAAGAGTGATGGAAGTTTAGAGTGTGTAAATATTCTTCTAAGCGCTGGTGCAGATGTAAGTATATGTAACGCTGAGGGAAACTCTGCATATCAATTAGCTGTTAACTGTGGCCGGGCTAATAATCCAGCTTGGGAAGAGGTGTTAACTATTCTAGAAAAACCGACTTTGGCACAAGAGGGTCAAGAAGATAAGCGTGTTTTACGTCCATAAATGCACCCCTGATTGTTTTCGTGAATGCGCCAATATAGTCATTAGCTTGTTTGTGTGGAGTTAATTTAATTGGCTAAAGAGGTAGTTTTGGAATGTTGATTTTTGTGTCTCGTGTATCATTAAGATACATATAATCAACATCATATACCAATGGGTAAAGCAAGGTTGTTTCATAATCTTTTTACAATAAAGAAAATTAATTCTACGCGTCTTGATAGGCATCACTTCAGTAGTAGTTGTGTAGATGTAGCACAATGTTTCTCTGAGTGTGATATGAGTAGAAGCCAGATAGAGAAATTTTTAGATGAGAGTGTGATCTTGGAAGAATCTCTCTTGTCTTCTAAACTAGGTGTAAGAAGAGAAAACACCTAGTTTCTGCATGAAGGTCAAGATTAGTGTCAATTGACAGTTTTTTTTTAAAACACTATAATAAAATCAATCCTTGAATGAGATAAGAAGAGATTAACCTAATATGAGGGGCTAAAATGAAATCAATTCCTGAATACAGACAAGAAGCAATTAATCCAGTATTAAGTCTGTTACAAAAAGCATTAGTACGTGATGGTAAGAATCCGGACGATCCTGAATTGAGTCGTATGTATAGTGATACTCTAAAAGTTATTACGGCTTCAGAATGGAAACAACTATTTGCTACCGAAAAAAATGTATTTAGAGATGTAGTGCGCATATCAGGTTTGGACTATATATCGGTCTTCGAAGCTCTTGTTGATTCTGGCTTTTTTGCAGAGTCAACAGTAGCAGAGTTAAAGGGGCTATTATTGAATAGTATTCACTCACTTGGTGACTTGGCAATTGTAGTAGAAAATGCTAATTACTCAGCACCGTTAGATATCATGGTTGATCGAGGAGTGGTATCAGCGCTAACACCTGTAGAGTTAAAGGGGATATTATTTGGTGATATTAATACACTTAGTCAGTTGGCACGTGCAGCTTTACACGGCGGATACCCAAAGGCGTTAAATGCTTTTGTTGATTCTGGATTATTGAATGATCTAACTGTTACTACAGAATGGAAACAACTATTAGTACATCCCGCCACTCTTCTTGATTTAACATTATCAGCAGTTGAGGGAGCTCCAAAGGCGTTAAATATCGCTATTGACTCTGGAGCATTAGCTATGTTGACAGCAGAAGATTTTAAAGAGATATTATCTGTTGTTGAACCTGGTAGATTTGAGGGTAATCTAAAGCTCACAAAGGAGTCGGTTTTTGAATCTGGCATAAATAAAGATTTTTGTATTTTAGTATCTGCAGCAAATAGAGGGTGCCCAGTGGTGTTAAATGCTTTGGTTGCTTCTGGAGTATTGAAGGAGCTAAGTGCTAAAGATTTTAAGATAATATTAAATTATCATTGGGAAATACTAGATGAACTAGCAAATATAGCGTCTAATGGGCACCCAGCGGCGTTAAATGCTTTGGTTGCTTCTGGAGTAGTGAAGGAGCTAACACCAGCAGAGTTAAAGAAGATATTATATGATGATCAAACATTAGGTCGACTAGTAAATATAGCGTATGGTGGGCACCCAGCGGCGTTAAATGCTTTGGTTGATTCGGGGCTGTTGGCAGAGCTAACAGCTGTAGAGCTAAGAAAGATGTTGCCAGAGGATAGATTTAGAGAGGTTTTAGAGAGATATCTGAGAGAAGAGAGATATTTGAGAGAGGAGGGTTTAGGTTTATCATTGATACTATTGATGTTCCAAAAAGCATACATAGGTTTATTATCCTGGTTCTTTAGGTATATTCAACCACCATTAAGACAAAGATATTTTGTGATGAATGTTTTCAAGGTATCGCCTAATTTATTTATTGATTTGCCTTTTACTGGTATGGATGATGAGGAGGTAGTGACTGATACCCTGAAAGTATTATTGATTTCACATTATATGCCGAAAAATTTAAGTGTACAGATGTTGGCAGGTCCTATCAAGCGGGATATAGCTGAGACTAGCAGTGTCTCTAAAGCTCATCCTCACGTTACATTGCCTTATTATATTGTTTCAAATATGTGTAAAAAATATTTGGGTGGTGATGCTTTAGCAAAGTTCGAGATTCCTCCAGAGAGTATTGCACAATATTTTAATGGATATCACCAAACATTATCTATTAAGGTAGTGGCATCTGGTTTGGTACAAACCCTCTATGATGCCATGCCTTTGCCGGTGTATCTTGAGTGTGCTAAATATCGTAGGGATTTGTATAACACACTACAAACTTATTTACGCGGATTTTCTTCAGAGAATCACACTCTTTCCCAAGCAGTATGTGTGGGGTCAACCGCTGAAAGTAGAAAAGAATTAGTTGATCAGATGTTAAAACAAATCCAATCGTTAAGTAATGTGCGTTTAATTACTTTAAATTGGCTAAAGGATAAGATTGGAAATGTCAGCTTTTTTTCTTGTGAATTAAAAGATCAAGAAATATTGCCTGTAGATGCGAAGCTGCTATATCCAGGTATTAATAATGTAAGGATTATACCAGAAGCTGATAAAGTTTTTTCAGCTTGGTGCATCAATAATGGTATATTTTCTCAACGTTACATAGCATTGGATAAAGCAAGTTTATTCAATAAGCTGTGTGCTATAAAGCAAATTAGTCCTATTCTTATTTATAAGCATATCATCAATGATGATCATGGGGGGTTAGCGCAATGCTTTTCTAGGTGTGATATGAGTAGAAGTCAGATAGAGAAATTTTTAGATGAGAGTGTGATCTTGGAAGAATCTCTCTTGTCTTCTAAACTAGGTGTAAGAAGAGAAAACACCTAGTTTCTGCATGAAGGTCAAGATTAGTGTCAATTGACAGTTTTTTTTTAAAAACGCTACAATTGATACAAAAAAGAGATTAAATAATGCTATATACGTTAGGATGGATTCTTACTACCGTAATCTTATTCTTCTGCATGCTTTTCTGCTGTTTTGCGATGGGTCGTAGATCCAGATCCAAGCTTAATGAAATACGTAACTTGAAAATAAAAACACGTAAATTACGTTTACAGACGGATATTCTAAACAGTGCTATGGATGTTAATGATAAATTCAATAACTTGTCTACTTTGGCAGGAGATGCCACGAAGTCTTTCTGTGCAAGTGTGAAGGATTTCTTTAATAAATCTGGCTATCCTAAGCAAGACAATGTTGGGTTGCCTGGCCCGTCTGATAATTTACAAGAAGTGAAGCCAAACTTTAAAGTAGGTCGGAAGAATTTGGATAAGCCTAGTTATAATGATCTTTTTAGTTCAGGGAGTTCTCGTGCATGGTCTGAGGGGTATCATCTATTTCTTCAGTTGACAGACAGGTTGATTGACTGTATAGATCCTAAAGTAACAGCTAGACATATAGAGGACTTTGATATTGAAACATATGAAGAGTTATAGAATCAACTAGAGATTTTACATATTACGCGGACTGAGAACGATCTTATACATGTAAGAGAGTTAGAGTTGTCATTAAAGTCATGAGCTATATAATAAGGATTTTTATTGAGATGGATGATTATATGACAATATTAAGCGAAGACGTTTACAGTAGTCATGTAAAGGGCATCAGGAATGCTCACCTAATGTCGGTCCGTTTGTTAGTAACCATTAAGGTATAATGTAGTAACTCCTTCCGAAGTTTCTGGGGAGGGTAAGTTGGCTGCTTGCATTCCGTCTGAGCTAGCAGCTGATGCAGCGCTCCCTGCTGCCTTTGCTGACGGTGCGGCTGCCCCAGGAAAGTAGGTCAGTTATAATTAGAGGCGTTTGCTCCTTAAGTTAAGTCCATGATCAATGTTGTTCATGGATGATTAACAGTTGTTAGAGTAGGTCAATCAGTTGGCTAAGGTAACCTATGTTGAGATCAGGCGCTTTTTTTAAATTAGAGAAGAGCCTATAGAAAAAACAGCATTTTTAAAATGTGTAACTGGATTTTCTTTGTAAATTACAGCGGACTCTTAATAAGAGTAATGATTCTATGTTTTCTGGTTGGTGCTTTTGTAAATTTGACATTTTGTTAAAAGTATTGTATAATAAATGTTAAAAAAGGTATTAAATATTATGATTAAAAATAGTGGAGATATAGAAGTTCAAATTAGTTTAGATGAAATTCTGAACACGGATGGTATTAGCGACAAATTGAAAGCCTCTGTTGGTGAGTTAAAACAATTATTGAATGGAGGTAAGGTTGATTCTGAAGTAAAGTCTCAGGCTTCTAAGTTAATTAATAAGATTCTATATCAATCATACGGATGTAACTCAGTACACTCATATCGTTTAAAGTGGTTAGTTACTAAAGCAATGGTATTTGTAGTATCACTTCTAGCATTACCATTGGGTTTATTATGGTCTCCTCATTTGATAGCTATAAATTTCAAGGGCGAGCGTAAATTAGGAACTTCTTTTTTCCCTGCTTTATTAAAGTCACTTGCTAATGGGTTAATGTTTGCAATAGCAATTATGTTGCTTGGCGCAATGGCTTTGCCTGACAAGTTAAAATCACACAGCAAGCGCTTTGTTAATTTTAAAGCGACACAAATAAAGAAAATCGATCGATGGGGTCAAGTTTTTAATAAGAAGAGTCCTTCAGGTTTAATTATTCACAGCAAGTTAGTCGGAAAAAAAGATAGCAGTTCTAAAGAGGGTACTGAGATGTATACTGACTTAACGAGTGAGATGAAAGCAGTGTCTAATCTTTTAGGTTCTGGTGTTAAGCTTATGTTGGACGATGGTGATGTGACTGTAGAGGGTATCGATGGTTATATAGCGCTTCAAATTAGTATGTTACCAAGGCTTAAAGCAGATGCTATGACATTTAAGCTGCAGAAAGTTAAAGATGCTAAGCCAATGAGTGATGTATATAAGAAAGCGCATCGTGCAGTATTAGAGAAGATTCATAAGAATTATAGTACAAAATTAGTTGATGAAAAACTCTCCCTTAATAAATTACGTGAAGAAGTGATTAAGTTAGAGAAAGCTCGTTTAGCGAAGATGGGCATTACATTAAAAAACTGGAAGGATGGTAAGCTACAAACATATTTGAATACGCATACCATGCAATCAACTGTATTTGGTGGTGTATCAACAGGTCTAAAAGGTCACATGGGGTACCACGGTGGTGCAGCTATCGTGCTTGTCAATAAAGATAATGTTGCGGATGGAAAAGATGTTGGTTTTAGTCAACATGGTGTTAAGTTGTCTCAAGGAATTGATTTTGGAAAGCCTAGCTTCCATCATATTGATTACAAAATGTCACACGAAAATCATACGCTAATGGATAAGGACGTTTTAGAAAGCATTTTAAAGGCTCATGATGAGATGCAAGTAAAGCGTTATGATAATTACCGTAAAGATGAAAAAGGAGTCTCTTACATTAAAAAGTATATTGTTCCTAATTACATGCCAGGTAACTTTGACTGTCAGTTTTATTTGGGGCTTTTAGCTTCAGGTATAAAGCTAAATCATCCTGTGAAATCTGCAAATACTTCGGAAAGCTTATTAAAAAATATTGTCCGATGTGATGATTGTGGCACCCAAGGTATGGTAAAGAGAATATTAGGTGGCACATCTTTAACGCCAGTAAAAGGTGCTGGGTCTTAGGTTAAACCAAAGGCATAATTGATTAAATCAACTGCTTGTGCTAATGTTTTATTAGGTTTATAAAACAAGGGTGTGCCCATGGATGAGGCAGCAGTTGGCTGTAGCCAGACAATAGATTTAGGAACATTTAGTCCCTATAAAGAAAATAATATTAAACAGAACATGAGTAAGCGTGGGGTTATGAGCAGCTTTTTCAGCTTGCTCTATCTAATCTCTCGAGGTAGTCATAAAGAGTCTGATCCCTCTACGGGTCGTGTCTTTAGTTTTACGAATAGTATGCAGGGAATTTTTGCTCAAATATTCCTTGCTGGCTCAGGTCGAGGGCTCGTTAAATTTTTACTTTTTGTAACACAGGCCTATATCTTACCGCGTGCTGTAGATGCGCTGCGTGTTGCTAATTTAGCCCTTTTTTCACAGTGGATCATTTATGCTTCAGCTGCTTACTTGGGTAGTTTGCTGGTGCAGTTTTTAATTTTTAATGCATTTGATAAACTAAGGAACAAATTTTCTTCACGTATAAAAATACGTATGTTTCAGAATTTACTTAGAGATAATAACATTTTGCATGCTGACTTTAGTCCAGAAGATTGGATGGAAAGTGTTAAAGAAAGGCTGCATCAAACCTTAACGCATATCCCTGTTATTATTGGTATGATAGTCGCCACTATAGGGAGTATGGTTTTAGCATCTACTGCACTCAACTTATCAACGTTTGTTTTTTCATTATTTATTTGTGTGCTTACTTCATTTGTAGGCCGTTGGGTAAAAGTAAAGTTTGAGAAACATTATAGTCAGTATGTGGAGCGATACGATAACACGATGACACACAGTGCACGGAACATACAAAATGCAGCGGTTGTTAACTTGTCTCATCAAGCCATGTTAAATAGCACGGTTAGGACTGAAGTTAATAAAACCAGTCAATTATCACTGACTGCAACTTTTTATAATCGTATAAAGATTTTTGCATCAGGGATTTTGTCTCATTTTACCTATATTTTATACACCTGCTACTTTGCTGGTTGCTTGTATTTTGGTTATTTAACGCTTCCAACTGTTTTAATTCTATTGCCACTTTGTAAAAGTTTGTCAGAGTCTATGGGTGAGGCGGTAGGTATCATTCCACTCACGCTGCACACGCTTAAAGTGGCAAATAAGTTGTATAATAGTTGGCAGTTGGTTAGTAAAGGGTATGATGTATTGCCAGACTATGAGTCAGTTAAATTAACTAGAAATCAGTTAAGGATTTTGTTTTCTGCTTTATGTCTTTTATCTCCATTAATGTTGTTGATTAGTCTTAAAGCCATGATTGTGTTTTTAATGGGGTCCTGTGTCTTGGTTGTATTTGAGGTGCGTTCTAAAACTAATCTGCTTTCTATGATACTGTGTAAACGGCCATCAGTAGCTAGCAAACCATCTGGCGTTCAAGTCTCAGTCGTTGATGTCAGTGATGCCAAAAAGGTTGAAGGTGTTTTTGAAAACGAGAAAGGTGCCAAGACAGATTTCGAAATCCACACGGGCCAAGCTCATTTTGTATCAGGAGAAAATGGCTCAGGTAAGTCTTCAATATTTTCAAAGGTAATTCCGTGCAAGCTTCCTAGAATGGGCCAAAATATCAAATTTGGAAAAGGTAAAAGCTGGGTGGTTGCGGCAGCAGATTTGCAGCTATTATCACTAGATTTTAAGAGTGATGGAACGATTCTGGAGCGCTTAGCGCAACGTTATAGTGTAAAGCGTGATCAGGCGTTTGATAATTATGTAATAGAGGGTTTATCGTCTTGTGGTTTTTCCCGACTTGACTTGGATAAAAGTTATACTGATTTTTCAGATGGAGAGCGTCAAGTATTAGCTATTTGTGGCTTAGTTGCAACATTAAAACTTTACCCTAATAAGGCAAGTTATGTTTGTTGTGATGAGATGACTGGGAAAATAGACAGTGCAAAACGTCCTAGTGTATTGCAGTATTTAGGTGAGTCTTTAACTGCTTGGCAAGGCACATCAGCAGTGATTGATCACAATGTTAAAGAATCAGATGTAAAAGCGCATTTTCAACAGCAAATTCGACTTAGCGTTAAACGCTAATCAGGTATTAATGTGTATAGAACGACCTTAGAATAGGTTGATCTCTAAACCGACTTTAATTGTATTGGTACGAAATTCATACTGTTCTTCAAATTGAGTATGATCTCCAGAAAACATTTGTGTGTCTGTATCACTAGGGTTGCTATTTAACTTAGGATCAGTTGCAAAGCCATATTGTCCTTTAATAAATACAGTGGCTACATCACCTAAATGGGTGCTTAATTCCGCATATATGTACGGTGCAACTAAGTAATCAATCTCTGCTTCGTATGGCTTTCTTTCACCATCATTAAATAAGGAAGCATTGGTGTTGCCATCTATCGCGTCATTATCCATGGAGCTTAGTGCGTCAAAAACAGGACCTGTTTCTATTTTTATGCGTTGGGCGAATGCACCGCCGCCTATCTCAATCTGGTTGCCGTTACGATCAAGTACAACCCCGATATCAGCGCCAAATGTACTTCGTGGCTTGAATGTAAATAAACTTGCAAGTACGGATCTAGCCTCACCCTCATAAATCCCGTAAACTTCACTACTGATACCAAAAGTTAGCGCATCACTTGGATACGCGGTCTCTGGTAGGCTTTGGAGTTTAAACCCTACTGACAAACGGTTGACAGCTGTTGTATCAACACTATCTTTTGCAATGCTTTTCTGATCATCATTCACAAATGCTGTATTAACGTCAATTTCGTCATCATCAGCAGATGGGCATGCAAAGTGGTAGTCGTCTGTTGTGTTTAAGTAGGGAAGGTTGTAAGCGCCACTATTTTGAGCTGTGAGATGGCTAATGACCCCTGATATTCTCATATTTACAGAATGATTAAGTCCAGCATTAGAAAGGGTGTTGCTCAGTAAGAGTGTTGAAATTATGGCTGGGCGTAAAATAGTTGTGTGCATTAGCATATACTCCTTTAATTTTAACTATGTTTATAAATATGGGTTCTAAATCCTACAGAGAAGTTACTGTTTAAGAATTTAGGGGAGGAAGTAAGCTGACGTCCCAGATTTAAAGTACGGTTAGTGGGTTGAGCGACCAGAGCAGTATCTTTACAGTTGGCATTTTCTGAGGTGATTGTACCATCCAGTTCTAAATTAAAGCTCGTCAAACCATAGTCTAGGTGTAGGTATGCATCAAGCCATTCAACGACAGGAACATACATTCTGCCCATAATTGATAACGATATAGGGCGTATTTCGCTCGCATCTGCAAGTGTTGCTCCGTTATACAGTAAGCCATCACTGAGTCCAGATAATTTGAGTCCGGGTGCACTTATTTGAGCCCCTACTTGAATCTCAGATTGACTTTGAGTTTCTAAATAACCACCAAGGGTAATGGATGGGGATCCTTGATGCTCAAGTTTGAAGCTCTGCATAGCGAAGTTTTTTTCACTATCGCTAAAGGATATCCCATAAATGATACTGCCATAAAAGCCCATTTGGTCTGCGTAATTCCATTTGCCAGATAGTTCAGCATTTATTTGGTTGAACTCAGTTGCTAGCTCTTGAAGTGTCCAGTGATGTTGGTTGGTTAAGCTTCCAGGTATAAGCTGTTCATTATACTCAAAGCCCATCTTGTTGGTGCTTACGTTTGCACTTCCATAAAAGTCGATGTCTGCATAGGACATTGTGGTGGTTAAGATAATTGCCGATATTATATATTTTGCATGTGATGGCATGTATGCTCCCTTACTTAAAATATTGCTGACTTGATTTTAGCATTTCATTTTCTTTAATCAAGTATAATGACTGAATTTTGATTTATGCTCGTATCGTCAAGTTATAAGTTGTAATTAAATCCAACGGATGCTGAAGTTTGACTAGACTCAAACTTCGTAAACTCACTACCCAAATCTAGGCTTTCAAAGTTTTGTCGAGCAGAGCCATAAATGCCAACTTGGTCTCCATAAAACTGGTGCATGAAACTCACTTCAATAAAGGGTGATGTTAGGCTAATATCAGAAAGTTCAATGGTGGGATAGGATGATTCAGTTTTAATTGTTTTATCAGCAGTTAGCCTGGTCGTTCTAATTTCACCCATTACTTTTTCAATGCCTGCATAAATAACAGCGCTATTGTGTTGGCTGGTCTGAACCCCAACACCAATTGCACCAGATCCACCAAATGATGGTGAGAACTCAATGTTGGTTATGGTATTGTCAGGAGTGGTGATCGGTTGATTGGCTTTAAAAGAAACCGCTGCATAGATATAATCATATAAATATTGTAGTTCAAAACCAGCAGTTACAGATTGGAATGATGTATGGTTGGTTTCATAAGTAACTCTACCTGTTCCAACAGCCTCAACCATTTGTTTTTGTGCTTCAACGACTGAGTTTAAGGTATTCGTATTAATTATGGTGACTTTTTGATAAGAATCAGCAGTATCTAAGAATGTTGCAGTTACAACACGTGGGTTTTTTTGAAAATCAAAATATCCGGTTGCCGCTTTTGCAGTCTCAGGATCTGTGTAGGAAGGATCCCCATTATCATCAACAGCTTTAAAAATGATCTCTGTTTTATCGGCAGTAGGTGTGACATCAAAACTCGTCCCGTCTACTAGTGTAGATTGATTCCATACCTTGTGAGTACGGAGGCTGAATACTTTATTGTTGCTGCCGGTGTCCTCCAGGTAGTCGCCAAACAGAATATAAGCTGAACGCGTCTCTGTTTCCCAAGGTTGGTCAGTATCGAGTCCTAGAACAAAAATAGATGCTTGATTTAGATTGGGGAGGGCGGTAATAGTCGTATCTAGCTTTTTGATAGTAGTATATCCTATAATCATTTGAGCAGGGTCACCCTGTCTGAAAATTGCGCCACTGACTGAGACTGTATGCGATGAAATCCCTGCATTTGCTTTGACGGAAAATTGAGCGTGAGCGCAACCTGAGAGTAAGCCAAGAATAATGAGTAGTTTGTGTTTCATTAAATAATGCTCCTAAATTTTAGTATATTCCAGTAATCCCGAATGAAACGTGTTGTGAAGTCATGGAAAGAGGCGTTGTGTTTCCGTCAATCATGATGCTTTCTTGTTTTTCATTGATCTGAAAATTAACGTGTCCTTGAACATAAGGCATCAGTTCGATGTTGGCGCTAACTGAAATATAGGCTTGGAGAATATGTTCCATTTTTTTATTTTTAGTTGAGACTAATTCAACTGCTGCTTCCGTGTCAGAGATCGCTCGATATTCAGATGAAAAGCGAGTGAGTCTTTTACCGCTATGTATACCAAGATTGTTTTTAGGGTCACCTATTTTTATGCCAACATCAGCTTGCAAAGCAATCTCTGGGTCAATCTCATAATAGATGGCGTCTTGCTCAACTTTTTGGATCGGTGCGTCTAAAGTGAAATCAAGGCTGAGTTGAGAGAAGGGCGTAACGCCAACATCGATACCACCACCCAGGCTTACAGCGTAATAATCTAAGCTATTTGCTTCTATAAAGCCTTCAGCTGTACCTAGATCAATACCTTTACTGATGTTCTTAAAATTATTATCGCTTGGACTGTTCATGGATATAATATAATAATTGTCATCTCGAGCTTTTTCATTGAGAGTTATTGTTTTTGATCTTTGAGCTAATTCATCGGCTGCAGCCCCAAGTATACCTTGACTTGTCTTTAGATGTATGCGGTTTTCGTTCACATCAATGAAGTTATCGTACCAAGTAGCATTATTCGGAATAGCGTTATAATCGCCAGAAGAGCCATCGCTAAGATTAGTGACTTCTTGTAGGCCTCTATTAAGTGAATGGTTTATAGTGAGCTTGGTTTCCATATTCTCAGAGGGGTCGGTGCTAAATAGTACCATACTCAACATTTCTCCTATAACTGGTTCAAATATACTACCATTATTTGTTATAGAGTTTGCGTCTATTTCATGGGCAAATATTAAATAAATATCCGTCCCAGGTATTGCATCAGCTTCAGTCACCTCTAGAGCAGTGGATTGGGACTTTATTTTAAAATTATCTTCTGGGTCCACATAGACAACACCAGGCGCTTTCTTAAGCGCCATCTTTTGTGTTTTCTCAAACGGACCTAGGTCCTCTAGACCTTGATCTTCAGCACCACTAGCACCTTTTACTTGATCGAGTAGTGTGTTATACCCGTCACCAAGCCCTTTTACTTGAGTTTCTAGGTTCATATTTATTTTATTAATGGCTACCTTTCCTCGATAATTGATGTTGGCTTGAGTGGATTGTGCACAAAAGCAGAGGCTTAGGTAAAATACTTTAATTTGGGTTTGTGTGAGTTTCATAGACTACGCACTCCATTCGTATTGGATATTAGGTTTAAACGGTTCATATAGAATAGCTCATAGCTAAGTTGAGACTGGTTTGGTTAAATTTGAATTTGGATAAAGAGGTATTATACTCACCAGGCTCATGTTCAAAGGCATAGCGTGCATGAGCGCTAAATCCTACAGCACTGGTGTTTGCTTTCTTTTGGATGCCTAGATCAATGTAATAAGCATACTCATTTATTTCCATATCAGTGACCTCTGGGTAGCTATCTGTTGTGTAATCTGTTGTGTCGTTGGCATATTCATATTTAATCGGGCTCAAATATATATCAGTACCGTCTTTTTTTGGAAGACTGGCTGATAGTTTGCCATTGATAGATTGCGCGCCAGCAGCAATAGACACCTGTGTAAAGTCATAGACCGAAACGCTGATTCCAGCTGCAGTACCATAGTTATATTCTGGGGTAAAGTCTATCAGGCTTAAGTTATTACCTGAGTTGCTTGTTAAGGGGAAATCAAAATGAGCAGAGATAAATGCGCTAATAAAGTTTTCATACTCATAGCCTGCCTGCGCTGAGGCTTCTAGAGCGTGCACTTGTGGATTATGAATTTGGAAGTGACTGACTGTCTCTCCTGTAGCGGCGGCATCGACAAGGTTGCTAACTGATCTTGAGGCCTGGTAGAGTAGGTCACTATCCAGAAGTGCGACTACGTGTTCTGAAGTTGTAGTTGTATTACCATTAGAATCTTCCCATGTTCGTACTGAACTATAATCACTATTGACTACAGTATATGAATCAACAGCTGTTGGGTCAGCGGTCATATTAGTAAGTTCCAGTTCAGTCTTGATCAAACCATTAGTTTTATAAATAGATTTTACACTGGCTGTTCCTTCTCCGCTGGCTTTAGTAAAGTTAGGCTGAGTGATGGTAAGTGTAGTATCGAATTCTACTTTAAGTAGGGCATATTCTTCGGTCGATGCTTCCCAAGGGGTTCCGGTGGATTTAGATTTTACATAGACTGCTTTGTGGGGAACGATGAGTAGATTGTCAAGAGAACGCTTCACATCCTCTAAGTCGTAGAGTGCTTCATAAAAATCCATCTCTTCAGAGGCTTTGATAATCCGTCCTTTAATTTCTATAGTTTTAGAGGTAACTCCTGTGTTAAAGGTGAAATGGAAATTACCAAAAATTAAGTTGGGAATGAGTAAAGAGCTGTAGAGAAAGTTTTTATTCATAGAAAGAACTCCTCGTCGAGTGATGAGATAATGCCAATTGAAAATGATTGTATCTCAGAGGTTGCAAGATTGCTTTGTGCGCCTTTGAGCTCTTGTTTTTCATTTTTATTTGTGAGTGAGTAGTTGATCAGTGCACTTGCATGGTCAGATACCTTAAACGATGCCTGAAGTGCTGTGTGGGTATGGAAAAATCCAGCTTGAGTTTCTCGAGTAATATTTAGGCTCTGACTCTCAATTTCGACAGTACCATTAATATCGCTTGTAGCGAGTGATTTTACCTCTGTGCTCGCAACTAGGTATGTGATTCCTTGACTAAGCGAAATGTGTGCCCCCAAGATGTTTGCGCCAAGACCTACTGATCCATGGAATGTGAGCTCAGGTTTTATTTTATAGTAAAAGCCCGTGTGCTCAGGGTTTTCAATAGGGGAGTCTAATCCAAGATCAAATTGTATAAATGTCTCTTGAGCTAGATATTGTCGTAGATTTAGGCCCAAATCAACACTGTAATAATTAACAGTATCATAATCAGTGTAGGTATAACTCGAGGTAGGTGTATTGTAGGTAAAAGAAGCCGCTTGTTTAAGTATATAGCTCAGTTGAGTGTCATTATTAAAATCTGCTGAACGTATAAAGACAAAGTCTTTTTTCTGATTTTCTTCACTCAGCTCAAAATATTCGGGGGGATTCGTGTTTAATGCAACATACGACCCTTCGACTAAGGGAGTTAGAATGATACCACTAGCATCACCATTTAATGCAGCAGCTTTGTAGTTTCCGCCATCTAAACCTGAGGCAAAAGCATTGTCATTATTCAACACATCGTCCACCTTCACTTCGGGGTATGTATCATCAGGACCAGTGTTATAGGTAATAGTCCCATTTTCTGCTGTTGCTGGTGTTATTCGTGTAATTGTTGCTGGGCCACTGTAGTATGTGTCAGTAACGTTGTATACTTCGCTCTCATCTTCACCTTTGGCTCTATTGTAATGCTGATTAACATGCAAGCCTTGGTTGAGTGAATGATCAATTGTAATGCTGCTTTCAGAAATGGTTCCTTCTTCAGTAGATAGTCTTAAGTATGTTGAGGCGCTGTCAATGTTTAGGTTTAGGTTTTTGATGAATGTTCCTGATTTTGTAGTTGTGGCTGAAGCATCAGACAAGATTAAAATATCTTTTCCTGAAACAAAGTCAGATGCCTCAGGAGTTCGCTCTGTGCCAGTTACAAGTATGTTAAAGCCCCTTTTCCGATCTTCAAATACACTTCCAGGCGCACGCGCTATTGGGTGGTCTCCATACACACCCGCAAAGGTTCCATACTGTTCAATTGATGTGTCAGTCCAGAATTTAATTGAGCCAAAGTTATCAAACCCTTGCTTAATAGTAGCACGAGAATTAAGTTTGGTTTGGTTGATTTTTCCATAAAAGTTAATGGTGGTTTTGGCTATTCCATTATTCGCACTAAAATAGAGTAGTGTAATTAATCCCCATTTCCATATTGGGTTCTCTTTCATGTGCTAAAAACTCCTTATTAGCTATGTTACATAGTATCAAAAATATAAATGCAGTTGTCAATTTTATTGTGGAATACTTGTGATTTTAGGTAAATGGGTTATTATTAATCTTAATGATTTAATTGAGATATATAGCTATGCGTACCGCAATAACACCGACTCGAGCTGAGCACTTTTCTGATTGGTATCATGCTGCTGTTTTAGAGCTTGCACAACATGGGGATGTTGCTGGTTCCCAGGTAATCAAGCCATATGGGTTTGCAGTTTGGGAGCGGGTACAGCAGTACTTAGACGCAGAGTTTAAGCGAACCGGTCACCACAATTTTTACGCACCGTTGTTAATGAATATCTCAGCTTTAGAGCAAGAAGCGAAACATATGGATTTTGCTCAAGAGTGTGCAGTTGTTACACATTCGCGTTTGGTGAAGGATCCAGATGGAAATTTAGTACCGGATCGACCACTTACAAATCCAGTGATTATCAGACCCACATCAGAAGCAATTATTGGACCTATTGTTAAAGGATGGATTCAGTCCCATAGAGACTTGCCTATGAAATTAAATCAGTGGGCCAATGTTGTACGCTGGGAAATGCGGACTCGACTGTTTTTAAGATCCAGTGAGTTTTTATGGCAAGAAGGGCATACCTTCCATGCAGCTAAGGAAGAAGCAGAGCAGCATGCGAAAGAGATGCTGGCTGTCTATGAAGATATTTTTGTTGATGTATTAGCGTTTTCACCTTTAGTAGGAGAGAAGCCAGAATATGAGCGGTTTGCAGGTGCTGATCAAACACATACCTTAGAACTGCTAATGCAGGATGGTAGAGCGCTACAGGGAGGAACTTCTCATAATCTAGGTCAAAACTTTTCTAAGGCTTATGAGGTGCAGTACTCAGACCAAACAGGTCAATTAACGCATACCTTTGGGACTTCGTTTGGTGTTACAACCCGATTAATTGGTGCTCTGGTGATGACACATGGTGATGATGATGGTTTAAGGCTTCCACCTAAAATTGCGCCGCATCAGGTCGTGATTCTTCCCATTAATGCACATCAATCTGAAGCTGTTCTTGAGAAGTGCCAAGCTATAGCAGATCAATTGTCTCAAATGCAGTATGCGGGAGCGCCTGTGCGGGTGCATGTTGATACTCGTGATATGCGGGGTGGAGAGAAATCTTGGGACTGGATTAAGAAGGGGGTTCCTATTCGTATTGAGATCGGCCCTAGAGATTTAGAGCAAGATGTGATGATGGTTATGGCACGTCACCAAGCCCATAAGCAAAAGACAAAAGTAAGTAGCTTAGAGGTTGCCTCAGTAGTGACTATGATTGATTCTGTACACAAAGCGTTATATGACTCAGCGCAGAAAAAACGTGAAGAGGATACACATCAATACGAGAATGCTAAGGAAGTCATTGATCACTTCAATAGTAGCTCAGGCTTTGTTGTGGTTCCTTATCTTGATGGGAAAGGATCAGAGGCTCAATTAAAGCCGCATGGCTTGTCTGTGCGCTGCCTACGTCCATGTAGTCAAGCCAAGTGTGTGTTCACAGGTGAAAATACATTGACCCTCGCGGTGATCGCAAAAGCTTATTGAATATAGCTAAGCTGTATCATCAAGTCTTTAACTGCCTTGTAGTTAGCAATCAATTCTTGTGGGTACATATTGCTGAAGATGATAAAGAAGATAACGTAAGGTCCTATCCATTCAGTCAGCTTATATAAGCTGCTGAGCGATCTAGGAAGGAACATATCAATAATGACGGCTATATCCATAGGGAAAATTGGGATGCAGTGCGCAATAATCAGCATACAGTTTATTTTGATCCCGTTTTGAGCGCTGTGTGTCAGAACGGTGTAGAGTTTTGGTGACCATTCTATATAGGTGCTTAAGTGGTCCACCCATAGCCAGCCAATTGCCATCAGTATATTTGCAAGGAACCCTGACAAAATGATTATTAATACATCAAACTTACCTCTATTTAAAAAGTAGGGGCGAATGCTAAATGATCGGGCCCAACCAAATGGAAGTTGACCTTTTAAAATGAGCAAGAAGGGTGCTATAACAGAGCCAATAGGGTCTAAGTTCTTAAAAATATTTATGGATCCAAGGCCCAACATTTTGGCTGTAGAATCGCCGCGATAATGGGATACAATTGCTTTTGCTGATTCTCGCCACTTCACAGCTAGTAAAACAGGAATAACCCAGAGTGTTAGTTCGAATAACCAGTTTTGGCTGTAAGTCATGATAGTGCCATAGTATGTTCGTCTATAATACTACCGCATTTAAGTCTGTTTTATCAATATATGCATGAATTTTTAATCTACTACTTGACTGCTTGTTTGAAAATTTGCACAATAGGTTCAAAGCCGCTGTAGCACAATTTGGTAGTGCAATCGATTTGTAATCGATAGGTTGGGGGTTCAAGTCCCTCCAGCGGCAAACTTCATTTTTATCTAAACTTCACCTTAGATACTATTTAAATCTCGCTGTAGACCATGGTCACCATTGTATTCATTGGTTTCTAAGTGTCTTGCAAGTGGTAAGTTAGACAGTCTTAAATAGCTTGGGATTAATGAATCATCTTTTGCCTGTTTTATTTTAATTATAGGTAGTGTTGTCGGGGGTAATAATTGTTCTGAGGATAAGCGTTTGAATAGTCTTTTGGAGATGTTTTGATGACTGTTCATGATAAAAAGCAGTGCATAGATAAAGGGTCTAGGTATAAGTAATAGGGCCTCTTTTAGCAATAATAAGCAAGCAATAGAGAGGGAGCTGACTAAGGCTATAGGGTAGGTAATAATGTGTCCAATAGTCTTCAGGGTTCGCTCGTGTTTTAATGGATTAAGTAACGCATAGCACACTTTTTTGAGTGGATTGTCAATGAACCTCTGCATGTCATTATAGGTTATAACGTGGCATGAGAAGGATATGGTTAGTGTAATTAGTGCTATTGAGAGTGAGGTGCCCAGTATAGAAATGCCTATAGTTTGTATCAGGGTTGTTTGACTGGCTGCTCTCATAATGGTGCCTCCTAGCGTTAGTGGCAGGCTGGATAAGATAAAGCAGGCTAAGGGAAAGTTCTGGGTTAATAAAGCGTAGTAAGAAGGGAAGCTATTTAAGATTACAAACTCTAATCGGTCATTAGCAAGTTTCTTATTGTTTAGAATCGCTAAGAGTGTTGCAAGCCCACCCATTGAATGGCTAATAACTTTAATTTGAGTCTGTTCGTTATGAGTGTCATTCAGTTTTTGGATTAAGTTTTTGCATATGTGTTCGCTGTAATCATACAATGAAAAGCACGAAAACCAGTGTCTTAGCGCCGGTGGATAATAAAATTCGAGGGCGCCCTGTGTATGATGAACGGTGGGGTCAATGTCTCCAATTCCAGTGACGACAATAGTCATTTTAGTATTTGTGGTCGCTGCTCTAGAAGGGGTTGTATAGGTTAAATTAGGGGTTAATGATTGCTTGGGTGGGAATATTTTGTTTAGGTACAATGGGTATGAGTATAGCCATCTTAGCGGCCAAAAGATTAATGAGAATGGTGCTCTAATGATTTCAGATAGCTTCATAATTGCTTAATTCCTTTTAGGTATTCAATCAGTATAATGCGGTGGTTTGTTTTCTTCAAGTTAGAAAGTATTCACACTTTTCAGGGGTTGAGTTATGTGTTATAACTGAATTCAATGAGTATTGAAATGGATGGTTCATGTATTTTTTGTTATTGTTAATGTCTTTTCCTATAGTTTGGGCGTTTGATGATGTATTCGATGCTATTCCTTCTCAATTTGAAGGGAAGTCGGTGTCAGCTGTAATAGGTCGATCCGGTGTGAATCGAACATTGGAATTAGTGGGTTCAAATGAGCAATATGTTTCAGTTCGTTTGCCGGGGGTTCATGAGTTGAACGTTATACTTTCAGATACAGTAAAGTATGGTCTTATGATGCGTTACTACCAGGCAGGGTTAGCTGTTGGGGTCAAGGATGAGGGTTTGTCTATTACTAAAACAGCGAGCTCTAATTATGAGGCGGGTATGAAATATCGTGCTTCACTAGGCGCTGGGGTAGCAATTTTACCTTCTCCATCTGTGTTAGTAGGTGTGGATCTGAATGTAGGCTATCAGTGTAGTGAGGTTAAACTACCTGATGTAACAGGGTCTTTAGGTCAGTTGTTTGCTCAGTTTGCTTTAAATGCGCAAGTAGGCGTTACAGAGGATAAAGGTTTGATGTTGCGAATGGGGTTGGACTGGTCAGGTGAAGATGAGCAGAGCCTTAGTTCTACAGATAGCTTTCAGGGTGCTATAAATGCCATTTCTAAAGCAAAGTTATCAAGCGGTATTTCATACTTCGCGGGGTTTGGTGCGTTTTATAATATAAATTAACAGTTTATAGCCCCAAGTTCTAATCATAATTGTTTAATTATAATATCGGCTTGATCCATACCCTTTATTCTCTTTATTTAATATTGGCTATTGCTGATGTGTCATGATCTATGCATAATCACCCCACTAGAAGAAAACTAGTTTAAGAATACGTTAACAATTATTGGAGCAAGTTAAATGTACAAGTGTAGAACTTTAGGTGTGGCTACATTGCTAGCTATGTCTGTGACAACTCAGGCTGTCACATACGATGTTGCAGTCGGTTATGAAACATCTGCAATTAGTGGTGTTGTGGGTAAGGCGGTAGAGAATAACCATTCAGGGTTAATTTACAAAGCGCCTAAATTTGATTTGGGTTTAAACTCAGGTATTAATGGGCCGCTATCAGCTTTTGCAAGAGTTTCAACCACTATGGCGTCTGAGCAGTCATCATTTGCACCTGGTATTTCTCTTGAGAGTAGTAGAGAAGTTCAGGCACAAGCTGGCTTTGCTTATAAGTTTGGTGCAACTGTTGTATCTTTTGCTCCTGTAGTTTCTATAGCTGACTACACAGTATCATCTAATGATGTTTCTGAAACAGTTGGGCTACAAGGTTTAGGTTTATCTAGTTCTGTTGATATTGATTTGGATCGCGTTGGTGTTCGTTTCCATACTCAGTACATCATGAACAATCGAGTTGATCATTGGGCAGATTCAGTTTCCGAATTGAATGACATGGTCGGTGGTTTAGGTACAAATGTCACTAAGGTTGGTGTTTGTGTTTTTGGAAGTAAGTAAATAATTACTTATTATTAATTTTATTATCTTTTTGGAGTAATTATTGTGAATCATTTAAATAAATTAGTATGTTTAGTCGCATTAACATCATTCGCTAATGCGTCTGAGGTTGCTGTGAATAGTTCTATCGCTGTAGTTCAGTGTGCAGCTGCAGAGAAAGATGCAGGTTCAAGCAGCTTGACCGGTGCTTCTCTAGGCGTAGCATATGTGCATCCTGCTTCTGCAGACGCTGAAGTATATGGTGGAGTTAACGTTTTCTTACACCCTGCTTTAGTAAGCACGTCAGGTCCTAGAGTTGCAGCTTTTAACGTAGGTGCAGCATTCAAGCCAGTATCTAACATGAACTACACATTTAAGGTGGGTTTGGTTGCTCAGGCTGCTGTTTCTGCTGATGTTGACTCAGAAGCTGCGTATACTGCAGGTTTCCAGGTAGGTTCTGTTTATGGAATTGCACCAGGTTATGATGCTGAGCTGATGGTTTCTCAAACCTTCCCAGCTGTAGCTGCTTCAGAAAACGCTTCTTACTCTATTGCTGTAGGCTTAACTAAGACTATTGCCGTAGAAGTCTAAGAGGATTATTCTTCATTAAAAGGCCCTTTAATAGGGCCTTTTTTTGTTTTTGTTAATAGTTAAAGATCTATGTTGAAAGGTCTTCAATTGTCTTAAAAAGTAGTGTATAGTTTTAGAAGGTGGGTGACTGGGTAGCTGCTGAGAAATCAGAGGAAAGTCCGGGCTCCTCAAAGCAAGACGCCAGGTAACGCCTGGACAGCGTAAGCTGATGGAAAGTGCCACAGAAAGCAAACCGCCTTTTTAAGGTAAGGGTGAAAAGGTGCGGTAAGAGCGCACCGGTATCCAGGTAACTGGATGCGCATGGTAAACCCCGTCTGGAGCAAGATCAAGTATAGGTTGTGTGCTTTGCATTACCCTGGGTAGATCGCTTGAGTTGAATGGTGACATTTAACCTAGATAGATAGCTACACAAGACAGAACCCGGCTTACAGGTCACACCACTTAATTGTTAGGAAGTGCGGTATGCAGTTAGAGTTTGTGCCAGTTTTGTTTGTGATTTTTTTCGGAGCAGCCGTGACTTCGACTATGGCGCTCTACACACGACAGTCTTTAATGGTTGCCTATATTATTTTGGGTGGATTGTTGGGGCCATGGGGGTTTCAATTCATTACAGAAGCAAATGTTGTGCAAGATATCGGTGATGCGGGTGTAATATTTCTGCTGTTCTTATTGGGTATGCACTTAGACCCAATAGGTATGCTTGATAAGCTCCGTGAATCTGCAATGGTAGCGCTTTTAAGCTCGTTGCTTTTTATGTCCATTGGATATGGGATTTGCATCTTATTTGATTTGCCTATGGTCGACAGCCTAGTTATAGGTTTGTCATTAATGTTCTCTAGTACAATTATCTCCCTTAAGTTATTGCCTAGTGGTATGATTCATAGCTCACCTGTTTCAGAGTTTATGATTAGTATTTTGCTACTACAAGATCTGATTGCAATGATTGCTTTGTTGGTTGTACCCACGCTTAATGCGGGCTCACTTGATATATGGCCTATTGTGCTAAGACTGGGTTACCTGCCTTTCATTATTATATTTGGCTTTATGGTAGAGCGGTTTATTCTCTCAAAACTATTTGATGTGTTTGAAAGAAATAAAGAGTATTTGTTTTTACTTGCTATAGCTTGGTGTTTAAGTATGGCAGAGCTCTGTGAGGTTCTTGGCTTATCCAGTGAAATTGGTGCATTTATAGCAGGTGTTTCATTAGCATCAGATAGTCGAGTCTCACTGTATCTAGTTAAAGCACTGGAGCCCTTAAGAGATTTCTTTTTGGTCTTATTCTTCTTTTCTGTAGGCGCTTCTTATAATTTCGGTATGCTCAATAGTGTATTATATCCTACGGCAGCATTGTTAGTGGTAGCGGTTTTGTTTAAGCCTTACGTGTTTAGAATTCTTATGGCCAGAGTTGGGGAGCCGATTGATGATTCCTGGGAACTTGGGTTTCGTTTAGGCCAAGGGAGTGAGTTTTCTTTACTTTTAGCACGTATTTCGGTAGCTAATGGCGTGCTAGGGATTGAGGGAACCTCAATTATACAGGGGGTCGCAATTATTTCATTTTTAGTTTCATCGTTTTGGGTTGTGCGCCGTTATGCAACGCCAATTGGGGCCCCTGAGATACATTAGTTTGACACATGGATAAAATCATCGATCAGGAAGATAAGTTAGACTGGCAAGCTGCCTTAGAGGTCTTAGTGCAAGAGAAGGGTCAGTTGTATGCTAATGATTTAGTTAAGATGTTGGGCTTGTCTATTGATCCAAGTATGATTGCTTGGAATACGCCAAGTATTGTCAATAAGCCTATCAATGTATCGCTCGTTAATCAGACATCTGATCTTGTTTTGTGGAATGCAGCCATCATAGTTAATGAAGCCAGTCAATATGGGTCTGAAGTAGGGGGGCACATAGCTTCGTTTGCATCTAGTGCAGTTTTGTATGAAGTAGGGTTTAACTATTTTTTTAGAGGAAATACGGCTCACGAAGGTGACTTAGTGTTATTTCAAGGACACTGTGCTCCTGGAGTTTATGCTCGCTCTTATTTACTAGATGTACTCAGTGATGAGCAAGTTAAGTATTTTAGGAGAGAAGCCCAGGGTCGCGGTATCTCATCATATCCACATCCTTGGTTGATGCCTAAGTATTGGCAGTTTCCAACTGTATCAATGGGTTTAGGACCTCTACAAGGCATTTACCATGCGCGCATGATGAAATACATGTATGCACGAGATTTACTAAGTGATACCGATCGTAAGGTTTGGGTATTTTGTGGTGATGGTGAGATGGATGAGGTTGAATCTCTAGGTGCTTTAGGTGTTGCAAGTAGAGAGCAATTAAACAATCTGATTTTTGTGGTGAATTGTAATTTGGTTCGCTTAGATGGTCCCTGTAGAGGGAATGGATCAATTATTGATGAACTATCTGGATATTTCAGCGGGTTTGGCTGGCAAGTGATTAAATTGATTTGGTCGCAAGCATGGTTGGATTTAGTTGAAAAAGACCACACAGGGTTGCTGAAAAAAGCGCTTTCTTCATTGCTAGATGGTGAGATACAAGGGATCTTTGCAGTAGAAGATGGCTTGAAAAATTGGTTTGCACAGCAGCCTTTTTCGGGATTGGTCGCACAATGGTCAAATGATGACTTTAAGCGGTTAGTACCCGGGGGGCATGATGCACAATTAGTTGCCAATGCTTATGAGATGGCTGTGCAGGCATCTAAACCGTGTGTCATTTTAGTAATGACTGAAAAAGGCTATAGAATTCCAGGTGTTGCGAGTTCTAATCGCTCTCATAATCAAAAGTCATTGTCTGATGAGCAATTGTCTGAGTACCAAAAGGCATTATCAGGCTTGGGTTCGGTAACATCCTTACATGATTTTTACAAGCCGAATCATGATGACTTGCGACTTAAGTTTATGAGTGAGAATAGACAAGCATTAGGAGGGAATCTTCCTTGCCGGGTTGAGAAGGGACCCACATTAGAGATTCCATCACTAGGTGCTTATAATGATTTGTTATCAGGAGATGCTACCCGCTCATTTTCCACTACAATGGTGTTTGTTCGATTTTTAACCCTGACTCTGCGACAAGAGTCTATAAGAGACTTTATTGTGCCAATTATAGCTGATGAGGGTCGAACATTGGGTATGGAAGGGTTATTTAAGCAGCTTGGTATCTATGCGCCAGGTGGGCAAAAATATACACCTTACGATCATAAGCAAATTAGTTCTTATAAAGAAAGGAGTAATGGTCAACTATTGCAAGAAGGTATTAATGAAGCCGGTGCTATGTCTAGTTGGATAGCAGCTGCGACGGCATACTCTGTCCATGGTGTTTCACTCATTCCCTTTTATGCTTTTTATTCAATGTTTGGTTTTCAGCGTGTGGGGGATCTTATTTGGGCTGCTGCTGATTCAAGAGCTAGAGGGTTTTTAATAGGAGCGACCGCAGGTCGAACAACATTAGGTGGAGAAGGCTTACAACACAATGACGGAACCAGTCATTTAGTCGCATCAACAATACCAAATTGTTGTAGCTATGATCCTTGTTATGGTTATGAGTTGACGGTTATTCTGCAGCATGGAATGCAGCAAATGTACCAAAAGCAATTAGATGTTTTTTACTATGTAACAGTGATGAATGAAAGTTACCATCATCCTGATATGCCCAGTGGTGTAGAGCAAGGGATTATTGATGGGTTGTATATTATTGATGAGCAACCACAACCACAGGTGGAGCTTATGGCTTCTGGAACCATTTTACGAGAAGCGCAAAAGGCTGCTAAAATGCTAAATGAAGACGATGTGTCTGTTCGTGTGTGGAGTGTGACGAGTTGGAGTGAGGCAGAGCGAAAGTGCCTGGAAGATGATCAGTGGTTGTCGGGTCAACTTGATAGTCATGCTAAGTTGGTAGTAGGGGTTTCTGATTATGTACGTGCACTGCCTGGATTACTGAATCAATATATTGATCAGCCGTATTTAACACTTGGCACTGATGGATTTGGTATGAGTGATACGCGTAGCGCATTACGTGAGCATTATGGTATTTCAGCTCAAGCCATTGTTCAGCGAGTTCGTGCAAAACTTAAGGGATAAAAAGTTATGGAAGAAAAAACATTAGTGATTCCTGATTTAGGTGGCCATGCATCAAGTCGAGTCATTGAAGTCATTGTTTCACCAGGAGATACCGTATCTGAAGATCAGGGACTCATTACTTTAGAGTCTGACAAAGCTTCTATGGAAATTCCGGCTGAAGATCATGGTGTTGTACACAAAGTATTGGTGAGTGTAGGTGATGAGGTAGCTGTTGGAGATCCTTTTATTATTATTCAGTGTGTGCAGGAAGATAACCATAAACCGGTCAAGGAGGTTGCCGTACAACCTAAGTCAGTGCCTGAGGTAATACGAAAAAAAGAATTAGTTGTTTCGCAGCAGGGACAAATTAAAGCGGGACCTTTCGTGCGACGTATAGCACGTGAAATGAGTATAAATTTAGATACAGTGAGCGGCTCTGGTCCTTCAGGCCAAATTACGGTCAATGATATTAAGCATTTCTTACAAAAAAATAATGCTCAAATATCTGAAATCAAAGTTCCACTGGAAGCAATTGGGCTTGTAAGTGATGAGTCAATGACGCGTATTCAAGTGCTTGCCTCGAATCATTTACAATCAGTTTGGCAGCAAGTTCCCCAGGTAACACAGCATCATGAGGTTGATATCACAGAGCTAGATGTCTTGCGCGCAAAGCATAAAGCATTTTGTAAACAGCAGGGGGCAAATTTAACTATATTGCCAATTGTTATGAAGGTGCTAGGGCGTTTAATACCTGAGCACCATGCGTTTAACAGAATTTGGGCGGGTGATGATAAATATTGGCTCCGAACTACAACACATATTAGCTTTGCGGTAGAGACACCTCAAGGGCTTTGTGTACCAGTTGTTCATAATGTGAATGAGAAAGATATTATGGTGTTGGCAAAAGAAATTCACCAGCTTTCTGACCGAGCCCGACAGAATAAGCTCAGTAAAGCAGATATTCAGGGAGGTAGTATGAGTATCTCAAGCTTAGGTGCTATTGGTGGGGGACATTTTACTCCAATTATAAATGCGCCTGAATGTGCAATACTTGGGATAGCGAAGGCACAGTGGAAACCAACAGTAGTTGGGAAAAAAATAGTTCCTCGTTATATGATGCCGGTATCATTGTCCTATGACCACCGGTTAATTGATGGTGCTCAAGCAGCAAGAATGATTGTTGCGCTGCAGTTAAATTTAGAATCACTGGTTAAGGATGCTGGTGATGAACTATTGGCATATATTTAAATAGGGGTCGAGATGGTAAATAAGCAAGAAGAGCAAGTTTCAGTTGATGTAGTGGTAATAGGTGGGGGGCCTGGAGGTGTTGCTGCTGCGTACCGTTTACAAGATTTAGGTTTGTCTACAGCAATCGTAAACCAGTATGATCATTTAGGTGGTGTCTGTTTAAATGTGGGCTGTATCCCTTCTAAGGCGCTCTTAAATGTTGCTAAGGTTGTTGGTGATGCGCAATCTATGGCAAAGTTTGGGGTCTATTACGAAGCACCAACCATTGACGTAGAAGCGCTGAGGGCTGCAAAACAAACTTCTATTGATCAGTTAGCAACAGGCCTGGCAATGCTTGCTAAAAAAAGAAAAGTACAGGTATATGTAGGGAAAGCTTCATTTGAGGATGCGCATACGATTAAGGTATCGGGTGATCAGCCTGTTACTATTCGCTTTAAACATGCAGTGATTGCAACGGGCTCTCGTCCAATAAAGTTACCCTTTATTCCAGATGATGATCGTATATTTGATTCAACAGGTGCGTTAGACCTTAAAAAGATCGATGGACATTTGGTGGTGATTGGTGCTGGAATCATTGGGTGTGAGATGGCATCAATCTATCATGCTTTAGGCGCAAAGGTGACGGTGTTAGAGTATGCGCCATCTGCGATGCTAGAAGCAGATGTTAAACAAGCTTCTATTTGTCAAAAGCAGTTACAAAAACGCGGCATTGCGTTTAATTTTTCAGTTGAAGTGCAGAATATTGCTAATGAAGGTGATTTAGTTGTTAGCTATCTACAAGAAGGGGTTGTGCATGAGTTAAAGTGTGATCAAATTTTATATGCAACGGGACGATCACCAGATACCAGTAGCCTGAACTTAGAAGGGCTCTCCATTCAGTGTTCTGACCATGGGGCAGTGATTGTTGATGAGTACCTTAGAACCAATATTGATCATATTTATGCAATAGGTGATGTTGCTTATTTACCATTTGATCAGAGTATGCTGGCTCACCGAGCTACTGCACATGGTCACTTAGTGGCAGAGGTAATATCAGGTAAGAATGTTCGGTATGATTATTTATCGATGCCTAGTGTTGCGTATACGGATCCTGAAGTTGCCTGGGTGGGTAAGCAGGAAAAAGAATTGAAAGAGTCTGGTGTAAAATATCAAGTTGGTGTATTTCCATGGACGGCATGTGGACGTGCGGTAGCTTCGGGACACACTGCTGGGCAAACGAAAGTGTTTGCAGATGAATCCGGTTATATTGTAGGCGCTACTATAGTTGGGCGAGATGCGGGTGAGTTAATTGGCACTTTTTGTTTGGCTATTGAAATGGGGGCAACACTTACTGATTTGTCCTTAACGATTATGCCTCATCCTACATTGGTTGAGACCACCAAGTTAGCAGTAGAAGTGGCAATGGGTGTTTGCACAGATCAGTAAGCGAGTTCTTTAATGGGCGCTGACTGGTATCGCCAAAAGTAAGAAAGTGTTACTATTGCACCATAAAACGGCAGTATAATTAGAGGAAATACAGTTGGCTTTGCGGATAAATAGGTGTGACTGATATAGGTTGGAATAACTAAAAACACCCACATGTTTATCGTTGTAATAGCCATATTAGCCATGGTATCTCCGTAAGCACATAGTATGTTTGAGAGTATGTATGCGATACCATCTAAGAATAAGAAAACGAGAAGGCCACTGAGCGCAAGTATAATTTGGCTTTTGAGTACAGGTGAGATATCGTTTAGTGAAAAGCATTCTAATATCCAGTCTGGGTTTCCAACTGAGAGTAGTAATAAGCCAAATACAAAGCAACTATGTACTTTAAATGCACTTAATAAAAGCTGGGGGATGTAGTTAAAGGATCGAGCGCCTACATAGTTTGAAGCCAGTAACTTGACACCATTGCCAAGCTCACTATAAGTAAACATGAATAGAATGAAAATATTTTGAGATAAGGTGCTCATCATCATGTGTTCTTCACTGACTGATGCAAGAATGCCAGATATGGTAGACCATGCAGCCATCTCAAAGAAGTGCAGTGCTGATTCTGGAGCACCTAGTCGAAGTGCTTGATTCAAAAGTTTTGAGTCAAGTTTGATTTTAGCTGTATGATAGTTTTTTCTATTATCAGGAGAAAAATACATCCACATCATAATGAGTGTTAGTGTAATTTGAGCAATGACAGTCGCCCATGCTGCGCCAGCTGCACCATATTGTGGGATCAGTATGAAATCAAGACCTATATTCATTAAGTTACTAATGAGTAAAGCGATCATCACTATAGTGCTCTGATAAGTCCCAATAAAAAAGCCAATCAGTGCGCTGACCATGGGCCATAAGAATCCAAATAACATCGTAATTTGGTAGTATATGAGGCCATGTTCTTGTACAGCAGTTGGAATCAAGAATGGTCCAAGTTGATAAGCGATAATAAATGGTATAATGCTTAGAATAGAGAAAAAGATAAGCTGCCAGGTAATATGGCTGGTTTTATGGTATTGTTTTGCACCGTTGTATTGGCCGACATAGACTTTACTAATATAAGCGAGCCCAGATAGTGAGAATAGAAACATCCAGGAAAAATTACTACTTGTGGTGACGTGCGCCATCATTTCTGGATCATAAAAAGAGAGGATAATACGGTCAGCGAATATCGCAAAGTTTGATGAAAGTCCAGATATAATTAGTGGTAACGAAACGGTAAATACACGCCAAGCAGAAGGTTTTGGAGTTGCGGACATCCTGTCACCGAAAAAATAATTAATTTAATTGTAGAGTGCTTTTTTAGTCAAAGCAATTAGTTTATGGTATTGAGAAATAGAGCAGGGATGAATATGAGATTATTTGTTATAGGGGTTTGCGGTACATTGATGTCCGGAGTAGCAAGACTAGGTGTTGATTTAGGGTTCGAAGTTATAGGAATTGACCAAGCGTTTAATCCACCAGTATCGGATGCATTGGCCGAAATGAAAATTCAGCTGATTGAGCACTATCCCAATAAGGTGGTTGTAAACGATAGTGATTTAGTGGTTGTGGGTAATAAAGTGTCAAGAAGCCTCCCTCTGATTCAGTTTTTAATTGCTAATCAGGTCAAACTATATTCAGCGCCAGAGTGGCTAGAGTGCTTTGTATTACGTAAACGTTCGGTGATTGCTGTAGCAGGTTGCCATGGTAAAACGAGTACTTCAGCTATGGTTGCTCATTTATTATCTGAGCTAGGTGAGGATTGTGGTTATTTAATTGCTGGAGCATTGTGCTCAGGCAAACCTGCAGCACATTTAGGATCAAGTAAGTACTTTGTAATTGAGGCAGATGAGTATGATAGCGCTTTTTTTGATAAACGACCTAAATTTATGCATTACTGGCCGAGTCATTTAATTCTTGGAAAGATAGAATTTGACCATGCAGATATTTATGATGATTTTAGTGATGTTCTTAAACAGTATAAATACTTATTGCGATTACTGCCAGAGGGTGCAAATGTTGTTTCTCAAGATTTGCCGCTCGCACTGTGTGATCAAATCAATGCCTTTTCCTTAAAGCATCATAGGGTAGCCAGTAATAAAATAGATTACCCCTTGAGTATAAAGGGCGCCTTTAATCAAACCAATGCTGCATTAGCAATACAGCTTGTTCATGCGCTAGGTTTTAAGAGAGGGCTATGTGAACAGTTGATCTGTACTTTTAAGGGGGTCAAGCGGCGGTGCGAACAAGTGTATAACAATAAAGTCGAGGTCTTGGATGATCATGCGCATCATCCTACTGCACTAAATTCCTTGCTGGATAGTTTTGATCATCAGCGTATTCATCTGGTATATCATCCAGCAACTCATACTCAAAAGCTTGATGTCCATATAGCTCAAACCATTAAAGCATTAAATCGGGTAGAGTTTCCTATGGTACTATTGCCTAAAGCACATGCTTTGAAAACAGCTGTCTATGAGCAAGCATCTATTCGAGTATTACACGAGGTAGCACTTATTGACAGTATAATGCAGCAGGTGGAGGAGGGCGATAAAATTATCTTTGCTACCCCTTATCAGTTAACTGATCTTATGACCTCCTTAATTGAACAGTTAGAAAAAAAGTATTGTGAATTATTATAAAAGGATGTTTAATAAAGCGCTAGATGGAGAGGTGCCAGAGTGGTCAAATGGCTCCGACTCGAAATCGGCTGGGGGCTTTGCCCCACGCGGGTTCGAATCCCGCCCTCTCCGAGTCATATTGATTTTATAGCTATTATTGATTACAATAAATTTAATCATATTTTGGATTTTTTATGTCAAGGAACTGGCCATCATTAAGCATTACTACTCCGGTTTTTTCTCTTGCTATTAATGCTCATGCGGATCGCCCGAGAGAAATACATATGGATAAATCTGAGTATGATCATTTTGATGAGAAACACTATTTTTTCCATATAGAGCTTTTTGGGCTTCCTATTTTGAGTTTTTCTCGCGAAAAAAGATATATCAGTGAAAAAGTATGTGTCCAACATCAGTCAATCACGATAATGGGGATGACGCTTGATTTATCAAATAAAGAAGGTGAAAAGGAAGGGCGCTCAAGATCATTTATTGTCGATCTAACTTTACTGGCGTTATTTGGTGTTTTGGCATTATATTTAAATCAATCCACGTTAGGCTTGGGTAGGTTGTTTAGTTTTGCTCCTAAAATAAGACAGCTATCAAAATTTAAGCTTAAACAAATCCCTTTCTTCTTATCGTCCACAACATGCATGGTTAATATAATAAAATCAATATTCGCTTTCATGCATCTGTTGATCCGAAATATTGTTAATTATCGATATAATCAAGTTACGACTGAAGATTCATTAAGGCCTGTTAAGTGGTTAAAAATGTTTGGGCCATTTGTACACCCCAATAACTTATCCTATCTGGTAGTGCTACTGGTGAGTTATTTAACACCCTATGTTTTTTATGCCTCAATAGGTAGCTTAGTTTTCTTATCGGTATTTAAATCATTGTATGAAGGTGTAAGTCTTTTCAGTTTGCAGCTTATTCCGCGCTATATAGGTCTGAATATTTGTAGTATTGAAGTGGAGAAGCCAGATCCAGTTGTGAAGTTAGCAGATCTGAGTGCTTTTGTTGATCTGTCAGTAGGGTTGCCACATTTATTTACATCGTTCGTGCTCAAAAATTCACAAAAAGTCGGTGATGTTGTATCCAATGGTAAAGACGTTACTTTAGTGAAGGGATAATCAATATTTCTAGCTTGATTGAAGCTTGGTAAGAATTTCTGTCAAGCTATTGGACCTTATAATGGGAACTTTGAGCTTTACAGCTTTATCATATTTAGACCCAGGTTCTTGACCACAGATTAAATAGTGGGTTTTTCTGGAAATGCTGCTAGAGACGTGTATGCCGATCTTAGCAAGTTGCTCTATTATTTCATCACGCGATTTATCAAACTTTCCTGTAATTACAGCTGTATGCGTCGTATCAGGTTCTTTTGATTCTTCTTGTATGTTAACGCCCTGACTAATAAGGTATTTGATTTCGTTAATGTTTTCTGATTGTGAAAAGTAATCAATTAAATGTTTCCCGACTATTGGACCAATACCTGATATATCTGATAAAGACTCAATGCTTGCGTTTTGTAACTTAGTGATTGAATGATAATGTTTGCTAAGAAGTTTTGCAGTATCTTTGCCTATTTCGGTTATGCCCAGTGCATACAAGAAGCGAGGAAGGGTTGTGTATTTGCTCTTTTCTATCGCTAGAATAATTTTTCCTGCGGACTTAGATCCCATTCTTGGTAGAGTAGTGAGTTGTTGGACACTTAAGTTAAATAAGTCGGAGGGCTTTTGTATCAGACCCTGTTGGCATAAAATTTGTATGATTTGTTGTCCAAGTCCCAGGATATTAAATCCATGTTTGGATGCGAAATGAATAATGCGTCCTTCAATTTGTTTTGGACACTTTGTTGTGTTCATACAGCGTATGAAGATGTGCTCTCTTTGAAGGGTGCTTCCACAACTCGGACAAGTATTAGGTGGTTTAATGTCAATGCATGTTTCGTTACGTAGTGATATTATCGGCTTTACAACCTCAGGGATTACATCACCTGCACGTCGAATAATTACAGCGTCATTTATTTTTATGTCTTTCCTCTGGAGTTCATGGATGTTGTGTAGTGTTGCGTGTTGAATAACAACACCTCCTACCTGTGTAGGCTCTAGTGTGGCAACAGGGGTGATAACGCCAGTACGACCGACTTGCCAATCAATAGCAATAACCCTAGCCTGTGCCTCTTCTGCAGGAAACTTATAGGCAATTGCCCATCGAGGTGCTTTGGCAGTATAACCTGATGCCTCTTGATGCTGAATTAAATCTACTTTAATTACTACCCCATCTATTTCAAAAGGCATTGTCGCTCGTTCTTGTAAAACCTGTTGATAGTAGGCTTGAATGTGATCGGGTGAACTAACTTTGACCACTTTGGGGGTGGTGGGGATATGCCACTTATTGAGCTGTTGTAGTCGTTCATAGTGACTACCGGGCAAATGATCACCATGAGCAGAATAAGCGTAAAATCTAAGTGGTCGCGCTGCAGCAACTTTGGGGTCTAACTGTCTAATGCTGCCAGCTGCTGCATTCCTAGGGTTTGAGAATGTTTTATTGCCAGATTGCTTCTGCTTGCTATTTAATGCTTCAAGATCTTTTTTAAAGATAACAACCTCGCCCCTAATTTCCAGATGCTCAGGTGCGTCATCAGGTAACTGAAGTGGTATGCTAGACAGGGTTTTAATATTGGATGTTACATCCTCACCTTGAACACCATCACCACGTGTCACTGCGTATTCGAGTTTTTTATTTTTATAGATACAGCTTATGGCTAGACCGTCTAGTTTGAGCTCACAGGTCATAGCGTTTTGGTTTTTGGAACAGAAATTGTTAATATCTTTTTCATTGAACGCATTATCTAGTGAGCGCATAGGTTCACCGTGCTTAATTTTTTTAAATTGCTCAAGTGGTTTGTCACCAATACGCTGAGTAGGTGAATGCTTAGTGATCCATTCAGGGTGCTCTTTTTCAGTAGTAATTAGTTTTTGCATTAAGCTATCATATACGCTGTCTGATATTCTGGGTTGGTCTAGGCCATAGTAATAGAAGTTATGCGCTTCAATAGTTGTAATGAGGTTTTTATAGTCTTTAAGAGTCATGTTGCTTGATTTCATAGTTCGCTATTCTATATTTAGGGTACTCTGATTCAGTAGGAGTGATTGTATATATTATATCAAATTTTGAATGATCTGACAAAACCATAGGTATAGATATAGACCACTTATTATCTTTATCTATTAATGTAGCTGCATTTATGGGTAATGCGCTACAGCTCTTTAAGGTTAAAAAGCTAATATGGCACATTGCGTGCTTTGAGTCTTCAATTACAGTTCGTTTAAGCTCCTGATGTAGTGATGCATCATAGTAGCGACTTAGGGTTTCAGGGTATGTGCTACGTGTCTCTGGTGTCAGGTGGAAGCTTGCAACGGCGGCTTGTAAAGCAAAAACAATTACCTCTTCAGGCAGGTATGATGCTTGTATGTTTTTTTGTGGGTTATTGTTAGTGTGACTTACGGGTTGTTCTACATCATGTTTGGATATAACAATGTGCTGCTTAGGCAAAGGCTTGGTTAGCTCAGCCAGTGGATTGATTGCTAAGCACAAGCTAGGTATGAGGATAGCAATTTTATAAGTTAGTTGCTTCATTGATGTGTTCTCGCCAGATTTGCAAATCTGATTCAGTCAGTTCTTTCTTGTTTCTGGATTTAATGGTTCCGCCAAACTGATCTTTTGCTTCTAGAAGTGTTTCTAACATTAAATCGAAGTTTTCTAAGTCTTCTGGTACATGCTTGGTTTCCATAAAAAACGTTAGGCCATTAAAATACTGCTGGGGGACATCTTTTAAATTAAACGTTCCTGGCGGTGTTAAGGTTGCAATAGAAAATATGGGGCTTGCCTCGTTCCCATAATAGAATACCTTTTGGTCACCATATTGTAATTGATTAGACATGATGTAGTGAAGTAGCTCATTCCCATGGACTGGGCGGCTAAATGCGATATAAAGAAAAATTATATCTGTCTTTGGTTCAGCTTCGACCAGGTTTTTTTTCTCAGGGCTGGTTTTATTTAAGTCTATAAAATCATTGTTATTTGATTTGGGTCGCTTAGTGAGGAGCAAGATAAGTGAAACCCCTGCAATTGAGCTTAATAAGTAAAAAGGAGAAAAATACATAGTTATCGTACTGCCTGTTTAATTAAAATTGAGTAATTTGATAATAACATCATAACAATCTTATCATTCCGTGTAATCAAAAATATGGTAGTGAATACGTAGTGTATTGTCAACTAAATCGCTGTAACATTGTAGCCTGTATGCGCTTGCTAGACTTTGAATAAAATCGCTGTAGCATTGTAGCCTGTATGCGCTTGCTAGACTTTGAATAAAATCGCTGTAGCATTGTAGCCTGTATGCGCTTGCTAGACTTTGAATGAAATAGTTGCTACAATGTCGTAAGTTTATAATTATTAATAGCTAATTTAGGGTGTTATAGGTCATGAAAAAGCGGTTAGTATATTTAGTATCTTTGGTCCTAGCCTCAGTATCTTTGTATTGTTTATATAGCATTTATATAACTCAGCCTATGCTGAAAGGCAGTCTGGTTCAAAACCAGTTGTCAAGCAGTGTCTCAATTAGACGAGACCAAAATGGAATTCCGACTATTACAGCGCAGTCAGATCAAGACTTATACTTTGCACAGGGGTATGTTCATGCGCAGGATCGTTTGTATCAAATGTTGCTACTTAAGCACTTAATGTCTGGAAGAATGTCTGAATTGTTTGGTGAGCGAACAGTCAAGTTAGATGAGTACATGAGGATATTTAATGTTAAAAATAATGCAAAAAATACATACTCGTATTTGAGTGCTGAGTCACAAGATGCGCTACAGTCTTATGCTGACGGAGTGAACGCATGTATACGTGACAATCCTCAAACACTAGAAACTAAACTGTTAAATATAACTATAGATCAGTGGCAGCCTTATGATACAGTTATTATTCAAAAAGCAATTGCATTTGATTTAAGTAGACACTGGCCTAGAATTATCAGAAACTCAGTGCTGGCTCATCATAAGGGCGTGGAAGTATTAGATCAGTTTTATCCTAATGAGATGCTGTCTAATCCAAGTATTTCTGATCAAGATTTGAAAAACGAACGTTTGCCTTATCGAAGCGAGATTATTGAGTATGCTGACGGCCCAGAGTTGCCTGATGAGTTTATAGATGCGATTGAGCCTTATGCAATGCTCAATTATGCAGTATTAAAAGGTTTGTCACCAGATGATTCAGCTGCAGCTGGCTCTAATGCATGGGCACTTTCTGCAGACCGGATGGCGAAAGGGAGTGCGATGATGGCCTCTGACCCACATTTAAATTTATCAATTCCGAATACTTTTTACTTAGTGGGATTGAAGAGTAAAAGTGTTGATGCTTATGGAGCGTCTATTCCAGGAGCCCCAGGCTTAATTATTGGTAAGAATAAAGATATCAGCTGGGGGTTTACCAATGCTGCATTAGCTCAATCAGATATTTATTATGACAAAAATATTGAGACTACTACGATCAGGCATGAAATCATTAAGGTGAAAGATAAGCCAGACGTGAAAATAATCTGTCGAGAGTCTGACTATGGAGCGCTTATCACTCCTGAAGGTGCGCCATTAGATGTCGCTTTGCGCTGGGTTGCTATGGATCCAATTGATACGACCATTGACGGCATCATGATGTTGAATAGTGCCTCAAGCCTTAAAGAGGCAAAAGAAGCATTAGAGCGGTTCCATGCACCAGCACAGAATGCAATTGTTACAACCAGTAGTGGAGATATTGGGCTGTATACAAGCGGCAGTGTTCCAGTGCGTAGCCATTCAGGTCGGATCGCTGTTCCTGCGTTAAAGACATACAACTGGCAACGATATATTCCAAAAAGAGAATTGCCGTATGTTGAAAATCCTAAGCGTGGTTATGTTGCGAATGCAAACAATCATGTCGTTTCAGATCACTATGGCTATAATTTATCACGCTTGGGGTTTGATGATCTTAGAGCTTCCCGTTTAGATGAGTTATTAGGGGATAATCGTAAGCTTACGGTAGGTGACTTCCAGGATATGCAATTAGATAATATAGAGATGGAATGGATTTATTTGCGTTCTGTTCTCTTGAAGGCTCAACCTGGTAGTGAACAAGCAAAAGAAGCATTGCATGCTTTATCAGATTGGTCTGGGTCGGTCGTTTTATCATCATATGAGGCGACTATTTACCATGAGTGGATGGATAAGATATCCAGTAAACTCTATGGGCCTATTTTAAAGCAACTGCCAAAATGGGGTAAGCCATTATATAATTCAGCATATATCAAGCATGCATTAGAGTCCGAGTATTGTTTAGAGGGGGTTCGTTCATCTGACTTGTTAATCAAAACACTTGAGCAGACACTTAGCGAGCTAAGCAAGGAATTGGGTGAGGATATGACTCAGTGGGAATGGCAGAAAAAACAAAAAACAGTATTCAAGCATACCTTGTTTAAAAAAATCCCGCTTTTGAGATCAATTGCAAACCGCAGTGTTAATAGTAATGGTAGCAGTAATAGCTTAAATCGTAATCACTGGAATAGTAAGGATAAGCATGCGAATCAATTTTTCGGTACAAATGGAGCAGCTGTTAGGATGATTGCTTCACCTAAGCATGGTCATGCTCAGTTTATGATGCCTATGGGTTGCTCGGGTAATCCATTTTCAAGGTATTATGCAAACCTACTGCCGATGTGGGTAGAGGGAACCTATATTGATTCAAGTGGTACTGCGCGCAGTGACTATGATTTAGACTTAGTTTTAAAGCCTAGCGTTTAGTTTAAGTGATTTATTTCTGACAAACTGATTTTTCTCATTAAAAATTAATCAGTCAATAAGTTAGAGGTAAATAAAATGGCTGGAGATAATGAAAGTCCAACTAATGCGTACGTAGCTGATGCAAGTAAAAAATTTAGGGAAGAGTTCATAAAAGCGGTAGTACTTGCTGTAGTTTTAGCGGTGTCTGCGCCCTTTCTTACGGGTGCTGGCTTAATTGCATCTATGGTAGTGCTTGGTTTAGGGGCTTTGTACGGGCTGGCTTCATACAAGCTTAGATCCGATCAGAAAAAGTATAACATTATAAATCCTGGAATGGCGGATATGGGAAAAGAAGAAAAACCTAGGTTAAAAGATTTAAAAGGTAAAGCAGATCTCAGTAAAAGAGAGGATTTAACATCTGTGCAAAAATTAGCAATTTACTATTGTCAAATTTTAGATGTTTTGTCACCAACGTCTCGTCTATCTCAAGAGGGTGAAGACAATGTACTAAACTCTCTGAATAGTCTTGTACGTAATCGTAATGTCGCTATCCCTGAACCCCTAAGCCTAAGTGATAGGGAACAGTCTGTCCTTACAAAGATATCGGTTGTGTCAGGTTTAATACTAAATTCCAGAGTTGGGGAAAGAAAAATAGAAACACTTGAAGCATTAAAAAATAGTCTTGTGGAGGCTTTGGAAAATACCGAACCTAAACTCACTAGTGATATGATTAAAGAGCTTACCAGCCCAGATAATAATTATTACTTAAGATTGGAGCTGCAAAGACAGTTATTCGATAAATTCAATACGATTGTGGCAGGACCTGTCTCTAAAGGTCAACGTTTTAAGCTTTTTATGAAATGTCTTATCCCTGAAATAGTACTACAAGTATCTACGAAAATTGCCGGACTATTTAAGATAAAATTGAAGGCATCCGGCCAGAATGCTCAAGAACGGTTTTGGTCAGGGACGGGTGTGGCTAAGGAAAGATTAGATGATAAAAAAGGCCTTATTAGAGAATATCGATCATTGGTTAACGAGCTTTCTCCAGGTTCTCAAAAAGACTGTTTGCAGTATGGTCGATTTGCAGAGGCTCTAGCTGATCTCAAGCAAAGATTGATAGATCAAGAGGTAGACGTAATTCGGCTTGAGCCTAATAAAGTGTCGTATGCAGTGCCATCTGGGAGTATTTCAGGAGCAACTAAATACTCAGGTCAACAAAGTACGAATAATCCAAGTGGTGTACCTAGATCTGAACCAGGGTATGGGAGACCAAGTAATGGCATCTAAATACCCTTTATAGCTGTCCCCTCGATGGTGTCATGATGTTAAATAATGCCTCAAACCTTAAAGAGGTAAAAGAAGCATTACATGCTTTATCAGATTGGTCTGGGTCGGTCGTTTTATCATCATATGAGGCGACTATTTACCATGAGTGGATGGATAAGATATCCAGTAAACTCTATGGGCCTATTTTAAAGCAACTGCCAAAATGGGGTAAGCCATTATATAATTCAGCATATATCAAGCATGCATTAGAGTCCGAGTATTGTTTAGAGGGGGTTCGTTCATCTGACTTGTTAATCAAAACACTTGAGCAGACACTTAGCGAGCTAAGCAAGGAATTGGGTGAGGATATGACTCAGTGGGAATGGCAGAAAAAACAAAAAACAGTATTCAAGCATACCTTGTTTAAAAAAATCCCGTTTTTGAGATCAATTGCAAACCGCAGTGTTAATAGTAATGGTAGCAGTAATAGCTTAAATCGTAATCACTGGAATAGTAAGGATAAGCATGCGAATCAATTTTTCGGTACAAATGGAGCAGCTGTTAGGATGATTGCTTCACCTAAGCATGGTCATGCTCAGTTTATGATGCCTATGGGTTGCTCGGGTAATCCATTTTCAAGGTATTATGCAAACCTACTGCCGATGTGGGTAGAGGGAACCTATATTGATTCAAGTGGTACTGCGCGCAGTGACTATGATTTAGACTTAGTTTTAAAGCCTAGCGTTTAGTTTAAGTGATTTATTTCTGACAAACTGATTTTTCTCATTAAAAATTAATCAGTCAATAAGTTAGAGGTAAATAAAATGGCTGGAGATAATGAAAATCCAACTAATGCGTACGTAGCTGATGCAAGTAAAAAATTTAGGGAAGAGTTCATAAAAGCGGTAGTGCCTGCTCTAGTTTTAGCGGTGTCTGCGCCCTTTCTTACGGGTGCTGGCTTAATTTCATCTATGGTAGTACTTGGTTTAGGGGTTTTGTACGGGCTTGGTTCATACAAGCTTAGATCCGATCAGAAAAAGTATAACATTAGCAAATATAAAATGGAGGATATGGAAAAAGAAGAAAAACCTAGTTTAAAAGATTTAAAAGGTAAAGCAGATCTCAGTAAAAGAGAGGATTTAACATCTGTGCAAAAATTAGCAATTTATACTTACCAACAGTTAGAGATTGAGTCATCACCGTTTATGGATGAAAAATCTAAAAAACGTGCACGTGATAATTTGATGGCTCTTAAAGAGGGATACCAAACGCAATGTCAAGCTGATCTCGATCAAAATAACATGACTGATCAGCAGCGGGTTCTTTTCTCGACTTGTCAAGCTGCAAGCATTTCTGTGGGGGAGGTGTCTCATTTGGATTTGGTGAAAAAGTGTAAAGGAAAGCTCCATGATTTATTGGTGGCTGCTAAGCTCCTTCCAGATAATAATTATTATTTAAGATTGGAACAGCAAAGACAGTTATTCGATAAATTCAATACGATTGTGGAGGGACCTGTCTCTAAAGGTCAACGGTTTAAGCTTTTCATGAAATGTCTTATCCCTGAAATAGTACTACAAGTATCTTCAAGCATTGCTAATCTATTTAATAAGACATTGAAGACATCCGAGCAGAATACTCAAGAACGGTTTTGGTCAGGGACGGGTATGGCTGAGAAGAGTCCAGGTGATAAAAAAGACTTTATTAGAGAATATCGATTATTGATTAATGAGCTTTCTCCAGATTCTCAAAAAGACTGTTTGCAGTATGGTCGATTTGCAGAGGCTCTAGGTGATCTCAAGCAAAGATTGATAGATCAAGAGGTAGACGTAATACCACTTGAGCCTAGTATGTTAGGACCATTTCCGCTGTTATCGAATGTTTTACTTGAACAGCAATCAGGGCCAGAAAGTAGGCTAGGTGGTGCACCTGGACCTGAATCAGGGTATAGGGGACCAGGGCATGGCCCCTAAATACCTATTATAGTTGTCCCATTCCATATTAGATAGTAGGGGGCAGCTATTAATGGATCATTAGAATCACCGGGTAAATGAGTCGTCTCCAAAGTCTTAATAGCTTTCTTTGTTATATCGCTAGAAGTGATCTATAGGTTTATTTGTCTACCCCTGTCTATGATGTATGCACATAGATTTATCAGCTAGTGTGAGCACTTTGGTTGATTCAAGGTTTGAATGCATGTAAAGTTCAGTTATTTAGTGAATTTTTATGAAAGAGATAAAAAGTTTTGTTCGACGCAATAGCCGGTTAACGGATAGTCATAAAAAGCATCTTTCTCAAAGTGATGGTATGCTTTATACTCAGATCCCTTTTACGCTCCTGCAGCAGCAGCGTTTTGTTGGTTTAGAGATTGGGTTTGGAATGGGGGACTCTTTGCTAGATGTCGCTGCCAAAAATCCAGATCAATTATGGGTTGGTATTGAGGTTTACGAAGTAGGGGTCGCTAGTGTCATTCGACAAGCAAAGGAAAAGGGGCTTGAGAATATCATTGTGCTTACAGGTGATGTTATGGACTTTTTAGAGAGAGAGCAAGCACATCAGTTATTTGACCATATTCGTATTTTTTTCCCAGATCCATGGCCTAAAAAGCGGCATCATAAACGCAGACTGGTTCAAGGGAAATCTTTGGATGTGCTAGCATCTATTATGAAGCCTTCAGCAGTGCTCCATTTTGCAACGGATCATTTGCCATATGCTGAGGACGTTGAGTTAGTCTTATCTAACAGTCAGTATTTTAAACCTTTAGCAGTCGTGCCGTTTAGGCCTGAGACTAAATTTGCGAGAAAAGCTAAAGAGGCTGGGGTAGTTATCACTGATATTGCAGTTGAGCGTATATAGAAGTTAGTGGGCAGGTATAGATGATATAGGGGGTTGAATCAAGCTAGTATTGTAATCTGGCTAGTGCCCTTGAAGTTAAACCCAGTTGCGATGAGCTTCGCACAAGATACTTTTGGACAAGTAGCCCAGGGTTTGATTTTAGGTGTTGCTTTAATGGAGATTCCATAATAACTACTCATCCAGGATAGGTAGGTATTGATCATTATTGGTTGGGTGTTGATATTAAAAATCCCACTGTGTTTTTGAGCAACGAGATGATAGATTGCATGACTAGCGTCTTCCATACTGACCCAGTGTATTGGGTTGGGTCGGCTGCTGAAGTTTAGCTGGTTGGCTGTAAGTTTGTTTTTTGTATTCTCATAAACTGATTCATAAGTGGGTGCTATACGTAAGATTAATGAATTAAGCTGTGATTGCGCGACTTGGTGCTCAGCTTTTGCTAAGATATTTGCGACCCAATATGGTGTATTTATTGGAGTTTTCTCATCGACGCATGAGATATTGCTTTGTTTGTAAATATCAGTCGACGACATTAGAATTATTTGTGGCTTGGATCGTTTTTCGCTGATTAAGCTTAATATATGGCTCAAACCGTGGATGTAAGATCGTCTATAATGACGGACTTTTTTACACCATGGTTTAACCATATATAGAACATGGGTGATAAAAGGGATGTCATTCGGGGTTAGAGTAAAAAGATCCTTATCAATGCAATGTGCATTAGGGTGCTCAATGGGTAAATCATTTAGTGTATAGATCTTTGCACCTTTATTGCATAATGTAATGCTAAGATGCTGCGCAAACTGGTCAAATCCTAAAATAAGTATTCTGTGCATCGTGTATTCCCTTACCTAATTTACTATACACTATATTTTTTATATTTAATATTTATCGTTTAGTTTTTTTTAACAAGATGTAACTGGCTCCGAGTCCGCCATCTTTAGCAGATGCGGTGCACATACCAATTACTCTTGGGTGTCTGGGGATATGGTCCCAGATAAGATTTTTAATAATGGGTGCTTGATGTTGAGATCGATGACCCTGCCCGTGAATGACTAAAATACAGCCATTACGGTAATGGTGATCAATCGTACTCAACGTTAAATCAAGCGCTTCTTCTGAAAGCATGCCTCTTAAATTTAGGGTTTGTGTAACTTTTTTTTGGCCTTTTGAAAGTGCAATTATGGTGCTGTGCGGTGTTCCTGGTGCTCGATAGTGATCTTGATCTATTTCGGTAGCTATGCTATCAATGTATGGATTTTTTTTCATTTCAGTGAGCTTGAATATTCGGTTCATTATAAGTTGATTAATTAATGGAATCAAACTCTCTATGGATAAAGTATTAGTATTAGGAGCAACAGGGCTAGTTGGACGTACGTGTATCGAGATTCTTCAGAATTATGCGGTAAGAGTTGATGCTGCTGCATCTGACCGGTCAGAAAACCAAGTATTGATAGTGAATAATCAAGCTTTTGTTGTTAAGGGTGTGAGTCATTTAAATTATTCTGATTATGATGTTGTTTTTTTATGTGTTAGTGCGAGTGTTGCAAAGTCACAATATAAGCGTTTGATATCGTCTGATTGTCTTGTGATTGATAATTCATCAGCATTTCGTATGCATGGAAATATACCACTAGTTGTTGCTTCGTTAAATCTGAATCAGGGAGTTAATAAGCAATGGATTGCTAGCCCAAACTGTGTGGTGACCCCTCTGGTTATGGTGCTATCTGTTATACAAAAAGTGGGGTCGTTGAGTGCAGTGTTTGTTGCAACGTATCAGTCTTTATCTGGGGCTGGGCAAGCGGCATTGAATAGCCAGGGTGATTACTCAAATCGTGTGATCCCATTCATTGGTGATGTTGATAAAGATACTAATCGTTGTTCGGAAGAGGTGAAAATCATTAATGAGGTAAAAAGGTTAACTCAGGTATCTATTGAAGTCATGACTGTACGAGTTCCTGTAAATTATGGGCATTCAATGGTCTTGCATGCTCAGTTGCCAGATACAATTAATTTCGAACAACTTGTTGAGTTATTTAAGGATTGTCCTTACATTACTTTACATACAGAGAGTGCTTTTGATTTATCAGTTGTTAGAAAGTCAATGAGCGTTCATATTGGGAGAATTGTAGTTAATGAATCAAATCAATGTACAATTTGGTTTGCGGCAGATAATTTGTATTTAGGCGCTGCAGGTAATATGTGTGATATATTAAAACAGTTATGTGAAATGAAAGTTGAGGAAAAATAGATGAGTGATAAAAAACCACCCGTATGGGTTGACGATGAAGGGGAGTCTGGCGGAGGTGAGGTTACAGGGCAAGTTGAGGAGTCATGGACCCATATATTAGAAGGTTTGGGTGTAGATACACGTGCAATGAGTTATGCAGAAATACAAGCGGCTATTCGTAATTATAGTGAGCAGAATTCAGGTAGTGGCAAAGTTTATGATATGACGGGCAAAGAGATTTCTTCGGTTCCTAAAAAAGATAAGAATGCAACTTATCGTACGTACACGGTTGCTGAGGACCATTCTGGACCTGTAGCACCTGAAGATGTTGTGAAGAATAAGTTGGATAAGCGTTCTGAGAAAGAGCTTAAAAATACACCTGCTACTACGCCAGCTAAGGGGCCCAGCACCCCTAAAGGACCGGGTATTTAAGTGGTTGTATTATTTGATAATTCTTGCATCGCTTGAGCTTCTATGTTAGGGTTCCCGCAGGTGGATAACTCTTTTAGGATTTTCAAAGCCTGTGGGGATTGCTCCATTTCTAGATAAGTCATAGCTAGGTCAAGTCTGGATTGTAAGCTACTTTCGCAAGCCATAAAGTCGTATTCATCAGGACCTGTTGTATAATTGATAGCAGTTTTATGCCTGGTGCTAAAAAGTAGGCTCATTAATATGACAAGGCTTGAAAGTGAAAGCACAATGTTAACATAATGGTGCATGATGTAGTCCTGTTAAAGTGTATCCAAAGTATAAAAGATTTGGTAAGAAATGGGTAGTGAAGAAAAGCAGTTAAAAAGGCTAGTATTGGGATTAGCTTATAATGGAGCGCGTTATCATGGGTTTCAGGCTCAGACAGGATATGATACTGTTGAGGGTTGTCTACGTCATGCGATCAATCAGCTGAATAAGCAGTCAACTACTTTAGTTTGTGCAGGGCGTACGGATGCGGGGGTCCATGCCTTAGCACAAGTGGTACACTTTGATGAACAAGTCTCAAGGCCATTGTCAACTTGGTATCGTGCACTCAATGTTCATTTGCCAAGTGATATTCAGGTACTCTGGGTTAAAGAAGCCACTAAGGATTTTCACGCTAGGTTTTCTGCCAAAAGTCGATCTTATATTTACTACCTAAATGATCAAGGTCCGCACTTGTTCTCTGACCAGTATGCATGGCGAGTTGAGCAGGTTGATATAGATGCGATGCAAGCAGCTGCTACAGTGCTGATTGGTGAGCATGACTTTAGTGTGTTTCAATCACGATTTTGCCAGTCTAGTACGCCTTATCGCAATATGATGGAACTATCTGTAGATCGTAAGGGTCCGCTTGTGATGATTTCATTAACTGCTAATGCCTTTTTGCATCATATGGTCAGAAAAATTGTGGCTACATTAGTAGCCGTTGGCCAAGGGCGGTTAAGTTACTCAGAATTTTTAGAATTGTTTGTAACAAAAAATCGAGCACGCCTTCCTGGACAAGCTCCGTCAAAAGGGTTATTTTTGAGTAATGTTGATTATGCAGATGATGTTACAGATGCCTTTTTAGCAGAGTTTTTGAAAAAGGATTGATTTATGGATTTTTTTCTGTCTAAAAGTGCAGATAGCGTGCCTTCTGAGCCACTACCCATATTTAAGGTGATTCAACCCTATCAGGTGGAGCTTATTTCTGGTTATGGACCTTTGCTAAAAAAAGTAAGTGATGCGGTAGGTGTTCCAGAACAGGTTTTTGACATGGTCTATAAGCCTATGTTTAAGAGCTTGGTATTGTTTTGCCAGCATTTGCCAATGGATCAAAAGCAAAAAGATCAGTGTTTTTATGAGCATGGGTTAAAGCGTGCTGCAGCTACTATCATATATTATGCTCCGTTAATAAAAAGTAATAATGGGTATGGTTTTGATTCTGATCGCTTGATGTATGCTCTGTGTTCTGCTGCTATGTTGCATGGCGTTGGGAATATATTGCAGCAAATAAGTGTAGAACAGACAGATCGCTCAGGGTTTTATCTTAAAACCTGGTATCCGAATATATCAATAATGGAAGAGGGGTTTTATCGGATTAGGCCGACTCGTGTTAGCCCGCAAGCGTTTATTGATAAAATGAACTTGATCTATGCGCAAGTAATTCTGCCTTCCGAGGGATTGGCTTGGATTATGGAGGACCCTAGGCTCTATTTGATCTGGGAAAAAGCACTCATTGACTTTAACAGTGGGTTTGATGAGCTTGAAGCTGAAATTGTGATCAAAGAAGCGCATGATCTAGATGAGATATTTGATTTGAGTATTGAGCGATTGAGCTTGGAGGCGGCTGAGCTAGCTGAGGCTGAGAAGTTTTGGAGCTGGCTCAAAGAGCAGGTTGAGAAGCAACAAGATGGGTCTCCTCAAAAAGGAGTTTCATATGAAAATTTGACTAACGGTGTGCACTTTGATTTAGATCAAGCTATTAATCTGTATGCTACCTCAAATAATGGGGGTGTTTTATTAAAACGTCGTATTAAAGAAACAGTGGGGCGGCTTGGGGTCGGTGTCGTTTCTGGAAATTATTTAGTTGTGGACTCAGGAACAGGTTTGCTAGAAAAAGATATGGGTTCAGTTTATAGTGTACAGTCGCAATCTGCGATTACCTCATCGGAGCAGTTTTGTGCGCGAGTAGGGGGTGTTGCGCTGCAATTTATGTTGGGTCATACAAGTCATAAGAAGTAATTGACATGGTTTATAGGGTATGCGAAGGTAAGAGTAAGCTTACGTAGAAAGAGACATGAACGAAACATTTTCAATTATTTTAAATACATTCAATTTTTTTGATTATCTAGTATGGGGCATTATTGCGGTCTCCACGCTTTACGGTATTGTTAGAGGCTTTGTTAAGGAGGCAGTTAGCTTAACGGCATGGTTGTTGTCTTTGTGGTTGGCTTACGCGTATTCGAGTGACTTGAGTGCTTATTTAGCAGACCATATTTCTACTCAGTCTTTTCGTGTAGCAATCATGGTTGTTGCAATATTTGCAGTTGTTTTAATATCAGGATCGTTAGTTAGAAGGTGCGTATACTGGCTTATTGAGTCGGTAGGATTAAGTGGATTAGACTATGTTTTGGGTGCTGTGTTTGGTATGGCAAGAGGTGGTGTTATCGTACTGTTACTGATCACATTACTAGACTCTTTAGGTCTTTCTGGTGATATGTGGTGGAAAGACTCAGTGATGATTCATAAGTTAGCTGTTTGGGTCGAAGTAGCGCCCAACTATATGCCTGATTTTTTGGTAAAAATATTCGACTCAATTCGATTTGGTGGCCTTTCTATTTAAGCTCGATTGAGCGCTTTAGCAGCCAAACTTTCAAATGGTTCTCAATATTGTCTTTGCCAAATCCTTTGAGTGAGACTTCCAATGTGATTAACTCATTCAGGTGTTTTGATAAATCAGCGTAAGTATAGCAATTTAAATGTGTGTTTGCTGTTTTTTGCTGATTGGGCCATGGAAAGTGTGTTTTTAATTGCTGCGGGTTTTCTTTACATTGGAGTAGTTTCCGCCAGTGTTGAGCAATAGACCAGTAGATGCCAGCCCATTGAGTATCTTGGATGGATTTGAAGTAGACTGAAATTTTTTCAGGACCATCAGAGAGAAATTGAATCATGTCAAAAGGGGTTAATAATCCAGATGCAGACAATAGCGGTTTGATTTGTTCATCACTAACTGATTGTGTGTTGTACACCATTTTTGTTTTTTCTAAAAAGCTAGGTATTAATGATTCATGGCCTTGATAGCATAGGTTGATCCATTTTGCAGCACGTGTACTTATGTTGATGCCTTTTTCTAGTGCAATAGACTGAATCATGGTAGAGGCGTAGGGTTCTTTCATATAGTAGGTTTGCACCAACAGCTGGCTGGTTGTTTTTTCTAAATTTTTGGGCTTTTTTTCACAACCATAAACAATAAACTTTTTTTCTGGGTGTTGGTTGGGTAGGTTCAGGGTGGGTAGTAATTTATCTTGTGCTAAGCGGATGAGCCAAATCTCTGGTTCACTAAATAATGACTGTGTTGCTAGCTTTGCGCGAAGATCTTGGCAATCTGCCGTGCTGCTGATTAAATGACTTTTCCTTTTGATGTTGTGATGGGTGCAAAACTGGTCGATTAAGTGATGGCTGATGAGTCCTTCAGGCCCAATAAAGGTAACGTGTTCGTTTTTTTTATACCAGTCTTTAGGTAGTTTGTAATAGGGGGTCATGATTTGCTATTGTGTGATTCTATTGTGAGTGCGTTTTCTATCTCAAGATCGATGAATGGGCTGAGTATTAACTGGGTAATGAGTCGTCCCACTTTAGAGTTGATTTGGGCTGATAGTTTAGAAAATGGTTGTAGCGTTAGGATGGTCAAGGATTGCTTATTGATTTGCAACTTGTGCAGTTGGGGTCCAAGATGTGGCTTGATGTCTTCAACGTATAAATAATCTTTATTTTCAGAGCCATCCAAGCTTTTGGTCTTCATTTCGGTTTTTAAGGTGTAAGTGTTAGGTTTAACCGATGCTAAGGTTGCATGTATGTCGATATGATCAGTGGTGGCTAGGGCTTGTTGTAAAGGCTCAAGTGTGTGATTTGTGAATGGTATTTCAGTAGGAGGGGTGATTTGTTCAGCGTGTATGAATAATGACAAAGGTTCATTCACATTAAGCCTAGCCGTAATGAGTCCAATCGATGATTTTTTTGATTTTAGAGATTGAAAGTTTTTCATTTTAAATTGAATGTTAGAGGGTTGAGTGGGGCTGTTATTGAAATAGTCGCTGATTATACTCAGTGGAGGGGTAGATAGATAGACTGCGATAGAGTCAGATTTTAAATGATAGTCTTGCTTTGTGAATAGTTTCGCAATGGGTCCAGATTTGTATTCAATATTATGAGCATTGATTGTGAGGGATCCGGGGATGAGCCCTGGTGTTATTGTGATAGGGAGCTCCCGTTTAGCCATATGTAAGACTACATTTTGAGAGGGCCCGAATGTTTGGTGTTGAGCAGTAGTAACTTTAGCAAAAGGCAAGGTGTTGATGTGATTGATGGCTAGGTAAGGCGTTGCAACCAAAATGGCTAGATAGCTGAGTAGGGCTGTAAGTGCAAAAGTTGTTATTTTTGCTATTCGGTTCATGCGTTAAAGACTCTATATTTGCTGGTAATAGCTTACTATATTTAGGATGGAATTTAAAGTAAGGCAGGGGGCGTGATTTTATATAAACTTTTAATGGTCATTATCTACAGCTTGCTCTATACTAAGGTTAGGTGTTGTGGAAAGAAAAATGAGCTGGTTTCCTGCGTGGGTCAAACCTTATGTATACTGGGGTATTTCAGTAGCTTGTTTTTTAGTTCATTTATCAATACAAGTCTCATCAGGTATGTTGGTTGAGCAGTTGTCTCGAGATTTTAATTTGGACTCAATTTCTATTACCTTTTTACTAGGAATGGTTTTTTATCCAAATATATGTTTGCAGATCCCTGCGGGCATGGTGACGGATCGGTTTGGAGCGCGTCGCGTTTTGGGAACAGGTGCTTTTGTCTGCGCTATTGGTGCCTGGGGGTTTTCAGGGTCTCAGACATACACAGAAGCTTGTTTGTATCGCTTAGTAATGGGGGCTGGTTTATCATTTTCATTCGTGTCGATGGCTTATTTAATTGCTAACTGGATGCGAAGAGAGTCATTTTCAATGATGTTTAGTGTTGCTGAAATGATTGCATTGTTTTCTTCAGTCGTATGTATGCGCTATTTGTCTACGTTCTTGGAGTTTTCTTCTTGGCGTGACTTTACATTTTATATAGCCTATATGGCGCTGTTTTTGAGTATCGTCTCTTTTGTGTTTATACGTGACAAGCCGCATTATTTAGAAGATGAATCACCATCTTTGTCATTTTTAGATATTTTAGGTCACTTGCGGAGTTTTGTAGCAGATTATCAAATGTGGGCGAATGGTGCCTTTTCAGGATTGCTGTTTGCAAATTTAAGCTGCTTTGTAGCTATCTGGGGGCCAACTTTTTTATCGGCTTCATCAACCATTTCATTACAAGAAGCGGCATCAATGTGTAGTACATTAACTTTAGGGTTGGTAGTGGGGTGTCCATTAATCGCTATATTTTTGCCGAGGATTAATAATATTCATATGGTTCTTTCATTATCAGCATTAACAGCATCGATTAGTATGTCTATAATTGTCGTATTTCCGTTAATGGATGCATTCCTTATTAGGGTGCTGCTTTTTGTTTGTGGTTTATCAACGGTTGTTTACCTTGTGCCTTTTACGATCACCAATTATTATGTGCGGCCAGGAACTAAAAGTACGGCTATTGGCTTTACAAACTTGCTGAGTACTATATTTGGTCCGACACTTTCAGTCATAATTGGCTTTATGGTCGAGCACCATCGTGTGATAAATGGCCTTGAGTCGTATAGCTTGAGTAGTTATCAGTATGGTATGAATGTGTTGCCGATGGTCATGTTTTTAGCAGCACTACTTTGCTTCTTTGCACCTAATACGCACCGAGCAGGAGGAGAGTATGACTTCTAACGTTCATTTGGTAGCTAACCTGAAAATGAATGCGGTTAAACCATTGTTAAGTCAATATCAAGAACTCCCTGATGTTTCGATGGACTTGTTGGTTCCTTATCCATATTTGATTTATGCTCAGGAATTATTGCGGGATACCTCAATTATTGTGGGTGCTCAAAATATGTCTGTGCATGAGCAGGGTGCTTATACGGGGCAGGTTTCTGGGGCTATACTTAACGATATAGGTGTGCGTACTGTAATGATTGGCCATCAAGAGGTATCCGATAGTCTAGAGGAAAGGCGGGAGAAGCTAGTGTTAGCGAGCCGCTTAGGTATGCGCATTATTTATTGTGTAGGCACTCAGGGGGATCAACTATCTGAGCTAGATGAGCAGATTGATTGCTTGACTGGTTCTGAAGAGGTCTTAGTCGCTTATGAGCCAGCAAGTGCTATTGGAAGCGGGGTGTGTGCTGACTATGAGTTGATAAAAACACAGGTAGCTGCTATCAGAAAGCGTCTTGCTGCATCTTTTTCTGGAAAGTCTGAGCCGATTAAGGTAATGTATGGAGGTAGTGTAAATAATAAAAACTGCTTAGAGATTGTTAAAAAATCAAATGTTGACGGTTTGCTTGTGGGTGGAGTGTCACTTAATTTTGAATTGATGTTGGAGGTAATAAGATTATGCAAACAGTATTCTTAGTCATGCACTTTCTTATTTGTGCATCCTTAATTTTATTGGTATTGGTACAGCAGGGTCGCGGTGCTGATGCTGGTGTTAATTTTGGTAGTGGTAATGCATCAAGTGTCTTTGGTGCAGCAGGTAGTACGTCTTTTTTAGTTAAGCTGACTACTTTTTTTGCAGCATTGTTTTTTATGAGCACCCTTTTTCTGGGTGTGGTAGAAAGCAACGATGCTTATGATCAAATCAGGGATGTGATTAGTGATGAGTTTTAAGTTGGCCGGAGTGGTGGAATAGGTAGACACGCTGTCTTGAGGGGGCAGTAGCGGTTACGCTGTGCCGGTTCAAATCCGGCCTTCGGCAGTTTTAGGTTATGCAATGGATGTGCAGTTATTAATTAGTTATGTGCCAATTTTAGTAATGGCCTTTTTAGCACTCTTGGTGGGTGTTGTTCCTTTAGTTTTAGCATGTTTTATAGCGCCCAGTGCACCCAATGAGGCAAAGTCAAAACCATTTGAGTGCGGATTTTCTCCAGACGAAGGTATGCGGGTTCCGTTTGATATCAAATATTATTTAGTTGCTATCTTATTTATTTTATTTGATTTAGAAACTGCCTTTTTACTACCTTGGAGTGTTTGCTTAAAGGAGTTAGGCTGGCATGGATTTGTAGTAATGATGGTCTTTTTAGGGATTCTAACAGTAGGCTTTATTTATGAATGGAAGCAAGATGCGCTTACTTGGAGAAAGTAATGGCAAAAGGACTTGATGTAAATGACATTATTGTGCCTAAGGGGTATACCGTAACTTCGTTGGACGATTTAGTTTCTTGGGCGCGGGGCAGTTCAATGTGGCCTGTATCTTTTGGGTTGGCTTGCTGTGCTGTGGAAATGATGCATGCAGCTGCATCTAAACACGATATTGATCGCTTTGGTTGGGGGTTGTATCGCGGGAGTCCACGACAATCTGATGTTATTATTGTAGCTGGGACTTTATGTAACAAAATGGCCGGTGCGTTTAGACAGACTTATGACTCAATGCCACAACCAACCTGGGTAATATCCATGGGCTCTTGTGCGAATGGTGGTGGTTATTATCATTACAGTTATTCAGTAGTTAGAGGGTGTGATCGTATTATCCCAGTTGACGTCTATGTCCCCGGTTGTCCGCCAACAGCTCAAGCTTTGGTCTATGGAATTATGCAGTTAATGATGAAAGTAAAATATGCCAAGCAGTGGGAAAGAGACCGGTTATGAATATAGCAGATGAGCTGAGAGAACTAGGTCAAGGAATAGTCTCTGAAAGCTTGGGGCAAGTGTCACTTCAGATTTCAGCTGAGGAGGTATTAAGTGTTGCAAAAAGTTTAAAAACAAACCCAGCTATCAAGATGAATATGTTACTTGATCTGTGTGGTGTAGATTATTTGTATTATGGGGTGGAGTCTTGGCAAACTGAAGGTGCATGTCATCAAAGTTATTGTAGAGCTCGAGCTGAACCTCTTTCTGAAAATAGTGTTTGGACTGGAGCGCGTTTTCAGGTTGTATGCCACTTATTATCTATTACACATAATCAGCGTATGCGGTTAAAAGTAGATTTAGATGATTCTGTTTCTATGCCTTCATTGTCGGGTGTCTGGCCTTCATCTGTTTGGTATGAGCGTGAAGCATTTGATTTGTTTGGTATTCAATTTAAACAGCATCCTGACCTAAGGCGTATTTTAACAGATTATGGTTTTGTCGGCTTTCCAATGCGAAAAGATTTCCCTTTGGTGGGCAGGGTTGAAATGCGTTATGACAGTCAGTCCGCGCAATGCGTGTATGATCCCGTTTCAATAGAGTATCAAAGTCATGTCCCAAGAATGATTCGAAACGATCATCGTTATGTAGATGTAGGTGAAGAGAGTGGCGAAAGAGCATAGTTATACAATTAATTTTGGACCGCAGCATCCAGCCGCGCATGGTGTGTTACGGTTGTTAATTACGCTAGAGGGCGAGACGGTGCAAAGTATTGATCCACATATTGGTCTTTTGCATCGTGGTACCGAAAAGCTAATGGAGCATAAAACTTATTTGCAGTCAGGGGGGTATTTTGATCGTTTTTGTTATGTGTCCATGATGGCCAATGAGCATGCATATGTGATGGCACTTGAGAAAATGTTAGCGATTAAAGTGCCAGAGAGAGCTGAGTATATTCGGGTGTTGTTCGCAGAAATTACGCGTTTAATGAACCATCTGATATGGCTAGGTGCCTATGGTCTTGATTTAGGAGCGATGTCTGTCTTTTTGTATTGCTTTAGGGATAGAGATGATCTATTAGCTATGTATGAGGCGGCATCTGGTGCACGCATGCATGCAAACTATTTTCGAGTGGGGGGTGTTTGGCGTGACCTGCCTCATACAATGCCTAAGTATCAATCCAGTTCCTGGAAGTCAAAAAAGAAGCTGGCAGATTTAAATGCAGACCGTCAAGGATCTTTACTTGATTTTATTGAGTCTTTTATTGAGCGGTTTCCAGGAAGAATAGATGATTATGAGACGTTGCTAACCGACAATCGAATTTGGAAGCAGAGAACCCAGGGGGTAGGGGTCGTATCAAAAGAAAGAGCAATGAGTCTTGGCTTTACAGGGCATATGCTGAGAAGTACTGGGGTCGCTTGGGACTTGAGAAAAACACAGCCTTACTCTGTGTATGATAAACTCACTTTTGACGTTCCTGTAGGAGTAAATGGTGACTGTTATGATCGTTATATCATTCGAATTGCTGAAATGCGAGAATCTGTAAAAATCATGAAACAGTGTGTCGATTGGCTACGTGAGCACCCTGGTCCTATATTAGCTGATGCACCTAAAGTAGTCCCGCCAAGTAGGGATCATATGAAGGATAATATGGAGGCGATGATTCATCACTTTAAATTACACACAGAAGGATTCTCATTGCCCAGAGGAGAAGTTTATAGTGCTGTGGAGCATCCTAAAGGGGAGTTTGGTGTGTATATCGTATCAGATGGGGCTAATATGCCTTATAGAATAAAAGTTAGAGCAGCTGGTTTTCCGCACCTTGCAGCAATAAGTGAGTTATGTAAAGGTCATTTACTCGCTGATGTGGTTACTATTTTATCATCTTTAGATATTGTTTTAGGAGAAGTTGATCGATGATTGAATTGGATGCACAAGATAAAAAAGTTATTGATCGCTTAGCGGATAAATTTCCCAAGGGTAAACAAGCATCTTCTATTTTAATGGCATTAAATCACTTGCAAAATCGTTATGGATGGTTGTCAGATGAGCATTTGGATGCAGTTGCTGCTTATCTAGAAATGCCTGCTGCTAGGGTCTATGAAGTCGTTTCATTTTATAGTTTGTATAAGCGCGCACCGGATGCGCCTGTAAACTTAAAGGTTTGTACGAGTTTATCCTGTTGTTTAAATGGGGCACAGGGAGTTAAGCATTATCTTGAATCTCTAGTTAATGATTTGCCTGGTCAAGATGCCAGTCAATTAGCATTCTCAGTAGGAGAGGCTGAGTGTCTAGGTGCCTGTGATGGAGCACCCGTTGTGATCGTTAATGATGCGGATTATCACCGCAATGTAACTAAAGAAAGTTTACAAGCATTGATTAAGGAATATCGTTCTTCGCCAGGAAAACATAATGACTGAAGTATGTTTAAGACATCAATCTGTAGCTGGTATTCATCAGTTGGCTGTTTATGAGTCAGTTGGGGGTTATGCTACTTGGCGGGCTTTGCTTGCTGGAAAAATAAAGCCCGAGTATATATTGCAGGAGCTCAAGCGTTCTCAGCTGAGAGGACGTGGAGGTGCGGGTTTTCTGACCAGCATGAAGTGGCAGTTTATGAACCGAGGTACGCCTGGTGATAAGTTTTTAATTTGTAACTCAGACGAAGGCGAGCCAGGAACTTTTAAAGATACCCTCATCATGAAACATAACCCACATCAGCTAATTGAAGGGATTGCAATTTGTTCTTATGTGATTGGTGCCTCTAGGGCTTACAACTATATTAGAGGTGAATATTTACAAGAATACCATCAAGTTGAGCGGGCGCTCTATGAAGCCAAAGAGGCTGGGTTGCTGGGCGCAAATATTTTAGGCAGTGGCTTTAACTTATGTATTGAAAATTTATTAGGTGCAGGCTCTTATATTGTAGGTGAGGAAACTGCAATGATGGAGTCTATTGAAGGCAAGCGCGCTATGCCTAGAAATAAGCCACCTTTTCCTGCAGTTAGTGGGTTATATGGATGCCCAACTACAATTAATAACACAGAAACTTTAGCATCAGTCCCAATGATTGTTTCAAAGGGGGGTGATTGGTTTAAGTCTTTAGGTGTTGAGAATAGTGGTGGAACCAAAATATTTTGTGTGAGTGGTCATGTTGTTAACCCAGGTACCTTTGAGCTTCCTATGGGCGTTCCTATGCAGAATTTGATTGATTTATGTGGAGGTGTCCGACATAACCGAAGGATAAAAGCAGTTATCCCTGGTGGGACATCTATGCGTGTGATTCCTGGTCATACTATTCCAGAAGTAACTATGGATTATGATGGGTTAGCACGTGTTAATAGTGCTGTTGGCTCTGGTGGGATGATTGTGATGGATGAGACCACTTCAATGCCGATGGCGTTGATGCATATGATGCACTTTTATCACCAGGAGTCTTGTGGTCAGTGTACACCATGTCGAGAGGGATCAGGCTGGATCAGTCAGGCACTAAAACAGTTGGTTAAGGGCGATGGGAGTGTTGCTTTAGTGGATGAAATTTATCAAGTTGCATCAAGTATTGAGGGTCGAACTATTTGTGCGTTTGGAGAGGCAATTACGTGGCCAGTTACAAGCTTTATTGATCACTTCCGAGAAGAGTTTGATCGTACTGCTGAGCTTGGTGTGAAGGGGCGGCCGGGTTTTGAATGGAGTATAACGTGAGTAAAGAGCAATCTGAGCAGACAGTAAGCATTGTGCTGAATGGTGAAAAGATTGAGGTTAAGAAAAACAGTCGCTTAATTGATATTGCATCCCAGCATGGGTGCCAAGTCCCAAGGTTTTGTTATCATGAAAAGCTATCGGTTGTAGCAAGCTGTCGCATGTGCTTGGTTGATATAGAGGGTGTAAATAAACCCGTCCCCTCATGTGCAACAGCTGTTTCTGAAGGAATGGTGGTGCAGACGCGCTCTAAAAAAGCAGTCGACGCACAGGAATCTGTGATGCAATTTTTATTGATGAAGCATCCATTGCATTGCCCTGTATGTGATCAAGGGGGAGAGTGTGAACTACAAGATGTTTCTATGGGGTATGGAAAAGCCATCACGAATTACTCGGGTGAGAAGCGTGCTGAGGTTGATGAAGATTTAGGCGCATTAGTCGCCACCGACATGTCTCTGTGTATTCATTGCACCCGCTGTGTACGTTTTGGAGAGGAGGTTGCAGGGGTGAAAAATCTGGGTTTGATGGGTCGTAGTGATCAAGTTAAGATTAGCACCTATTTAGAAAGAGGATTACAATCTGAATGGTCAGGTAATATGGTTGATATCTGTCCTGTAGGCGCATTAACCTCAAAGCCTGCAAAGTTTTCAGGACGATCATGGAGCTATGTGCAACACGAAGGTATTGCAGCCCATGATTGCTTGGGTGCTCATATTTCATACCATACCATGGCCAAGGGATATGGTTCTAAGCATGTTTTGAAGCGTGTAGTGCCCAGGCCATGTGCAGAGATTAATTCAGTATGGCTTTCAGATCGAGACCGATTCAGTTACGAAGGTTTAGCGCATAATAGGATTGAGACGCCTATGCTACGTGTTGGAGACACATTTAGACCGCTGAGCTGGGATGATGCAGGACAGTATGTAATGCAGATGTTAGCAGACTCCTCATCAGGTCGGATCGGAGGAATTGTTTCTCCACAAACCATTACTGAAGATGCTGTTGCTTTTAAAACAGTTTTAGATCAGTTATCAGCTGATATTGATGTGGGTACGCATCAAAATTTAGGGGATGAGTTGTTACCGTTACGCTCTAGTCAACTGTCACTTCACCGTATCTCAAAAGCTAAAACAATTATCTTAATTGGGTGTGCTGTGCGTTGGGATCAACCGTATATTAGCTTATCGATTAAAGAGGCTGTTGCTAATGGCGCAAAGGTATTAAGTTTAGGATCTATTAGGCATCAAAGTGTATATCCCGTACACCATGAAATGGTTACGCCGCAGATGTTGGTTAGACGTATTGGTATTTTATTTACGCAGTGGGATCAGTGTGGCTCCATATCTCATGAGTGGAAGCAAGCGCTTCAGGATCCGGTAGTGGTCTTGGTTGGAGAAGAGGCTTTGATTCATCCACAAGCTCAGGATTTACGCCACTTAATTCACTACTATGCATCTGTTTGGTCATATGATTATGCTCTGTTGCCACAAGGCGCCAATCATCTAGGGCTTTCAGAAAGTGGTTTAAATGCTTCACAGTCAGGTGGAACTCCCTGGCTTAAGTATACTCAAAAGCCATTAGCCTGTTTGTGGGTTCATGATTTAGACCCTGTAGTTGATTTGGGGTTGAACGTGGAATCATTAGCTCAAACTAAAATTATAGTGAGTGCATCACATTGGTCTTTGGCTATTAAAAACAGTGCTGATTTAGTTTTGCCCACAGTTTGCCCACCGGAGAACTCAGGTACTTACATCAATTATTTAGGGATGAAACAACATTTTAGTCAAGCATGTGCCCCTATGCATGATGCAAGGTCACTTTATCAAGTTTGTGCTGACTTGTCTGAAAAATTACAGATTGAGTTAAACAGTAAAGAAAACCTTACTAGAGGCATCAATCAATCATTTACTGAAAATACAGAAAAACCAATAAAAATTCCCCAACCCAGTCTCGTACCTGAATACAATCAAAAACTCATGCCGATTGTTTTGACGCCGTGGGTTCAAACAGATTTATGGGTTAGAAATGCACCTAGCTTGCAAAAAGCATATCCTAAAACAAAGGTTGCATTAGTACATAAGGAGGTTTCTGCAAAAGATATTCAAGCATTGGGTTATACCCAGACCTTGCAGTCACAAGATATAGCAGTAGGTGCGGTGTTGTATTATAATAGCGATGGGGTAGAGGGACTTTAGATGTTGATGATATTTATATACGCATTATGTATTTTAATTCCTTTGGTTGTGGCAGTAGCGTATTTAACAACGTTAGAGAGAAAGATAATCGGGTATATGCAATTGCGTGTCGGGCCTAATAGAGTCGGCTTCGGAGGTATGTTGCAACCTATTGCGGATGCAATAAAATTTGTGACTAAGGAATTGGTTTACCCAGAGCATGCAGATGGTCTTTTATATTATTTGTCTCCCTTATTATTATTGGTCCCATCATTGACAGCTTGGGCTGTTATTCCGTTTTCAGAATCGTGGGTGCTTGCAGATATCGATGCTGGGTTGTTATTTGTCTTTGCGATGACATCATTGGGAAGCTATGGTGTATTATTAGCAGGTTGGGCTTCAAATTCAAAATATGCAATGCTGGGTTCTATGCGTTCTTGTGCACAAATTATCTCTTATGAGATTGCAATGGGCTTTGCGTTGGTAGGTGTTATTCTGTTAGCAGATAGCCTCAATCTACAAAAAATAGTTTACGCGCAAGCTGGTGGTATATTGCATTGGAACTGGTTGCCACTATTTCCAATGTTTATTGTTTATTGGATTTGTGCTGTTGCTGAAACAAATAGAGCACCATTTGATGTTGCAGAAGGAGAAAGTGAATTAGTAGCAGGCTTTCATGTTGAATATTCCGGAATGTTGTTTGCAACATTCTTTATTGCAGAATATGCCAATATGATATTTATATCTGTATTTACTAGTACGCTATTTTTCGGTGGATGGCTCTCACCATTTGAGGGTATTCCATATATAAGCACTTGGTTTAGTTGGGTGCCTGGGATTATATGGCTAGCAGGAAAGTCCTCTTTCTTTGTTTTTTTATATTTATGGATGCGCGCTACTTTCCCAAGGTATCGTTATGATCAGTTAATGATGCTGGGCTGGAAAACTTTAATTCCTATTTCTTTAGCATGGATTCCATTTATATCAGCGATGAAGCTTTGGGGGTGGGTATGAATCTAGTAGGTGTATTCGGTGCGTTAATTACGTTTGCATTATTAATCTATTTTATATTTGGACGTGACCAGCTAAAAAGTTTACTGCTCCTTGATTTATTAAGCGGGCTACGTGTAACTGGGAAAAAGTTATTTGAGCCTAAAACCACTTTACACTTTCCCGATGAGGGAGAATCATTACCTACCTCACCAAGATTTAAAGGCATGTTGGCTTTAAGGCGTTATGAAAATGGTCAAGAGCGTTGTATTGCCTGTAAACTATGTGAGGCAGTATGTCCGGCATTAGCAATAAACATTGAGTCACATGAGCATACTGATGGCACTAGGCGGACAACACGTTTTGATATTGACGCTTTTAAATGCATTAACTGTGGCTTATGTGCAGAAGCGTGTCCAGTAGATTCAATTGTATGCACAGACGAAATGAATTATTCTTTTTTGCGCCGGGGAGACAATATTATGACCAAAGAGCAATTGCTAGCAATTGGTGATTTATATGAAGACCAAATTGCTCGTAATATGGAGAAAGACCGTGCTTGATCTTGTTTTTTTAATCTCTGGTGTGGGCCTGGTACTGTCAGCGTTAAACGTCGCGTTATCAACCCATCCTGTACGCTCTGTTTTTAGCTTAATGCTGTCATTTATGTTTACCGCAGTGATGTGGTTAGGACTGGGTGCTGAATTTTTAGCACTAGCGCTCATCTTTATTTATGTGGGTGCTGTGATGGCTTTGTTTCTATTTGTTGTATTTATGCTCAATGTTGACCATTTGCCACGTGCATTACCAAGAATGGCTACTCTTTTCATGTTGGGCATTATTGTCTCAGGCAGTGTGTATTTATTATTAGAGCACTCTGGGTGGCAGGCAGAACTTCGTAAAGTCAGCTTGAATGAGCATACAAGACAGTTAGGCTTACTGTTGTATCGGGATTATTGGCTGTGGGCTGAGGTGGTCGCATGTATTTTGTTGGCCAGCATGGTGGGCTCAATTTTATTGGTTAAATCTAGGAGTTTAAGTCAAAAAAATGATTGAGGTTACATATTTAGTTTTATTATCGTGTGTGGTGTTTGTGATTGGTATTGTGGGTGTCGGGCTGAATCGAAACAATTTGGTAGCAATTCTTATGAACATTGAGTTAATGTTGATTGCAGTTAACATTAACTTTATTGCTTTTTCAAATTACCATCAGAACCTAGAAGGACATATAGCGGTATTTTTTGTACTGGCAATAGCTGCTGCAGAAGCTGCTATAGGCTTGGCGATATTTGTTAAACTATATGAACGTTATCACAGTATACAGGCAGATAAGTTTTCATCTTTAAAGGAGCTGGCATGACATTATTGTTTTGGACTTGGACTTGTTTGTTAGCGCCTACTATTTCTGCTGTATTAGCTAGAGTATGGGCTGTTCGCGATGCGTGCTGGATCAATATATTGGGGATGCTTGTATCATGGGTTGCATCTGTTGTGCTTTATATTCAGCAGCCAAATACATTTATTAATTTTTATGTGTATACATGGCTAGATGTTGGGGATGCGTTTAATTTTGGATTTTGGCTGGATGCACTTTCTGTCTATATGGCAGTGATTATCACTTTAGTCTCACTTTTTGTTCATATTTACTCAGTAAGCTACATGCGTGGTGATAAAGATATTAATAATTACTTTTTTTATGTCAGTTTATTTACCTCTGCAATGTTACTCCTTATCCTTGCAGATAATCTTTTAATGGTATTTTTTGGATGGGAGTTAGTAGGTGTATTTTCATATTTCTTGATTGGTTTTTGGTATCAAAAAAGTTATCCACTTGAGGCTTCGTTTAAAGCATTTATTGTTAACAGGGTAGCAGATATTGGTTTAATGATTGCTATGGGGTTATTGTTATATCAGTTAGGGTCATTGAGTTATATGGACCTGACAGTTTCACAGCCTATATTACTAGAGGGGTTAGTAGCTAATTACCGTTGGGTGGATTTAATTAGTTTGATGCTTCTAATCGGTGCTATGGGCAAATCTGCTCAAATGCCACTCCATGTATGGTTGCCTGATTCAATGGCAGGTCCTACGCCCATATCAGCATTGATTCATGCTGCAACAATGGTTACAGCGGGTGTTTATTTAATCGCACGCTTATCCTTCATTTTTGCACTCTCACCCCTGGTATGTTCGGGTATTGTTATTCTTGGGTTATTACAAATGTTTTTAATGGGTGGATTAGCACTTGTGGAGTTTGATATTAAACGTGTTGTTGCATTTTCAACCTTATCTCAGTTGGGATTAATGTTTGCTGCATGTGGAGCTGCTGGCTTTATACCTGCTATTTATCACTTAGGAACGCATGCATTTTTCAAGTCGCTGCTATTCCTATCAGCAGGAGCTATTATCATTGCATCTAACCATGAGCAAGATATTCGCTACACCGCAAGCGCACGTTATTACTGGCCGATACATGGTTCGTTGCTTGTGGGTTGTCTGAGTTTATCAGGTATGCCTCCTTTTAGCGGATTCTTTTCTAAAGATATGATATTAACGACTCTAAACAGTCAAATTACTCAATACTGGTACCTTAATTTTTTAATGATAATGGGTGTTTTAATGACAGCATTATACAGTGCTAGATTTTACTTTATGTTATGTTGGACTCCAAAGAGAGAACGTATCAAAACATTAGATTGGCAAATGAAGGGCCCATTGCTGGTATTGGCATTTTTATCTATTGCATTTGGTGCAGGGGCATATCAGGAGGTATTTTTGCTAAATAATGCCTTAATAGATACCCTTCAACGGTTAAGTATGAATGACTTTATTATTGAGTCATTCTCACATCCTTATATTTATATGGTCTTTTTAGGCTGGGCCGTAAGTGGCTTGGCTTATGTGTATTGTCCCCAAATACCCAGTCAAGTCGTGGAGCGTATTCCCATGATTTATCAGATTTGTAGAAAGCAATATGGGTTTGATATTTTCTATCAAAATTATATTGTCAGTGCATATCAATCGATTTCATTTATATTTGCAAAAGTAATCGATCGTTATGTAATTGATCAGACTATATTGGTGAATGGATCATCATTATGTTTGAGGTTGCTGTCTAATTTCAGAGTCATTCAATCGGGTTATATCTATGAGTATGTTCTGGGACTATTCTTAGCCGTCATTGTTTTGTTAGTGGGGTTATTTTAAATGTTGAATTTATTAATAGTCATGATTGGAAATGCCTTTATAGGCTCTGCCTTAACACTGAGTGTCATTTCCAAATCAATGACCCGGTATTTTGTTGCTTTTAATATGCTCTGTAGCTGGGGTTTATATAGTATGATCGTTGCTGATTTTCTACCTGGGTCAGGTATGCAGTTTATCTATGATCTACCAGGCTGGTCTTTTATTAGAAACCACCAGATTAGTTTTTCTATAGATGGCTTGTCGTTGGTGTTGATTGGTTTACTACTTTTTATTTTTTCTCTTATTTTTATCCACTTGTTTACTAAATCAATACGTTTGCAGCGCAGCTATTGGGCCACTTTATTATTTGTTATGGGAATAGTAATGGGGTTGTTTAGTGTTCAAGACACAGTTGCTTTTTATATTTTCTGGGAGGGAATGATGTTCCCTATGTATTTTTTGATTGGTATTTGGGGGGGAGAAAACCGTTATTATGCAGCAATGAAATTTTTTATATATACGTTTGCGACTTCATTGATGATGTTAATGGCATTGTTATACATTGGCGTGCAAGCAGGGGGATATTCATTTTCTGATTTATATCAATCAAACTTATCACTGGCTCAACAAATGGTGTTATTTTTCCCGTTGATGCTGGCAATGGCTGTTAAAACGCCGATGTGGCCCGTTCACACATGGTTGCCAGATGCGCATACAGAAGCTTCAACAGAGGGCTCAGTCTTATTGGCTGGCTTATTGCTGAAGGTTGGTGGTTATGCCATGCTTCGACTCTTATTGCCAGTACTACCATTGGCTTGTGCGATTTACGCGCCTTACATGGTTGTATTATCTCTTATCGCAATTATATATGTGGGGATGCTAACCAGCGCTCAAAATGACATGAAGTGTTTAATTGCATACTCCTCTATTGCCCATATGGGTTTTGTTACATTAGGATTGTTTTCTGCGTTTTTATTTTCTGACTTGGATTTGATTAACTTAGTGCTTCTAGGATCTTGTTTTATAATGGTTGCACATGGTTTGTCATCGGGTGCATTATTCTTTTCATTTGGAATGATTTATGAGCGTTTAAAAACTCGGAGTATTACACAAATGAGTGGACTATCAATTGATATGCCATGGTTAAGCGCGCTGTTTTGTATGTGCTTGTTTTCTGTAATAGGGCTGCCCGGAACAGCTGGTTTTGTGGGTGAGTGGATGATATTTGTAGGGTTGATGAAAGGCAGTCAGTGGTTGTTTGGAATTTGTGCTATATTCACTATGGTTGTGGCAGCAATTTATATGTTGCAGTTGTACCGGAATGCATTTTTAGGCCCTAAGCTAGAAGTATCAGGGGATTTAATTGATCTGTCTTTTAATGAAAAAGTAGTATTATTAATTCCTGTAGGGGCTATTTTATTTTTGGGTTTATTTCCTGGGACGATACTCAATATCATGCAGGGGTCAATCGGTGAACTGTCCAATTTAATTCTACTTGGGAGGGGCTAATGCTTGCTTATTTTCTGCCTGAAATCTTGTTGCTAACTGGAACAATGGTTACGATGTTAACGAGTCTATGGCATGATGCAAAAGCAATACATACAACGATGTTGACGCTGCTCCTTTCTTTAGCTTCATTATACTTTATGAACTTACATCAATCATATGGCTGGGTTGTTGACTCACTATCAATAGGAAGTAGCGCGTTAGTGCTCATCATGACTGGGGTAGTTATTTTGGGTATTAGACCTGCTTTAATCCGTTTCAATATTGAATCAGGGCCAATATGTACGCTAGTTTTATTAGCGACGCTGGGGTGTCTAGTCGTTGTGTCGACGGATCATCTATTATTACTGTTTTTGGGAACGGTATTAATTGCGCTTCCTAGTTATACACTTTGCACATTATCTATTGATGAGCAGCATTCGGATGAAGCAGGCTTCAAATATTTTGTTATGGGTAGTATTTCGGGGGTTATTTTTCTATATGGCGCCTCTTTTTTTTATGGTGCAACGGGTCAACTCACTTTAGGTGTGTTAGAGTTTAATAATACTGAGTTATGGTTGGGAATAGGGTTGTCTCTTGTAGTCTGTTCACTGATATTTAAACTTGGCGCATTTCCATTTCATTATTGGGTTCCAGATGTTTATCAAGCGTCGTCTTTACCGTTTGTTTACTGGGTCATTTCTATTCCTAAGATTAGCTATGTCATAGCTCTGATTCGAATTCTATCTATGCATGGTACGCTAGTAGGTCCAGTGCTTTGGTATGTAGGTGTGGGTTCATTATTGTTTGGCAGTGTTATGGCGTATTTGCAAACAGATTTTCGACGAATGCTTGGGTATGCCTCTATCACGCAGATGGGTGTAGTTTGTTTATTATTACAGCTTGAGGATCTAAGGGCATGGGTTTTTGCTTTGATGTATTTGGTGGCGTATGTTTTATCTATTGTTCTACTGTGGCAAGTATTGATTAATACTTCTTCAACTCAAATGTTTAATTGCTCAATAAGTCAACTCAATCAGTGGGTTAAGGAGAATCGATCAAATGGGTTAGTTATATTGATTACACTAGCGTCTTTAGCGGGTATCCCGTTTACCCTGGGGTTTGTTGTCAAAATAGGGGCGTTGATATATCTTGTGACTCAGGAAAGCTGGTGGGTTCTAGGTGTTATTTTATTTGGATTTTCATTATCTGCGTATTATTATTTAGCTGCTTTACGTGCCATGTACTTTGATGTTATTCTATCTGTGTCAGGAAGTAGGTTAAAATGGACAGCTACGTATTTGGGCGTGATCGGAATTTTAGCCTTGGGTATCTATCCATTACCTCTTTACTATATGTGTAAGTATACTTTACAGGGAGTGCTATTATGAGTGAAGCGAATATGTCTAGTCAGATTGCGGCAGAGGTGCTACGTATTGCACGAAATGAAAAAAAATTAAAAGTTTGGCGGTATGTTGCTTTATCACTATTGGTAGTGTTGCTGTTTAGCTTTATCTTTAATCGTAAACCTGTTACTGCAGGGCATCTTGCGGTTGTTAATGTGGAAGGAATGATTGACTCAAAAAATGATATTTGGCGGCAACTAAAAAAGATTAATTACACAACAACTAAAGGTGTGTTGGTTTTAATTAACTCAGGTGGAGGAACTGTAGGCGATTCAGAGCGTTTATATAACTCATTCAAGAGTTTACAGGAAAATATGCCTGTAGAGATTTTAATTGAAACACAGGCTACCTCTGGAGCTTATTTGGCGGCATTAGCTGGTGATAAGATTTATGCTTATAACTCATCTTTAATAGGGAGTGTGGGTGTTGTTTTTCAGAATGTATTGTTAGGTAACTTATTTGACCGCTATGGCATTGATGTAGAGGTACTCACTACAGGCTCTTATAAGGGGTACCCAAATGTATTTGAGTCAATGCCAGAAGAGGTTAAAGAGCATTTTGAACAATTGATTAATGATGATTTTGACTGGTTTGTACAGTTAGTTAAAGAGCGTAGGGGCTTAACAAGCACAGAATTAATTGATCAAGCTCAGGTATATATGGCACTAAGGGGTCTTGAGTATGGTCTGATTGATGGGATCTCTAACTATGATGAAGCAATCACTCGCCTAAAAGAAAAGACGGGGAGTCTTCCTGTGCATAATTTAGATGTTGATGAAGACGCATGGCTTCCAAAGTTAACCGGTAAAAAAGCTTCATTAGGAAGTGTTAATTGGTCGGATTTGCTACAGCCTCGTGTAATTTGATTTTGATCTTTTCTTCATCTGTTTTGGAGAGCTCAAGAATTTTCTTGAGGCAGGATTCTTGAAGTAGCGCTTTTCTAGCACTTTCTAATTTCTGAGTATTTTCCTCTTTCTTTATTTCTGATGGTGTTTGTGTGTTAGGTTCCTCAATATGTATTTGAATCGTTAGCTCAGGGTGTAATTTATGTATGTGTTGACTGAGTTTAGTCAGTGTTTCTTTAGTAAATAGGTATTTTTTCTTGGGGGCTAAGCTTAAATGCCATACTTGATCTGTAACCGTTTTTGTTGAGCAATTTTCTGCGAGCTCTTTAGTTAAGCCTTTTATAGCTAGAGGCTTAATTAACTCATGCCAAGATTGAGGGATGCTAGCTATTAGCTGAGTGCTTTTTTTTTTGTTTCTAGCTCGGGTGTGAAAACAGCCATACGCATTAAGCACATTGAAGCACCAATTTTAGGTGTTGGGCTAAACGGAAGGTCATTTAAACCAATAATAGCCATTCTATATAATACCTGTATATACCCTGGGTCCCAAAGATTTGAGAGAGGGTGTTTACTACTTTTTGTTAATTGTGCTATGGTTATTTTGTAGAGCTCATTAGCAATATTAGAGAGTAAACTTTCAAAATTGATATTGTTTTGCTCATGTTGTGCACATGCTTGTTCAATAGCTTGAGCGTCTTGCGCATGTATATGTGTCAATAGATTAATAATCAGTTCATTTGGAATGGTATTGATTAAGGATTGAACCTGAACGGTATTGATATCGCTAGGAGACAGGGAAATGCATTGTTCTAGCAAGGTTAATGCGTCACGCATACTGCCTTTAGCATGCTCTGCTATTAGATGCGTAGCTTCTGTTTCAAACTTTATTTGCTCGGCCTCAAGGATTTTTTGGACTTGGCTGGCAATGTCTGCAGTGCCGATGGGTTTTAAGTTGAAGTGGATGCAGCGAGATTTAATGGTGGTAGGAATTTTTTGCGGTTCTGTAGTGGCAAGTATAAACTGTACATGCTCTGGTGGCTCCTCAAGTGTTTTAAGAAGTGCGTTGAAGCTGTGCTGTGAAAGCATATGTACTTCATCTATGAGGTAAACTTTCTTTTTGCCCATTTGTGGTAGGTATGAGACTTGATCAAGTATTTCTCGGGTATCTTCTACTTTAGTTCTTGATGCTGCATCTATTTCATACAAATCAGCATAACGACCTTCTTGAATCATCACGCATGTATCACATTTTAAACAGGGGTTAGTACCTTGAAGTGCCTCACAGTTAATTGACTTGGCGATAATTCGAGCCAAAGTTGTTTTCCCAACACCTCGAGTTCCTGTGAGTAGATAAACAGGGTGTAAAGTTTTATTCTTGATCGCGTTGGAGATTGCTTGCGTTACTAGAGGCTGCCCAACTACATCTGTTAGGGTTTGAGGACGCCATTTTCTTGCTATAGATATATAAGCCATTAGAGTTTATCATCATTTATTAAAGTGCACCATAGCATACCCAAGTGGTCTAGAGTTCGTTGCTTCCTTCCGGACCTGGCGATTTGCTATAGATCTTGCCACACCACGGTGCATATTATTGGAGCATAATATGGATAGGAATGCAAGATCATTTACATGTAGTACCGTGCGGTCACATTGAAAAAGATAGACTCAAGTGTATCTGATCGCTGAGAGGTTATTCTGTCTCCGATAACTGCATCAGTTGAGAATGTGCTTTTATAGACCTGGGTGCTAAGTAACCCAAATTCTATACCAAAAGCTTTGTGTCGGTCTTGGCGGTATTCAATCCCTGTGCAAACCTCATAGCCAAATGTGAAATTTGAATAGGGCTTTATAGATTCTTCAACGGCGATGGCTTCGGGTAGCGCAGCATCCCCTAGCTTTACTTTGACCGTATTTGTGCCGGTTGCGGCGTCAGTAACGACTATATCTGTTGACGTGGCTGTTTCACTGGACTCAACTATTGGCTTACTGACAATTGTGCTTTGGTCAGTTGTGTTGAAAACGCAAGGTCCCCCATGGAAGATGATCGATACCTCTGTTCCTGTATTTAATCTATAAGAAAAGTCGAGTTTGATACCATTAGTTGAGATAGCTGTGCTTTCATCTTTTGGTATGGGTTCAACTATTTCGTTAGAAGCTTTTAGATCTAATATCTTAGAATTATACGTAAATATATAGTTTAACCCTATCCCTAGACCATTATCGTGTGTTAATCCAACTGAGGTGCTAATTATAGGACCAAGATTATACTCTACAATTTGCTTGCCAAATGTATTATCTTCCATAAAAGCAGGGCCCACACTAAGGTCAAAATAACCATATTCCCGATTGGTTTTTCGGTATGCGTGTGTGCTCATACATGAGAAGGCGCAAGCAATAAGTATTGCTTTAATCTTCATGAAAAACTCCTGTAATATTCTCTTTTGATCATATTATTTCAGATACTTAATTGCAAGATATAGATGTTTCAATCTCTGATGCTATTGATAGGTGTATTTGATAAAAATCTATAAATGTTTTATATTAAATGAAATATCAAGACAAAACAGAGGTGAATAAAATGTTAGTAACCAAACGAAAGCGCCGGTCAGAGACATTACTGGGTTTGTTGTATGATTATTGTGGTATTCTTGCTACGGGTCTTGGATCTATTGATGATAAAGAGAGTTCATTTGCCTACCATACGGGTTTAACGCTGCCTTATTTTAATATTGTTGCTAGCCGTGTTAATGAGTCTAATCATTTAGAGATCCAGGCATTGATTGAATTAGCTAAACAACAGGAGCAGCCTTTTACTGCGATTTTCAATTGTAAAGACCAGTGGGTTAAGCAGGGTTTGGGTGAAGATCTAATTATGCGTGGATCTATAACTGGAATGATGTGTAAAATTGGAGCCAGCTTGAAAAGTTATGAGGCTCATCCAGCTGCTAAGCTAGTTGAGGTGAATACTCAGGAGCTGTTTTATGAGTGGGTGCATGTATTTTGTCAGTCATATGATTTGCCCATAGAAGATATTGAGCGTGTCTTTGCACCATGTATCAATGATAGTGTTCCTTTGCAGTTGCATATTGTTCAAATTTACCAAAAAACAATTGCTTGCTGTGTGACGTTGTTTAAAGAGGATAAGGCGCTATTATTATGGGATACGGTTCTTCCTATGTATCGTAGGCAAGGAATAGGGAATATGATGATGTTGGGTCGTATGAAATTATGTAGTGAACATCAGTGCTCTGAGGTTTATAGTTTTGGGATGCATGCGTCTAAAGACTCGCTTCAATCAATAGGCTTTAAAAAAGTAGGGCGGTATGATCTATATCGATATGATAAACCATTAGAGGAAGATAAGCGTGGCTAAACTTTATTTCTATTTTTCTGCTATGAATGCGGGTAAGTCTACGGTTCTTTTGCAGTCAGCATATAACTATCAAGAGCAAGGTATGCAAGTTGCAATTTATACATCAGCTCTGGATGATCGTGATCAAAAGGGTTATGTTTCTTCTAGGATTGGTTTGAAGTCTGAAGCTAAGGTTTATAATGAGCAGACAAACTTGTATGAAGAAATTTATAACCAGATTGTAGAAGAGAAAGTTAAGTGTGTCTTGGTGGATGAGGCTCAGTTTTTAACACAAGCTCAAGTAGAGCAGTTAGCCTCTGTAGTTGATTTGTGTAAAATTCCGGTTTTAGCTTATGGTTTGAGAACTGACTTTAAAGGGCAGCTGTTTGAGGGGAGTCAATATTTATTAGCATGGGCTGAAGAGCTGGTTGAGATCAAAACCATATGCAAATGCGGACGAAAAGCAACTATGAATGCACGTATGAATGAATTAGGTGATTTGGTGATATCAGGTGCTCAAATTGAGATAGGTGGGAATGATCGTTATCACTCGCTATGTCGTCGGTGTTATAATGTACAAAAACGTATGATGGTAATGAAGAAAAAGTCTAAAGTTTTAGATCATTTGGAGCAGTCAGCATGAATGAGCAGTGGGAAGTAATAGAAATTAGTGAGATGCAGGTAGTAGGTGTAAATACGACTACTAGTAATGAGGTTGAGGCAACAGAGCAAGGAAGGATTGTGCCCCTGCACCGCGAGTTTATAGAGCAGAACTTATCTGATTTGATTCAAAGTGATGATAAAAGAATATTTGCAGTGTATGATCAATACTCGGATTTGGAGCATGGTGAGTACCGGTACTTCATTGGACATTGTGCAGAGACAATTCCTGAGGGGTTAAGTGCAGTAGTAATTCCTAAAGGGCGTTATCTGCGTTTTTCTTCTGAACGAGGTATTCTCTCTGATATATTGCCAGAGGCTTGGAAAAACATATGGCGGTTGACCTCTGATCCTAATTTTGAATATTCAAGATCTTTTGAATTAGATTTTGAGTTTCATAATTATGAATCTTCAGATTCACTAGATGCCCAGGTAGAGATCTATCTTTCTATTGATTAAACTACTAAGGGGATGGGTCAGATTGAGAATCATTACGATCTTGTTCTGCAATTAATTCTTCAAGCTCAGCTTCAAGCTCTTCGTCAGTAGGGGTTGATTTGTCTCCAATGGGTCTAGCAAGTACTTCGCCGATTGTGGCTTGGTGCTGGGCGGCTTCTTCGGCTTGTCTAAAAACCTCCTGGGCTTGCTCTTCCCCTTGGGCTAGAAGAGCTTCTAGCTCTTCGAGCTCCCCTGGTGTAACTCCATCCTGTTCAATGAGTGCCAGAAGCTCTTCGTCAGTAATGTTTTGTTCGACCGTGCTGCTTGCATCATTCGCTCTTTCAGCTAAAGTTCCTCCTGAGTCTGTTTGTCCCATTTCGCTGCTTGTTGTGGATTTAACTTCATACCAGGCTTGATCTTGTGCGTTAGGTTGTTTGGCCTGACTCGAACCTATAAGTCTATAAAACCAAGATATCAGGTTTTCTAATAGTGACATAATTTTTCTCCTAAAACTTATAGAGGTTATGCCTTGATTTTTAGGTTTGTCAGACTTATTTAATAAATTTTCATAATATTGTTGATTATTTCAGGGTATTCATAATAATGAATTTTCGGATTCACCAAGTGCTCAGCTAGAGACTTACCTTTCTACGGACTATTAGTCGGTGTTTTGTTTTCGAGGTGATGGGTTAGACTGGGTATCACTCCCGTTTAGAAGATCATTAAGCTCTTTTTCTTCAATTAACGCTTTAAGTTCCGCATCAGTATAACCTTGGGTGTTCCTTATGGATTGTGCAAGCGCTTCGCTGATTGAAGCTTGCTGCTGGATGATGGTTTCAGCTTCTTAGGTGGCCCCCTGAAGTGGCTTGTTAATCTGGGTTGGATCTTTTTCTAGGTCCTTAAGCTGTAAGTCACTTTCAAGGTCAGTGTCAAGTTCGTTATTAGAAGAATATCGTTTTCTGTATTTTTCTGACGCTAAGTTTTCGCTGGGAAAAGTTTGCTCAAGTACAGGTTTTTGCCTGGATTTAGCCCTAATAGCTTATAGAAACCACTAGTAATGCTAGATACGTTTCTTATCCTGATTGTTTATAGGAGTTGTATCTCGACATTTGAGTTTGTCAGATTTGTTTAATCAACTTTCATAATATTGTTGATTATTTTTTGTGCTCTAGAAGCGGTTCGCATTGAAGGCTTACTGCTTCGAAGGTGAGCTTGTGCGCAGACTAAGGTAGTATGGTCTGTGTAGCATGTGATTGCTGATGAAATAGGGCTCTCTTCATCAGAAAATTGGAATGTTGCTTGAGAAACTTGATAACTACGACCATCTCGTGTGGTGACGTTGTCACTTGAGCTACGTATTTTGCTACTGTCTTTGTGCTCTCTTTCTAAATACTCCTTGATTTGCTCAACGCGTTCAGATGCACTAATAGAGCTATTAAAATCAATACTAATGGTTAAAAGTTCTGTCCAGTCATCTTGAGTCTCATTGTCAGGCACAAAGCCGAGTGTTTGTTGATTGTGCTCATTTTGTTGTATTGCGAGATCATAATCAGTAGGGATGTCGATTTTTAAATCTCTACCTGCAATATTTATTGTTTGTAAAAATTCAGTATATCCATTATCAGCTGTGGGTGCGTCATTAATATTGTACGCATGAACTGATGATGCGCTCATTAGTAAAGATAAGGCGAGTATGCTTTTAAGTTCCATGCGTAAAATCCATTTTGTACTAATGATAATATACTCTATTTTTTTAGCCAGAAAAAGAATTTTTAGGTTTTAATTAAGTATTAAAATCTTACCATCCCATTGATATCCCTGAGGGGGTCTGTCAACTGTAATGGGTTGTCTTGTGTAGGTTTTACCATCGAGCATAATATCTTTTGCATAGCGGTTGATGTTATATCGATCTGGGTTGCAGATGAGTGCATCTTTAGACCATATGGTGTTTGGGTGTTTATCTTTAGTGATGCTACCAATCATTTTAATCGAATCACCTTCGTTGTCCCAAAGTCGAATGATATAAATGAGATCGTCTATACGTTTGCTCATGATTAATCTGGGCTGGTTGCCTTTGAATAGGGGGGGGATTATGGGTAGTGGGTTATAGAGGTAAGGGTATGTGTTTAAGAGCTGTAAGCGAGAAATAATACCGGGTTGAGTGGTGTGTATAACCCAGTTTTGTTGGATAAATTGAGTGATTAATTCATTTTGGTCCATACGGCTATAAAGGTTCAGTGGTTCTGAGCTATACCCTGTTAGTCCTGCTCTTGAGCTTGGGATGTCTCGTTCAGAGGGGTAGTTGATTACTGGTGCACTGGGTGGGCCTTGAGTAGGCACCATTATATTATGAGCTAGATTAATGGTTAGCATGGCAATTATAATCGTATTGAGCAGTTGCTGCGCATGGCACGACAGTTTATCTTGCCAAGTTTGGCGGTAGGATGAGAATAAATGATGTAGTGTCATTACGAGTAGAGCGCTAATGAGTACTTGAGAAAAATAGTGGGCTTGAATAATGACTCTGCTAGCTGCAACTAAGGTCAGGAGCAAAAGCCCTATGCGTCGCATGGTCATCCCCGCTTTATGGGACTTTGATTCTAAAATGCTACTAAAGATTAGCCATAATGTTGGGATAAGCATTGTATTTCCGCTCGGGAATCCATAGGTTATTTCTTGTGTGATAGGCCTAGCCATAGGGAGGGTTGTTTTCAATAGCGCGATGATGCTGAAAAATGAAAAGGATATAAGCGCAAAGTATAGCCCGGTGCGTCTATTTTTTTTCCATAATAGAAAGCTGCTGCCTACTGAGGCTAATATAAATGATACCGGATGTGTTAGTGCGGATATTTGAGTAGCAAAATTGTATAACAGGGGACCGCCTAAGGCTGCAATCAAGTTATTAACGATGGTATTGGTTTCTGTAAAAAATGTTTGAGCGGGTATTTCAAGTACACAGAGTGTTGTGCTTAAAATAAACAGTAGGAATGCTTTAATTTTATGAGTCTGTTCGATATGCGTATCTGGGTTGGTTAAGGGTAGACGTAGATCAAATTTGTGAACCAGAGTAGGTAATGCATACCACAAGGCAATGACTGCTACAATATAAAGTGTGTATTTAATAACGGGGATGATCCCTAATTGCGCTATGTCTGCTGATATAGCGCCAATTAAGATACCTGGTGTTAGGTAAACGATTGTCCAAAGAGTAGCAGTTGGGATAATGGCTAGTGTAAAGCGCAGATAAGGCATATTGAGTATGCCTGCAATCATTGGAATCAAGCTTCGCATAGGGCCAAAAAAGCGACCAATTACAATACTGCTCGTTCCGTAGGTTTTTATAAATGCTTCGCCATGCACAATCCAGTCGTGATAAGGAGTAACCCAGCGATGCTTTAAGATATTTTCTTTATACTTTTTCCCCAACCAATAGCTGAGATAGTCCCCAATGAGTGCACCAATAAATACCGAAAATACAGTAATTCGCCAAGGCAGGGTTCCTGAACCTAGTGAGATTCCTACCAGTGTCATCATAATGCTGCCAGGTACAATGCTTCCTATGATTGCAAGGGACTCAATAAAAGCTATAAAGCCACATAATAGGATTCCAAGCTCACTGTTGTGAGCGATAATATTATTACATGTGTTAGCAAAGTCATAAAATATACTCATAAATTTTCAGCCTGTTTGTCTGCATGGTAGGATGATCGTACGAGCGCACCTGAAGCAACCGATTTAAATCCAAGGTGGTAGGCATGCTTTTCAATCGTTTTGAATTCACTGTCTGCGTAATATTTTTTTACAGGTAGGTGATGTGCACTGGGTGACAGATATTGGCCGACGGTAAGCATATCTACATTATGTGCCCTGAGATCAGACAGTGTTTGCAATAGTTCTTCAAGTGTTTCACCTAATCCAACCATTAAACCAGATTTAGTCGGAATGCTGGGGTGTTGTTCTTTGAATTTTTTTAGTAAGTCTAGGGAATGCTGGTAGTCAGACCCAAGACGAGCGGTTTTGTAAAGTCTGGGAATGGTCTCTAGATTGTGGTTGAAGACATCAGGAGGGTGTTGCTTTAGTGCATCCAAAGCTCTTTGCATTCTTTTTTTAAAATCAGGGACCAGTATTTCTATCTTTATGTTGGGTGTTTGTTCTCGTATTTCTTTAATGCATGCTGTAAAGTGAGCGGCTCCACCGTCAAGCAGGTCATCACGATCAACTGAAGTTACAACCACATATTTAAGCTGCATTTGTTGAATGGTTTGAGCGAGTTGAATAGGCTCATTAGGGTCAAGAGCGTCAGGTTTTCCATGCGCAACATCACAAAAAGCACAGCGTCGGGTGCATTTGTCTCCCATGATCATAAAGGTTGCAATTCGTTTAGAAAAGCACTCAATCATGTTAGGGCAGCTTGCTTCTTCACAGACAGTAACCAGTGCTCGCCCACGAAACAGTTTCTTTAGATTTTTTACATCTTGTAATTGCTGTTGTGTCGGTCTTATTTTGGGTTTAATGATCTCAGTTTTTGGCGCAGAGCTTTGTACATCAATATTAATCCGTTTAAACTTTTCAAAGCCACGCTCTTTGCTCATGTCTCACACTCATATTTTAAAAGTACTAGGTCGAGAATTGTTTCTAGCCACTGATATCTTACCTCAAATACAGTGGTGTTGGCCAGCATGTTTAAATTAATTATCTGGAGTTCTTTATATCCACATGGATTAATAGCATCAAATGCAGTTAAATCAGTATTTATATTGAGTGCTATACCGTGGTAGGACATACCTTTGTGAATCTTGAGACCTATAGAGGCAATTTTCATTTGGTTTACATATACACCTCTCATTTTTGGGTCAGCATAAGCATCTACGCCATATTTTTTTAGTAAGTTGATCACTGATTGTTCGAGTAAGTCGACAAGCGCTAAGGGTTTCAAGTTACATTGTAGTAAATTAAGTAGTGGGTATGCAATGAGTTGTCCAGGGCCATGGTATGTAACCTGACCACCACGGTCGGATTGAATGATAGGTATATGGTTTTTTTCTCGGATATGCTCATATTTTGCTGCACGGCCCATTGTGTAAACTGGGAAGTGTTCAAGCATCCATAGCTCATTATTAGATGACGTTTGCACGTGCTTTTGCATAGCGCTCAGCGTTACTTGATAGTGCTGTTTATGTTTGTGCTTGATGTGAATGGGCATGGGTTAGGCCAATATAGTGCTGGAGAAGTTTATTCCAAATTTTTCCGGGTTTCTTGTATGAGAAGTTATTAGGTATAAAGTTAATTGGTTTAAGAATTTTGATTGAAGAGCTTAAGAAAACTTCTGTGCAATTCAGTAGCTCTTTTGTATGAATTGGACGTATTTGGTAATTCATGCCAAGTTGTTTTGCGAGTTTTAAAACAAGGTGTCGAGTGACTCCTGGAACTATATTACCTAGCGGGGGGGTAATTAGGGTGTTGTCAGAGACAATAAAAAGGTTGCTGGATGCGCCTTCGGTGAGTAGATTGTTTTTAACAAAGATTGCTTCATTCATGCCAGCCTGTTGTGCCTGGTTTAAAGCATTGGTGTTAATTGATAACTGAGTGCTTTTATGTTTTGCAAGGCCAGAGCGTATATCTGGGAGCAAGATAGCGGAGTATCCTTGTTTGTATCGCTCGATATCAATGGGCTCACAACGATACTCACTGATGATGATATTGGGTATGCATGCATTGTTATGAAGGTGGTTTCGATGTTTTTGCTGTGACCCGGTAGTAACCTGGATGTATATAGCGCTAAATGCAGCAGTATTCATGTTCTGAAGAAACGAGGTAATCCATTGAATGATTTGTTGCTGATCAAGGTTAATAGCAAATAATGTTTTAAAACTACTCGATAGCCTGGATAGATGCATATCCAGACAAAAGGGTTTTTGATTGTATATGGGGATGACTTCATAGATTGACTCCCCAAAAAGTAAACCACGATCATGTGGAGAAATGCTTTGGTTTAGCCGTCCATTTATGCTTGTTAAGATCATAATCCAACCATGAGTTTTAATTGATCAATTAAGCGATGGATTCCAGTGCTTTCTTGAATGGTCGTGTGAGGATAGAGTGGGGCAGTAGCAATCACTTGATTGTTTATTTTAGTGACTAATTGAGCCGAGGGTGTGGATGCATCGAGTGGTGCAATTAACTTAGTTGCTTCTACATCAATGAGAAGCTGCTCTGTAGTTCCCTTTGGAATAGTAACCCAGAGTGGTTTATGTGTGGTGAGATGAGCTTCCTTGAGTACGCCTTTATAAACTTTTTGAGTGGTTATTTGAGTGTCTTTAGGGTAGACCAATGTCGTTTCAAAAAAGCGAAATGCATAGTTTAATAGTGCTAATGTATCTCTGTCACGTGCTTGTGCACTGGGTGAGTTTGCAGTGACTATAATTAAGCGCGTATTTCCACGTTTAGCTGTTGTGGCTAAGCAGTATCCCGCTTGTTTTGTGTACCCTGTTTTTAATCCATCAATATCATCATGCTTAAGCATGAGTTGGTTTCGGTTGCTTTGTGTTATATCGGCATGTTTAACCTCTTCTTCTTGAAACCAATGAAAGTATTCTGGAAAATCTTGAATAATACGTGACGAGAGTTTGGCAATATCTGCAGCTGAAGAGTAGTGGTTTTTTTTATCCAGTCCTGTAGATGAGCTGAACTGAGTGTTTTTAAGACCAAAGTTTTGTGCCATTCGGTTCATAATCGCATAGAAGCTTTCTTCAGAGCCTGCGTAGTGCTCACTTAAGGCAACGCTTGCATCATTAGCTGAGGTGACGATCACACCTTTGAGTAATTTTTCTAGATTCACTTTTGAGTGTTCAGATAAAAACATTCTTGAACCTTCAGTTTTCCATGCTTGGGTAGAGATATAAACATCATCCTCCAAGGAAACATGATTTTGAGATAAGGCATGGAAAATAACGTATGAGGTCATTAGTTTAGTCAGACTAGCTGGTGAAATTTGTGTATGGGCGTTTTTCTCGGCAATAACAGCACCCGTTTCAGCATCTATTATGATGTAGTTTTTAGCTTGAACACTGGGTGGTGGAGGCATTAGTAATTCTTTTTGACTAATTTCAGATAATGATGTTGCATAAGTTAGCTGCAACAATGCAAAGGTAAGCGTACAAATAAATTGTTTGAGGCTAAGGTCCGTTTTCATCAATATATCATCCATTCTTTGTGTGCTGGTTTATTATGAACGGTTGTTTCTCATTTTACAATGAGGAGCGCTGTTTGCATAGAAATTGTATGTGTCATAAGGCTATTATGCAGGACTTAATCTTAAGCATGTTGGCTTTTTGCTTTGAGGGTTGTGTTCATAGTGCTGAATGAGTTTATTCATCATTTTTTATTAAGCAATATTTCTTTTTAGTTTGATTTGTCAGTTTGTGCGCTATATAAATGCGTATGAATTAATGAGTAAAGCAGGTTAAAAATGATTACAATTCATACAATATGGCTTGGTAGTTGGCCGCCCACATACCCTAAAATATATTTAACACACTTGGTTATGATGGCAAAATCACGCAATCATAATATTGCTAAAGTATGGCTATGGGTTTGTGGGTCAATTATGTCTGCAGATCAGTTAGCTAGTGCAAGAGACTTTTGCCAGATCTTTGGGGTAGAGTTATATGATATTGGGGCCTTTAAAATAATTGCTAATCAAGCATTAGTCCTTCGCATATTAAATTTAGGTTCTGAGCATAGTGCACGCTTTCATGCTGCAAGTGATATTTTACGTGCGTCAATTTTATATCATTATGGAGGGATATACTGTGATTTGAGTTTGCGGATTTCCAATCAGTTGGAGGCGTATCGATCATTGGTTGTATGGCTTAAGTCATGCAGTGTTGTGGCGTTGCAGCGAGCTGATCAGTATTTGCCTTTTGGTGAAATTAAATTCATGGCATCAAAAAAGCAGAGTTCTTTTATGCGTGCTGTTTGTGATGAATTTGCAAATCTTGCTATTGTTGATGCTTTTGAGCGAGATAGGCCTAAGGTGGCTAATGCATATACAGGTATGACTTATAAATACGTATATGGAGACTGGGCAAGAAAAAAACGTTATGGAGAGTTAAGTTCAGTGAAGTGTTTAGAGGTAAATATTTCCCCCTCTGCAGTGCGCTTTGACTCATTTAAAGGCTTGCTGGTTCCAATCAAGTTTGAGGGAGATGAAGTGATATATGCGTGGTTTAAATCAAGCACGCCTGGCTTTGACCCGGATGCGATAGAAAGACGGTTTAATATTGCGAAAACATTGATTCATTTCTCAATAGGTTAATTTATTTTAGGATTAACTGGTGTAGTCCCAGATATAAAAAGAGATCAATAATCAGTGATATATAAGACAGATTTTGGTTGAAGATGAAAGCGTTTCAAGTTGCTTCTTTTAATGTGGTTGGCGGTGCATATTATTTATCATATTTATCCTAGAGTTCTTTTGTGAGGTTTGACTCTCTGAGGATTTGTACTATCATCATTTTGGGGTGCATCTATTTAACTTGAGTGTGTTTGCTTGCGTCAAGGCTTTTGAGTCTATTGTAGGTAGCGTCACTTGTGTTAGATCTACGGATTTCCGTGATCTTTCATCTATATAGTCTTCAGTACGTGTGTTAAACCAAGCGCTCATACCCGTGGTTGATTCTTTTTTAGCCTGAGAAGAAACCTTGCCAAGTACTTTTACCATATAGTTGATGCTGAGCTTTGCTTCAACGGGTGCATTATTTTCTGTATCCACTCCATCAATGCCAAAGCTAAAGTATACCTCAGTCGTATTCTTCCCACCACGGTTATGCTGACAGACTGGTAGTCCTAGCTCTAAGAGTTCATTTGAGAGTTGAATAGCCTCTGGGCTAGGGTTTTCAATGCTAAAACTAAGCGAAACGTGCCCAGGGTAAAGCCCTTCAATGACTTTAGGATGTTTCTTTCTTTACTTCCCCATACGAGTACTTCACAGCTTGTTTTCATTATTCATTACCTTTTATTTGTATGTTTATTAGGTTAAAAAAAAGAAAAAGTCAGAAAAAAGTTGATAAAGGATAGGAGGCGTTGTGAATTAAGGTCAGAGCATCATAGATTTTTTATAAGTAAAAGTATTTGGATCTGTTGGTGTGGTCAGTCATTTCTAAGAATTGAAGTGACTGATGATTAATCAGTAAGTTGAGATTAAAGCCAATCACTCTTATCAAAAGCAGATACAAGGCTGGTGGCTAAAGATGTTTGTTATGAGTTTAGAGAGATACGTGCGATCTGAAAAAAGGTTGTTTATTCAATTCTCTTGAGAATACGTAAGAAAATGTTATATTTAGAACTGATTAGTAAAGAGATATTTTATGCATAAAGCAAGTGGGTTACATGTGCTGCAAGCTTTGTTGAAAACAAAGCGATTTACGGTGGTTAAGATTGAGGTCATCAAAAATAGGAAAACAGATTTTTCAAAAGAATTAGGTGAGGCTCAAAAACTGGGATGGTCCATCCGTTATGTAGAGCAGTTTAGTGATAAACAAGTCGGTCGGCAGCATGGTGTTATCAGTTATTTCAATTTCAATACATTAGATTTTAAACAGTTAGATCCCAGTTCTTCACGTTTGTTAATGTTGGATAGAGTGCAAGACCCACATAATTTAGGTGCTTGTCTTCGATCTGCTGCTGCATTTGGTGTGGATGCAGTGATTATGCCCCAGCGATCATCTGCGCCCATAAATGATATCGTTCATCAAGTATCGTGTGGTGGATCAATTATTGTACCGTTGGTCTTTGTTAATAATCTGAGTCAAAGTGTTTCTGAGTTGAAAGACCTGGGTATATGGTTTGTAGCCACTACTGAGCATGCGACACAAACGATTGCGGATGTTCCATTAAATCGTAACTTATGTTTGTTAATGGGGTCAGAGGGTGAGGGTGTTAGACAAAAGTTGCTTGAAGTCTGTGATTATAAAGTATGCATTAAAACGTCTAAGTGGCTGCCTACGCTAAATGTTTCAGTCGCAACAGGCGTTTTGCTTCATGCAATGTACCAGCCCAGTTAATTTAGACCTTTGTATAGGTGTTTTTATACGAATTGGTTGAAAAAGCTATTGTTTTGGTGTATAAATTTATATCCTTGCGTGAAAACGCTGTTTAAACCAAAAGGAGCCAAAAAATGGTTGATAAAAAAGTATATGAAATGGTTTTGATCATTGACCCTGCTCAAAGTGAGCAAGCTGATGAAATATTAAGCCGTTATTCACAATTAGTTGATGAGCATGCAGGTAAGTTAATACGTGCTGAAAACTGGGGGCGCAAAAAGCTTGCTTATGCAATTAAAAGACAATTTAAAGGACATTATTTGTACCTTAACTTCCAGTCTAGCCATGCGTTGATTGAATTAATTAGAAATAATTATTTGAAGCATAATGATGCTGTGTTACGTCACTGGATCGCAGGTGTAGATTCGCCTGTAGCAGTACAGTCTCCATTATATGTTGAAAGTGAAAATGATAAAGAGGCGCGTGTTCCTGATGATCACCCTGAACGTGTCAACTGGAAAAATGTTCGATTGCTGCGTGACTCTATTATGGAGACATGTCGTATTCTTCCTCGTAGAACCACTGGGTTAAGCTCTAAAGAGCAGCGTGTGTTGACACGTAGCATTAAAGTAGCTCGCTTCTTGGCATTAATTCCATATTGCGATAGGCATAAGCATTCCATTTAATTTGGGTGGGGTAAAAGCTTGCTCAGACTGACAGAACGAACTGAACAGTATAGTATCCTGATAAGCAGGTGAGTCGGGTAAGCTTTTTTAAAAATAATTGGAGATAAAATATGAACGTTATTTTAGTACAGTCTGTTATAGGACTAGGTCGAGCAGGTGAAACTGTTTCAGTGAAACCAGGTTATGCAAGAAACTGGTTGGTTCCAACTGGGATTGCTGTACATGCAAATGCAGAAAATCAAGCTGTTGTAGAAGCTAAGCGTGCAGAAATGGAAAAAGAAGACGCAAAGCTTCGTAAAGAAGCGAACAAAGTGGCTGAAAAACTTGAAGCATTAACATTAACGCTAAAGGTTGAGGTCAATGATGAAGGAAATATGTTTGGCACTGTAGGTGTCAGTGAGTTACACAAGCTATTACAGGCAGAGGACTTAAATATTGAGCGGAAATGCATTAATATCGCACAGCCATTTGAATCATTAGGGACGCATGAGTTTTCTGTGCAGTGTCATGTTGACGTTTCAGCTAAGATGAAGGTTTTGATTGAAGGTTAATGTCAATAGAGGCAAAAACACCCCCTCATTCAGTAGAGGCAGAGCGGTCATTACTAGGCGCTTTGCTTCTAGACTCTGAATCATTTGAACATATTTCAGATATTATTAGGCCTGATTCATTTTATCATAAGTCTCATCAGCTAGTCTTTGAGTCCATAGTAGCTTTAGCTAAGCAAGACAAGCCTTATGATGTGTTGATGGTTAAAAGTAGCTTAGAAAAGAAGCGTGTCCTCGATAAAGTTGGTGGGGATGTCTATTTGTATGAGCTCGCAAATGATTGTGCATCGTCTGCACATATTAAATCATATGCAGAGTTAGTTGCAGATTGTGCTGCATTACGCTCATTAATAAAGGTTTCATCAGAGTTTATAGAAAGTGCGTATAAACCTGGAGATCGGTCGGCACGGGATTTACTTGATGAGTCAGAGCAAAAGTTAAGCAGACTTGCTCAAAATGATACGAGGAATGATGGCCCATATCGCATGGAGCATTTAGTTCCAGTAGTTGCAAGTAAGCTAGAAAAGCTCTCTGAGTCGAAAGGTGGCATCACTGGTATGCCTTCGGGTTTTAATGATTTAGATGACATGACCTCAGGTCTGCAAACGAGTGATTTGATTATTGTAGCAGGGCGACCTTCGATGGGGAAAACTGTATTTGGGGTAAATATTGCTGAAAGTGTTGCGCTGGTGGCAAAAAAACCAGTTGTTATTTTTAGCTTAGAGATGCCAGCAGAGTCGATTGTTATTAGGCTTTTATCATCTTTATGCCGCATCAATCAGACAGATTTGCGTACAGGGAACCTTGATGAAACCCAGTGGTCTAAAGTGTCTTCTGCACTTGGGATGTTATCCGAGTCTTCGTTATATATTGATGACACGCCTGGTATCACGCCTATGCAGTTACGTGCTAAATTACGTAAAATCGCGCGCACTGAGGGACAATTGGGCTTAGTAGTGGTTGATTACCTTCAATTGATGCGTGTCCCAGAATTACGTGATAATCGAACACTTGAGATATCGGATATATCTAGAATGCTTAAAATTACAGCAAAAGAGTTTTCGGTTCCTGTCATTGCTTTGTCACAGTTAAATAGAAGTTTAGAGCAACGCCAGGATAAAAGGCCCATCATGTCAGATCTTAGGGAGTCTGGTGCTATTGAGCAAGATGCAGATTTAATTGCATTTATTTATCGTGATGAAGTGTATAACGAGGCTACTGAGCACAGAGGGCTAGCAGAAATTATTATAGCAAAGCATAGAAATGGACCGATTGGTAAGATCGTATTAACTTTTTTAGGTAAGTTCACACGATTTGAAAACCATGCTAAAGACTCGGAGGTCCTGTCATTAATAGAGATGGAATAACTGACTCAGAAGTACATTGGCGTTGTAGGCGAAGCACGCTAGAGCTGGATATATTATTTGAGCGATTTTATCATCATACATATTCTAGTTTGTCTCATGAGGAAAAAAAGGATTTCTATAGATTGCTTTGTATGGAAGACGCTGAAATTATGGATTTAATTGTAGAAGAGTCTAGTGATTACATCATTCTAAAAAAAGTTATTCAGTCCAACTTGAATTAGGTAACATAAAGATCCGTTCATTATTGATGCTAATAGGATGATTGGGGTGCATCTCTAGGTTTAAGACCCACTGGTTCTTAGGGTCATTAATTGTATATGTTTTCTTATTGGTTTGCTTTAACCCCCTTAAGAATGAAATAAATGACCAATAGTCTGAGTAAGAGTAGTTAATAATTCTTTTGTCAGTTAGCTGGATTTCTAGAGAGATAAAGTCGCCTGGGGTCCAATGCAGTGTGGTTAGTTTATGTTCGCTTAGCCGTTGCTTATTCTTGTTTGTGATTAATGTTACGCTCTCAATGGGGTGTTGAGGCTGCATGAGTTTTATTCCCCAATTTTGCAGAATGTTTTCTTTACTAGAAATCAACGCTGCATTTAAAACCTTCGCATGCATAATGGTGCTAATGATATTGTCAGGAACGGGTATCGATAAGAGTTTATTGTTTGCCTTGTTTTTATCTAAATCAATATTTATGAATGTTTCTAAATGGTTCTTATAGAATTTGTTTATAATTCCTGATGTTGCGTATAGCTGCGTGATCTCGCTTTCATTACAATTAGTTTGAGCATTTTTATCAAATGGAAATTGATGGCGAATAACGTTTATTGAGTGCTCAATATCTTTCCATTGCCCTGTAATATGTTGAATAGCCAATGTCTCTATTCTATGTCTCTCATAGTTAATATACTTATTAAACCATTGTTGTTGGTAAGGATTTAGGTTACTTAATGCGCTTTGTACCGTGTTTGCAGTGTGATCATGTATTGAATATGATGATTTTATATAATTAAAGGCTTGAGATGGTGTTTCAATATGTGAGGACTCTTTAAAAAAGTCTTTTAAACGATTAAGTAATACTATACCCTCATTGGCTTGTAATAAGTTTAATATGTCTGAGAGCTGTTCTAGGCTTGTGCGTAATTCTTCTAAATTGTGATTGGATATTTTATGTTCAAGACTATAGAGTTCCTCACGGATGTTTTGACCAATAACGCTCTGGTTCTTAGTTATATATGCTAACTGTTTATGGGCTTGCATAGCGTTTTCGGGATCTACAGGTAATAGTGTTTTTGAAATATAGTCGATTTTATTTTTAACTTTTATATAGGATAAGTCATCTTTTAGCGTTGAGTGACACTGGGTGTAGTTATACCCTTCAATAATTTGGCATATATTTGTGATTTCACTGGGTTCTATAAAGTGAGCTAAGGTCCTGAGATTGATTTTAGACGGTGCAGTAGCAACCTGACGCCATAATAAGGAAAGCTGTGATGCTTCTTCCTCATTTAATTTAATACCCATATATTTAATTATTTCTTTTTGTGCGTGTGATAGATGATTGCTGTTGGATGCAGAGAGCAAGAGACCTGCAACATCACGCTCTTCTGATGTCAATTCTTTACTCCATGCAGATAATGAGCGTTTGAGGTGTGTTTTATGTGGGGTATATTTACTACTGTTTTTTATCATTGGGTAAATAACTTCTTGTGCATCATATCGGTTTAGCTCAATTTTTTGTTTATAGGTTGTATGATAATTATTTAAGTTTATGATAACCAAGGTACACAGGAGCATAAAAAATAGTTGTTTTAGGCGTTGAGTTATGTTCCATCTATCATAACATAAGCTAGGTGGCTGAGTATGAAACAGCCCTAAGCCAAAACTACAAATGTTTAGTTTGGCTTCGTTGCAATACTCGATAGCATTTAACAGATTATATTTGAGCTTTGAAAGCGTATGAGGCAATGTAAACAAGTTTTGGCTAACACTGCTGTTGCTTTGTGCAACTAGCGTTAATTCATTGAGTTGCGCCATTAAGCTTTGAATAAATTCGCTATACTGCGTATTAATGCTTTGCCTGATTGTGTTGTCAGTGGAGTTTGGAAAACTAAATAATGGGATATTACATTCTCCGTATTCACAGCAAAAGTATAGATCTTGATGTAAGTCCTGATTGTATAGGATTAGATGGTTTTGTTTCACACTACTGAGTATGGGGGTTAACAGGGCCCAGTCTTTCTGTAAATAATCACCAAGGTTGATTAGCTGGGTTTGGGAGATTAGGAAGTGAATGTTTTTAAATTTGATACCTGATTTTCTAAGCTCCCGGAATAACTGGTGCAATGCAATCATATTATTTTCATCATGGGAAATCTCAATCAGCATGCTACAGTATAGTTTTTGAAATCCACGTATATAGCAGTTTTGGTATTTGAAGTTAAAGACGGGCTCTAATCCGGGTACTAGTGTGTAATCGATAGGGTGATTAGATAAATTTAAACAAAGGCCATAGGGTTGACTTCTTACCCCAATACGCATTAGCCATGGCAAAGTTTGTCGCCATCGCTGGGTAAAGGGTTTGATCATAATGTTAAAGGGATGGTTATGGATTGTCACTTGCTCAATCGTTATCAGGGTAATGAGCGCAAAGATAATGGTTAACTCAACATGAACCACTATGGGGCTCGCTATGACACCATAAGCCTGACATATACTTGCAACTATTAATAATAAAAAGATAAGTAACTGAGTGGATCGGTAGTTCATAGCGTGATGCAGTATATTATACTTAATAAGAGAAAGAGGTTAGCGATGCATAATGATATTATGTGGTTTTTGTATAGTTGAAAAGCAGATGATGGGGGTTGTTTTTTTTTGTCTACAGATGAGAGTAGTTGCATGAGTGCTTCAATTTTAGGGTTTTTCTTATCGTCTGCTAGTTTTGCTTGTGTCATGAGCATTAAGCTGAGCTTCATGAGCTCTTGGTTATCTTTGGGATTGCGTTTAGCAAAATCGATAGCCTTTAAAAAGTGTCCAGGGTTTTGTAGGGTGTTATTAATTGTGAATAGTTTAGACTGTGTTGTAAAATCTACTTTTTCTTTCAGGTGCATATAGCCCCAGTCTCTAAATAAATATTTCAGACATTCATTTTGTTGTGTGGTAAAACTATGATATAAATCTATTTGAGCATCAAGCTCAATAATTAAATATTGTAATGTCTCTATTGTGGGGCATGCAAGGAGTTGGCAGATTGAGTCATAGATCGTTAACTCAATAATGGTTATATTTGATAGTGTAGGAATTAATTGATTAATATATTTACTCATTACGCTTTAGGATGCATCATCAATGAATTTGCGACCAGATAGTGCTCTAGCCATCGTTTGTGGGTCAATGTAATCTAAGAGTCCACCAGAGGGTAAGCCATGAGCAGGTCTTGTAACTTTAATTCTGTCTGAAAACTGGTCTGCAAGATAGTATGCGGTAGCTTCACCTTCAATTCTCGTGCTTGTTGCGATAATCATTTCATGAATTTCATATTGGCTAATAATTTCAGCTAACATGGGTATGCCTATTTTCTCTGCTGTAATACCTTCTATGGGTGATAAAACACCATGAAGCACAAAGTATAATCCATTATATGCTTTAGATTGTTCAATAATGTCAATATTAGAAGGGCTTTCTACAATGCATATAGTGCTTTTATCCCTGCTGGGTGATGTGCATATATCACATTGATCATTTTCGGATAAGTTCCTACATGTTTTACAGTATTTAACTTGATCTAATGCTTGTGTGAGAGTTTGTACAAAATCATAAGCTTTAGTACGGTCTTTGCTGAATATATGGTGCGCGAATCTTTGCGCGGTTTTTTCACCTACCCCTGGTAGAAACTGAAAATCATGGACTAGCTGCTTTAGTATTGTTGACATAATCTCTTAGCTCTTGATCTCTGGTAAAGACAGTTGTTAATTGTATCACGATAGCCGCTGAAAATAAAGGTGGGAGGACTGAGAATACAGATGGGTTAATGTTAAAGGCGCCAATGTTAGAAAGAATGATGCTGTGCATACATTTCATTGAGTTATGTAGTAGATAAGAGGTATATACTGCATAGCTTACTTTTAAAAATTCTTTAGAAAATAATGCGCTAATTAATGTGGTTATGCTGAGCAGACAGACAGTAACTATAGGTGCTATTTGAATGAGCGCCATAATTATATTCGTACCCATGTATATTACAGATGCAATGATAAGGGGTTTAAAATTAACTTTTCTTTTCTTAGTGACGACGGAACTTAGTGTTTTGTAAAACTCATATCGGTTTTCAAAACGGTGGTGAGAATGAACATATCCAGCATAAATAAATGCACTAATGAGTATTTTCCCATTAGTAATTAGATAGCTAATAGGGAAGACGGTCGTAGCAAGTACTTGGAATAAACTGATAAAGCCAAGAAAGTCTGTTAAAAAGCTAGAGAATAATATAAATGATAATAGTAGTAAGTGTGAATTTGAAATCTTACTATTATTCTGGCTCTGGTGTAACTTGGATGAGAGTTTTTTATATTGTGAATGCTCGTAATATACTTTTATAAATATAGTAGGGATGGCTATTATGAAACCAGTTGAGATAGTAATTAAACTTGTAGGGATAAAGAAAAATCTAGCTATCCAGGTTGCAATACCAAATCCCATTATAATGCTTGGTAGTAGCACCCTTATAGCTGAGGATGCTTTGTCAAAAACAGGTAAGCGGGGGCTTATATCTTTAACATCCCCGCTCGTTGTGTTTTGTATACTGGGCTCTTTATTCCTGTCCATCCTGTGAGTCAGATCCAAGGTCCTTCATTGAAAGTCTAACTTTATTGTTACGGTCTATTTCTGTGACTTTAACCGTAACTTCCTGTCCCTCAGAGAGATAATCTCTGATTTCATTAATTCGCTCATATGAAATTTGAGAAATATGTAAAAATCCATCTTTTCCACCACCAAAGGCAACAACTGCACCAAAGTCTAGTATCTTGGTTATTTTTCCAGCAAATACTTGGCCAACTTCTAATTCGGATACCAGCTCAAGTATGTGAGCTTTACACGCTTCAGCATTGCTGTTTTCAGATGAGGCAATCGTTATCGTCCCACTGTCTGAAATATCAATCTCAACACCAAACTGTTCAATGAGTCCACGGATAACAGATCCACCTTTACCAATAACATCTTTTATTTTTTCAGTCTTGATGTCAAAGTTGATCATTCTAGGAGCGTATCCTGAAACTTCATTTTCTTTAGGTAATGCTTTGTCCATCTCACTAAGAATAGTTGTACGTGCTATTTTAGCCTTATGAATGGCAGTAGACAGCATTTCATGAGTGATCCCGTCTATCTTGATATCCATTTGAAGCGCAGTAATTCCGCTTTCAGTTCCAGCAACCTTTAAGTCCATATCTCCGATGTGGTCTTCATCACCAAGAATGTCAGTTAGTATGTGTGGGGTCTCTCCATCAAGTACGAGTCCCATTGCTACACCAGCAACATGTGACTTGATAGGTACTCCGGCCGCTCTTAGCGCTAGACTGCCACCACAGACGCTCGCCATAGAACTTGAACCGTTACATGACATGATTTCTGATACAACTCTTAATGTGTATGGAAATAATTCTTGGCTAGGTAACACAGGTTCCAGCGCTTTTCTTGCTAAAATTCCATGTCCTATTTCTCTACGCTTTGGAGGGCCCATACGACCAACTTCACCTACTGAATAGTGAGGGAAGTTATAGTAAAGCATGAATGAACGTTGAATTTCTGCACCAGACAGTAATTCCATGTATTCACCTTTCCCAGGAGGTGCTAATGTTGCAGTGGCTAATGCACTGGTTTCACCACGTTGGAATATTGCATCACCATGAACTCTAGGTAGGATATTGGTTTGTATATTAATAGGTCTCACTGTGTCAAAGTCACGCCCATCAATTCTTTTCTTATTCTTGAGCATATATTGATATACCCAGTCTTTTCTTAAGCTGTTAAGCTCATCCATAACTTGCTTGGAGGTGATTTCTTCATTAACAAGTGTTTCAGCAATCTGCTTATGTTGTGCTGATAGGTATGCATTACGCTCTTTCTTACTTGGCATGCTTAAGCTGTTTTCATAGGCTGAATGTGCGCTATTTATTTCAGCATCAGTAAGTAGAGAGGTGGCTGTTTCTGTATTAAGAGTTTCTTTTGCAAACTCAGGATGCTCTGCTTTGTGCTTTTCTGCAAATGATGAGATCCCTGCTGTTGCATCATTCATTGCTTCTAGACCCAGTTGGAATGACTTAAGTACATCATCTTCACTTACTTCTTTTGCTTGTGCTTCAATCATAACGATGTCATTGACTGATCCAGCTGGCTTTCCAGCGAGTAGTAAGTTCAAGTCTGATGAAGCTAATTCATCAGACGTTGGGTTGATGATATACTTTCCACCTACGCGACCTACTTTAACAGCAGCCACAGCATGTGTGAAAGGAAGTTTTGATACAGCAAGTGCAGCACTTGCTGCAAGGAAGCAAGGCACTTCTAGATCTACACTTGGGTCTGTAGACAGGATCTCAATAAAGATTTGTACTTCATTGCTGTATCCCTCAGGAAAGAGAGGTCTAAGTGCTCTATCAACTAAGCGTGATGCGATGATTTCAGATTCGTTTCCACGCGTGTTCTCACGTTTGATATGACCGCCTGTGATTGATCCGCTTGCATAATGTTTTCTTAAAACCTGCACAAGAAGTGGGAAGAAGTCATTCTTTTCATCACTCTGTACACTTGAAATCACGGCATGAATTCGAGTATCGCCAATGGATAAAAGTACACTACCATCTGCCTGTTGAGCAAAGTTGCTTGATAGTGTTATGGTCTTAGTGTTGTATTCAAAGCTATGTTGAACTGATTTTGATAATGTCACGATGCAATCCTGTGTCTGATGTTAAACTCTTTTACAACTTTAGAATAAAGTTGTGGTTCAGTTTTATAAAGGTAGTTGAGTAACTTTCTGCGGTTTTGAACCATAGCGACTAGACCTCTAATAGCAGAATTATCTTTTTTGTTGATTTGGCAATGTGAAGTTAGGTGCTGTATTTTTTCAGTTAACCTAACAATTTGCACGCTGCTTGAGCCGCAGTCTTTTTCATGCTGCGCATATTGCTTTGCATTACTGGTTTCGTTATTTGTTGCCATTTTTACTCCGAGTCTATAAAAAATTAACTAGTGATCATCATATACATTTTTTTTGCGATTAACAAGTGTTTTATATTGTTTATTGGTGGATTTCTTAAATGCCTACAAGGTGATGTGTTTTGTATTGATGAGTTTAATACTCTTGTAAGTGTTATGGTTAGTAAATGTAAGCATGCCAATGAATTGCTCATTGTAAAAAGCTGTAGTAGGGGTGTTTTGGATTTTGTTTTCAGTACTTATTTGCTTTCCATGTATTAGGTTTTGTGTTTGTGTTTGTGTCAAGTTTATACGCGGGTATTGGCTAAATGCTTCTTCAAGGGAAATAATAGGGGGGGTGTCTGGTAAATTATCTAAAGGAATATAGGTGTTGTTTTGAAAGGGTGCTACCCATCGCCTATGCAGTTGATTTAAATGTGCATAGGTTCCTAATTCATGGCCGATATCACGGGCTAATGAACGAATATACGTGCCTGATCCGCAGTGAGTCTCAATAATTATTTCGGAAGTCGTTTTGTTATAGTGTATGAGTTTGTTGCTGTGAATAGTGACTAATCGTGTGGGCAGCTCAAAACTAGCTTCAGCACGAGCAAGTTTATAAGCACGTTTCCCGTTAATATGTATGGCGCTAAACTTAGGTGGGACTTGATTGATTTCTCCTGTGAACTTTGAGAGTACTTCAGTAATTTGGGTAATAGTTAACGAGGGAGGTGTTTGCTCATTAATGGTTTGCCCAGTTGCATCGTCAGTGCTGGTTTGCTGCCCTAATTTGATTGTAGCAGTATAGGCCTTATCTCGAGCAATGATCCATTGACTAAACTTAGTTGCATCATTCAGCGATAGAATCATAGCTCCAGTAGCCATGGGGTCGAGTGTTCCTGTGTGCCCAACTTTTGCATGATATTTTTTCTTTACGATTGCAACACATTGATGCGACGTGATGCCGTGAGGTTTTGAGATTGCTAAGAATCCATTAATCATTGTGTTTTTTAGCAATTTCGTTGAGAATTGAGTCTAGTTTTTGATCCTGTGTCTCTAGCTCTGATTCATAGAATTTAAACTTAGGTATTTTTCTTATTTTCATATTATTAACTATATGTTTTCGGATAAAGTAGTTTTGTTTATTTAGTTTACGCAGTAGTGGGGGGTCAATACTTTCGTGATAGCAAAATATTTTTGCTAATGACAAGTCTTTGCTTAAGATAATTTTGTCAATACGTAATGTAATAATCCTTGGGTCGAGTTGTTTATTATTAATCAGCCATTCGTGAAGGTTTTGCTTGAGTAGGGACTCTATCTTTGATGTGCTAAAATTACTCATAGGCTTGTTCAATGAGTTCGTAGCAAAATACATTATCGCCAACTTCAGCTTTGTTAAAGTTTTTTGATCCTATTCCGCACTCTGTTCCTTTACGTGCCTCAGAGACGGTGTCTTTTTCTTTTTTAAGAGAGTTAATTTCCCCGTCAAAAATTACTTTATCGCCGCGTGTGAATCTAACCTTGGCACCTCTTTTAATGATACCTTCTAAGACATCACATCCTGCAATCTGACCAAATTTAGAGGATCTAAATACGGCTTTGACGCGTCCTGTTCCAAGCTTGGATTCTATGTATTCAGGTCCTTTAAGCTTTTTAAGTTCTAAGGTGACGTAGTCAATAAGCTGGTAAATTATTTTGAAAGTTTGCGCGTTGACCGCTTGTTGCTCTATTGTTTTTTTAGCAGAGGACTCTGTTGATACATTAAAGCCAATAATTTGCGCGCCAGAACTATTTGCTAGGTTAGAGTCTGATGAGTTAATGCTACCTACTTGTGCATCAATAATGTTGAGCTCTGTCTCTGGGATAGACAGGCTTTCAAGAATGTCTTTGATTGCTTCAAGAGACCCCTGTGTGTCTGCTTTTAAAATAATTCTTAGAGTAAGTTTTTCCTCAATACTAGCAAATAAACTATCAATTGAAGTAGGAGTAGCAATGGTTACCTGATTTGGATCTGCATATTGCTGTGCAAAGAGGCGTGCACTTTTTTCATCAGGGTGTGAGGATAGCTCGTCATTAGCATTAGGTATAGGGGATATGCCTGTAATCTCAACGGCACAAGAGGGGCCTGCTGATTTTACTTTTTTATTGCCTTCGCTCATCATGGTTCGGACTTTACCGTAACCAGGGCCAATGGATACACAGTCACCGATTTTTAGTGTGCCTGATTGGACAATAAGTGTAATGACTGTACCACGACCACGATCTAGCCTTGATTCAATAACTCGACCAACCGTAGGGCCGCTATCATATGATTTCAGTTCCAGCATCTCTCCAAGTAAGCTAATAGACTCTAGTAGGTCATCTACACCTTCACCTGTTTTTGAGGAAATGGGTACAACCATGGTATCACCACCCCAGGATTCTGCTAATACGTTATGTGCGCTGAGCTCTTTTATTGCAACATCTACCTGACTTTTTTCAGCGATGTCCATTTTAGTAAGGGCAACGATCATAGGGGTTTGTGTTTTTTGCGCATGTTGTATGGATTCTATAGTCTGTGGCTTGAGTCCTTCAGTGCATGCAACAATTAAAACAATAATGTCTGTAATATTTGCGCCTCTACCACGCATGGCTGAAAATGCTTCATGTCCAGGGGTGTCCATGAAGGTAATTAAACCTTTAGATGTTGATACCTGGTAAGCAGAAATATGTTGCGTAATTCCACCCGCTTCTTTTTGTGCTACTTTAGTTTTGCGAATATAGTCAAGCAGAGATGTTTTCCCATGATCTACATGCCCCATAATGGTTACTACTGGAGCTCTACTTATTTCGTTGCCTTCTGTTCCTGTAGATACTTTCTTTTTTTGTGCCGCCTTTTTCTTCTCAACAGGCTCTTTTTTCGTTGCAGTGACTCCAATAGCTTCAAGTAGCAAGGAGGCTGTTTCAAACTCTATGGCGTCATTTTTCTTTAGAATAAAGCCTTGGTCAAAAAATGCTTGAGTGAGTTTGATAACGCTTAATTTAGTCAGTTGTGCTAGTTCTTCTAGGTTTGTAACATCGCCAATAGCTACTGTGTTGGAATCAAGCTGAAGATCCAGGCTTGCTTTTTCCTTTTTGAGGGGTTCTGTTTTCGGTTCAGGGCTCTTTGTTTCAGTTGGCTTTGGGGCTTCTTGCTTTATGGTTACTTTTGGTTTTTCTGCAGGGGCTGGCGTTGATTTGGTTATTGGCTTCGCCTGTTTTTTGACGCGTGGGTTAATGGTTAATGTGCTGGGTGCTTTTTCTTGTTTATCTTTGCGGGTAATTGTTAGTTTGTTACTAGTGGGTTCTTTATTTTTAGTGATACTTACTGTGCTACGCTGTGTTTGTGAGGATGAGGACTTTTTCATGCCTGAACGAATTGCTTGAATCTGCTCTGGGGTAAGCGTTGCATCATCACTGCTAGCAGGTGTATCTGCATCCTTGAGTAATTTATGTAGCTTTTGAGGCTCAATACCCATCTTTGATGAGAGCAGTGCTATGCTCAATTTTATTGACATATGAAGTCCTATTGTGGTTTGTCTGTGTCTTGCTCAAACCAATGGGCTCGAGCGCTAAGAATGATTTTAGCTGCTTGATCGGCGTCAATTCGTATAGATTCAGTAAGCTCGTCAACAGACATATCTGCTAGTGCATCACGATTTGAAATGTTGGTAGAAATGAGTTGCTCGGCAACAGTCATTGTCATCCCATCCAGCTCCATAAGCGCATCTATCTCATCGTTTCCGGATAAGGCTAGGTCAAGTAAATAATCTTTGGCACGGTTAATTAATTCTTCGGCAATCTCAGTATCAAAGCCATCAATTGCAGCAATGGTTTCAATGTCTGTATCTGCAAGTTCAGAGATTGTTTTAATATTTTCATTGGCAAGCGCTGTAGCTACACTTTCATCAACGTCAATTTTGTTGGTGAAGATGTTAATTGCTGTATCAATCATTTTTTTAGATAGCTCATTAGCCTGCTCATTAGAAATGATCTTTAGTTTCCAGCCAACCAGTTCACTTGCTAAATTAATGTTCTGCCCACTCTTTCCAATTGCTTGTGATAGCATTTCAGTGCTGATCGCAATATTCATGGTTCGCTCTTCATCATTGATGTCAATAGATCTGACTTCAGCAGGGGATAGTGCATTAACTGCAAGTAGCGCAGGGTCGTTGTCCCATTTAATGATATCAATTCGCTCACCGTGTAGCTCATTTGAAATGGCTTGAACACGTGATCCTTTAACTCCAATGCACGCGCCGATAGGATCAATGCGAGCGTCATTTGATTTTACTGCAATTTTCGCTCTTGATCCTGGATCTCGTGCTGCTGCTTTAATTTGGATGATTCCCTCGGAAATCTCAGGCACCTCTTGCTTAAAAAGGGTGGCAAGCATTGAATTGTTTTTTCTAGAGAGTTGTAATAGAGGTCCGCGGCCTTCTACATTAATATGTGTTAAACAACCCTGGATTCTATCACCTTTACGGATGATTTCTTTAGGAATAAGTTCTGATCTGGGTATTTCCGCTTGAATGCCAGTGGTCTCAAGTGTGATTGAGGCGCGGCTAACATGGGTGACTTCTCCAATAAAGAGGTCGCCAATGGCTGATTCGTACTCTCTTGCAATGTGTGCGCGCTCCGCGTCCCTAACAGCTTTGAGCATAACTTGTTTTGCTTTTTCAATTTCTATGCGACCAACGCTACTACTTGCTCCACCATCATCTGAAGATAGGTCTAAATTGAGTTCTTCTATAATATCATCGCCAATTGATAAATTATCATAGTCCTTTTTTGTATCGGATATTCTAATCTCTTGGTCAGGGTTGAAGTCTTCATAGTCATCAGATACGACAGTCCAAACCCTGTAATACGTTGATTCACCTGTTTTTCTATTGATCTCGCATGATATCGTTATATCTTCAGAAAATGTTTTTTTCGTGCTAGTAGCAAGTGCTAGTTCAAGTGCACTGAATACATCTTCAGGGTTTAAACCTTTTTCGGCTGCTACAGCTTGAATGTAAGTGATGATTGATTGTGTCATGCTACCGCTCCAGTCTGTTTCAATGTGGACTTTCTGATGTTTTTCCAGTAAATCGTTTCTTTTTCTTGATTGTGCTTTTCTAATATTATTCCTGTGTCAAGGATTTCGCTTATTGACCCGGTTAAAGGTTTTTTGTGTGTGAGGGTATAGCATTTAATTTTTTTCCCTAAGTGCGGCTCATAGTGTTTGGGCTCTAGTAATGGGGCGTATATACTTGCAGACTCAACTTCTAGGTGAATGTCTGATGTATCAATCGTATAACTAATTTGTTTGAGTACCTTCTCACAATCTTTGATGCTCGTTCCTTCTGGGTTTTTGATATAGACGAAAGCGCTGTCTTGTGTAAATAAAACGCCATAAAGCTCCAGCTGATGTGCTTTGACAGCTGAAGTGATCGCTTCATTTAGTTTTTCACGGTTCATCGCAATACTCGCATTTTCCTATGAAAAAAACCCCATACGGGGCTTCATTCGTTCGTATTCATTTTGGTAGCGGGGGTAGGATTCGAACCTACGGCCTCCGGGTTATGAGCCCGGCGAGCTGCCAGACTGCTCCACCCCGCTGTGCTTAATTATACGTTTCCACACTGATATTGCAAGGATTAAATGTCGGTGCTTGCGGCTTTGTCGTCTATCTTGATAAGGTTTAGGTGAATTCCTGGGTGTAATGATTTGATTTTGCTATATTTTTGATAGCTGTCTTTGATAGTGTATGAAGGTCCAAAATAGGTCTTTTTTGCACTTTTTTGGTGCATTATTTCAAGATTTGGTTCTATTTTGTCTGTGTTTAGTACTAAATAAAATCCTGGGTTTAGATTTTCTGGCCACTGTGTGACTTGAGTTGAGTAGTATGTGTCGGCTGTTAGAAAATATGCAGAGGTTGCACATAGTGTGCAGAAGATGCATGCGCGTGCAAGATTTTGGATGGTTGCGAACATTACATTGATTCCGGTGCATTAATCCCAAGGTTTTCTAGTGCTTTGGATAAACATTGTGCGGTTAAAAAACAAATGAGTAAGCGGTGGTATCGTTCTTGAGAATCATCCGATAAGATTTGTGTATTGTTATAATAACGGTGAAAATGGGTTGCAATACGGTAACAGTATTGAGTCCATTGATAGACTTCACTTCTTTGAGCTGTTTTGATTAATACAGTAGGGTACTCTGCAAGTGCGTCAAGCAGCTCAACCTCAGTATCCGATGGATGCAGGAAGTGCTTTGAGCTTGGAATATACTGTCCATTCTTTGCAAGAATGCTCTTGATTCTGGCGTGGGCATACTGGATGTAGTAGACAGGGTTTTTGTTATTATTTTGTTTGGCCAGTTCCAGATCAAAATCTAAATGTTGATCTGATTTCCGCATGCAGTAAAAATAACGTGCAGCGTCAACTCCAACTTCTTTATATAAGTTCTCCAGGGTGACAAATTGCCCTTGACGTGTAGACATTGAAATCTTTGTCTTTCCTCGGTATAAGTTGGCAAACTGTATTAATATAGTTTTAAAGTTTTGCTCATCATGCCCCAGTGCTTTAATACCGGATTTAATTCTGGGTGTGTATCCATGATGGTCTGCCCCAAAGATATCAAGTACCTGTGTGTTTGGGTTGGATAGCTTTTTGTGATGGTAAGCTAGGTCGGTTGCAAAGTAGGTCCAAACACCGTTAGAGCGTTTGATAACACGGTCTTTTTCATCCCCATGCTTTGTAGACTTAAACCATTGAGCACCTTCTTTTTCATAAATGACGTCTTGTTGACTCAGTAAGTCTAAAACTGGCTCAAGTTCATTGTTGTCGAGTAGTGAAGATTCGTGAAACCAGTGGTCGTATTCGACACCAAATTGTTTAAGATCTTGTTTAATTTGAGTAGTGATTTCGTGTACAATCCATTGCTTTGCTTCATCATAATGTTTGCCAAGTGCATCTTTGCATAGTTGAATCAGCTTAGGTGTTAAATCAGTCGCAGTTTCTTCATTCCACTTTTGCAGAAGTGATTCGAGAATCTGGGGGACAGCAGTAGTCCATTCAGGCTTGGTAGGTAGATTAACTAAATAGTCTCCAGTATAACACCCTTTAGGTGGTGTTAATCCAAGGATTCTGAGCCAAAGACTGGTTGTCAATACATCTATTTGTAAGCCGGCATCATTAACATAGTATTCAGTATGGACTTTAAAGCCAGTGCTGGACAAAATCTTTGCTAATGAAGACCCGTATGCTGCAGATCTACCATGACCAACATGCAGCGGACCCGTTGGGTTTGCAGATACATATTCTAGATAAACAGCTTTGTTTTCTCCAATGTTTGGACGAAAAAAATCGGAGTCATTGTTGATGATTTTTTTGATGGTTTCCGTGAAATCACTAGCAATGTAAAAGTTTATAAATCCAGGCGGAGCTACTTCAATACGTGTTACCTCACTATCAATAATTGCGTCGTGTATTTTACGTGCAATCTTCATAGGGGGGAGGCCCACATGCTTAGATAGCACCAGCGCAATATTTGAAGTAAAATCGCCATGCTCAGCATTTTTGGTCTTGGTGACTATAACTGGTGCGTGCTGATCCCAGCCGAGCTGAGTCAATGCGGTGCCTAAAATTTGTTTGATCGTATTATTCATGTCAATAGTGTATCATAAAGTTTAGATACCGCAAGTCAGGGTTAGCTATTGCTTCTACTCTCTCTCTTTCGGTCGCTTTCCTTTAAAAACTTCTTTCTGATTCGAATGTTTTTAGGTGTGATTTCAACCAGCTCATCGGTGTTAATCATGCCCATAGCCTGTTCCAATGTAAATTTAATAGGTGGAGTAAGGATCATGCTTTCATCAGTTCCTGATGCACGAACATTTGAAAGTTGTTTGTTTCTGCATATATTAACCACTAGGTCATTGTCACGGTTGTGTAAACCAATCACCATACCTTCATAGACTTGATCGCCGGGTTTAATTAACATTCGACCACGACCTTGAAGATTGTATAAGGCATAGGTTGTAGCAGGGCCTGCAGCATTCGCAATTAAGGCACCATGATGTCGACTGTGTTCAGAGATTTTAACGTAAGGTCGATAATCTAAGAATACATGGTGGGCAATACCTGTGCCTTGGGTAAGACTCATCATCTCATTTTGGAAGCCAAAAAGGCCTTGAGAAGGCATTTCGTAGTCGAGGCGGACACGTCCATGAGCATCTGGAATCATGTCTCGTAGTATACCTCTTTTTGCATTGAGTTTTTCAATGATCGCGCCCTGATGTTGTTGTTGGACATCCAATGTAACCAGTTCATAGGGTTCATGCATGACACCATCAATTTCTTTTAAAATAACTTTCGGTCTGCTGATTGCGAGTTCAAATCCTTCACGGCGCATATTTTCAATTAGAATGGATAAGTGGAGCTCACCTCTACCAGAAACAAGAAACTTTTCGCTTGAATCGGATTCAGCTACTTTCAAGGCTACATTATGTTGTGTTTCATCAGTCAAACGTTTTCTTATTTGTCTTGATGTTAAAAATTCACCGTCTTGTCCGGAAAAAGGCGACCCATTGACCTCGAATGTCATCGAGATTGTAGGTTCATCAACGTTTAGCGCAGGCAGGGCTTCAATACACTCTGGGTCACATAAGGTGTCTGAAATATCTAGATCCCCAGCACCGGTGATAGCAATGATATCCCCAGCGACTGCTTGGTTGGTTTCTACACGAGTTAGTCCATGATGGGATAAGATTTGCAAGATTCGTCCACCTCGAATATCGCCCGATCTGTCTATAACTTTAATCGGACTATTTGGGGTTATTCTTCCACGCGTAACACGGCCAATTCCGATAGTTCCAGTATATGAAGAATGGTCCAAGCTTGATATTTGCATTTGGAATGCTTGATCAGGGTTAACTTTTGGTGCGGGTGTATGATTAATAATATGGTCTAAAATAGGAAAGATGTCAGTAGCAGTATCCTCAAGGTTGTCAGATGCGATCCCTTGAATTGCTGATGCATAAAGTACAGGGAAGTCTAGCTGTTCATCTGATGCACCTAAGTGATCAAAAAGTTCAAATACTTGGTCAATAACCCAGTCAGGTCGCGCGCCATCTCTGTCTATTTTATTGATGACTACTACAGGCTTTAGACCATGTTCAAATGCTTTTCGAGTAACAAACCTTGTTTGTGGCATAGGCCCTTCAGCCGCATCAACAATTAATAGGCAGGTATCAACCATGGATAGGATACGTTCTACTTCTCCGCCAAAATCTGCGTGTCCAGGTGTATCTACTAAATTAATTTGATGGTCTTTATAGTTTAGGCTCGCAATTTTAGATAAAATGGTGATACCTCTTTCTTTCTCTAGATCGTTTGAATCAAGAGCAAGTCCTCCATCAGGCGTTTCTTTGAGTGTACCTGTTTGTTTGAGTAGTTGGTCAACCAGTGTGGTTTTACCGTGGTCAACGTGAGCGATAATTGCAATATTTCTTAAGTTGTCAGCCATTTGGAGGCTCCTATTTCATGTTCGTGGTTATTATAGCGAGATTAATGAGTTTGTGCAGATTTTTTTTAAAAATTAATTGTTTTGTAAGGGTCCGCCCGACCATGGGCAAAAACCAAGTCCCAATATAGCGCCTACATTTGCACTGGCTGCATCTATTATTCCTGTTTCTACCAGCTCTTTTGCTGCATTCGTTTGTGCAGAAAATAGCTGATGTTCAATGTTTGCAATATCATAAGACTGATCTAATTTTTCCCACTGTTTAATGCCATCCCATAGTATGCGTGACGGGGTATATGAATAAAATCCAGCCTTTTCCTTTCGGCCCATTCTCTTTTGTGTATAAAGTTCGGTGATAATTTTTTCAGCATGGGGGTTCACTTTTTGGCTTAAGCTTTTTTGTTGCTGAATAATACCATGAATCACGTCAATGCCGATCTCGTCTAATAGCTGGAGTGGTGGTGTTGGCATGCCAATGCGCCGTGCTGCAGTTTCTATTAAATGAGCGGGAATGCCTTTGCTTAACATGTCAAGCGCAGAGGAGGCGTATGCCATAGCTACATTTGTTGTATAAAATCCAGCAATATCTTTGACCAGTATGGGCGTTTTCTTCAATAGAATGCTGAGCGCTAATGCTTTTTGTTGACTTGCAATATTACTTTTTTTGCTACTAATGATTTCTACCAGTTGCATTTTCCTTACGGGGGAAAAGAAGTGTATGCCGATAAACTGCTGAGGGCTTTCTAGCGCTTGTGCTAAGATGCCAACTGGAATAGATGATGTGTTCGTTGCTAGAAGTGCTCCTTTCTTTAGGTATTGTTCAGCCTCTTTGAGTATGCTTTGCTTGAGTTCAATATTTTCGAATACGGCTTCAATCACGACATCAGCTTTGCTTAGCTGCTTCATATCACTTGTTATTTTCATTTTAGCAGAGGTGGGCGGGTAGTTTTGCAGGCATGCATGTAGGGTCTGTGTAACTTGAGTAATGCGCTTAGGTTGTTCAATAACAGTGCAGGGGATGCCATTTGCGAGTGCGTGTGCAGCAATAGCCGATCCCATAAACCCTCCGCCAATAATACCTAAGTGTTCAATAGCATGCCTCTTAGCGCAGGATTTAGCATGCTTTCTTATGGCCATGCGATCAAAAAATAAGGTTTTCAGTATATCTTGGCTTTGTTTGCTGTTGAGTGTTTTTAAGAAAAAGTGTGCTTCACACTCAAGACTAAGTCGTAATGGAAGCAAGGCGCCTTCATAAATACATTGGATAAGGTTTTCTACATGTGTATAGCATCCTTGCGTGTCTTTTTTTATGAGTGCGCAGGCGCCTGAGAATGTTTGTAGATTTCGATAAGGGTTTACTGAATGTTTTTTTCTGGATGTCTCTGGGTTTTTTATCCAGGCGATGGATTGAGTGATGGCTATTTTTTTTGTTTTAGAGAGAGCATCAATTAGTTGATATTGTAATGCCTGGTCTTCGTGGACATTATTTCCTTTTAATAGTGTAGGAAGTGCATGCTCTAGACCTATGAGTCTGATAAGTCTCTGAGTTCCTCCGAGTCCAGGGATTAAACCGATTTTAACCTCAGGAAGGCCGAGTCGCATTTGTGTGTTCATAATGCCAATACGGTATTGAGTGGCTAATGCAATCTCTAACCCTCCGCCTAAGCATAAACCATTAATTAAACATACACTGGGTTTACCCTCAGTAAGCACCATAAGTACTTCATGCATGTCCATTATTTTCTTGTACTGTGTCGATAAAGGTGTGGTCGTTAATTTTTGAATAAATGCGACATCAGCTCCATAGCAAAAATGATTAAAGCCACTGGTGATAATCAGTCCTTGAATATTATCATCATGGTTGGCTTGATAAATATATTTTTTAAGTTCTGAAAATACTGAAGCAGTGATTAGGTTATTGGACTTGTTTTTTTGTTGTAGTGTTAATATCGCTACATTAGATTGGACTTGATACAGTATATGATTCATTATTCAACTCGCTCAATAAGCATTGAAGCTGCCATTCCAGCAGCTGTACATAGCGTTACTACGCCGCGTTTAAGTTGTCTACGTGTGAGTTCATCCACAATGGTTCCGACTAGCATACCCCCAGTCGCTCCTAAAGGATGCCCATAAGCAATAGCACCTCCATTTACATTGACTCTAGAAGCTTCTAGATTAAGCTCTTGTATGAACTTAAGTGCGACAGCAGAAAAAGCTTCATTAATTTCCCAAAGGTCAATATCAGAGGTGTGTAGTTTACATTTCTCTAAAAGTCTTTTACAGCTAGCTGCTGGAGCTGTGAGCATAATAGTTGGATCGGTACCTATTTGGTCAAAGGCAATGATCTGTGCACGTGGCTTTAATCCATGTTGGTGAATAGCAGTTTCGCTAGCTAAAAGTGTAGCAGTAGCACCGTCTGCTAATGCTGATGAGTTTCCAGCGTGATGGAGGTGATTGATTTTACTTTGCTCTGGATATTGATTGAGTGCTAGCGCATTGTAACCAGCCATATTCCCAATGAGTTCAAAGCTGGGCTGTAGTGAACTTAGCGCCTTGGAATTGCAGTTTCTTGGCACTTCATCATTTGTAAGTGCTTCAATGCCAGAGGCGTGATAAATTGGAATAATAGATTTCAAGTAGTTTCGTTTAATCGCATTTAAGGCTTTCTTGTGGCTATCGACTGCAAACTGATCAAGCTGTTCACGAGTGTAAGATTCAATAGTCGCAATTAAATCAGCACTAATTCCTTGTGGGATAATGTTGTGCTGCATTGCAATAGAGGGGTCAGCAACTAGAGCACCTCCATCACTTAGCATAGGGACTCGGGACATCGATTCTATACCGGCAGCAAGGTTTAGAGATTGCTGTCCAGCCATGATTTTGCTAGCACACAGAGCTATAGCATCCAAACCGGATGAGCAAAACCGATTTATTTGCATTCCAGGGACTGTGTCTGGGAAGCTTGCGCGGAGTAGAGCACTGCGTGCAATATTTGCTCCTTGTTCGCCAACGGGCATGACACACCCAGTGATTAAATCTTCTATAAATGGTTTTAGCGCATATGGGACCGTAGCTTCGAGTGTTTGGCTTAATAATGATAACGATGAGACGGTATGTAAGCCTCCAGACTCTTTTCCTATCCCTCTAGGCGTGCGTTTGCTGTCAACAATATAGCATTTATGCATGATGTTCTATCCATTGATTATTTCAGTTTATGCTCCTTTTAACGTATGTGCAATCGGAATTGTAAAAGTTTTTTGTGCAGGAAGAAAGCTGCTAACCATGCTGACAAAAGTGATAAAACTCATTGATTTAATAAGTGTTAGCCAAGAGATGCCATGACCCCAGTTCATAAGGGCATTGGTTTTGCTGATAATCATTAGACTTATGAGTATTGAAATACCACCTGATAATAAACAAATTGACCAAGTTTCTAAAAATAGCATCTTGATGATGTCTCTAGGTTTTGCACCAATGGCTTGTCTGAGTGCAAACTCTGGTTGGCGCTGAGAGTAAATGGATACATTTAAATTGGTTAAGCTTGCAATAGCAAGTATAGCAATCAGGGCTTTCAGTCCAAATGAGGCTGCATTAATGGTTTTGAGTGTTTGAGTTTTAAGTGTAGTGACATCATTGGGTGCAATGATATGTGTATTAAACTCATTATGAAATTTGCGGATACAGTCACGTATCATCTGTTCAGCCTCATGGCTTTTTTTTGAGTTTTCGGGTGTAATGATAATTGATTGAGGTGGGGTTTTGCCAAATAGTCTTGTAAACGTTAGCGGGCTAACTTGCATGGAGTAATCATAAGGCTTGAGAATGTGTGCAGCATTATGTGTCATGGCTTTGCCTATGGGTTTGATGACTGTATCATTGATGATGATGGGTTCTCGTTTTTGGATAGGTGTTTGATGATCGATAATAACAACACCGTAAGGATCAATATCATTGGGATGAAGATCTCGACCGCTATACATTTTCTTGTCAATCTGATTAGGGGTTGCGGAGAAGATAAAGATAGGGTCATTTTGTATGTTATATACCTGACTGTGTATTTGAATTAGACTTTTGTAAGGAACATTAGATAGTAGTTTTAGGAAGTTTTCAAAGTGAACTGTTTTAGATTTATGCTGAAAATATAGAGTGATGTGCTGTTGTGATTGATCAAACTGTTGGTTAATTTGGGCGCGTGTATTAAGAATACAATAGTCAGTGAGTATAAACGATGTAAAGCTAATGACCATTGCCGTCACGGTTAACCAGATATACCGATGGTACATACCTTTAAAGTAGCTCATACGCTCACCAGTTTTTTATTGTGGATTTGATAGTGTTGGTCGCTTTTAGCGATGAGTTGATGGCTGTGGGTGCTCATAATGATTGCGCAGGTTGGGTTCATCTCTCTTAATAGTCGCATGATTCTGTGAGTGTTGTTTGGGTCTAGTGCACCAGTAGGTTCATCGGCAATAATTATTTCAGGTTTTAAAATTAGTGCGCGTGCGATTGAGACTCTCTGTTGCTGCCCCAATGATAAGTATGTGACTGGTGTTTTAAGATGTTGTTCAAGTTGACAGATCTCAATAAGTTGCATTGCATAGTCTTTGAAATTGTCTGTATAAGGTGTATATGTCGTGGGAAGAATGATGTTCTCATAGAGTGATAAATGAGAAATTAGATGCGGCTTTTGAAAGATATAACCAAAGGTTTGGTTGCGCATATTTGCTAATTTGCGGTTGCAAAGTAACTGGGTGTTTGTGTGTGAGATGAATACCTGGCCCTTACAGGGTGGAGCCAGTAGCCCAATGATGTTTAGCAATGTACTTTTTCCTGTTCCAGAGTCACCTGTTATTGAGGTAAAAGAATTAGGTTCAATAATTAGATTGATATCTTGAAGGATGCAGACATCATAATGAGCGCTTACATGCGTTAATTTAATTAGGCTCAACGATTTGATCTCCTATTGTTAGACCAGATAGAGCATGGATATAATTTCCTGATGTATTTCCCAGCTCAACAGGTATCAGTATCACTTGGTTTTTGGGGTTATATTTTTTCACCATAGGTTTATTATCGATGTATAAAACACTAGAGATTGGAATCATTACTTTAGATTGAGTGCTAGTAACAATATCAACAGTAGTCTGCATCCCAAAGGTATATACCGTGGTGTCATTATTTTCAGTATCAATTGCAACGTATACGCTATAGCGTGCAGGTTTCGCCCCTGGTTTAGGTATGGGGTTAATGGATGTCACATGTCCATCAAGCTTTGTTTTACTGGCTAGAAGGGTAATAACAGCAAGTTGTTCGAGCTGTATTTTATTCAGTGCGTATTCATCAACAGACAACTCAATATAATATGCATCATTGTTAAATATTTTAGCAAAGACAGTGTCTTTATGGATATTGTTTTTAAAGGGCGTGTTTTCAGATATTAAGGTACCGCTTGTCGGTGCATAAATATATGCAGTTAACTCTTGATCAATATATTGAGAGAGCTCAGATAAGGGTAATGTGCTTAATTCATCTTTTTTAGAATCAGGGAGATGGTAGTGCTCAAGGTTTTTGTTGAGTGTTTGTGTACTATGGAATAAATTATAGCTGGCTTGATTATAGGCTTTATTAGCTTCTATCCATTTGTTGGCAGAAATAGACCCAAGTGAAAATAACTCCTTTTGTGCGGCAAAGGTATTTTTTTCAATTTCAAAGTTCATTATATTTTGATTGTGATCATATATAGATTTGATTAATGCTGTTTTCAAACTGGACGATTTGATTTCAAATATAGGTGTGTTGGGCTGAACGAATGAGCCAAATGGAACAAGCGGTATTAGGATGGCATCATGAGGGTGTTGGAGTTCAGTACATTGGCTTGCATGAATCTCACCACTGTATGATTCTATGCTGTTTACCTTGGATGTCTGAACGATGTAAGGCGTGTTACTTGCTTGGCTAATTAGGGCGGTTACTATTAATAATAGTAGTTTAACGGGTAGCGGTAATATAGTTGATAATTTCATGGAACCTTCCTGAAGTCTGATAAAAGTCATCAATAGCATTGGCATATTCTGCCTGGAGTTCGAGGGTTGAATTGTATTGATCTCTAAGTTCTATAGTCGCTCTAACTAACTCTGAGTTAGAAATTTGGCCGTATTTAAATTGGGTGTGCGCAGCTTGAAGATTACTTTGTGCCAGTTGTAGTTCTTCTGCGGAGAGTTTGAGTTTTTCATTTAATAGCAATGTTTGGAAGTATTGTTTGTCGAGTTGTGCAGTGTGGAGATGCTTGGCTTGTTGTGCTTTAATTTGCTGCTGTTGTTTCGTTAAGGGGTAGACTTTTCGATGGTGTTGATCGGATGCTGTTTGGGGGGTGAGAACAAAGTTTAGTCCAATGCTGTACTTCCCGGTGTGGTCTATCGATCCTTCAAGCATTAATTCCGGAGTATTCCGATCAGGAACAGATTCTAAAAAGTTTTTTTCATGGACAAGGTTTGCTTGTTGCCATGGGAGGTAGTTCTCGAGTGGAATAATCATATGCTCAGGTTGATGAAAGTGTATCGTTTCATCCAGCTCAATAGGTTGGTGGTAGGGGATACCCATTGTTTCTTTTAATTGATTCATTTGGCTATTGAGTGTGTATTCAGCCTCCCAATCTTTTAATGCTTCTTTTTGTATGTTATTGAGTACTTTTTTGTGCTCATACTCTGAGATAACTCCATGTGTTAATTGGGATTGTGCTATTTGAGACTGTTCTCGTAATAGTTGAACGGTCAAGGTTTGTACTTGGTGCTTTAGATGAGAAACAACACAGGCTCGATAACTTTTGAGGGTAGATAAAATGATTTTTTCAGAGTTTGATGTGTAGTCAAGTACTCTGATCTGTTTGTTTAGCGTTTTTAGATGCTGTTGTGTGGCTGTTTCTTGATGGGTTAGCGGAATGGATGCTTTTAGTTGATAGGATATAGTCTCAATTTCATTGTTGAAAATGTTTGTACTGATATCAGCATCTATTTTTAATCTTTTGAAGGGAGACCATGCTATTTTAGAAGATAAGTCATGCTTGTTGCTGAGTGGGTCTGAGTGATTTTTAATATCAATGATTTGTGGTTTGTTTTTAAAAATGTTAGCAGTATTTTCTTTTTTTTCTTCTAGGTTTAAACTCAGGACATCTGCATTAAGTGCTTGAACATGTTGTAGCATGTCTTGAAGTGAAATAGGTATCGCTGATGATAGTGTCATGCAGCTAAATAGGTATAGAATGCTGTTCTTTTTTATACTTTCCATTGTCTCAGTAATATCATAATGATAATTGTGTGAGTAATTATATAAGCGCCTATAGGAATTGTCAATTGGGTAGTAAGGCTAAGCGTACAGCCCACTGTAACCCCGAGGATGAATAGGCTTGAGGATCTTGTTTTCGTTGTTGCAGGGGGTTTTTGTTTTAAATGAGCATGCAGCAAGCGGGGTATTTCTGGTGATTGAGAAAAAATTCGAGGGAGTTCATGCTTCATGTGGTGCCAGCCAGATTGGATGCTGACGCGCTTTTTCATAAAGGATTTAATATAAGGGGCTGCTGCTTGCCATATGTTTAGCTCTGGATAGAGCTTGCGACTAATGGATTCAGTGTGGAATAGTGTTTTTTGTAGCATTAATAATTGTGGCTGAATATTTAAATCAAACTTTTTACAGGTTGTTATAATCTCGTGCATTAAATGCGCGATTGAAATTTCTTGTAGTGGGAGTGTAAGTAAAGGTTCACAGACGCCTCTTAGTGCATGCTCTAATTGAATAATGTTCGCATTAGGGCTGACCCACTGTGCATCAACATGGAGTTGTGCTATTCGAGTATAGTCTCTATGATAAAATGCTAAAAAACACTCTGCTAGGTAATATTGGTCGTTAGGTGATAGAATTCCGATGATTCCAAAGTCTATTAATATATATTTGGGCTTGTTCGGGTTAGTGGTATCAAAGAATAAGTTGCCAGGATGCATGTCAGCATGAAAGAAGCGGTGCTCAAATACTTGTTCGAATAGGAGTTGGATACCCGTGTAGGCAAGTTCTTTTTTACAGACTTCAGGGTTAGATAATACATCAGCTAGCTTAGAGGCTTTTATATGTTCAAGTACGATGATGTTTGTAGCGGAGTACTGCCAATAAACATAAGGAATGTAGATTCGTTCATCCTGGCTGAAATTATGACGCATTTGAGAATAGTGGCTGGCTTCTTGGTAAAGATTAAGCTCGTGCATGAGTGTGAGTTCGTATTCATGAAGTAGCGTTTTAGCAATAGCTTTGTGTTTGATAAATCTGCATAAGAAGTTGAGTAATTTAAGATCTCGTTTAATTTCTTTTTTGATGTTGGGTTTTAAAACTTTTATTACAACTGATTTACCATTATTAAGTTGTGCTGCATGGGCTTGTGCTATTGATGCGGAGCCAATGGGTATGGGGTTAATTTGGCTAAAAACCTGGTCAATGCTTTTATTAAGTGCACTTTCTATTTGTGTTTGTATGGCCTGAAAATCTGCAGGTGGTGTCTTATCTTGTAATTGAGTCAGTGTGTTTGTGATATCATCTGGAAAAAGGTCCTGCCGTATGGAGACTAATTGCCCAAGTTTAACAAATAAGGGGCCAAGCTGAATACATGCGTGAAAGCAACGCACATCTCGTGTCATTGTTTTAATCTCTTTAGGGACCAACCAGTGTGTAAAATATGAGAGACGTAGAATCTTAGGAAATATTAACTGGTCAATTTCATAGGTGTAGAGGATAGATAAAATTCTTAGTGTTCGTGTAATGTTTTGGATCATAGTCGGTTAGTTCTGCTTATTTATCTGTTTGATTTTATGGTGTAGTTGCATTATTTCTTCATGCTGATTATTGTGCTCACGATGTGTGACAGCAAGTTGATGTTCATCCAAATAGTGACGGGTTCGATGATATCCTTCTTGTTGAACCCCAGAGCAGCTTTTTTTAAGGAACGACTTGAGTAATTGTCCACTGCTAAAAATCGTATGGGGTAAGTAACTGGCTAGCAGGTCTTCCCAAAGTATCGGGGTTGATTTAATGAGCTTTTTAATATCAATGGCCAATCCAGCATCTCCTGAAAATTTTATTTTTGGTAATAATTTAGGTTTTTTGCTTAATAAGTCGAGGGTAAGTGTTAATGAAGGAGATGGGTGGTATGCAATACATTGTAAACCCTTAGAGCAAATCACTACATGTTGTGTAAGAGAACTTGGCGTGGTTGAAATATAGAGAGTCTTTCCTTCGTGTTTTTCGAGAAAGGATAATATTTCAGGATGATGGGGTAGAATAAACATAGTTAGGTATATTTGTATGCTTCAAAGATGCCTACGATACCGAAACTTAAAGATTGATAAGATATCGACTCAAATCCACAGGAGCTAAGAAGCGCCATGCGTTCATCGGGTGAAGGTTCCTGTTGTATAGAGTCTGATAGATAGGTATAGCTCTCTGCATCGTTTGCAACCATACGACCTATTTTAGGAAGCATAATGTTTAAGTATTTTTGGTATGTATATTCAACGGAAGAAGCTGAAGGTGGGTTAAATTCAAGGATGACAATTTTCCCAGTGGTTGTTAAGTTTTGATAAATACGCTGTAGAGCCTGCATGGGGTTTGAGAAATTTCTAATGCCAAAACAGATGATGGCACGATTAGGTTGGGGGTCCAGTGTAGGTAAAGATTCTCCTGGGGTGCATAAGTATGACACCCGTGGGTCATTTATCCTTTTTTTACACTCATCAAGCATTGCTGTGCATGGGTCAGCACAGAGAATGCTGCCTGCTGTAGAGATAAGGGGTAAAATAAGCTCACTAGCATCACCAGTGCCGCATGCTAGATCTAAGATATGATCTCCTGGGCTCGGGTCAAGTGCAATGACTGCATTTTTTCGCCATAGGTGGTGTGACCCTAGTGACATGCAGTTGTTCATCAATCGGTAGTAACTGGATACATTGGAGAAGATGTTATTTACATACTTAGTTTTTTTTGTATTGTCATCAAGTAGATCAATGTCTGTCATATAATTTTTGCTTCCTTAATGTCTTTAGATACGGATTCAGTAGACGGTTTAAATAAACCAGTGAGTGCATTATAGTTTGCGGCACACGTTAGTAACCCGTATGTACTATTGGGAACAACTTTAAATCTACCAAATTTGGACCATATGGGTGAATAGATAGAGCCAGGGATTACTGTAAATATGGTTGCGGCTGCTGTATTAAATACGGCAGATATTCCAAAGAGTATCTTAGCTAATGGGTGGGTATTTGTATTTGTACCGTAGTGTTTATATGCATGGTATGTGAGTGTAACACATAGAGAAACTACCAAGTATTGAGTTAAGCTTTGCAGTGTTAGTGCAAGAGCTAGAGAAGTAAGCAATAACTTACCTATGCAAAGTATAGCCATGAGGGTTGTAAACATGAGCAAGCTAACTTTGAAACTTGGGTGTTTTGTTATTTGTGAGAGCTTCTTTTGTAAATTATTACTGCCAAATGACATTAATGTATATGTGTGGTCGTAACAGGCAATAAATGCAGCAAAGCCAGCTAGTATACATATCAATGGAGCTGAAAATGGGTGGGTGATCAGGGTAAATAGCGTTTTTAAGGTTATGCTGGTTAGTTTCGCATTAATTAGTAGGTAAAGCATTTGAGTAAAGGCTGTTACAGATAAGAACTGTCCAATTGATATGCCAAATGTAACAATTGCATTTAATTTCTTTTGAGTATGACTATGCAGCCTCAGGATAGACTTTTTATGTGATTGAAAAGCTGATTGGGTAATGTATTGTTTTGTTTTAGCGCTTCTAGCTTGAGCTAGTCTTTTTTCATATAAAGATGCAGGAATGTCTGTTTTTTGTGCACAGAAATAACCGGATGCAAATACATAAGCCGCTGCTAATATTTGCAGAGGTAGATTAGGGAGGAGCATAATAAGGGGTACTGCTTGATTAGTTAAGCCCATTCCATTCGCTAAAACGTATATCAGTGCTGATATTTTGTTGAGTAGTGATTTAATCAAGTTTTTAGCTTTAGAGGGCTTTAGAGGAAGAGCTGCTTTAATTTCTTCTTGCAAGATTTGTGTATTAATATTTACGGTTTCTATGGAAGATCGTTCTGTTACGGTGGATTTAATTTTTCCTTCTACGGATTTGAGTAGAGCTTGGCACGCCGATGCATATTTGTTGAGCTGGTTTTGAGGTTGATGTAGGATTTTTTTCAAAAATGAGTTGTGGATTGCACGATATACGATGGCTTTGAAACCTGACTTCGCTCGTATGGCTTTGTCTGCAATAGAGAATCGCTCCATCTGTTCGGTGGTTGTTTTTATTTCTTGGGTTAATGTTTGTATAACACTATCGCGTAATTTGATTTTATCACTTGCATTGCTTGCATGGCTTTGCGCATTATCTATAAGCGTTTCAACTGTTTCGTTACGACGCTCATTCTCACTACGATAAGGGGCTTTAACTTTCTTGATTGCATTTTTTATTGTTGGGAAGTGATAGATTGTCCAGCAGAATGTATTGATTAATGCTAAAGCTATAAATAAAGGCTTTAGGAGCAGAACAGGAGCAAAAGGAAAAAGAGCTTTAGCTAGATTATATAGTGGTATCGCGCATAGTGATGATATAATGCTGTTAGTAACAGCAAGTAATAATCCGACTCCATTTTCCATAGCAACTCCTTTAGTAATCATTCGTCATCTCTATACTAATGATTAAATGTTGCTCTTTCAATATTGTAGTTGACTGAAGTGTAACTTTTTTGTTTATTCATCGATTGGGATGATTGTAAATGACCCCTCAAGCTTACAGTCAATTAAGTGCTTTTGTATGGCATCGTAGTGATGCCATTTTAAACCCAGTACTTCTGTAAGTATCATGTCACCATGTTGTTCAAAGACTGTAAGTGTCTCTTTGTCGCCATTGATAATGATCTCAATTCTTTGGGCGACATTCAAGTCCAGGTCCTTCCGAGTCTTTTGAACCTGTGAAATAATTTCACGCGCATAACCTTCTTGGATTAAAGCTGGGTTCAAGCTAATATCAAGGATCGTGGTAATGCGTGCATTGGATAACCCATTAAATTCGGGTTTGCATGTACGATTAATGAGTAGTGCATTGTCTGGTAGTGTAATACCCTCTATGGTAATAGAATCTTGTTGCTCTAAATTTTTAATTTCACCGGTGGTAAGTTTAAGGATTGCGTTTTTGACTTGAGGCATTTTAGGGCCCAGTGCTTTGCCTAAAATGGGTAAATTAGGTTTGGCTGAAAGTTCTACGAATGTAAACTCATCTTGTCTGAATGCAACATGTTTAACATTGAGTTCATCACAAATAAGTTGTTCAAATTGTTGGATTTCATTCAGTATTTTAGCATCATGGTGTACAACAGTTAACTCAGACAATGGGGTTTTTATCCTGATGTTAGCTTCAACACGCTTTGCACGTCCCATATTGAGGATTTCTTGTAACAAGGATACGGCTTCCTCTAGCTGGGGGCGCATGTATTTCTTAATGGGTTGTGGATATTCACATAAGTGAGCAGAAAGGTGAGTATCTATGTTTTGATAGGATTTAAGTGCTTGGAATACGTGCTCAGCCATGTAAGGGGTGAATGGTGTTAGGATCAATGCTATCTCATATAAAACGGTATACAGAACCTCATATGCGTCTTGTTTATCAGGTGTGTTATCATTCCCCCAGTATCGGCTGCGGTTCATTCTAATGTAGGTGTTGGTTAACTCTTCAATAAATGATAATAGTTGAGGGGTAATTAAATAAAGTTTGTATTGCTCCATATTTTCATGAACCAATGCCTTTAAGGATTGAAGACGGGATAAGACCCATTGGTCTAGTGGCGTCAAATTGTTGAATTTTTCTTGTGCTTTCCATTGATCGATATCAGCATAAGTTTGGAAAAACTTAAGCGCGCTAAGCAGTGGTATCAAAGTGCTTCGACACATCTGTTTTACACCATCATCAGAAAAGCGCTGCTCTTCTCCTTTGACTAGGTTTGAAGATATTAGATAGAGCCTTAAAGCATCTGCTCCATAAATAGAAATGAGCTCATCGGGGGGTGTATAATTTCTAAGACGTTTTGACATCTTTTTGCCGTCTTCAGCCATGACGATGCCACTAACAATGACATTTTCAAATGCGGGTTTATCAAATAATACGGTCGATAAAACAGTTAATGTGTAAAACCAACCGCGGGTTTGATCTAGTCCTTCAGCGATGGACTGGGCTGGGAAGCTAGCCTCAAATTGCTCTTTATTTTTAAAAGGGTAGTGCATTTTAGCATAGGGCATGGCGCCGGACTCAAACCAGCAGTCAAGGACTTCAGGCACACGCTTGTAAACACCCGGCTCTCCAGGAATTGAAAATTCTATGGGGTCAACATGCTCTCTATGTAGGTCTGAAGGCCTTTGGTTGCTATGTTTTTGAAGGGAGTCTAAACTATCAATGCAAATGATGTTGCCGGTCTCATTGTTGATCCATAAGGGTATGGGGGTCCCCCATACACGATTTCTAGATAAAGCCCAATCTTTAGCATTTGCGATCCATTTCCCGAATCGCCCATGTTTAATGTGCTCTGGAACCCAATTGATTTGCTCGTTAGATGCTACGAGTTTATCTTGTATAGAGGATACAGACATAAACCAGGAAGGAACAGCCATATAGATTAATGGTGTATCAGACCTTGGGCAGAATGGGTAGTTATGCTCAATAACATCTTGTTTAATCAATTGACCACGCTCTTTCAAATCTTTGATAATTGTTTTATCAGCTTCTTTAATGTATTGCCCGGAACACATAGGGAGCGAATCAGTATAAATACCTTGATGATTGATTGGGCAGATCATATTTTTTATGCCCTGTTGTACACAAGCTGCGTGATCATCTTCTCCAAAAGCAGGTGCTAAGTGGACAAACCCAGTACCAACTCCCGTTTCAACAAAGTCTCCAGAGATAATTGTGTGTTGTTTTTCATGAGGTTCAGCATCTAGATTGAATAAGGGTTGATAGCGCATGCCAATGAGCGACTGGCCTGCTTTTTCTTCAATAATTTCTATGTTTGTTTTGGCAAACAAAGCACTAATTTGTTCTTTGCATATCCAAAAAGGAGTTTCAAAGTCTGGGTGCTGAATAAGTGCATAGGTAAGTTCAGGGTTTACAGCAATTGCCTGGTTAGCGGGTAATGTCCATGGGGTTGTGGTCCAAATTGCAATGCCCGTATTGTCTTGGGTATGAACCAGCACGGTGATAGCAGGATCTTGTACCATTTGATAATTTGAGCCAGCTTCAAAGTTTGACAAAGGTGTTTGTAGGCTAGTAGAGAAGGGCATAACTTTTTTGCCTTGATAGATGAGCCCTTTATTCCATATCTGTGCAAAAGCCCACCAAACAGACTCCATATACTCGGGGTCCATTGTTTTATAATCATTATCAAAGTCGATCCAACGACCCAGTCGATTGATCGTTGATTGCCACTCTTTTCTGTAGCGCATAACAATATCTCTACAGGCTTGGTTGTATCCAGATACCCCGAGTTTTTCAACTGCTTCATGGGCTTGCATATTTAGAGATTTATTGATTTCGTGTTCAATAGGAAGCCCATGGCAATCCCAGCCTCCGCGTCGCTCAACATGGTATCCCATTTGGGCGAAATATCGCTGTACAGTGTCCTTAATTGTAAGGGTTAATAAGTGTCCGCAGTGTGGTAGCCCTGTTGCAAATGGAGGTCCATCATATAACATGTAGGGTTTATTGTTTTTGTTTTTTTTGATGCTAGCTTCAAATATACCGTTTTCTTTCCAGAAGCTACGTATACTTTCTTCATTAACTGGTGTTTGACTCACGCTTATCCCCTTGCTATTTGTGTGATTGTAAACTGAAAATCCAATAAATTCTAGTCTTGTCTAGAATTTATGGCTAGATGACAAGTTTGTTCCGGATATTTAATAAAGGTAGATTTTTTAATAGAATAATAGCTGCAGCTATAGAAATGTAAATGTCAGCTATATTGAAAACAAACGGCCAAGTAAATGAGAATACATTTAACTGGATCATGTCAATAATATAGGTATAGAATACGCGATCAATTAAGTTTCCAAGGAAGCCAGCTGTAATCAGGGTGGAGGGTAAGACATCTTTAACATTTTGCATGATATACACCCAGACACATATTTGTAGTAAAATAAGCATGATAGGTGGGATACTACTTAATGCGCCAAAGGAAACCCCCTGGTTTTTAACCAGTACCCAAGTAATCATATGGCCGGGTATAGAGGGGAGACTATGTTGCATAGCATATGCTTTAATTATATGGTCTAAGACGACTAAAACTGCTACCCAAATGTAACGTGCTTTTTGCATAATATTTGTATCATTCAATAAATGCAGTTAGTATAAACTAGTTTATTGGCATAGTCATGTAAATGACGTGCATTAATTCATTGATAGCTTGAAGGTATTTGTAACATGGTAGGTTTGTCTGGCTATATTTTAGGTGTTTATTTTTTACTTGGGTTGTGCATCATAGTGTATGGCGCGATGCAATTTGTTATGTCATGTTCATCAATTTCACTACGGTTTGGGCTCCCGAAATTTATAGTGGGTTCGGTTGTTATGAGCTTAGCTACGACTTCTCCGGAGCTTTTTGTATCTTACTTGTCGGCATCTCAGGGGTATGTTTGGTTAGGAGTCGGGAATGTATTTGGTTCTTATATTGCAAATATTGGACTGGTTTTGGGTGTGGCAGGTTTGCTCCGACCGGTTATGGTTTCTCAATCTATTCTGAGTAAACAGATCCCATATTGTATTCTCGGCGTGTGCGTATTGATTGTTTGTTCACTTAAAAACACTCTTTTTTGGGTAGATGCGTGCTTACTGCTCTTGTTGCTTGGAGGGTGGTTTGTAGCCGTTGTGTATAATCAAGAGTCTAGTGAAAGTGTGATTTCAACGCAACATACTACGCTGGAAATGTTGTTGCGATTGATCCTGGGGGTTGGTTTGCTCTATATGGGGTCATGGCTGCTAATTGAGTCATCACAGGCACTTGCTATTCAATTTGGGGTTTCATCGTATGTGATTGGGTTAACCTTAGTGGCTATATCTACCAGTTTGCCAGAATTAAGTTCAGCACTAGTTAGTGTTTATTTGAAGGAGTATGATTTATTGATGGGTAATATTGTGGGAGCAAATATTTTATTGTTATTGTTGGTATTGCCAGTAACGATACTAGCTGCAGGCCGACCTATTGTTCTTTCGATGGTTTGGCCAGAATATTTCTTTATGGCATTATTAACGATGCTATTGTGGCTTTTTGTCACACATTTTGATGATCAAGCTAGGATTGGTCGACAAGAAGCTGCGGGGCTGTTGTTATCATTTTTAGCTTATCAATTTTTTGTTTTGTTGTATGTATGAAAGTAATCATATGCGCTCAGGATCATAAGCTGAACTGTAAGCAGCATACTTAGGGTGTATAGGTTGGGAAATTGACTTTGAACCAAAGCAAGAACTGTAGTACTGGTTACCAAACACATACATACTTTTCCAGAGAATATTGATTTAGGTGTCTTTTTAGTTAGTGTTTTATAACGATTCAAAATGTAAAAAATAAAGAGGTAGCGAAATATAATAAGTGCTAGAAACCAATAAGGAATGATTTGGTTGATCGACATTACAATGAGTATGCTGGTGATAATGATAAAGTCAACGACTGGATCAATTAATTGGCCAAGCGCACTTCTTTGATTAAGTAGTCTGGACAAAAATCCATCTATGTAATCAGAAATAATAACAATGCTTCCGATAATAATGATGTGAGGGAGTGATTGTATGTGTATTGCATAAAGAAGAGGTAGCCCCAAAAATAGACGAGATATGCTAATGATATTAGGGATAGTTATCACTTTATTCATTGTGTTCTCGATGGTTGATAATGATATCGTAGGCTTCTTCTATACTATCGGTTAGATGAATTTGTTTGAGGTCTTCATCAGCTATAGTTCCTGCGGGTATTTGTACCTCTCTTAAATATTTAACTAGCCCACCCCAGTAATCTTTATTGATTAGGATGACTGGGAATGGTCTATAACATTTGGTTCTGATGAGTGTTAGTGTTTCAAATAGTTCATCAAGTGTTCCAAACCCACCAGGGAATGCGACAAATGCAATAGAACTATGTCTTAAAATAAACTTTCTAACAAAAAAGAATCGTGTTTGAAAGCTGGTGCTCATGTATTTATTTTTCTTTTGTTCAAACGGTAATATGATGTTGCAGCCAAAGGAGAGTTTGTTTGGGCTGCCATCTAAGGAGCCATGGTTAGCAGCTTCCATGATGGAGGGGCCTCCACCCGTCATAATGGGTAGACCTGCTTTGGCAAGCATTTTTGAAAGTTGATATGCATCATGATACATTGGGTTTTCTTTTGAGAATCGTGCAGAGCCGAAAATAGCTACTGTTTTTCTCACTTTGCGAAAGATATAAAGACCTCGTGTTGTTTCTAATAGCATGTAGAATAGAAATTTGGTTGTAGGTATAAACCCTTTCTCTCTAGCTAAGGATTCATCTGGTTTCATGCTTTCTCCACTTAATATTTGCATTATTATGTGTGTTTTTTGAGCTGAACACAAGAAAGCGCTCTATGTTTGTGATATTTGATCTGGTAGTATACGAGGAACTATTCGATGTTTTAGATATGCAGAAAAACGCAAAAAGAGTTTTGAGTGTTGCGTTAGTGAGTTTTGGCTCAGGGTTTCCTCTATTGTTTAGTTCTGAAATATACAAGGCATGGTTGCTCAGTCAGGGAGGAGATATTAAAAGTTTAATTTGGATTAGTCTGTTTACGTTGCCTTATTTATTAAGCTGGCTTTGGGCTCCAATTATTGATTATTGGGTAGAAAAGCGATCAGTGTCTGTCAAGCTGATTATGTCTAGTATCTTTTTATTTGCTTCCTGTCTCATCGCGATATTGCCACAATATGATCCTATCAATGATGGTGCAGTTGTGCGTGTTATTCTCGGGATGCTAGCATTTGTTTGTGCATCCCAAGATCATGTGGTTGAGAACTATCGGCAAGCTTTACTGAAAGTTAAGGAACGAGCTGTTGGTGTTGCATATTCTATGGTTATGTTCCGTCTTTCAATCATGATGGCAGGAGCAGGGGGACTCATTATTTCAGATTATGCGGGGTGGTCTCATTTCTTTTATGTCAGTGCATTGATTATGTTTCTTTGTGCAGTGAGCTCGTTGCTGTTGCCATCGGTTAAGGTTGCTAAGAAGCCTGGTTCATTTTTATCACAGTATCGAATTAGTTATCAAATTTTGAGGGATTTAGGGAGTGCTCCAGAAAAGCTAAGCTTTTTAGTAGGCTTTAGGATGAGTGTTTTTTGGCATGAAGCAATGATTATGGTGTTTTTAGCACAGCAGGTGGGTTACTCCTATGCTGAGATTGGTGCATTGCAAAAGTTATATGGGACAGCAGGCTTGCTTCTGGGAGGATTGCTAGCAAGATACTTGTTGGAGTTTTGGGGTTTAAAGAAGACATTTTCATCCATATTAGTTGCTCAAATTGTGGTTAGTCTTTTATTTTTTACATTGAATGCAGCTCATATAAGTTTAACATCTTGGATTGGCACAATGGTAGTTGTAGAGTGTGCAGTGCAAGGTATGCTGGTTACTGCATGCAGTTATTGGATGATGGCATGCTGTGGTTCAAGTGGAGTAACCTTTACCTATGCTTTGTGGAATGGGGTGAGTATGCTAGGACGTGTTGTAGTAGGGCCAATAGCAACACTATGTGTCTTAGAAAAAGGCTGGGTTACCTATTTTGAAGTCGGTGTAGTATTGAGTGTTTTATCGTATATAGTAGGAAGTGTTTACTTTAACTCTCAATCCTTTACTTCAGTGCATTCCAAAGTTTATCAAAATCTTTAATGATTTCTTTATGTGCATTACGTATTTGTTCAATTCTTTGGCTAGACTCGTCTTTAGAGTAGGGGCTGTAGGTTATTTTTTGAACAGTGCCTTCATTTGAGGGTGAGTGAATGCTCATTCCCCATTGGCTATTGTCTGAAAAGTTAGAGCGAAGCTTGGATAGTTCAGCCCATCCCGTTTGTCCAGTTTGAGTATCGGTTACTTTGACCCAGTCTTGTGTTTCTATGGTGAGTTTGTGTTCGGGATTTATTTCAGTGATGACTTCTGAGTTTATGTGTGGTTCAGCGTGTAATTGGACAGCTGCTGCGTGAGTGAATGCAATACTGCATAATGATAATAGGACTAGATTTGCTTTACTCATGATAGGCTAACTCCGATTTTCTATATTTATATCATAAGATGATTTTATTTTTAGGTCAAGATTGTGTATGTTGAGCATACAAAAAGGGGGAGTGTAGTATGTCTTACTCAGGTATCGTTCATAAGGTGAATTTATATGAAGGTAATCCAGCTCGTTATGTTTGGCAGGTGGGCCTGGATACGATTGATTTAAATGCGTATATAGGTAAAACCCTTCATATAAAATACTCAGGTCATATAGTTTGTTTAGCCTGTGCAGCAGTGACTAATAAATCTTATAATCAGGGTTTTTGTTATGAGTGCTTTAGTAAGCTTGCGAGGAATGATCAATGCGTGATGAATCCACATTTATGCCATTACCATTTGGGTACTTGCAGGGAACCATCGTGGGGGCTTACTCATTGTATGAATAAGCACTTAGTGTACTTAGCTTGGACTTCAAATTTAAAAGTAGGCATTACGAAGGTAATCAATCAGCCAACCCGCTGGCTTGATCAAGGGGCAATTGCAGCAGTACCTGTTTGCTATACACAAACTAGATATCACGCTGGATTAGTTGAGGAGTTTCTAAAGGCTCATTACGCAGATAGAACCAATTGGCGAGGAATGTTGAAGCCTCAAGTAATCGATGTAGATCGATTGGCTACAGAGCAGCGGATGGCCTGTAACCGGATTAAGGAACACTCATTTTCAGAGGAGGTTGTGAGTGGGTTGCGCTTTTTAGAGGTTAATGTGAGACGGTTTGAGTATCCGTTGCCTGAATTTTTTCCAGCTCTGAAGTCAATTAATCTCGATAAAACCAATACTTTTTCCTCAAAGCTTTTAGGTATGAAAGGCCAGTATTTATATTTAGAGGATGGTGTCTTTAACGTGCGCAGACATACAGGATATGCGGTTGACTTGGCATTTGTTTAAGTCATTTCCTCGGGTTTGATCAGCGTATCGTATTCAGATGCTGTCAACATTTTGAAGTGAAGCACGGCCTCTTTTAAACTGGTTTCGTTTTTATGCGCGTATTGAGCGGCCTTTGCTGCATTGTCATATCCAATGTGAGGGCGGAGAGCGGTAACCAGCATGAGAGAGCTATGGATATCTTCATTGCATTGTTTGGTATTTATCGTAATGCCTTTGAGACAGTTTTGTGTGAAGCTATTAACGCTATCATTAATTAATCTACATGATTGGGTTAATAAATGTAGAATAAGTGGCTTATTGGTATTGAGCTCGAAATAGCTTTGAGTGCATGCTTGAGTGATGCCGCTATGGTTTGCGATCACAGCGATACTAACCATAATAGCTGATTCACATTGGGTTGGATTAGTTTTACCTGGCATAATAGAAGATCCTGGCTCATTACTATCGAGTATTAGGTTGTTTAATCCACAACGTGGTCCAGAACTTAAGAATCTAATGTCATTACACATTTTTTGGTAGCAAGCAGCAAAGTTATTTAATATGGATGATAACTCTAGTAGAGCTAGGTGCTGACTCATATCATTTCCTGGGTAAGCGCTAGCAGAGAAGGGTAATTTAAATGTTTTAGAGATTTCTTCAATCATGTAGTCAGTGTATTTGGGGTGTGCACCAAATCCTGTGCCAACAGCTGTACCGCCTATTGGGATCAGATAAAGCTTATCGAGCACGGCATATAGTTCTTTAATGGTATGGTCTACAAAGTTTAAGTAAGGTGTGAATGATTGGGCCATTTTTATCGGTAAAGCGTCTTGTAGATGCGTTCTTGCAATATGTGTTTGGTGGTCAAATTCTTCAATTTTTTCTTCTATATTTTTTTTGAATTTAACTAATGTGGGTAGCAATGACTCCACAATAAATAGGGAGAAATAGATATGCATTGTGGTTGGGAATGTGTCATTAGTGGACTGAGACAGATTCACATGGTCGTTTGGATGTATGGGTTCTTTTGGAGAATGGCTATTGCCTAATTTACTATTAGCAAGGTTTGCAATGACTTCGTTGACGTTCATATTAGTTTGAGTCCCACTGCCGGATTGCCAAATACTGACTTCAAACTGATTTAAGTGCTTTCCATTGGCTATTTCACTAGCTGCATATTCAATGGCTACACAATATTTTTTATCTAAAAGGTTAAGTTTTAGGTTGGTGCGCGCAGCGCATGCTTTTAATGTTGCATAGCATTTTATAAATGCATCAACAGGTTTTTCTATTCCAATATCAAAAAAGTTGAGTGCGCGTGCAGTTGACGTATGGTATAACGCATCATGTGGTACATTTACATCACCCAAAGTATCTGATTCCTTTCTATATTTGTCCATAAATAGTCCTTTATTGGTCTGCTTTATGTTAGCATGTTATGTGTGATGTGCAAATATACGATTAATCAAATCATTTCTGCCTTTAGGGACAACTAAGCTATAACAGTGCGAAAAGGAGATTAACATGAGTGTATATCGAGCGCCTAAAAATCGCTATGGGCAAATTTTAAAGCAGATTGCAGTTGAGCATGATCATTATGATCAAGAGACTTTGAAGCAGGTTGTGGATGCGGTTGCAAGCTATGCTGAATCATTGCTGTTACCAACAAATAAAATAGGTGATTTAGAAGGGATTAATTACAATGCTCAAGATCAGTCGGTAAGTGTGCCTAGTGCGTATCATGAAGTGTATCAGACACTGTGCAATAATGGCTATGCAACAATTGCATTAGATGCGCAGTATGGAGGGGGCGGTGGTACATGGCTTTTACATCATATTGTAGCTGAGATGCTGGCTTCTGGGAATTTAGCGCTATCAACTTGTCCTATGCTGACGAGTGGTGCTATTGAAGCTTTGATTGCGAACGCCAGTCAAGAGTTATTGGACCGGTATTTGCCGTCTTTAGTATCAGGTAAGTACGCAGCTACAATGTGTTTGACCGAGCCTCAATGTGGTACTGATCTAGGTTTGATTACAACGTGTGCTGAGAAAAATGAAGATCATTATTTAATTACTGGGCAAAAAATTTGGATTACTTTCGGTGAACATGACTTGACGGATAACATTATCCATTTAGTCCTGGCTAAGACCCGGGATGCACCGAAGGGCAGTAAAGGGGTCAGTATGTTTGTGGTGCCAAAGTTTAATCCAGATGGTCAACGTAATGGTGTTAAGTGTATTGGGCTTGAGCATAAAATGGGGCAAAATGGATCCCCGACTGCGACATTAGCCTTTGACCAAGCTAAGGGTTGGCTGGTGGGTGAGCAATGTTCAGGGATGCGTATGATGTTTGAGATGATGAATCCAGCTCGAATGGGTGTCGGTGTTCAGGCATTGGGATTGTCTGAAGCTGCATTTCAACAGGCATTATCATTTGCGCGAGAACGCAGACAATCTCGATCACTGGATAAACAATATAGGGAGCCTGAGTTTGATGCAGACTTAATTCTCGTGCATCCGGATGTAAAGCGTATGTTGATGCATGTTGAGTCAACGACTGTTGCCATGCGGTGGATGGTTGGTTTATGCAGTGTTTATATGGATCAGGGTAAAGATAATTTGGCTTCGATATTGATACCCGTTGTGAAAAGCTATGTAACAGAACAAAGTGTCGCCAATGTTTCAATGTGTATGCAAATCATGGGTGGTTTGGGATATGTGCGTGATGGTCAATGTGAGCAGTATTACAGAGACGGTCGCATTACTATGATTTATGAAGGGACAAATGGGATTCAAGCATTAGACTTGTTGGGTAGAAAGATTGCAAAGGATTCGGGCAAAGGCTTAAGGCGCTTAATAAAGGATTTGAAATCCAGACCGGTCAAGTATGGTAAGCGTAGGGTAAGGGCGCGTTTGTTTCGATATCTACTCAGTGCAAACATATATCTGCTACGCCATTCCAACAATGTGAGTCATATACAATCTGCTGCGCCACACTATCTTAATTTGCTAGCAATTGTTGTACAGTATACTTTGTTGGCAGCTTATGAATCAGACCAAGAAATCGTTCTTTTTTATGAACAGTATGTAGTTCCAGAAGCAAAACTTAACCTGGCGCGTATTAAATCTGGGTCTAAGGTATTGATGACTCGTAATTATTTAAAATAGTAAAAACACAGTTGCACTGGCTCATCTTTCTGATTAGAATTTATTAGGTGTTTTTGGAACGATAGATGCAACGTTTATTAAGTTTTCTATTCGCATTGACGTGTTTGTTTGTGCATGCTCAGGGTGATGAGTTGACGTTGGTTGCTGTAACACATCCTGATTGTCATGTGTGTGCGCGTTGGAAGGATGAGATTTTAGAGCAATACACGATTTTGCAAACAACACATGGTTTCCCAGAATTAAATGTTATGAGTCAGGATGATTTAAAAAATCGTCTTTGGGTTTATCGAAACTTAGGTATGATTACTGCATTACCCACATTCTTCTTGATGAAGAATGGTGAGGCGGTAGGTGATTTTAAAGGGTATTCTGATCCAGAATACTTTATTGAAATGATGGGGCTTCTCATGGAAGGAGAGTAAAAGCCTTCATAGTTTTTACTTAAGCTGTATTCGTAATTATTAGTATGATATGGTTGGTATAGTTTGAATAATGAGAAAAATATGCTCGCCGCTGTAGAAAAAAGAGTTAAGCGTTTAGAAGCTGAGTTTGCAAATACTTCAAAAGAGATTGAAGCATTAAGAGTTAGAATTCAGCGTGTTTCACTTAGGGCGGAGCGGGATACGTACACAGAGTCGAAGTGTATTGTTTTATCAGAAGGTGTCAAAGCAATGACCCGATCCCTCTTTAATTCATCTGTTGATAAATACCAATATTTAGATTTGCTGAGCCCCGGTTATTTATTAATTGAACTTATTCCTACGTCACTTAGAAAAAAAACAATTGTTGCGAAGTTTGTTAAAAAATGTGAGAAAGGGCTAGATAGTGCGCATAAAGGGTTAAATCCAGACTTAGAATCAGAAGCTTTATATGTTATAAGCGAGCTGAAACAAGCGGTTAAAGACTCCTCTATAGAGTCAGATTGTCAATATTTATCTCTCTTGCAGTCATTCTGGATTTGTTTGGCTAAGGCGTTGCCGCTGTTGCGAGAACGTCTTATGTTGGCTAGACGCTTTGAATGTAGCATGTTAGCTAAAGAGATAGCGGGTGCCATTCCAGATGTTATGAGTGAACAACGCTTAGATTCTCAATCACTACTACCTGATTTAAAAGAAGGAGACTATTATGAGCCGTATCCTGTTTCTACATATGTTCCTGAATGCTTGAATGAAACAATAGCTTATACTTACAGTAGGGTGGGTGCCAAGGAGTTCTTATCATTTCATTGGGGGGTGAAGTTTAAGCGTCCATCAGTACTTCCCTTTATGACCTCAGAGCCCGAAAAACCTTGGTATGGGGCACCATTAAAGTCTGGGCATGTATTAGGGGTAGCTTTTGCCAAGCTGCCATCTAAGGATGTTAGAATGACATTTGTACGTGTGTCTATACAAGATAAAGGGGGTCAGCGTATCAATCGAATTTCAGTTTATGGTGCGCTGCCAAATGGAGTATTAAGCTGTCCAGACCTATGCGATAGAATTGCGGCTGAACGTATTACTGGGGAAGATGTTCCAAAATTAGTAAATATATCAAAGGGGCATGCGCTTGCTGAGTTGGGTAGAATTAGTTTCTGATCTTCAAAGTAGTCGCAGTAAATTGATCATGTTCTAATGAATATGGCTCCCCGGGACGGACTCGAACCGCCGACCAAGTGATTAACAGTCACCTGCTCTACCAACTGAGCTACCGAGGATCGCTTCGACAATAATACTGTTTTTATGGCTTAGAATCAAGAGGTAGTTTCATTATCTTCAGTAGATTCTGTAGGGTGTATAACTTCGTTGATACGCTTGATGGCTTCTTTTAATCGATCGTCGCTGCTAACAAAGCTAATTCTTAAATGTCCTTCAACTCCAAATACTGAACCAGGTAATACAGAAACTCCAGCTTTTTCTAGAATTAAGTCGACCAGCTCAAGATCACTTTTAAGCTCTAGACGCTTAATAATTTCAGTTACCTTAGGGAATAGATAGTATGCTCCTTGTGCAGGTTGCACCTCACAACCCTCAAGATTGGTTAAAAATTCAAACATAAAGTTGTGTCTCTTTTGGAATGTTTGCACCATTTTATCTATAGTAGAAAGGTTGCCATCCAGTGCTTCTAGTGCTGCATATTGTGTAATACTGCACGGACATGAGGTTGCTTGTGATTGAAACGACTTCATTTTTTGTATGAGATCAATAGGTCCTGCTGCATACCCCATTCGCCAACCGGTCATTGCGAAAGACTTAGAAATACCGTTAATGATGAGTGTCCGCTCTTTGAGTGAAGGGCAAACGTTTAATATGTTTGAGAATTCAGTCTCAGACCATTTTATATGCTCGTAGATGTCATCAGTAATAATTAGTATTTGGGGATGCTTAAGTAATATTTTTGATAGTTTCTTAAGCTCAGAAGCAGAATATATCTGACCCGACGGGTTATTGGGTGAGTTGATAATAACAATGCGAGTATTTTTTGTGATGGCTGCTTCTAATTGTTCTGGGAGTAGCTTAAATTTCTTTTCTAAACTGGTTTTTATAATAACGGGCTTAGCGCCTGTGAGTACAATGTTGTCATAGTATGAAGGCCAATAAGGTGCTGTTAATATAACTTCATCTCCTTTGTCTAATAAACACATCATAGCGTTATGAATGGATTGTTTGGCACCAGTGGAAACAATCACCTCATATGGATTATATTCTAAGTCATTTTCTTGCAGTAGTTTCTGACAAATAGCTTGCTTCAATTTAGCAATGCCATCAACAGGTGTGTATTTTGTTTTACCACTATCAATCGCTTCTATAGCTGCAGCTTTGATATGCAGAGGGGTATCAAAGTCATCGGTTTCACCGAGTGCAAGTGAAATAATATCTTGTCCGGCTTCTCTCATTCGGGTTACTTTGCTGGATTGAGAAAATATAGGGGAGGGGCGAAGCTCGGATCGCTTGGAAAATTTGATGTTCATTTAGATCTCCTTGGCATTACAGATAGCTGGCAATCACCCAGTTCTTGTGTCATCATGCTCACAACTTCTTTTCTATAGTAGTATGAGCACTAAGTCAAATTATTTCCGAATTAAATCAGAATTTCAACCCAGTGGTGGTCAGCCGGATGCAATTAATCAATTGTTGGATGGATTAGAGAAACACGATAAGCAAACTTTATTGGGTGTAACAGGGTCTGGTAAAACATTCACCATGGCGCATATAATTACAGAGTCTCAGCGACCCGCTTTAATTTTAGCGCCCAATAAAACACTCGCTGCTCAGCTATATGCAGAGATGAAAAACTTTTTCCCAGACAACCATGTTTCATGTTTTGTATCGTATTACGATTACTATCAGCCAGAGGCCTATGTGCCAGGTTCGGATACCTTTATTGAAAAAGATGCCAGTGTAAATGAGCAGATAGAGCAGCTCAGGTTGTTTGCAACAAACTCTATGCTTGAGCATAAAGATACGATCATAGTAGCAAGTGTGTCTGCGATTTATGGTTTGGGAGATCCTACAGCATACCGTTCGTTATCATTGGCGCTATCGGTAGGTGATAGAATTGAACAGAATGATTTGGTAAAGCGTTTGGCGGCAATGCAATATCGAAGAAATCAGGTTGCATTTGAGCGGGGGCTTTATCGAGTTCGAGGTGATGTGATTGATATTTATCCATCTGAAAGTGAAGTTCATGCGGTTCGTATTGAATTATTTGATGATGAGATTGAAGCGATCGAATGGTTTGATCCATTAACGGGTGCAGTTGAGCGTAGTGTGCAAGAGGTAACCATTTATCCTAAGTCCCATTATGTGAGTTTAAAAGAGCAATTGCCTAATGTCATTGCGATGATTAAGAATGATCTAACGGTTAGACTGGCAGAGCTTAAAGCTCAGGGTAAGTTAGTGGAAGAGCAGCGGCTTAAACAACGTACCATGCATGATATCGATATGTTAGAGGAGTTGGGTTACTGTCAGGGTATTGAGAATTACTCTCGCTATTTATCAGGTCGAGATGATGGGCAGCCACCGCCAACACTTATGGATTATTTGCCGCCTGAAACGTTACTCATTATTGATGAGTCGCATGTCATGCTCCCACAAGTTAGAGGGATGTATTTTGGAGACCGCTCAAGGAAGCGGACATTGGTTGACTATGGTTTTAGGCTACCATCTGCATTAGACAATCGTCCGCTACAGTTTTCAGAGTTTGAAGGTTTATCCTTTCAAACGGTGTATATTTCAGCAACACCAGGTGTTTATGAGTTAGAACAGTCTAAGCAAGTGGTTGAGATGGTTGTGCGTCCGACAGGGTTGCTTGATCCCAAGATTACTGTCAAGCCAGCAACAGGTCAGGTAGATGATGTTTTAGGAGAGATAAAAGAAGAGGTGGCTGCGAAAAATAGGGTGTTGATTACTACGCTTACAAAACGAATGGCAGAAGATTTAACATCTTATCTTGATGACCAAGGTATTCGCGTAAAGTATATGCATTCGTCAATAGATACAGTTGAGCGTGTTGAGATACTCAAAGGCTTGAGGCAAGGAGACTTTGATGTGTTGGTGGGGATTAACTTGCTTAGAGAGGGTCTTGATTTACCTGAGGTTGCATTAGTGGCAATACTGGACGCTGATAAAGAGGGCTTTTTAAGGTCAAAGTCCTCACTTATTCAAACGATTGGGAGAGCTGCTAGAAATTTGAATGGACGTGTGATTATGTATGCAGATAAAGTCACTAAATCGATGAAGTATGCAATCGATGAAACACATAGGCGCCGTAAAGTTCAAGATGACTTTAACAAAAAGCATGGAATTACACCTCAGTCGATTAAAAAAGCAGTACATGATTCATTAACTCAAAAGGAGGCGGAGGAGCGGCTTAAGAAAGAGCCTGAGTATGATCGTGCTACACTGGCTAAAATGATCAAAAGGATAGAGAAAGATATGCACAAAGCGGCAGAATCTTTTGAGTTTGAAAAAGCAGCTGAATTACGAGATCAGCTCATTAAGCTAAAAGATCAGTTATTAGATTCTTAAGCGCATTTATCAAGCTGTATTGAATGATAATAAGTGGATTGTTGGAGTGTATTAACAAAAATAAAAGAGCAGCATATGATTTATATGATGCTCTTTCAATGATTTGTTGGTTTTAGAATTGCGTAGTTTTAGCAAAATCTTCGTTTCCGAATGACTTTAGATGATCTGGGGCCGCAACTTCTTTTGGTGCTCTTGTTATGATTTTAAGTTGATGAGCCTTTACAGGATTCCAATTTGCTTTGAAGTCTTTGTGTGCGTTTGAAAATACACGTAGATCAAAGTGAATGAGGAGTGTCAATGCGTTAAGTAACTGTTTAATCACATAGGTGGTTAAAAGTAGCGCTTTCTTCCAAAAACCAGGTTTGGTGACGGTTTCTTTTGTTTCACAGAGTGGACCTTTACCTTCTTGATCCTTCCAAGTAACTTTTGGAGACTTTTTTATTAGAGCTTGCTTTATTCCATTATGAACTGCTCTGGAAGCCAAACGTTCTGCTATTGTTTCCACTGCAGCTTTCTTTGGGATTGCATAAAAAGATAGTTCGTGAGCATATTTGATGCTTTCAATCATATTAATTTTTTTCATGAGTTGTACAACAAACTTGAGACTTTCAGGTGTGAGGCTCGGAGACCTTGTTGTCTTTTCCTCAGCTAGATCTATTCGTGCGTAAGGCACAATCTGAAGATTTGCAAGTCTTGTCTTTTCCTCAGCTAGATCTTTTCTAATTTCTGATTTTTCTAAGAACTGTTTTAACATAATGGTTTCTCTATTTATTTTGACAGAATTATAAGGCAAAAGTGCGTGATTGTAAAGGAATAATTTGATTGTGAGTTTTTTTATTGCTTAGCTTGATTGTTGTTGCGTAAGAAATATTAGCATAGGATCCTGATGAAAAAAGCAGCACAGGGACTACGAGTGCTGCTTTTCAACGGCTCACTAGTTTGACCTAGTGATTGGCTTGTGTGTTTATGCTACTAATAGCTTCATCCACTTTTCTGATATTTTCCTTAAGGACCAGGGCTTGTGCTTTGATAACGTTGTTTAACTCCTGTGCATTAGCTGGTGTTGAGCCTTTGCTCGGCTTTTTGCTGTAGCTAGAAGCTTGATTCCAATTTGCTTTGAAGTCTTTGTGTGCGTTTGAAAATACACGTAGATCAAAGTGAATGAGGAGTGTCAATGCGTTAAGTAACTGTTTAATCACATAGGAGGTTAAAAGTAACGCTTTCTTCCAGAAACCAGGATTAACTTTAGCCTCAGGTGTTTCGTTCTTTTCAATTGTTTTTATTGGACAGAGAGGATCGTTGCCTTCTTGATCCTTCCTAGTAACTTTTTTAGACTTTTTCTTTTTCATTAGAGCTAGCTCTTTTCTTACTTTGCGATCTTTAAAGGCAGCTTGAATAGTAGTAGCTGCATTCTGGTATTCTTGTTTTTTTAGGAGAAAGCGATATAATTTGCCAGCAATTGATTGGCTATCATGGGTGCTTTCCGAGATGTGTTGCAGTAGTTCTTTAGAAGCTGCTTTTCTTTCTTCATCATTAAACTCTTGCGCTGCCTTTATAAACTTACCGTATATATCTGTGTGGCTTTCTACTTTGGCATCGTAAAGCTTTTTTAGTTTACTAATTTTTTTTTTTGCTAATAACTGTTTTAACATAATGGTTTCTCTATTCATTTTGACAGCATTATAAGGCAAAAGTGCATGATTGTAAAGGAATAATTTGATTGTAAGTTTTTTTATTGCTTTGGGTAGTTAGTTCCGTAGGTTTAAAACCAATCTCAGGATAGTATTTAATACACTTTTCTGTTAAAATGCATTTATTTTCAAAGTATAAGTATGAATGAATTAGTTTTTTTAGCACACATTGCATGGGTTAGCTTAGCCTCATATTGGTCTCGGTCGCAGTCTTATGCTGCTATGGTCATGTTAATGGTTGCATTTAGTCTTTTAGGCAACTTGATGGTCTTTAAGCAAATGCTGTTATTTGGATTAACAGTTACGACTGCAGATGTTTATACGGTAGGGGTAATTTTGGTATTAAACTTCATCAGGGAGCAGTTTGATGATCAGCATGTTTATCAAGCAATGAAATATTCTTTTATAGCCTTAGCGCTATTATCTTTAGCAGCATATACCCAGTTAGCGTATCAAGCCGTTGATGGTGATGTTTTTCAAGCATCCTATCAAGTCTTATTGGAAAAGATGCCAGGTTTGGTTTTAAAATCAGCCTGTGTTTACTGGGTTGTTCAGTATATTGATAATAAGTTTTTTGTTTGGTTGAGTGATGTATTTAACCAAAACTATTTATTAGCTAGAATTACGTTGTCACTTATTTTTTCACAGTTCTTAGATACCTGGTTATTTAGTGTATGGGCTTTAGAAGACATTGCTTATTCTCTATGGGATATTATACTATTCTCATCTATGGTGAAAATTATTTGCTCATTACTGATGATGTCTAATACTTGGCTATATGCAACCCTTTCAAAATGCTTAGGAAGAGATAATGTTTGAATTTGAATTGATTCATCAATCCAAAAAATCTAAAGCGCGTGTTGGACGTATTCATACGCCTAATGGGTCTTTTATGACGCCTGCATTTGTAGCAGTTGGAACCAATGGAACGTTAAAGTCGGTTGATCATGTTCAAATTAGTGATTTAAATTTACCCCTTGTTTTTGCAAATACCTATCATTTATTGCTGCATCCTGGACCTGAGGTGGTACAAAAAGCAGGAGGATTGCATCAATTTAGTGGGCGTAAAGGGCCAATTATTACAGACTCTGGTGGATTTCAGGTGTTTTCACTTGCTTATGGATCTGTTGCTGATGAGATCAAAGGTAAGGGGCGAAAAAAGCATGGCAATAGTGTTTTAAAAATAAACGAAGAGGGGGTTATCTTCAGGTCTTACCGTGATGGATCGGCTGTACATTTGACGCCAGAATCCACCGTTAATGTTCAAAAAAAGCTCGGGGCAGATATTATTATTCCACTCGATGAGTTACCTCCTTATCATATGGGAGAGCGGGCACTTGTTAAAGCATTAGAGCGTACACATCGTTGGGAAAAACGTTCACTGGATACGCATCTAGCAAACCCAAAAAATCAGGCGATGTATGCTGTTTGTCATGGTGGGTTGTCTAAAGAACTTAGGGAGAAAAGTGCACGCTATTTAGATAGCTTACCTTTTAATGGATTTGGGATCGGTGGTAGCTTGGGTAAAAATACTGAAGATTTATGCCGAGTGTTAGACTATACCGTGGGATTTTTGAGTCCAGATCGCCCGAGACATTTATTGGGGATCGGTGATACACCATCGATCGATGCAACGGTTTCTTATGGTATTGATACTTTTGATAGTTCATATCCGACTAAAGCTGCTAGGCATGCCGTTGCACTCACAGCAAATGGACCGGTTCGTTTGCGTCAAACGGCTCATAGAGAATCATTTGTTCCTATTGAAAAGGGTTGTCCTTGTTATACCTGCAAGCACTATACGCGTTCTTGGCTGCATCACTTATTTAAAGCACATGAGGCTTCTGCGCATACATTAACAACGATTCATAACTTAAGTTATATGATGCGTCATATGAATACGATTCAGCAGCATATTTTGGAAGATAGAATTTAGGAGTCATTACTGTGTCTGATTTGATTGAAGAAATGGTAAAGGTTGAAGCAGATGCTCGCTCATTTGGTTTTTCATACCCTGATTATAAAGAAATTATTAAACAGATTCAGAGTGAATGTGCTGAGGTAGCTGCTTCTATTGAACAGGGGGAGTCTCTTGCAAGACAGCAAGAGGAAATTGGGGACTTAATTCATGCAGTTATCGCTCTGTGTTACCATCAAGGATTTGACGTAGCGCAAACCATGGAGCAGGCTACCCATAAGTTCTCAAACAGAATGACGGCTTTAAAGCAAGTAGCAAAAAAAAGAGGGCTAAGCAACTTAGAGCATCTATCGCTAAGTGAGTTGTTGGAGTTATGGCAAGAAGCTAAGACTAGCTCAAATTAATTAGCTTTAGGTTTTAACGCCCGTATCGCTTGTATTGATTTTAATTGAGGTAGTTACTTTAAATTCTTTATAAAGTCTTCTTTGCATTTGCACAAGTATGGGTTTATCGGTAATCTGAATGTTGTAATCAGTCAATACAGGGAAGTAAGATGGATCATTTATTTTTAACTCAGTTTCAGCAATGTGTTGCTACTATAAATAATATACTTGATGATTCTGACCAGGGTAGCGAGCAACGGAAAAAAAGTATTGCGGCTAACGAAGGATTAATTCAGGAAGAAATAAAAGCCTTGCATGAATTGGATCAAAAAAGTTGGAAGTCTTGGTTTTGTTATTTGGTCTTGCTTAAACCAAAATTAATTCATGAGCTGAGCCTTTCAATGTTGGCTTTAATTGACTATCGGGCGACATTCTCTGAGTTACCAGCCGATACTGATTCTGGTCTAGGTGTATTAGATCCTGTTCTAAATGATAGGGTGGGAAAACAGTGCCATAGGCATATGCAATGTTTTATGGATGTCATTCATGGATATGTAAAACCCCATGTATCCAGAGGCTTGGGTGAAGAGGTTACTTGTTCAGGATTATTAGAGAGCATGCATAATCATATGGGTGATATTTTTGAGAAGGAAAAAGCTAAATCTATGCGTGTGCATATTATCATTCAGATAGTGGCTTTAACCTTTGCTGTGGCTGGATTATCGGTGATGGGCTCATTATACTTTTTGCATGCTAAGTATTTTGCAGAGTACTTTATTGCGTGCTTGAGTGTTGTTGCTGTTTCATTATTAACCATGACTATAGATTATTTTTGTATTTATAAGCGTGTTAAAAAAGATTTTAACATTATGGAGGGAGCTAGCCGTGTGCGAGCGCCGTCAGAAAGTTCTCAAGATGGTTTTGATGAAGTTTCATTATTTGATGGGGCTAATTTGCCAGGTAATAATGCGGTATTACAGGCTCATCGTTTCTAAAGGGATTGGCATTCAGGGCAGTAAAATGTGGAACGGCCCGATAACTTTAGGTTGATGATTGGGGTTGTGCATTTTAAGCAAGGTTGACCTTCACGCCCATAGACATAAAGCCGTTGCTGGAAATACCCCATGGTATCACTTGCTGTGCGATAATCTTTTAGTGTGGTTCCCCCTTGTTGAATAGCTTGATCTAATACTTGTTTGATGCAAGTGACCAGTTGTTTACACTGTTCTTTTGAAAGAGAGTGAGCAGGCAAATCAGGCTTTATATGAGCATGAAATAATGCTTCACATACATAGATGTTGCCAACGCCAACAACACATCTTTGATCCATGATTAGGTTTTTAATTGGAGTCGTTTTCTTGTGGGTGTAGTTTTTTAAATATTCAGCATTAAATGCTTTAGAGAGTGGTTCAATGCCATAGTGTGCGAGTAAGTCAGTTGTACAGGTATGCCAAGAAACCATGCCAAAGCGCCTTGGATCATTGTATACCAATAGCTTATCAGCTAGGTGGAAGATAACATGGTCATGTTTAATCGGTTGGTAATTAAGTTCTTGGAGGGTTAATTTACCACTCATGCCTAAATGGATGATCAAATCTACATGGGTTTTAATCACTATAAACTTAGCACGCCGCGTGATACTGATGATTTTAGCACCACTAAGCTCGGAGGCTAAATCTTTTTGCAGGGGTTTTCTTAACTTAGGGAAATTAACAGTAACATCGGTGATCGTTGACCCAACAATGGGTTGTATTCCGCTAACAACAGTTTGTACTTCAGGTAATTCAGGCATCATATCATTTATAAAAAGTATCTTTATTATAGTCTGTTATGGGTAAATTGAAATGGCTGTGCGTATCTTTTAATCTTTTGAGCTCGCTCACATTGCAATATTTGTGAGAACATGATTTATTAATCCAAGGTAGTAGGATAGGCAGATGGATCACAAAGTATTACATATTATATTATGGGATCAGTTGACTCAGCACAACGCTGCGTTAGCTAACTTTAATAAAGATTCTGATCATATTCTGATGTGTGAGTCTTTAGAGGAGCTTACTTACGTTAAGCATCATAAAAAAAAGTTGGTTTTTTTAATCTCTGCTATGCGTCATTTTGCGCAGCATCTACAAGATACTAAGTACCCGATGACATACATTCATTTGGATGATCAGGATCACTTAGGCTCATATAGTGCTCATATTCAGCAACTTGTGGGTGCACATAATTTTACAAAAATAAAGATCATGCAACCCAGTGATTATTTTCAAAAGGAGATGGTTGAGCAATGGGAAAGAGAGTTAAATATTCCTATTGAACAGGTCGAGGATAATCGATTTTTGTGTACGCGGGCTTCATTTGCTCACTGGGCATCAAATCGAAAGCAACTTAGAATGGAATACTTTTACCGGGAAATGCGTAAGCGGTATAAAATTTTGATGGATGGTGATCAACCAGAGGGGGGAAAGTGGAACTATGATGCTGAAAATAGAAAGCCACCTAAAGATGGGTTATTGGTTCCTAAGCCATACCATGGAGTAGTTGACGTTATTACCAATGAGGTTATGCGGTTGGTTGAAGCTAGGTTTTCGGATCATTTTGGAGACTTATTACCTTTTTATTTTGCGGTGACTCGCACACAGGCGTTATCAGTATTAAATAAGTTTATTAAAGAGCGTTTATCGGTGTTTGGGGATTATCAAGATGCGATGATAGAAGGAGAGCCTTGGATGTATCATGCACATATTGGCTTCTATTTGAACTGTGGGCTTCTGGATCCTTTAGAGTGTATCAAAGCGGCTGAGAAGGCTTATTACTCAGGCAACGCACCATTGAATGCGGTTGAGGGTTTTATTCGTCAGGTTCTGGGATGGCGAGAGTATATATGTGGTATTTATTGGTTAAAAATGCCTGAGTATAAACAGCTAAATTATTTTAAAGCAAAAAGGTCTTTGCCAGAGTTTTACTGGACTGCAAATACTAAAATGAACTGTTTAAAGCAGTGTGTCACTGAAACCAAGCAGCATGCTTATGCACATCATATCCAAAGGTTGATGGTTCTGGGTAATTTTGCATTGATTGCTGGTATAAACCCGGATGAGGTTAACGAGTGGTATCACATTGTCTATGCTGATGCTCATGAGTGGGTTGAGCTACCAAATGTGTCAGGGATGGTATTATTTGCCGATGGGGGTTACCTTGCGAGCAAGCCTTATGCTGCAGGGGGAAGTTATATCAATAAAATGTCTAATTATTGTAAAGGCTGTACCTATTCACCAACTAAAAAAAACGGGGAGGGTGCATGTCCCTTTAATTACTTGTATTGGGATTTCTTAGTGCGTAATCGTGAAAAGTTAGCAGACAATCATCGTATTGGAATGATGTATCGTACTTACGATAGAATGGATGATGAGAAAAAAGAAGCCATTGCTCAGGATAGTATTAAGTTTTTAAAGGGGATTGAATGAAAAAGAAGGATCAGTTGCCGACTAAAATTTGTCCAGTTTGTAAGCGCCCCTTTGTTTGGAGGAAGAAGTGGGCGCGTGACTGGGATCAGGTTAAGTATTGTTCCAAGCGATGTGCACGGTTGGCTAAGTCGCTTGACTAGAGAACTACCTATCCAATTATTAGGCTTGTAATAGGGTTGATAGGATTTTCCTTATTGCTTGGTTGGTATTGATTATTTAGTTCAATAGCTCGGTATATTATTTTAATACACTAAAGCATACATTATCTTGATTCATATAGGGGTATGGTGTGCTGGTAGCACTTTTTATATATCTACTGACAGTTATGCTTGGGGCTATCTCACTCTATTTAATAGTTATGCTTGTTCCTTTTTTTTCTATCAAATACTCTAGCCATTAAGTCTAGAATGCCGTGAAAAAGATATATATATCAGTCATTAATTAGGTTTCTTGACACAAGGGGCGATGATGCAATATAATTTTAAATAATCAATAAGGATATTAAGAGTGATTTTAGGAAGTATTATAATTGGAAGTGGAGCATTCTATGCTGGGTATTGCATACAGCAAAATCTCTCCGACTATGCTACCATGTCTGTTGGCAACTCACCTGACCCAAACCGTAGATTAGGTAGCTTAATTGCTGTTATGACGGTCTTTAAACTGATGTTTGGTGGACTGATTTGGGTTTATATGCTTCCGATACTTTGTATTGTGGGTATGGTTACTTTACATAGCTATATGAGCTATGGGAAAACACCTGACATACTGATGACAATCTATAACATTGTCGAAAGATTTCAAATTAAATTGCTATCCTTTCTTATGGCGCTAGTTACATACAACCTTAGGGTTAAAAAGTTATCTGCAGCGGTAGACTATACACACTGGGAAGGTGTACAAAGTAAATACCCGAGAATTAAAAAAGGACTAGGTGTATTTTTGAACCACTTGCACTGGATTTGGTATATAATTCTTGTAGTTGCTTTGGCCCAATGTATTGTGGCTAATATAGTAAGCGTACAGCTGATTACGTTCTTTAGTGCGATATTTCTCTTTGAGTTGAGCGCACATCCAGGACTGCTTGGTGACTATACCAGAAGTGGGCTTGCTCAGATGAGCATCTTAGCCAACAGCATTGGGTTTCCCATCCTGGCATTGGTTAACTATGCCCTCAATGACAAGCTACCTAATATTAGTGCTTTCCTGCAATCTATTATCAAGGCGTTTGCCATACCTTCTTTTAATTTTTTAGAAAAAGTTGATGCATTCTCCTCACGTAAAACCAAAAATGCTGAAAGCAAAAGCTCATCTATTTCTGAGGCCCTATCCTCAATCCATGAAATCAAAAATAAAGCCAGTCAAGATACAGCACCATTCACTCAGCATAAAACATTCACCCAGAAAGCTTATGATAAATTTGCTAAAAAATCACCTAGAGCAGCTAATTTTCTTCAGAAAAAAAAACTCATCTTTGCCGTGGCTTTTGGCGCTTCTATTCTTTATATACCATTGATATCAGCAGGCTTGTTGCTTAGTTGTTTTATTTTTAAAGAAATTTTAAACAAAGCACTCTCAAGCACTCCGCTCTTTAGTAGACAACAGCAAGATCCGCGTACTTACTTCAATCAACCCACTGGCTATACCAATCAACATGATCAAAAAAACTATGCCTGGAATCTTGATAAGCTTCGAAAAGTTGCTAAAACAACCATGGATAGAACTAGATTTCCAGAAATTAGTCAAATGAGTCAGAATGAACTTTGTAAAGTTATTGATGAAGACCTCACCCGATATGTAGATCCTAATAATAGTTATTACCTGGGTAAAACTGAAGATGCAATAAAGGATGATTTAATATCAATATCTCAAAATTTACATCAATTAAAAAAAGGCAACCGAGGGGTGAAAGGTAGTCAATTACCAGTTAGAATCATTAAAGATGTTTTTTCTCGTATTGATGATGTCGATACGATCAGCAAAGCTCACCAAAATGTACTCAAAGCAATTGCAACACTCTTAAAGGAACCAACATGCAGTGCTGGGCTTGACCATCACTATAATGCAATACAAAGAGTATGTGCCAGTATAGACCCAAATGATGCCCGCCAACAGCATTTTGAGTTTGCTGCTGAAAGTTACCTAGCAACCTATTGGGCAAATGAAAACCATGCTATTAGTTATTTTTCAGCAGAATCTAATAAGACATATAGTGCAGAAAGACGTCGCTGGCGTGGTGTAATGCGTGCGGTAATCGGTATCAACTATAACAACCAGGATGTACATGGGTCTAATGAGTTTCACCTGATGTCTGCTAGGAAGCTACCTTCTACTAGAACACTGCTTGCAACAAATGAGATTTGCTCCACAGACAGTGAACTTATCTCAAACTTAGCAAATGCTCTGAGTGTTCCAGTCTTAGATCATGCATATGACAATGATTGGCGTAAACTATATGAGCACATTGATCCTACTTATCTATATCACTATTTCCTCAAGCTGAAAAAAGGTCCTATAGATATTTCAGATTTTGAAGCAATACAATTTTTAGACACGAATCGTAGTTTACCATTCCACCCCCCTGAGTTCTTAAATGAACTGGTACAAAATAGCTTGATCAATGCTGCACTGAAAAAGCTGGGATATGACGGCACTGGCAAAGCACCGACTCCTGATGAAGTACGCAACTATTTAAAAGAACATCTGCCCAATTTCCAGCCAGTATGCTGCCTTACCGATGAGAGTATTATAGAAAGTATTAAGCTTGTGTCAGAAAATTATGAGGAATATCAAAAGGAAAGCCTTGATAATGCGTTCTTTCATTGCATAAAAGAGTATGTAGAACAAGCAAGTCTTGATGATGCGTTATTCACGCATATCATGCTAGAAGCTCAGCTCATCGTACCTATAGAGAACGTAAAAGAATTTAAAGGCTCTAGCTTCTTACAAGGTTTGTTACAATGCATAAAGCTACTTCCCCGCATCATACTTGATTTACCAACCATTATATATAATACGATCAAGCTAAGTGCTTATCTGAGTTATGATCTCATCTGCCTACCAGTGAGCTCTGCTAAGCTTGCATATCAATCCTTCAAGCCTAGAAAACAGCCTAAGCCTGCTAAATCTGAATCTGGGAAAACAACTAAGACTGTATTTGCAGCCTAATCCATTGATGAGTATGCGTAGGGAAGCATTTAAGCTAAGTTAGTCTTATCCATATCGAGTTTGTTATGTCTACAAGTGCAGACCCATCATTATTAATTGCCGCCATAACCACATCTTCATCAGCCCTCAGTAAGTCAGATGCAAACTCAAGTGCAGACCCATCATTATTAATTGCCGCCATAACCACATCTTTATCAGCCCTCAGTAAGTCAGATGCAAACTCAAGTGCAGACCCATCATTATTAATTGCCGCCATAACCACATCTTTATCAGCCCTCAGTGAGTCGGATGCAAACCTAAGTGCAGACCCTTCATTTTTAATTGCCGCCATGACCACCTCTTTATCATCCCTCAGTGCGTTAGATGCAAACTTAAGCGAGTAGCTACTATACGCTAGTGCAGCGATCACAATTCCCTTATCTCCTTGAAGCTCATTAGATACAAATTCTAGGAAACCTAAAGCACTTCTGTCATGTATTAGCTCAGACATGACAAAATCACGGTCTGTGTTGAGTTTTGCTGTTTTTTTATCTGATAAACGAAGATTATGTCTTTGAGACATTAATAATAAATTGAAAATATTGCGATAATTTGGTGAAAATGATTTCACTGAGCTTTTACCATACAGCTCAAACGCTAGTATTTTATCCGCAACGGCTGAAAGCATTGACGGTATTGTCGTCCCAGTCCCCGCCTTTTTTATAAGACTCTCAAAATAAACTTTATCAAACTGTGCGTACCTCAGTATTGTTTTTAGCAAATCAATTCGATTGCTGGCATTCTCTAGGTATTTGCGAAGATCACTTTCCTTATAAAAGCAGAAATCAAGGGCCCTAGATAAAGGTATTTTCTTTAATAATGTTTGCACGCTGATGGCTAAATTATGAATACCTTCTCTGGATATAGGTATTTTCTTTAACCCTTTTTTCACGCTGATGGTGGGCCGTTCCAAACCCCCTATATAAACGCATTTCTTAATAAGAATGGTATAAAATTCCCGGTTATCCCAATATGTTCTAATAAGAGCTCTCTCTCGTGTTTCCTTTTCCTCATTATATAATGCCAGAAATCTCTCAACTGCTGTGGCCACATCCCCTTCAGATATGCGAATATCTAGCTGCGATCTCAGTGGAAAAATTGGCGCTGGATAAACACTTGCTTGTAGCGCAAATATACAGCATATATCATTTATATTACTAGATATTATTTTGTGCATCAGCTCAGGATCGCTGGCATTTTCTATCTCTATCTGCAGTCTATCCTTTAGCGATCCTAATGAGACTCTTATATTGACAGCTGCATATTTTATAAAAGATATTCGGTGAAGAAGGCACCGTTGCATTCCCTTTTCGGTCGTCTCAAATTCCACCAATAAATTTACATTACATACATAAGGAGAAATCGAATAAGTTGAATCAAGCTCTTGAAATAGTGAGGGCATGATGTCTGATATTGCTATATTAAGATCATCCATAAACCTTTTTTTAAAATTGCGACTAAATACCCCACCGGCCATAATGATTAGTTCGCCAATAAGCATCAATTCTCTTTTTTCCGCTGCATCTAAAAGGCTTTCCCCGGCGGCACGGCCATCCCATGCCGAAGATTCAATACACTTAATAATGGCCATTAGTAATCTAGTATTACTCATTATTGCAGTAAAAATTTGTTCTAAAGCGGATTTATCTTGACAAAGAAGAATTGTGAAATCGCCACCTGCCTCAATCAGCGCCGCTATAACCCCCATGTGCCCCATTGTTGCAGCGATAAAGAGCGGGCTTATGCCACTTCCAGTCGCTTGATTAACATCAACACCTGCAGCAATTAGTGCATCAACAGCCTCTATGTTACCATGTAGTGCAGCCATATATAGTGGGGTTATGCCATTATTTGTAGTCGCTTGATTAATATCAAAACCTGCAGCAGAAAGGACACTAACAATATTTGCATGTCCCTTTTTTGCAGCGACTAAGAGCGGGGTGCTACCATCATCTGTGGCAGCATGATTAACATCAGCACCTTCAGAAAGAAGTGCATGAACAACATTTAGGCGTCCTTGTAGTGCAGCAGCTAATAGCGGGGTTTCACCATTATCCATAGCCTGATTGATTTTAGCACCTGCAGAAAGAAGTGCATTAACAACATTTAAATGTCCATTTAGTGCAGCGTCAAAGAGTGGGGTTTGGCCATTACTCATAGCCTGATTAACATCAGCATCTGCAGAAAGAAGTGCATGAACAACATTTAGGCGTCCTTGTTGTGCAGCGATAAAGAGTGGGGTTGAGCCATCATCCCTAGCCTGATGAACAATGGCATCTGCAGCAAGAAGTGTCTTAACAACCTCAAGGTGTCCTTGTCCTGCAGCGATAAAGAGTGGGGCCATAGCCTGATTGATTTTAGCATCTGCAGCAAGAAGTGCCTCTACAGTATCTGCGTGTCCGTTTTGTGCAGCGACATAGAGAGGGGTTGCGCCAACAATATTAGCCTGATTAACAGAAGCACCTGCAGTAAGAAGTGCATTAACAACATCAAAGTGTCCATTGGCTGCAGCTATATAGAGTGGGGTTATGCCACTAATCACAGCCTGATTAACAGAAGCACCTGCAGTAAGCAGCGTCGCCACAACCTCAAGCTGTCCTTGTTGTGCAGCGATAAATAAACTATTCATTATGATATTAGATTATATTATTGATTATGAACTACTTTATCACAGCTGTTGCCATTTTGCAAATAATACAACATCAATGCTGTAGTGAGCCACAGGATCAACATACTCCCAACAACAAATATCTTTCATAACCGCTTATAAGACCAATCATTGCAATATAGGTGCTTAAATTAGGATCATTAGGCCTAAGAAAGTTACTTCAATCAACAAAACATAAACAGACAATTAAATACTATATTACTATAGATAACCTAGATGCTACTCGTGTGCAAACCCTCTCAGGACAACATGTTTTTTATCCCGCTTTATTGTTTTCCTAATCTACGTATTTTCCCAGGTGCTTCCCCCCCCGCTCCTCGGGGCTTTGGTTCTGATTGAAACATTGAGGCATCAGCCAATGGAGCGCTTCTGATCATCTCTTGATAGAGTGCTTCTATTTCCATCCATAATTTTTCATTTGCTTCTTTTAATGTATAGTTCGGACAAGCAGATGTAATCACCTTTCTAGTTTGCGGACATAGTGGGGCGGTATTTGATGCCATTGCTACGCTTTCTATGCTTCTCCAGCTTGATTCCTCGATTGAGTAACCACTTGGAACTAATACGAGGGGATTATATAACGGTTCAAGCATTACAGGGCATTTACTGATAAGTGATTCTATTTTTCGGTACCTATCTTGATAATCCGCATTAGCTTCTAAGCTTTGAGATATAAAAATATGCCATGATTGTCTAAGCTTAAGTTCGCACTCTTTTAGTCCTTTCTTTTCAGCATAGGCGCGTGCACTTTCATAATCCGCACCGTTGCTAAAGAGGCTCTCTATAATATTAACATGCCCATATTTTGAGGCAATATATAAAGGGGTTCTACCTTCTGCATCTTGATGGTTAATGTCTGCTCCATGCTCAATGAGTGCCTTAACAACCTCAAGGTGTCCGTTTCCTGCAGCGGTAAATAGTGGGGTTGCGCCATCAGTCCTAGCCTGATTGATTTCAGCACCTGCAGTAAGAAGTGCCTTAACAGCCTCATGGTGTCCTTCTTCTGCAACTGTATAGAGTGGGGTTTCGCCAGTATCTGTTCTGGCCTGATTAACATCAATACCAGGAGCCGCAATAAGCACCTTAACAACCTCATGGAATCCTTCTTCTGCAGCGGTATAGAGTGGGGTTTCGCCAGTTTCTGTAGTCGATGGATTAATCACAACACCGGGACTTGCAATCAGCGCCGCCACAATATCATCGTGCCCTTGTTGTGCAGCAATAAAAAGTGCAGTTACGCCATAAGCTGTGGCCTGATTAACCTCAATGCCCTCTTTCTGTAAAAGTGTCTTAACAACCTCTAGGCATCCCTGTCGTGCTGCGACCATGAGTGGGGTTTCGCCCTCAAAGCCCGCCCGATTAATTTCAGCACCTGCAGTATAAAGTGCATTAACAACATCAATGCTTCCCTGTATTGCAGCGCCAAGCAGCGGGGCCGAGCCAGGATTATCCGGATTAACCTCAATGCCCTCACTCTGTAAAAGTGCATTAACAACATCAATGTGGGCACTTTGTGCTGCGAGATAGAGTGGGGTTAGGCCATCATTCGTAGCCTGATTAACATCGGCACCTTTAGTAATAAGTGCATTAACAAGCTCAAGGTGTCCATTTTGTGCCGCGATGTGGAGTGGGGCTCTTCCATATTTCGTAGCCTGCTCAACAGAGGCACCTGCAGTAAGAAGTGCATTAACAACATCTAGGTGTCCATTTATTGCTGCGGTAAGGAGTGGGGTTAGTGGGGTTGCGCCATTATTCATAGCCTGATTGACAGCGGCATCTGCAGTAAGAAGTGCATTAACAACCTCAAGGTGTCCTTGGCTTGCAGCGATAAGGAGTGGGGTTGAGCCATCATCCCTAGCCTGATGAACAATGGCATCTGCAGCAAGAAGTGTCTTAACAACCTCAAGGTGTCCTTGTCCTGCAGCGATAAAGAGTGGGGCTCTGCCATCATTCATAGCCTGATTAACATCGGCACCTTTAGTAATAAGTGCATTAACAACATCAATGTGGCCATTTTGTGCAGCGATAAATAAACCATTCATTATAATTTCCAGCTATATTATTGATTATGAAAAACTTTACCACAACCGCTGCTATTTTGCAAATAATACAACATCAATGCTGTAGTGAGCCACAGGATCAACATACTCCCAACAATAAATATCTTTCATAGCCGCTTATAAGACCAATCATTGCAATATAGGTGCTTAAATTAGGATCATTAGGCCTAAGAAAGTTACTTCAATCAACAAAACATAAACAGACAATTAAATACTATATTACTATAGATAACCTAGATGCTACTCGTGTGCAAACCCTCTCAGGACAACATGTTTTTTATCCCGCTTTATTGTTTTCCTAATCTACGTATTTTCCCAGGTGCTTCCCCCCCCGCTCCTCGGGGCTTTGGTTCTGATTGAAACATTGAGGCATCAGCCAATGGAGCGCTTCTGATCATCTCTTGATAGAGTGCTTCTATTTCCATCCATAATTTTTCATTTGCTTCTTTTAATGTATAGTTCGGACAAGCAGATGTAATCACCTTTCTAGTTTGCGGACATAGTGGGGCGGTATTTGATGCCATTGCTACGCTTTCTATGCTTCTCCAGCTTGATTCCTCGATTGAGTAACCACTTGGAACTAATACGAGGGGATTATATAACGGTTCAAGCATTACAGGGCATTTACTGATAAGTGATTCTATTTTTCGGTACCTATCTTGATAATCCGCATTAGCTTCTAAGCTTTGAGATATAAAAATATGCCATGATTGTCTAAGCTTAAGTTCGCACTCTTTTAGTCCTTTCTTTTCAGCATAGGCGCGCGCACTTTCATAATCTATACCTATGCTAAAAAAATACTCCATAATGTCTGTATGCTCCATTTTTGCAGCTAACAAGAGTGGGGTTTCGCCCTCATTATTTGATTGATTAAGGTCAGCACTAACCTCAATTAATGCAGTTACAACCTCAAGATGCCCATATCCCGCTGCAACCAGGAGCGGGGTTAGGCCCTGAGTATCAATTTGGTTTACATCAGCTTCAGCTTCAATTAATGTACTCACAGCTTCTAGCTTTCCATTTGCAGCTGCTATACAAAGTGCTGTAGTACCATTGCTTGATTGGTTAACATGAGCTCCAGCTTCGATTAATGCATGAACAACCTCTTGGTGTCCTCCTTTTGCTGCTGTACAGAGTGGAAGCCAAGCACGATTATCATCTAATGGGTTAACCTCAGCTCCAGCTTTAATTAATGTGCTCACAGCTTCTAGCTTTCCATTTATTGCTGCCAGAGAGAGTGGGCTCAAACCATCCTTATTTGGTTTATTGACATCAGCCCCTGCCTCAATTGATGCACCCACAGCTTCTATATTTCCAGCTACTACTGCAGCATACAGGTCACTATTTAGGTCATCATTTAAGGTATTCATAACTGTCTCTTGTTTTACATTACTCTCTTTATAGCCACTTATTAAAGGAAAACAGATTTTCATTATTAAACAAGGCGTAATTTAATGTTTGATTAAAAACCCTCTAGAGGTGATAACTCAAAATAATAGCACAGATCGCATGCTAGTGGCTGCAGAAATAGCGAAGATGTCTATCAATGTTATAGGAATATAATCATGGACCGTCTGTGCTCATGTATAGAAGCGACATGGAGTAGGTAAGGCCATCATTCGTCTGGTGGACTAGTGATGAGAAAACTTCAAAACATACTTTCTCATATCATAACTATTCCACTCGAAATCTTAGATCACAGAGAATAACTAAGCGGTATACCTTATGATGGCGTACTATATTTTGCGTGTCGTGAGCATCTAACACTTTTCCATAATGCTTAACGCCATCGACCCTAGAGCTAACACTTGAACACCTCTATCCAGTTTGCTATTAACCTGTTTTTCTATATAGTCAATGCATATATATGGAGTAAAAAAATGAAAAACAGCGCTATGTTGCTAAAGAGCGAATCTGAAAACCCTGGATTTATTGCTGGTTTAGAATATGAGGAATTAACTAACTGGGCAGAATCTGGTGCTTTTAGCGCTTTAACGCCCGAAGAGTTTTCAACTATCGTAATCGCATCACCATGGACGATTAGCTATTTAGCAGATGCTACAGAAGCTGGTCACCCTGAGGCATTAAACCAACTGGTAGCATCAAATGCTTTTAGTGGTATTACACCCGAGGACTTTGCCAGAATCGCAAATGAATCATTCACTACGATTATCAATTTAACGTATGCTGCAGTCAAGGGTCACCCTGAGGCATTAAACCAACTTGCAGCATCAAATGCTTTTAGCAGTATTACACCGGAGGCCTTTGCCAGTATCGCAAGTGAATCATTCCATACAATTAACTATTTAACGTATGCTGCAGTCAAGGGTCACCCTGAGGCATTAAACCAACTTGCAGCATCAAATGCTTTTAGCAGCATTACACCCGAAGACTTTGCCGGTATCGCAAGTGATTCACTATTTACGATTCACCATTTAGCAGATGCTGCAGTCGAGGGTCACCCTGAGGCATTAAACCAACTTACAGCATCAGGTGCTTTTAGCAGTATTACACCTGAGGCCTTTGCCAGTATCGCAAGTGAATCAGAAGATACGATTAGCTCTTTAACGCGTGCTGCGCGCAAGGGGCACTCTGAGGCACTCGAAAAACTCATGCAAACAGGGGCAATCACACTTTCAAGCACCCGTATCAATTGGCTGGATATCTTCAGAGAATCATTGAAAAGTGATACCGGCAAAGGGCTAGCACTTCTAAATGCAGCTTACCATCAAGGCTACAGCGTTGGGGAGGTATGTGATAATCTTGATATTCTTAAGTTTGTAGGAATAGAAAAAACAATCAAAATAGCCAACTATCGACGACAAATGCATTGGACTACTCCCGCATTAAACCCTGTAGTTGCAGAAGATGACCTTCGTAACATTCATCTGTCCATAATTCCAAGTCAATTACTGCTGGCAAAAGTACTGTTGGGGCGTTCTATCCCTAATGAAATAGCGATGAAAGTTGCACAAATGTGCCGCTTCCAGGAGAAGGCTACCTTAGACACTCCCACCTTTACACAATACTTCCAAGAAACGCTTCCCCTCCATCATATCGCCCACTCAATTGAAGTTGTCGCAGCAGGTGTGGTACAGCAATTATACTTTTCTATTCCTTACATAAAGTACAAAGCAGTAACCCAGTATCGAAAAAAATTATTTACCGCACTAAAAGCATTCTTACGCGGCATCAATGCATTAGATAGTAAGACAGACAACTTAACCATTAAAGGGGGTATAACAAGTAGTTCTACCCCAGTATCTCGTAGTAATGCAGTCTCCTATATACATAAAAAACTGATAGTTCAAGATATCGCAGATATTAACCTTTCCTTACTTTGGAAATTATTGGGAAGTTACTTATTTAATGCTTATACACTGACAGACACAAAGCTACTTGATGTGGATGCTAGGTATATTTTCCCGGACTATTCTGAGTTAAAGCATAGCTCAGCCGCAGGGGATATTATTAAGTGCTGGGCGTTTAATGTCAATCAATCTAACTCCTGCATCATTTCTGAGAAAACCCATTTACTTCAATTAGCACTCACGAACCATACGCATAGTGCTAAGGCATTCAATAGCGCGCTAATAGAAAGCCCTGAAGAATCCATGCAATTCATGGAGTGTGATATGACACAACAAGGCCTTCGTGAGTTTGTTGGAAAAATGTCCTTGACGAGAAAATAGGAACCACTACTCGTCAAAGGACTAACAATGGTGTAACCTCAAATCATATTTTCACAGACGATCACCAAGCCACTTATAAATTGTGATATGAGCAAGTATACTGAGTGATATATTTTATGTTGAGGTACTACACACTTTGTGTAACGCGAGCATCTAGCCCTTTTTCACAATGCTTAACGCAATTGACCTCACAGTTTTTTTAGTGGTTAGCTATTTAAAAAACCAAGATGGCATACAGCAAAAAGCCTCCTAGTATGAGATGTAGGATTTTCCTTATTACTTGGTTGGCATTGATTATTTAGTTCGATAGCTCTGTATATTATTATAATGCACTAAAGCATACATTATCTTGATTCATATATGGGTATGGTGTGCTGGTAGCACTTTTTATATATCTACTGACAGTTACGCTTGGGGTTATCTCACTCTATTTAATAGTTATTCTTATTCCTTTTTTTTTTCTATCAAATGCTCGTATGGGTGTCTTGTGTGGGTTAGTGACATTGATCTTAACTTTTTGGCCTAAGACGTTATTAGATGGAAATGAAGATTTTTATATTCAAGAACGGTATGGTGACCGGGTACTGGCAAAAACAAGATCAAATGTAATGGTATCTGGTGTCCTTCCAGGGCGAGAAAAATATTGTTGGGTGAATCTTGATTTCCATATTAAAAACCAAAAAAAAGGTAGGTATCACTGGTTGTATGGTATTGACTATGATGTTGATTTTGAGCATAAGGAGTGTGTAGCGTGCTCCTTGAGTATAGCAGATAGATATCAAAGGTGGGTGAGTGGCTATATTACTAAGTTGGATTATGATCATGCTGATTTAATCACTACATTATTATTTTCAGAAAGCTCGGGAACGCTATGGTACTTCTGGGGTGTGTCATATTTACTCAGTCTACATCAAGTGCATGTAAAGTATATATTTTGGGTGACACGCAAAAATACCTATTGGGCTTTACAGAGTTTGGTAATTGTAATTGGTGGATTATATTACGTATTATCGGGGTATAGCGGGAGTATTCGTCGGGTATTATTTATTTATATATTACCATTAATATTTAGTTGTTTGGGTCGATCGATTAACTCCATAAGCACTTTTTTGTTAGCCACTGCCGTTGAGGTTGCGCTGGATCCATTTTGGGTAAGACGTCTTGGTTTTTGGCTAACGAGTGCTATGGCGCTTTTATCGATGCAGACGTTTAAGCACAAAGGGTTTAGAGGGATAGTTGTCAGATCAACGGTAGCCACAACAATACTCAGTTTATTTAATTACAAGACGCATATATTGAGTTTGGTTATGAGTTTTTTATTATGGCCGATATTTAGACATATCATTTATCCTATGCTCACTCTTGGGTTAATGTTGCTCGCTTTTTTACCAAAGGTTTCATTATTTTTATGGGGTAAAGCATTATCAGTGTTGCTCATTATAGAGCAGTTCATGGACTATTGTGCCCAATACCCAATTCAAGTACTGGTTCCTATCAGTAAGATCCATACAGTCATATATGCATTGTGGGTAATGATTGATTGGCGAGTATTTGCGCTTCAGTTATTATGGTTGATCCCGCAAACAACGGATATAAGTCCTGGTGAGGTAGAAGTTCAGGTGCTAAATGCAGGGCATGGGCTATGTGTTTTTCTAAGAACCAAGCATTATACAATGTTATATGATGCAGGGTCCATGCGTAAAGATTTTATATCTAAAACCTTACAGCCATTTTTGCATAAGGAAAAAGTCAGCAAGTTTGATGCGATTGTTTACAGCCATGCAGATTTAGACCATTACTCAGCAAGTGATTTTTTAAAGCTACATTATCCGGTTGAAACGGTGTGGGTTTCGGAGCCACTGTATTTACGCAAACAGCAGTTGTGCAGGGAGGGGGGAGCATGGGAATGGGATGGTGTTCGATTTTCTTTTTTGCATCCAGATAACCAATCATTATACAAAGGGAATAAAGCATCCTGTGTATTATATGTTGAATCAAATCATCAGAGCGCTCTATTTCCTGGGGATATTGATAAAAAAATAGAGCACGAGATTTTAAAAAGATATCCAAGCTTGGAGACTTCACTGTTAGTTGCTGGACATCATGGATCCGCTACTAGCTCATCGATTGAGTGGGTGGAGCAGTTAAAACCATTGTATGTAGTTGTTAGTGGCTATAAGTCTCAAGTAAAAGCACCAGCTTTACTGGGTTTGAATAAGCTGAAATATCCTCCTTTTAAATTATTTTTGAGATGAGATCTTACAGCTTAATATTTCTTTAACTTGACGATATGTGCGTTCAGTATGGTATATTCCTAACAAAATAAATAGGAAACAAGTATGAAATTTAGAAGTTTATTATTATTGGGTGTAGTTTCTCAACTAGCTTTAGCATCAACTGTTGAAATAAGTGCTGGTTTAGCACAAACAAGTCAAGCAAGAAATGCAGTAAAGCTAGGTGTAAGTCTAGTTAATGATACCTCTGAATCAGCACAGGTATACGGATCATTAAGTACATATTTAGATACATCGGAGACACACGAAGCGACTGATGTTATCGAAGCTTCTGTTGGTGGATTGTTTAACTCTGCTTCTGAGAGCTATAAGTATAAGTTAGGTGTTGCAGCTACCAGTGTTCAGTCTAACAATCTAAACAATAGGTATGATTACAATGAAGGTTGCTATGATTGCAGATATTCACCATCAGCAAGATATGCATTAGGATTCCAGTTGGGTGCACGATATGAGTTTGACTCAGCTACCCACTTAGATCTAGATTGTATACTAACACATTCGGATGAAGATGTGTTTGCTTCATTATCACTGGGTTTTGTAAAAAGTATGAGTGAGTCATGCTAGTTATTTAACGCTAATCATTAAAGCCTCCTTATGGGGGCTTTTTTTATATGGCTACGGTTGCTTTAATGGTGGGGTGATGTTGATAATTGTGAAGCTGAACATGCTCATAGGTATAATGATCGATTGATGCTGCATGATTCAGGCTTAAAGTAGGCGGTTGATAAGGATTACGAGTAAGTTGCTCTTCTACTGCATGAAGATGATTTTCATAAATATGGCAGTCGGTACCAGACCATACGAACTCTCCTGGCTTGAGGTCACACTGAGCAGCAATCATATAGACGAGTAGACTGTAGGAAGCAATATTAAAGGGTACACCTAAGAAAAGATCAGCAGAACGTTGGAATAGTTTACAGTTCAGCTTTTGGTCATTGGTTACATAGAACTGAAAAAGAAGGTGGCAGGGGGGGAGTGCCATTTCATCGATTGCACCTACGTTCCATGCATTGATGATATGTCGGCGTGAGTATGGATTGTTTTTGAGGTTCTCAATGAGGTTGGCAATTTGATCAATATGCTTACCATCTGAGGTTGGCCACTTACGCCATTGATGACCGTATACAGGACCTAGATTACCGTTAGCATCTGCCCATTCATCCCATATTCTGACTCCATGTTGTTTCAGGTATTTGATGTTGGTATTACCTGATAAAAGCCAGATAAGCTCGTGCACTACTGCAGGCCAATAAATCCTCTTGGTTGTGAGTGCTGGGAAGTCCTGAGAGATATCAGCACGCATTTCTCTGCTGAATGTGGATATTGTTCCTACACCTGTACGGTTTGAACGCATCGATCCATTAGACAGGACGTCTTTGAGTAGATCTAGGTATTGTGACTCAAATGATTGCATGGTATTTACTCAAGCTACTTAGTTACTATGGCACAATATGTGTTTAGAGTCGATAAAAAAATGGCGCATCCGTACGCCATTTTTTGGGTTATATAATACTATCTAGGGCTAAAGGCCAGCGGCTGGACTGGTAGAAGGAGCACTGGTAAAGCCCCCTAGCATTTTAATTGCTGGATGACTTTTGGTTCCTATAATCTTACATACAGCGTTTCTATAAGCTTCTTCCTTGCATTCAGCGTAGCACTCCTCTAGACCTTTTTTAATTTCAGCTCTAAGGAGTTTGAGACATTCAGCTTTGAGGTGTTCTTCAAACTCTGGTGAATGCATAGCTTTAAATTTGTGGCTGTCTTCCACTATTTCGTCTAACTGATCATTAGTTGGGTTATTCGTAAAGAGGCTGACAGCTTTATCACTAACTGAGGCTATGCAGTTAGCCTTGATATCAGGACTAAGGCCATTTTCAATTATGCTTGAATACCTTTGGCAACTTTTAACTAATTGAGTAAGCTGATCTTTAGTGCATTCTTGTGCTAATACCGTGGAGTATAACCAGCGACTGTTTGTTGCTGCTGCTGCAATAGATCTGACTGCAGTAGCATCATCATAGCCAGCTATTTGATAAACGGAGTTTTCACTAAATTTAGTTTCATTACCAAAACCTAGGTCGTCTAAGTCCTGACTCGGATTACTTGCGCTATCAAATGCTGAAAGAGCGTCTGCTGTTAGGGGTGTAACACTTGGGAATGTTTCTGCTTTACACCAGTTATCGAGATCATCTTTGTAGGCATCACCCCAAAGTGTTGTTACAATCTTGTGTATATCAAATGTCGATGGGGTAGTTAGAGACTCACTAGGCTCAGCTGTACTCATACGATCAAGTGCATCCAAGACAATCTGATGGTCTTTGTAGCTAATAACGTTAGCTTTAAATTGAGCTTTAGTGACATCGCCGGAAAATTCGTCCTCGGGAAGCGTGTATTCTTCTATTTTCACAGCTGATCGGTTGCTAATATCTGCAGTTTCATTGATGACTCTTTGGTAAAAGTTACATTGTGCGTAATGTAGTAGATGCATTGCTGGGGTAAAAGCCCATCGCCCTGGGTTCCAAGGACTTTCAACATCATTAAATGCCTTTGTTAGATCTTGTGCTGATATGTCAGTTAACTCATTAAAGTCTAGCCCTAGCACATCAGTAGTGATAGCATATGGTTGGTCACTGTTTGCAACCATATCTATGAAATCACGAGAGGCTTTGCTAATACACTCGTAAGCATTTTGATTTCTATCAAATAATGCACGATCAAAGGGGAGTTCATTCTTGAACTTAAAACCGATAGCTGCATCCCAGTAAAACTTATTTAATTTTAATGGTTTTTCGAAAGCGATATTATAACTATCTTGGCTAATTGCAATGGGTCCTGGATTTGCGCCGTCTGTTTTAACTATATCAACTACTTGAGGAGCTTCTTCTTTCGCGAGTTTAAGTGCTGAGTCAGCTTTCCGTCCACTTTGTAATCCATCGGTCACAGCTTTTTGGATCTCCTCTAGTAAATGAGAATGCTCAGGGTCAACTGGTGCAAGTGTTTTTGGAAGCACTTTACTTTTTGTGGTGCTGATTTTTTTCTCTAGGCGTCTAATCTCTTTTCTGTTTTTTGATATTTTAACAGCGTAAACAATCATTTGAGTTATTGATAAAACAATTAGCATGCAGAGAGCTGCTAAAATGGCTGTAAGAGGTGTAATTGCTGAAATAAGCGTGCCAATCCCTGCTGTGGCACGCGCTATGTAGTTTAGTATTATATTCATTTTTTTCTCCGGTTAAATAGTTTGACTATGGGTTTCGAGAGCGGGAGCACCTTGTCCTTGGGTTGAGCTAGTACGAGGAGTTGGCGCTACAGAATCAGTGGTTAAACCTAAACCAAAAGAGAGTTCAGAGCCAATTTCAGAACCAATTTCAGAACCAAAATTTGATTGAGTAAAGCCACTCTGTTGTAATTTTTTAATGTAGCTCTTAACTCTTAATTTATATTTCGAATATTTTGCTAGCAATAAACTTTGTCCTTCTGTTTTTGCAAATACTTCGTTCCTTAGGTTTTCAATTGTACTTGTTTGCGTAGATATTATAGTCTTTAGTCTTAATACTTCCTCAGACCTCACCACTGTTACTGGTGTTGCTGGCATGCTATCAGCTCGAGCCCTAGTAGGAGTAGCTGGTTGGTCGCTAGCTTCTGTAGTCGCTCCAGCAGATTCTTGGAGAGTAGCAATCTGCATTTTAGCTTCTACTAACTCTTTTGATAGTTTAAGGATGCGCTCGTCTCTTAGCTGAGAGAACGCTTGTCTCTGTGCTAAGGTGTGCGCTGCAACCCTTGGGTTTGCGTAAGCTGCTTGCAATTCTTCTACATTTCTTTTGTCACTGAGCTGTTCGGCTATTAAGTGTTTCAAGACGCAAGCTGGCGTTGTTGCCGCCTCAGGGATTGTTGTTGCAAGCGCTTCAGCTTCTTTATCGAGCACCGCCTTGAGTTCTTCTTCTGATAGAGGCTCCACCTTGACTCTTTGTGCGTCAAGCTGCTCTTTTAAACTGTAGTTTTCTTCATATGCCTTTAGCTCAGCCTCATAGCTAGTAGGTTGTTGCAATGACAGATACTTATTCTGTGCTGTTTCTTTAAGTAATACAAGTGTGCGATAGGGCTTTTCAGCACTTTTTGGGTGCTTCGCTATATCTGTTTCTAGCGTCTCTATTTCTGCTTCCAAACGTCTAATCTCTGAGCTTAACTTGCCTTTTATTTCACCAGGCATGACTGGATGCGCTGGGGGTTTTGGGGCTCCACCAGTAACATCTGCTGCCCCAGAGCCTCTAGTATCTTTTGCCTCAGCGCCTAGAATATCTTTTTCCTTAAGTCTTTTTGCTTCAGCCTCGAACCACGTTTGTCCTGCCGACTCAGCCATTACCAGAGTTCCTGTTCCCTTCTGCTTTTTAAGACGGGTATTTCGAGCACGTAACATATTATTTTTTACATGAAGCACATCCTTCATCTGTGACTTAGTCGCGTCTGGCATACTAAGATATTTACGCATCTCTTCATCGGAGTACTGAGTAAAAGGTTTTCTTACTTCAGCGCTGCTCATTTTGGAACCATTTCCACCCATAATTATTCTCTCTGTTTTATTACTCAATTTGAATTAAACATTAAGACAATATTAATGTCAATGAGCGGCTTAATGTTAAATTAACTTTTCATTAAAATATAGGTTCTTAGTTTGTCTATTGATGAGCTAGATTATTAGGATTCATAGTTTATGGGGCTGATTTGTGAATAAAAAATGCTTTGTTTTTATCAGTAGGGTTGAGTTTTTTTTGAAAGGTATTAGATTCTTTACAACAAAAAAATCTGACAAGATAGTTAGACTGTTTATAAAAACGATTATGTAGAGAGAAAGGAGAACAAAAATATGTTGGTTTTAAGTCAAATATTTGCACTGTTTTTAACAGTGGTAGGGTTAGGCATGATCATCAATGCCAAGCTATTTGTGGATGCGTTTAACGAGATTAAGTCTAATCCAGGGTTGCGTCTTATTACGGGGTTGATGCCAATATTGCTGGGCTCTGTAGTTATTGCTATGCATTCAGTATGGGTAATGGCATGGCCAGTGCTAGTAACATTAATTGGTTATACACTATTTATTCTTGGGTCATTGCGTTATCTATTTTGGAAGCAGTGGGTCAATATGATGGCGCGTGTTTTATCTAAGTCTGTCGTTCGCTCTATGGGTGTTGTGGCTCTTGCCATAGGGCTTGTCTTGGGTTACTATAGTATATATATGATATTGTTGATTTAGTTGGTTTCAATTATGACGCTATCTTTTTAGTATAATTACAAGGTAAAAAAATGTTCGTATTTTTAAAAAAATTAGCTTTGCGTTTTTGGGCTTGGTTAAAGCGTTTGTTTAGTCGTACGCCTAAGCCAGAGCAAGTTTCGCGTGAAGCAAAAGTTGCTGACGTGCAGACAGAGGATGAAGTAAAACAACTAGCGCAAGTGGTTAAGTTATTTGAAAGGCTAAAAGACCCAGCAGACTGCTACAAGGATGATAATCTTGAAATAAAGAGTTTCCTAGAAACTGTTTATAAGGGCAATGAGTATCAATTTGGGATGTTAGAGTTACAGGCGGAAGTTGCTAAGCTGAAGAGTGATCCAAAGGCGCTGCGTGTGTTTTTGCAGCAGAATATTATGAGGCATAAAAGAGGTCAAAAGGGATTGGATTGGTATTTTGCACCTCACTTTAGAGGGAGTGTTTGGAATCTGAATGGTAGGTCTAAAGAAGTAGTTGCAGCTATTTCTGATAATAGGGTGGTTCGCAATAACTTCCGACTGATGCTTGAAATTATCATGAAGTTGCATACAATTTATCCAGCTCATAAATTTTATAAAGTTAGATTAGATAAGTTTTACTGGTCAGCATTCCAGTTCTTTAATATACATAAAGGCGTTGCTGGCAGCGGAAAAGAAGAGATTGCATTTTATAATGATGTCTACATGAAGAAAGTAGGTGGGGCAACTAAGTCAGAATACTTACATAAAGCAAAGTATGAGGAGTGTTACTCAGGGCATGAGAATACAGATTTATCGCGCGAGTCTTTTATTAAGCATGTGATTGGAGCTAAGTAAGCACCTCAGAGCCCAGATCTGGCTTTATGATGGTGTTTGTGCTACTGTTAAGGATATGAATAAAAAGGGGTAAAGACATGTTTAAGGTGCTTGCACTCTATCAGTTTCGCTCAGTAAAGAATCCTAATCAAGTAGTAGCAATGATAAAGTCAGCTGCTCCATCAGATGTCTGCGGCACATTGATTGTGGCTCATGAAGGAATTAATGGTACGATAGCGGGTTCTGAGGCCAGTATGAATGTAATGTTAGACGTGCTTAATACACTAGGATTTGATCAAATGGAATATAAGTTTTCTCATGCGATTGAAAAACCGTTCTTGCGTTTCAAGGTTCTAGAGAAAAAAGAGATTGTTACTATAGGCTGTGATGCTAACCCATGTTCAGTTGTTGGTACCTATGTAGCGCCTAAAGATTGGAATGATTTAATTACGCAACCTGATGTTTTAGTCATCGATACTAGGAATGATTATGAATATGCGTTGGGGACATTTTCAGGGGCTGTGAACCCCAATACGGAATGTTTTCGTGATTTCCCTAAGTATGTGGCCTCCATTGATCGGAAGCAGTTTAAACGGGTTGCTATGTTTTGTACGGGCGGTATTCGTTGCGAGAAGGCCTCTTCATATATGTTGTCTGAGGGGTTTGAGGAAGTATATCATCTGAAGGGTGGGATATTGAAGTATCTAGAAGAAGTAGATCGTTCGCACAGCTTGTGGGAGGGGGCCTGTTTTGTATTTGATAGAAGAGTTGCCTTGGGTCACCAGTTAGAAATAACAGGTCATAAATTATGCTTTGCTTGTCGGCATGTTCTGTCCCCAAAAGACAGACTGGTTGACTATCAAGAGGGTGTGCATTGTCGTTATTGTATTAATAACTTAACTGCGTTAAGAAGAGCGAGATGCATTGAGCGTCAGAAGCAGACTGAGATCGCGCAGTCGCAAGACAAACAGCATATTGGTGCTTAATAATTGTTGCTCAGTGCAAAATAAATGAATACTAAACCGTAGCTCATTAAGAATAAGCCAACCAGTTTAATGTATGTTTCGTCACCAATTAGATTGATGAACTGAACCCAAATAGAGGTAAATAGCATTTTTACACAACCAATTAAGAAGGTTGCATAGCCAAGAAGTAGCATAGGATCAGCATTAGGTGTATTAAAAAATAGTGAAATGAGAGCACTACCTATAAATACAAGTGATAATGATGCAAAAAGTTGGTTTTTTGAGCTTGCAATGATATCTGTAGCAGCATCTTGAATAATTTCTTTATGTGTTGTCATCCCAATGCCTATGATACAGAGCACCGGACCCATGATTTGCGCAAATATGTTCGCGTCCATTGATATTCCTAATGTGTTTTTAACGATTCTGCCATATAAAATACTGATTGCAAGCTTTATTCATATAAAATTCATAATTGAATTTAAAGTCGGGTAGCGTTATAATCAAAGAGTTAAAAACGCAATGGAATGTATATGCGGCAACGTCCTGTTTTTCTTAACTTATTTAAGATCCACTTACCTTTACCGGGTTTTGTTTCAATATTGCACCGAATTTCAGGGGTTTTTAATATTTTAGTATTCCCCCTGTTGATTTATTTGTATGCTTTGTTACCTCAAGGCGTTGAAGCGGAGAAGTTGCTCAACTTTTTCTGGGTTAAATTGATGCTTTGGGCAACCATGACTGCATTTGTGTATCACTTTTTTGCAGGTCTTCGTCATATGTATTTTGATTTTACACACATCCATCATTTGTCTACCGCAAGAAGATTGGCTTGGTGTGTGTTAGTTGTATCGGTTTTAAGCTCATTATGGATTGGGGTACGAATATGGTTTATTTAAAGAACTCTGGGCTTAGAGATTGGTGGATACAAAGGATTACGTCACCATTAATAACGATTGCATTCATGCCGTTAATTATGATGTGGCTGATGGGATATTTGCCGACGCCTTATGATTGGTATGTGCTGCTATCTGAACCGATGTGGCGAGGGCTCACATTAGTTGGCTTGGTTGCATATTATTTTCATGTGCGTATTGGTTTATGGGTGGTATTAACTGATTATATTCCACGCACCTATCAGGGGTATGCTACGTTCTTGGGTGAGTTCTTGTTGTTGGCTCATTTGGTCGTGGGTCTTTATTTTATTTGGAGCTTTTAGTGACGGTATCTACTCAAGTATTTGATGCAATTGTAATTGGGGCTGGTGGAGCTGGTATGCGAGCATCATTGGCTCTTGGCGTTGAAGGAAAGCGTGTAGCAGTCATTTCCAAGGTGTTCCCAACGCGTTCACATACAGTGGCGGCTCAAGGTGGGATTAATGCTGCTTTATCTAATTACGACGCTGATGATAATTGGAAGTATCATTTTTATGACACCGTTAAAGGATCTGATTTTTTAGGGGATCAACATGCAATTGAGTATATGTGTCGAGAGGCCCCCAGGTCAATTATAGAGCTAGAGCATTGGGGTATGCCTTTTAGTCGTGATGAAAAGGGTAAGATTTATCAGCGTGCATTTGGGGGACAATCTCGGTTTTATGGTAAGGAAAAGGTGCGGCGTACGTGTGCAGTGGCAGATAGGACGGGACATGCACTGTTACATACTTTGTATCAGCAAAATGTAGCGCATAACACTCAGTTTTATAGTGAGTGGTTTGCATTGGAGCTTGTCAAAAATAAGCAGGGACACTTTGTAGGTGTAACTGCAATCAATATTTCTGATGGATCTAAATGTTTTTTTGCAGCGAAACAAACGATTCTGGCAACAGGAGGTGCAGGTCGTATTTATGAGCAGTCTACCAACGCATATATTTGTACGGGTGATGGATTGGGTATGGCGTGGCGTCATAATATTGGGCTACAGGATATGGAGATGTGGCAGTTTCATCCAACAGGTCTATACGGGACAGGGATTTTAATTAGTGAAGGTACACGTGGAGAGGGCGGTCGGCTTAGGAATGCTCAGGGTGATTATTACATGAGTGGGTACTCTAAAAATGCTGATCTGGCCTGTCGTGATATTGTAGCGAGGTCTTCTGTTCAGGAAATTTTAGCGGGCAGGGGATGTGGTCCAGATAAAGATCACGTGCATTTAGATTTAACTGATTTGGATGAAGACACGATTCGGAATAAGTTACCTGGAATTACTGAAATTGCACAGGTATACGCAGGGGTCGATCCACGTAAGGAGCCTTTACCGGTGGTGCCTACTGTGCATTACTTAATGGGTGGTATTCCAACGACTGAATACGGTCAGGTTATTGAGCATACACCTGGTGGTGATAAAGTGATTCCAGGACTCTATGCGGTAGGTGAGTGCGCGTGTGTATCGGTACATGGTGCTAATCGTTTGGGTGCAAACTCATTGCTTGATTTAGTTGTATTTGGTCGTGCTGCAGGACATCATGTTGCACAACTAGATGAAACGCAACCCTTAGTCTATGATCAAGATGATATTGATCAAGGGTTTGCTACTTATACACAAATGATGAAACGTACTTCTGGAATTGCACACTCAGTCATCCGTTCTAAATTACAAAAGATAATGCAGCGTGATTTTGGGGTATATCGTAATCATAGTGAAATGCAATCGGGCCTTCAGGCGTTAAAACAATTAAAGCATGATTATGATCATTCCTGTTATTTTGCAGATAAGTCTAAGGTCTTTAATACGAATAAAATAGAGGCCCTAGAAGTTGGAAACTTATTGGATGTTGCGTTATCTACCGCTTATGCATCACTCTACCGTACGGAGTCCAGAGGGGCGCATAGTCGTATGGACTACCCTGAACGAGATGATACGAATTGGTGTGTTCATTCGGTAGTGTATGCTGATGAATCTACAGTTAAACGACCGGTTAATGTAGCGCCAAATGAAGTAAAGCCTGTTATATTGGAGGTAAGAGACTAATGCAGTTAAAGATACAAAGGTATGACCCTGAAGCAGATGTTCGTCCTTATTTGAAAGCTTATACAGTTGATTTAAATCAAGTCCAAGGCATGATGTTGCTGGATGTATTAGAGTATATTAAAGATCATCTTGATCCGACATTGAGTATCCGTAGATCTTGTGGTGGTGGTGTTTGTGGTTCAGATGGTATGAATGTTAATGGTAAAAATGTATTGGCATGCCAAACACAGTTAGCAACATTACCAGAAGATGTCACGATTTATCCTATGCCTGGTATGCCAGTGGTTCGGGATTTAGTGGTTGATATGAGTCAGTTTTATAAGCACTTTGAGTCAGTAGAGCCTTACTTGCAGCCCAAGCAGCTACCTAAAGATCATGAACAGATTCAGTCTATAGAAGATAGAGCAAAACTGGACGGACTTTATGAATGTATCATGTGTGGCTGTTGTACATCAGCATGTCCATCTTCGTGGTGGAATCCAGATAAATTTGTAGGGCCACAAGGGCTGCTAACGGCGGCGCGTTTTGTTGCAGACAGTAGAGATGGGCAAAAAGAAAAGCGTTTAGATAACTTATCGGGTAAATATAAGTTATATCGGTGTCGCGGGATATTTAGTTGTACAACAGTATGCCCTAAGGGACTGAATCCTACACAAGCTATTGCAGACTTAAGGTCAGCGCAAGAGGATGTATAATGAAGGATAAGGGGTATCGATATTATCGAGATACAGAATTGTTTAACCCAAACTCCATGGCTTATGTGGAGCGTGATTTTGAGTCATCACAACAAGGACAGTCAGTGGGGCTCAATATTAAAGTAGAAGGAGCGCTGACACAGCATAGAGCGATATGTGATCAGCTGAGATCAGGTGCAGATATATTAAATGTTGAGCAATCTGCAGAGGTCTTAATTGCGCACTACCGTCATTACGGGCACTTTGCTGTAGACTTAGGGTTATATCAAGACGAACGTAGGTTTCCAGCACCACCTGATGTTAATGGTGTGTTACAAGGAATCTTTAAAGGCACTTCACATTCATTATCTATAACTGATTGGCATCAGTCTTTAAAGCATCTATATGGCAACCAAATTGCATTTGAGTTTATGCATGCAGATGTTGAGCAGAGGGATTGGTTTGTTGGGGTGATAGAGTCAGATCAATATCAACCAGATACTCAAGAATTATTGGATGGTTATACGGATATCGTGCGCTCGTGTAAGCTTGAAAAGTTTTTAGGGATTAATTTTGTTGGACAGAAAAGGTTCTCATTAGAAGGATGTGAAGCTCTGGTTCCAGTACTTGAACGCACGATTAAAGATCATGTTGCGTATGGGTATGATGATGTGGTTCTAGGCATGGCGCATAGAGGGCGGATTAATGCGCTGATTAACGTGCTAGGTCTGCCATTAAAAACCATTGTCTCGAAGTTTGATGGAAATTATCATACTAAGGATTATACCGGGGATGTGAAGTATCATTTGGGTCATTCAGTAGACCGTATCATTAATGACAAGCATATACACATAGCGTTGTGTTATAACCCTTCTCATTTAGAAGCTATAAATTCAGTTGCTATGGGCAATGTTCGTGCACGTATCGATCATGGGGCTTCAAAGCCTTTTGCTATTCTCATACATGGAGATGCAGCGATTGCGGGGCAGGGTGTAGTGATGGAAACAATGTCCATGTCAAAGGTTAATGCCTATGATGTTGGTGGTGCCATTCATATCGTTGTTAATAACCAGATTGGGTTTACGACTAATCCTAGTGATGCGCGTTCAACTCATTATTGTACGGACATTGCTAAATTAATTGGTGCCCCAGTTATGCATGTTCGGGCAGATGATCTGAGTGGCGTTTTGCGTGCGGCTAAAATTGCTGCTGCATATAAACATCGGTTTAATGCTGATATATTTATAGATGTGATAGGGTACAGAAAATATGGCCATAATGAGGCGGATGAGCCACGTGCTACGCAACCGGGTCTGTATCATTTTATAGCTGATAAGCCTCCTTTATTAGAACAGATTGAGCAGCAGCTCATAGAGCAGCATATCACTACAGAAAAGTTAGCAAGTATTAAAGCATTGATAGATGGCCAGATAAAAGCTCAGTCTTCACTGATAGAGGTTGAAAGCGATAGGGGTTCTATTCGATCATTAGCCTGGAAATCTTTGCAATCAAGTGATTGGCGTGAACCTGCTAATTATTCGTTAGACTTAGCTTTGATAAGTCAAATTGCCCATCAATTGGTTACGTTGCCAGAGCAGATAAAAATACAGGCTCAAGTTAAAAAGCTTTATGAGCAAAGAAAAGAGATGGCAAAGGGCTTAGCTCCTGTTAACTGGGGTATGGCTGAGTTATTAGCTTACCAGTACTTGGTCTCAAAAGGCTATTCAGTGCGTTTAGTTGGCCAAGATTGTATTCGAGGGACTTTTGCACATAGGCACGCTACCATTTATGACCAAGAGACTGGGGATGCCCATTCTTTTGTAAAGTCTAGTGATAAAGCTAGCTTCGAGAACTACAATAGTATTTTATCTGAATATGCTGCACTGGGTTTTGAATATGGGTATTCAGAAACCAATCCAAATACGTTGGTATTATTTGAAGCGCAGTTTGGTGATTTTATTAATGGTGCACAAATTATTATTGATCAATTTATTAGTTCAGGTTTTCAAAAGTGGCAGCGAAGTTGTGGCTTAGTCATGCTATTGCCTCATGGCTATGAAGGTCAGGGTCCTGAGCACTCATCAGCACGATTAGAGCGATTCCTACAGTTAGCATCCCAGGACAGTATCCAAATATGTGTTCCCTCAACGGCTGCACAAATCTTTAAGTTATTACTGAGGCAAATGTTTCGACCTTACCGTCGACCATTGATCGTGATGTCCCCTAAAAGCTTATTGAGGCGAGCTGAGGCACAATCTGATATTGATGAGCTGATAGGAGACTTTTCAGTGATACTTGAAGATGATCCAGAGTACTTTGGGGTAAAGGAAGTGGTGTTGTGTTCAGGTAAAGTTTATTATGATTTATATGCTTACCGAAAAGCACATAAAAAGCAGGTGGCAATTATACGTTTAGAGCAGTTATATCCTTTCCCTGATGTTGAGTTAAGCAAGGTTTTAAAGCGATATAAGCAGTTAAAAACGATTATATGGTGCCAAGAGGAGCCAAGAAATCAGGGTGCATGGAATGGTATTAGGGATGATTTAATGGGTCAATTGACTGATGAGCAGAATCTACTGGTTAAGTCTAGACCTGCAGCAGCTGCGCCAGCTGTAGGCTATGCTTCTGTGCATCAAGATCAGCAAAATAGATTAATAGAAATGACTTTTGAAGGAGTGGGTCGATGAGTTTAGAAATTAAAACCCCTATGTTGCCTGAGTCGGTGACAAGTGCAACAGTGGCTGTTTGGCATAAGTCAGTAGGGGATTCTTGTTGTGAAGGGGATGTCGTTGTTGAGTTAGAAACCGATAAAGTGATGTTGGAGGTAACTGCAACTACGGATGGTGTTATGGCTCAGCAAATGGTGCCAGTGGGTTCTGAGGTAACCTCTGATCAGGTGTTGGCTTTATTATCAGAAGGCAGTGTTGCATCAGTTGAGTCTACGGTTTCATCTTTAGATCCTCAAGAAGAAACGGTCACTGATCGTCCACTAGCTCCGTCATTAGTTAGTGAGTCTAGTCAAAGAGATAACGATCGCATATCACCGAGTGAACGGAGGCGTCAATATGAGGTAGGAAAGCCTGATACAGAGGTAAAAACGACGCAACCTAGGGTTCAGCAAGCAGATCCGGATGACGTAGACTACATGCGAAAACCGATGTCTGGATTACGTAAAAAGATTGCTCAGCGACTGGTAGAGGCCACTCAAGAAACAGCAATGCTTACAACTTTTAATGAAGTGATTATGGATCCGATTATATCTATCAGGTCTGCACATCAGTCTGCATTTCAGGAAAAGCATGGTGTTAAATTAGGGTTTATGTCCTTTTTTGTGCAGGCAGTAGCAAAAGCTTTAGAAGATTTTCCAGAGATAAATGCCTCAATTGATGGGAATGATATCCTATATCATAGTGGCAAACATATTGGGATTGCTGTCTCAACTGATCGTGGGTTAGTGGTTCCTGTCTTGAGGGATGTACAAGATATGAGTTATGCACATGTAGAGCAGTGCATCGTTAAAATGGCTAAAACTGCTAGAGCTGGTAAATTAACTCTGGATCAAATGCAAGGAGGTACTTTTACGATTACTAATGGTGGCGTATTTGGTTCTATGCTTTCAACACCTATTTTGAATATGCCGCAGAGTGCAATCTTAGGGATGCATGCGATTCAGAAAAGAGCAGTTGTCATTGATGATGCAGTTGTGATACGTTCAATGATGTATTTGGCTTTATCTTATGATCACAGGTTAGTGGATGGTCAGCAGTCTGTACAATTTTTAGTCAGGATAAAGCAGATTCTTGAGGATCCAGACTGTTTGTTACTCGATTTATAGGAGGGTGTGATGGATTTACACGAGTACTGTTCAAAAGAACTTTTAATGCAACACGGAATTCCGGTTCCGCATGGTGTAGTTGTTTCTAGCACCCAGTCAGTTACAGCTGCATTGAAGCAGTTAGGCACACAAGATATTGTCGTTAAAGCACAAGTGTTGTCTGGTGGTCGAGGAAAAGCAGGTGGTGTAAAATTAGTTTCTAAAGCAGAAGTTGAGCCCGCAGTACAAGCGATGCTTGGCTCACGTTTAGTTACCAAGCAAACAACTGATGCAGGGTTGCCAGTTGAGCGCGTTTTGTTAGAAGAAAAAACAGAGATAAAGCAAGAGTTTTATTTGGCCATGCTATTGGATCGTGAGCATAAATCAATTACAGTGCTTGCCTCTAAAGAGGGGGGCGTTGATATTGAGGCGGTTGCAGCATCAAATCCAGAGGCTATGGTTCAAATCGTTATTCACGATGCAGTATATTCATATCACATACAGACGCTCGGTAGAAAGTTAGGGCTAGATAAATCTTTATATCCAGCATTATCTGATATAGTGATGAAAATGTATGGTGTATGTATGAGCTCGGATGTGATGATGCTGGAGATTAATCCGTTAGTGCTCACACAGTCTGATCAGTTAATTTGTTTGGATGCAAAGATAAATATAGATCAAAATGCATTAACAAGACAAACCAAGTTATCTGCTATGAGAGATTTTTCTCAAGAAGACAAGGATGAGGTTGAGGCTGACAAGTATGGTTTAAGCTATGTATCCTTGGATGGGAACATCGGTTGTATGGTTAATGGTGCTGGTTTAGCTATGGCTACAATGGATATGATCAAGTTTTGTGGCGGAAATCCAGCAAACTTCCTAGATGTTGGAGGTGATGCTACAGAAGAGCGGGTCATGCATGCTTTTAGAATTATTGGTCAGGACCCAAATGTGAAGGTGATTTTAGTTAATATCTTTGGGGGAATTGTTCGCTGTGATTTAATTGCCCAGGGTATATTATCTGCACTAAAACAAGTGAGCTTAAATAAGCCTGTCGTAGTGCGATTAGAGGGACATAATGCTGATTTAGGAAGGAAGTTGCTTCTACGATCAGATCTACCTTTATACGCCAATGATTCATTCAAAGAAGCAGCAGTACAAGCTGTTCAATTAAGCAAGGAAGCATGATGTCAATATTATTAGATTCAAAAACAGCTGTTATTTGTCAGGGAATGACCGGGAAGCAAGCGACGTTGCATTGTAAACAAGCGATTGATTACGGTACTAACATTGTTGGTGGTGTAACACCTGGAAAAGGTGGGATGGAGCATTTAGGCTGTACTGTTTATGATTCGATGATCGAAGCTAAAGAACAAACTGGTGCTACAGCAAGTTTGATTTTTGTTCCAGCAGCATTTTGTCTTTCATCATTAATGGAAGCAATTGATGCAGAGATGGAATTGGTCGTTTGTATTACAGAAGGCATTCCATGTTATGATATGCTCAAAGTTTGGAAAAGACTTAAGGGCTCAAAAACAAGACTGATTGGCCCCAATTGTCCAGGGATTATTACTCCTGGTCAAGCTAAAATGGGGATAATGCCAGGAGATATTCATCAGCCTGGTTGTGTGGGTATTGTCTCTCGCTCTGGAACGCTTACTTATGAAGCGGTCTTGCAAACAACACAGTTAAGGCTTGGGCAAAGCTCTTGTATTGGTATTGGTGGGGATATGATGCCAGGGACTTCTTTTGTTGATGTTTTACAGCTTTTTGAACACGATGAGCAAACTAAAGTTATTGTTTTGGTGGGAGAAATAGGTGGTGATGCAGAAGAGCAAGCTGCAGCATATATTAAATCTAATGTGACAAAACCTGTGGTTGCATATATTGCGGGTGTAACTGCACCTCCGGGTCGTAGAATGGGACATGCCGGAGCTATTGTTTCAGGTGGACAAGGTACAGCTGAAGGAAAGTGCCAAGCCCTTAAAAAAGCGGGCGTGATCGTGGTTGACTCTGCTGACCAAATTGGAGCAGCTGCACAATCCTGTTTGGACTAAGCATAAGGGTTGTGATCTGACTTGAGTTTGATCTTAATGATTCTAGCCTTTAAGTTTAGCTGCCGGATATATCCATTTTGTAAATATCTGACATAGGACTTAGGTAGGTAATCGGTTCTTTTTCCATGTATGGTGATTTCAAGTGGATTACTTCTTGATTGATTAGCCATTCTTAAGTTGATAGGTCTACCCAGCCGTGTTGGTGGTGCTGTATTTTTAACCAACCGCTCTAAAATGCGCGTTAGCATTGAGGTAGGGTAATCTTTGTTATGACTTTGGCATAAGCTACAGGCAAGTTGAATAAGTTTTTGAGTACATCGCCCTTGGGCAGCTGATAGTTCAATGATAGGTATTTGTGGTAAATGATTAAGAGCAACTTTGATATCGGTTTGTAGTAATTTTCTTTCTTTTTGATTTAATAAGTCAATTTTGTTAATTGCAATGATCACTGATTTTCCCATATCTAGGCATAAATGTGTGATTCTAAAGTCTTGCCGGGCTATATTTTCTGAGGCATCAATCATATGAATAATGGTGGATGCACTTTCAATAGCACGCAGAGTATGTGCAGTGGCATAGTGTTCAATTTCTTCATTGATTCTAGCTTTTCTACGCATTCCAGCTGTATCAATAAGATGATACATTTTTCCTTGGTGCTCATGCTCAATTTTGATAGAGTCCCTGGTTGTTCCTGGAATAGGAGATACAATGCAGCGTTCCTCCTTTGCATAGTAATTTAAAAGTGTTGATTTACCAGCATTTGGTTTTCCTACAAGTGAAATAGTTGGTGTATCACTTTCTTCAATGCTAATGGATTCTGGCATATGATCTGCTATCATCGTTTTGAGATCATTTAAACCTGTTTGTTGAGTTGCAGAAACAAGTTGTACTTCTTTAACACCTAAAGATGCAAACTCTTGTAGTAGAATTTCAGGGTGCTTGGTTAAATCACATTTATTAATGAGGAGTATAATAGGTGTTTTTTGTTTTTGGATTTTACGGATAATCGTAACATCATTTGGGTGTAATGAGTCTGAAACTGTGAAGAGTACAAGATCTGATTGGCCGGCTGCAGCCCATGACTGTCTGAGCATAGAGCTAGATAGCTTATCTGATTCATCACCTAATCCGGCAGTATCAACTAGCCATATGTCACTTTGATTAATGCTGATACGTGTAAATTGACGATCCCGGGTTACCCCTGATTTATTGCTTACAATTGCAGATTTTTTATTGGATAAGGCATTAAATAAGCTAGATTTACCAACATTAGGTCGACCAATAATTGAAATAATAGGTAAACTCATGCTGAATCCTTAAATGATAAATATTGATCAATCATCTTTATTTCTGGATACAAGCTGCTTTGTAACGTTTCTTTGTGATTGTCGTAAGGGGCCCCAGAGATAACTAAGGATGCTGCAAGTAATGGGTCTTTAATCTCACTCTCTGCTAATAACTGTTGAGCGCTCAGCGTGTTATCTTGGTCGATCTGGATCATCGCGATGCGATAGGATGCTACTGCATTGATGGCTCTAATAGGGCTTTGAGATTTTACCCATTCTAGTTTTTGAATTGCACTTTGAGTTTTCTGAGCATCAAAGTCTTTCTTTGCCAAATCTAGCATGACTAGATGCGTCTGAATTTGCTTGGGGTAGCTCTGTTTGAGGTTTTTGGCAATGCTTGCCTCTGGTGTTACCAAGTAGGTCTCATAAAGTGTCTGTGCCTGAGTATGGCTTTTTTTAATGTTTGATTCTCTATACTCCCATGCCCCTGCAATTATTAGTAAACAGGCAGTTAATGTCAGTATTTGGCTACTATGGTTTTTAATCCATTGTGTATAGTAAGCATCTTGGGCATCTATGTGATCGTTCATAATGTACTCGGTAAATCTTTCAAGGTTTGCAGTAAGGTATCTAATGAATTACGTTTTGAATAGCCATCACCATGGTTGACTAACTTAAAAGCTTCTTCAAACAGTATCAATGTATGCGTAAAGCCTTTTTCTTTGTGTTTTTCAATATTTTTAACTTTTTTGCAAGACATGTCAATGTAAAGCATGATCTTTTTGTTAGACTGAATGGCGCTCAGCTCATGGAAATAAGTATGGAGTGTATCTTGGTGAGGGCTGCACACAAAAACTTTTACATGGTTAGATACTGCTGGGGGAACTAATTCTGCTAATCGATCTATTCCAATTGCAAAACCAGTAGCGCTTGTTTCACACCCCATTTGTTTGGTTAGCATGTCATAGCGTCCACCACCACAAATAGCATCTTGTGCGCCTAGGCCTGTACTAATCCACTCAAAGATAAAGTGACTATAGTAGTCCAGACCTCTTACTAAGTAGGGGTTCTCATGGTATTTAATATTGAGTGCATCAAGCTGAGACTTGATGAGCTGGTAACACGCTAGTTCGTCTTTAGATAAACAATCAATTATCTTAGGAGCTGCTTGAATTAAAGGCTTTAGATCAGGGTTTTTGCTATCAAGTAATCGCAGAGGATTGTTGAGCATTCGTTGTTGTTCTGCGTCTGTTAGCTGATGTTGATGTGTTTTCCAGTATGCGAGTAATTGATTTCTATATTCGGATCGGGTCTCAGCAGAACCTATAAAGTTGGTGGTGAGTGTAGGTTTTATGTTAAGTGATTTCCACATTGTATGAGTTAAGTTAATAAGCTCAACATCAATGAGACCTGTTTTAAATCCAAAAACCTCAACACCAAATTGAGTAAATTCCCTATAGCGACCTTTTTGTGGGCGTTCACGTCTGAACATGGAACCCGTATAAAATAGTTTTTGCTGGTCGCGTTGAATCAAGCTATTGGAAAGACACGAGCGAAGACAGCCAGCAGTCCCTTCAGGTCTTAAAGCAATTTCAGTTTCACTTTTATCAGAAAATGCATACATTTCTTGCCCAATAATATCAGTCTCAATTCCAATAGACTTCTGGAAGAGCGAAGCTTTTTCTATGATAGGAAACCTGATTTCTTGATAACCAAATTTTTGAGCAGCGTCCATGAGTGTTTGCTCAATATAACGCATGTGTTCTGCATGGTCGGGCTTGATGTCGCGCATCCCCCTTAGGCATTGGTTGTCTGTCATTCTATCTTCCTATATTTGATTAAATGGCTTTGCAATGGTGTCTTCTGGGCTCTTTTGAGGCGTGGAGCTTCTGTTTATAATGCTGCTCAAGAGTATGAAAGCAAGGATAAGATAACCAATTATGCGAAAGTTATTTCTAGTATTTGTTTTTTTAATCGGTGACTTTGGTTTGGATAAGGTATACCCCTTAGCTTCTAATTTGTTCAGAATAAGCTGGCTATCCATGTTGAGCATTCTGCAATATGACTGGATATAACCAATTTGGTAGATGTCTAAATGATTGCTTGGATACTGGTCCAGTTCAATTTCAGTAAGTTGACTGATCTTTATCTTAATCAGCTGGCTAACTTGCTCTATGCTAAGGTCTCTTTTTTGCCTGGCATCTGCCAAATCTTTTCCAATAATTCGTTGGTTCATCGCGTATGTTTGTTAAATAATATTATTTTACAACCAACTATTTAGTGTGGCAAGCTAAATAGGAAGAAAGCGCGCTGTTATCATCAGTCGTGCGTCTAAATAATCTAAATTAATGTTCTGAGTAGCGTCATTAGGTGCCTCTACCTTGAGTTGTTGATCAAATGTAGTCAGACACTGAATGGTGATTCCAAAGCTATTATTAATTTCATAGTTTGATTGTATCCCGTAGCTATATACCGTATGCAGTTTTTCGAGTGCTGAAGTGCCATACATCCCACTTTTGTTTTGGAGTATATTTGCAGAAAACATAGGGCCTATAGCATATTGCTTAGATATGTTGAGCATGAGTGCAGCAGTAATACCAATATCTCGATCTATTGTTGCTAGATTTTTAATTGCGCTAGGGTTCTTTACCTCATAGCTTGTTTCTTTCAAATCTAGTGAGGCCCCACCTTCGATAACAAAGTAGTTCTCAATTGGGAAGGTCATTCCTATTGATGGCGCAAAAATGAAATTTTGCTTAAGCGTATCGTTACCTTCTAGAGAAATTCTATTTGCAGCCGCATCGGCGCCTGCCACATTAAAAATTGTCTGAAGTGTAGTTGTTGGGCTTGTGTTCTCTTCAGGTAAAATAGAGGTAAGCCTCGATCCTAGTGTGCCTCCAATATACAGGTGGGGTTGCGATGCATGGCTTAGCGCGACCGTTAAAATAAGAGGAAATATCCTATAAAACTGTTTGGCCAATTGTGGCATGTTATTGCTCCTTACCGTCATATCTATCCTAACCAATTGTATGCTCGATATCAATCTTTGATGGTCATTTAATTTAACATTCTTGAATCAATACTTTGCAATATTGAGGTATTTGCTGAGTAAGCGCGGCAATGTCTTGATTTCGCATATTAATACAGCCCTTGCTAATGGGCCGCTTTAAAAAAGTATTTGGGGTTCCGTGTATATAAATATACCGCCTAAGTGAGTCCTGGTGGCCATATTTATTTTGCTTTGGGGTAAGTCCTTGCAGCCAAAGGATGCGGCTACTGATTTCAGACTTTTTAAGCGTAACTCTGCGCCTAATGTATCCTGTGTTGCAGGGGTTTCCTCTGCCGATTATAAAGCGAATATAATGCCATCCTCTCGGTGTTTTGAAGCTATCCTTCTGTTCGCCAAATCCATTTTTTGCGGTAGATATATGATAGGTTGTTGTTTTTTGCTTGCTGATTAAGTAAAGGATTTGTGTTTTTCCGCAAACATAAATAAATGCCTCGTTTTCTTTTAGATGCATTATTGAGCAAGTAGGATGCGCTCTACCATTAAGTTCTCTAGAGGAGCTTCGGTAGTCGTCCCTGGTTGTGCATTGATCAGTTTTATCCAGTGTATGTCACCTGATCCGTCTGTATAAGTGCTATCATGTGTTGAAGGGAAGATGATGTCGCTTTCCTCTGTGTTTTTTTCTAACGTTAGTTTACGTTCATTAGCATAGTTTTGGATTTCAGATTCACTTTCATACGCACTTAATTGAGATATGAGCCTTGGGAGTACACGTGATTCAAAGTAAGCTTGCTTTATGGTTTCCTGGCATTCTTCAAGTGATAATGTTTTCTGGGGTCTAACTTTATGAATTTGCATGATGATCTTGTCAGAACCGTGTGGGATTACATCTGATATATAGTGATCTTGCACCCAGCTTTGTTCAAGTATATCTTCTGTTAAATAATCTGGTAGTGGGCCCTTGTATGACTGCAGACGAGCGTCGAAGTGTTTAGCCAACTGGTCGATACGGTCAGGGTTTTTGAATCCGTATTTACGTATTGCCTGTATATCTGTGCTTGAGTATTCCTCGCTGCTAAGTTGAACATACTCAAATTCTAGGATAGGGGGGCTGGTTGGTTTTGTTTTTAGTGTATTGTAGTATTTTTTAAGTTTTTCAGGGTTGATCTTGGGTGTTGATTTTGAAAGATTGATATCAAGTGTGTGCTGTTTCTGCGTGGAAGCTGTTTGCTTTAGAGTCGTTCCATGTTGTGTAGTGATCTCTGAGGTTGCAATAGCACTTCTCAGCATTGCTGAGGCTTCATTGTCACTGATTTCCTGGAGTACATCTGTTACAGTAGCTTGTTTGGTTCTTGCAATCTCTTCAAGCGTGAGATCCTGCTCTTTGAGTGCTTTTTTGATTCTTTTAAGTGCCTCTTTAGATGGGATGAGTCCGGATTTCTCAATTTCGTAGGCTACTTTATGTTTCTGGTTTTGTTGAGCGATTAAGTGGTGATAAATAGTCTCTATACTATGATCAGGGTTTTGGGTATGCAGTTCCTGTGCATGGTTGAATATGACCTTGGGGTTTATATGTCTTCTACCGTAGTTTGTTTGCTGACTGCTTTGTCCGCCACCGAGAAATAAACCTGCTGTAAAAAATATAGCAACTATTGCTGTTACTGTACGAACCAAGCGTGGCTGTTGTCTAATATATTCAATCATTGACTTTGCGTTCTTTTGCCACAAAATATGGCGGAGTGGACGGGACTCGAACCCGCGACCCCCGGCGTGACAGGCCGGTATTCTAACCAATCTGAACTACCACTCCACAACTCACTTGGGTGTTGAGGGATTTGAACCCCCGACATTCGCCTTGTAAGGGCGACGCTCTACCAACTGAGCTAAACACCCGATGACACGCATTATATTATTTAAAATAGCGCGCGTCCAGCACTTTTTTCATTAACTATCAGCAGCCTCTTTTAGCTCGCTACCAGCTTTGAATGATGGTACATCTTTTTCAGCAATTTGAATTTCTGCGCCAGTTTGTGGGTTGCGACCCGTTCTAGCTTTTCTGTTCTTCACAACTAAGGTAAAGAAGCCTGGAATTGTAAGCTTACCTTTAGATGATACGGTTGTTTTCATAACCTCAAGAATTGCCTCTAGCACTTCACCGATTTGTTTTTGGTTCATGCCTGTTTTATTTGCGACCATACGTATTAGTTGGTTGCGTCCTATATTTACCATAAAATTAACCTCAGATTTATTTAGACTAGATTTTTATACCAGTTGGTATGTGTTGTGGCAAGCTTTAAATCAAATAAATTAAAAATAGCAAATTATCTTGATGTCATCATTGTCTATAAGGTATTGTCAACTAAGTGAGGTTAGTACATGGAGGTGCGTCATGGGTATAGGGCAGGAGAGCTTAGATGTTGAAAAAAGTTATTTTCCAACGTTAAATATTAATTTTGATTGTTTAAAGTTGCTGGTAAATTGGAAAAATAGATCATCAACTATATATTTTTCTTTAATAATTTTCAATGTTTGCATGTTTCGTCTATCTTCTTGTGAGATAACGTTACTGGGGTTGTGTATTGGCTTCAAGCGTAAACTGTCGTCTTCGAGGTTTGTTTATACGTTAGAGGCGCTATTACTTAAAATTTATGCTGCTGTTGAGGGCGTTTTATATCTATTGAATAAACCAGGCTTTTTATCCTACTTTTTAGTGAGTAAGAAATCATCTCTAATCAACCGAATAGGGATGTTAGCAGGATGGTCTGTTATGCTGAATGGTGCTATATTGCTTGCAGCAAATTTAATTGCGTTAACAGGTATTGCTCAGAAAGGGGCCTGGGGTGAAGTTACGTTGCGTACTATTTTTTATAGTGTGCTCCATCCACGCTGCTTGCTTGCTATTTTGTCTGCGGCGGGGTTTGCACTGAGTAGTTCTGTGCAGCCCTATCTTTGGCTGGGTTGTCTAATCGCGGTCCCTGTAATGCGTGTATTAAATAGTACGTTTGCTAATAAGTGCTTTTATGACAATATATTTTTATTCTCATGGTCATATTTATGGTGTCATTTTTGGGCGGTAGATAAAGGTGGGTTAAATGATTCTTTTAACTTAGTAAAGATATCCATTGACGATTCAGAGTATCTGAAATCCTCTGATTTCCAGAATGAAAACTGCTTTGATGACATACAGTTAGCAGCCGCGTCAACGCGCTTTAGCTCTAGAAATGCAAGTGCTGAACCATTAGCTAACTTGTAAATATGTTTTGATAGTTGGGTGTTTGAACTCAAATCCTTCGGACAAGAGTTTTTCAGGTATAACTGCTTGCCCCAACAAGATTGTATTACTGACTAAGCTAGATTGTTTTGCAACCCAGGTTGGAATTCTTATTCTTGCTGTTCGGTTGAGGCTTTTGCTGAGTGCGTGTGTAAATTCACCATGTGTAGTCGGATTGGGTGCGCATAAGTTATAAGCGCCTGCTTGTGTGCTCGATTGAAGGTGTATCATCGCATTAATGACATCATCTAAGCTAATCCAGCTCATGGGTTGCTTTCCGTCACCAAAAACAGCCCCTATAAATAGATAGTGCGGAAGTTTCATTAATGGAAGTAGCCCGCCATCATTGCTTAATACAACACCGATGCGTAGATAAAATGTATTATTTTTTCTATTCTTTGAGAGTGAGTTCTCTACTGCGTGTGCAATGTGTGAAAGTGCGTTTTTATTGTGAACAGTGTCGAGTTCAGTAAATGGCGCTGTATGCTCTGTAGAAGGGTGACCGTAGTAACCTACACCGCTGGCAATATAAATCCTGGGGTTGTGATTTATTTTGGTTAGTAACTCATCCAGCATTTTAATTGGCTCAGTCCGACTATTAATCAGCTCTTCTTTAAACTTTTGAGTCCAAAGTCCAAGCAGAGATTTGCCACATAGGCTATATATGTGCTCAGACGCTTTAAGTATAGAAGGGTTTGCTATCAGCTGGTCCCAGCTATATGCCTGGTGTTTGCTTGAGGCTGGTGTCTTTGGCTTTCTTGAGATTAATAAGACTGGCTGATTAGCTAATTTCTTTGCTAATGCTCGAGCTAAAAATCCATTAGCACCTAAAATGACGATTCGACAGTTATCCATTATCTTAATTTAAGTTGCTTACATGATTAACTATAACTTTTTTAGGGTTAGCTCTACAATAGGTGATAAAAGTTTGCACAGCAATTACTAGCTGGCTTCAACAGCATTGCTATGCATTTATAACTTATAAATACTGCATGTATTCGCTGAGCAGCATTATTTGCAAATTAGGTATCACTATGATTTTTAGAGGCTGTTTTTATACTTTTACAAGAATCTTAGGAGTGCTTCACGTTGATCCCTTAGGTCAAAACTACTGATAGATTTAATAGGTTATATTTTTCCTTTTGGCTTCGTTAAAGGTTTGGTGCTCACAATGGCAGAGAGCGGGGGCTAGAAATAGCATGCTTAGTGTGCTGGCTATTACATTCATAAGAAATAAGCTTGTGACAACTAATCCAATTAAGCAGAAGTCCAGCATTAGTAATTTGAGCAATAAGTGCATATCAGTTCTCCATTTGATAGTGCACTTATATCATTAAAAAATTATTCGTCAGATTTTTTAAACACTCTTTTTTTATTTTCTCTCGGTGAGCTTGAATGAGAATTAGCGTGCTTAGACCTTTTATTGCTACCGCCATTATCTTTCCTGTCCGACCAGCTGCCTTTTTTATTTCCACCTCTATCAGACCATGAGTCGTTTCTACGGTCAGATCTGGATCCCTCTCTTCTATCAGACCATGAGTCATTTCTACGGTCAGACCTGGATCCCTCTTTTCTATCGGACCATGAGTCATTTCTACGGTCAGACCTGGGTCCCTCTCTTCTATCAGACCATGAGTCATTTCTACGGTCAGATCTGGGTCCCTCTCTTCTATCAGACCATGAGTCATTTCTACGGTCAGATCTGGGTCCCTCTCTTCTATCAGACCATGAGTCATTTCTGCTGTCAGACCTGGATCCCTCTTTTCTATCGGACCAAGAGTCGTTTCTGCGGTCAGACCTGGGTCCCTCTCTTCTATCAGACCATGAGCCTCTCTCTCGAGGATTACGGTCCCATTTGTTACCATTATCTTTCTTGAAATTCCCGGGTTTGTTCCATTTCTTTGGCTTCCGGTTTGAGCTGTGAGGATCATCAGGTAGTTCACCATTTTTTAAGAACCTCTGTATAGCACGTAACTTAGCTTGCTCAGAAGGGCTAACTAGTGATAGTGCGCGTCCAGATCTTCCATTTCTTCCTGTTCGGCCAATACGGTGGATGTAGTCAGAAGGGCAATCAGGTAGGTTGAAGTTAACAACTAGCTTAATATGGTCAATGTCAATTCCTCGCGCAGCAACATCGGTTGCAACCAGTATTTGGAATCTTTCTTGGCTGAATTGTTTGATGATGCGCTCTCTTTTGCTGTGACGAATATCTCCGTGGAGTGCCATCGCTTTAAAATCTTTTTCATAAAGTTGTTTAACAAGGCTATCAGCTCCAAGTCTTGTTCGGCAGAAAACAATGATACTTCCTTCTTCACTTTCAATGGTTTGGTTAAGTTTTTTCAGTTTTCCTTTTTGATCCACATTAACAAATGATTGCTCAATAGTCTCGGATACAGCCTCAGTTCCATCAACAGAGATACGCTCAGGCGCATCTAGTAGTGCATTAGCCATTTTCATGATATTTTTTGGCAGTGTCGCTGAAAATAAAAGTGTTTGTCTTTTTTCAGGCAGGACATCAGTAATGGCATCAATTTGTGATTTAAAGCCCATATCCAGCATTCTATCAGTTTCGTCTAAAACCAGCATGTTAATATCTTGGGTGCATAGGTGTTTGGTTTTAATTAGGTCTACAATCCTTCCTGGGGTGCCGATAATTAAGTTAGGCTGTGCACGTAAACCAATACGTTGCTTATGAATTGGAGCTCCTCCAATCAGTAAAATTGAGGAAACTGATTTTGGCGAGGTAACATGTAATGCTGATCGAATTTGAGCAGCAAGCTCTCGAGTAGGTGCAATAATTAAAGCTTTAGTAGCTTGTTTGGTTTCAATTCTAGACAAAATTGGGATACCAAATGCAAATGTTTTACCACTTCCAGTTTTAGCATTGGCTAAAATATCTTTTCCATTTAGCCCATGTGTGAGGGTCTCAGATTGGATTGGGGTCGGTTCGACAATGGATTGAGCCTCTAGCTTTTGTAAGATGCTTAATGGGACTGGATATTCGGAAAAAGGCTTATTGCCTGTTATCTTTTCGCTTGTTTGTGTTTCTATCATGTTTTCATCGCTAATTTGATCGGAAAAAGACTTATCACCTGTTATCTTTTCGCTTGTTTGTGTTTCTACCATGTTTTCATCGCTAATTTGATCTGTTTGTGTTTCTATCATGTTTTCATCGCTAATTTGATCGGAAAAAGATTTGTTGCCTGTTATCTTTTCGCTTACTTGTGTTTCTATCATGTTTTCATCGCTAATTTGATTATGTTTCTGATTATATTTCATTTTTTTGCAAAAGTCACTGTTTATTTTAAGTATTTTTTCTCAGGGCTTGAAACATGTTTGACATTAGCGCATTGATTTTGACATACTTATTGTAATTATGAAGGCCAAGACATGAACTCAGCATATTTAACGTTTATCGATGATTTTTTATGGGCATATATTGCGATTCCTGCAATTATGCTTATGGGATTTTATTTATCTTATCGATATGGTTTTAAACAAATTACTGAGTTTCCAAAAATATTTAAAGAATTTTGGGACTGTTGTTACACTCAGTCTAGTGAACGCTCGGAAGGTATACATCCCGTACAAGCTTTTTTTACGACCATGGGTGGGTGTATTGGTGTTGGTAATTTAGTTGCAGTATGTACTGCGGTTAGAATTGGTGGGCCTGGTGCATTATTTTGGATGTGGATTACTGCGCTTATTGGAATGACTGTAAAGTATGCTGAAGTTTCGCTGAGTATGAAATCTAGAGTTATAGATTCAAAGGGTGGTTATAATGGTGGGCCAATGTATTATATTAGTCATTCATTAGCCCCAGCTTTAGGAACGCTTTTTGCAGTATTATTAGCTATTTACGGTATTGAGGTTTATATGTTTAAAGTGGTGGTGCAAACGATATCAAACACTTGGGCTATTCAGATTAATTATGTGGTGGCAGCGCTACTTGCTTTAGTGATTTATGCAGTGCAGGGCGGGGCAAAAAGAGTCGGTGAGCTATGTAGTATTTTAATTCCAGTATTCGTTGCTGTATTTTTATTTATGTCTTTATGGATTATTGCTATTAATTATCAATTAATCCCGCAAATGCTACTCATGATCATACAATCTGCCTTTAAGGGACATGCTCCTATAGGTGCATTTGCAGGTAGTACAGTAGTTTTAGCTTTATCTCAAGGTGTAAAACGTGCTTGCTATACCGGTGACATTGGGGTGGGGTATGCAGGTGTAGTTTGTGCTCAAGCCCATGAGGACCATCCTGAGCAGCAAGCTCGATTCACCTATCTTGGGATATTCTTAGATACATTTGTGGTGTGTACTTTGAGCATTCTATTAATATTAGTCACGGATACATGGGTATTAGATATTCCAGATTCCCAGAAGGTTATGTATGTTTTAGCAGAATACTTCCCTGCTGTTAATGTGTTCATGCCGCTCTTCATCTTTATGCTGGGTTATTCGACAATTGTTGCGTTCTTTCACGTTGGGTTGTGTTGTGCAGACTATATTTCTGAGCGTTATGGTCGTTATGTTTATTATTTTTATGCATTGTGTGCGTTCACAACATTTTCATACTTGGATGAAGGTTATGCGCTATTAGTGATGAATATTTGCGGTGCACTCATGTTGATTCTTAATTTACTCGCTATTTATAAAAAGCGTTACACGTTATCAATGTAGTTGGGTTAGATTTTCGAATTATTTACTGTACTACGTCATTTATGTTTTGCTCGCAAGCGGGTTCAACCAGAGTTTGTTTAGGTAACTGCTACTCTTTTTGAGTTTGTGACATAACAATATGACTCGTAGTATAAACTTTTTTCAGCCCTATCATAGGCCGAAAATATTTGTGTTAGTAAAAGTCAATTGATTAATGAAAGGTAAATTGTTAGGTTAAGAGAACATAGTTTAATAGGGAGGTTCTTTATGTTTGCAATACCTTGGTTTGCTTGGCTAGGTCTCGTAGCATTAGTCTCGTTCTCATTGGTGGCTATAGTCATAGTGATCCCTAGGATTAGAGATAAATATACCACGCGTAAGGAACAAGTCATAAATATGGAGCAAATACGCTTAGAGCAGGATCAGTTTGATACCTTAGCAACAACATTTAAGGATCTCTTTTACATGTGTATTAGCCTTTATGTTCGAGCGACACCATACGAGGGCATTGATGGAGATCTACACAATGAGATGGTGCGTATTAAAAATAAGTACATGCCAGGAAATGGCGCACCTATGTCTGAGAATTTTAGCTATGCGCAGTATGTGCAGAATGGGATTTCAACGTTAAAATATAGCTCACAGTTGATTCGCTCAACCTCATCTGATGTGACTGACGCAATGAAGCAGGCAGTGTGTGTGGCGTGTAGAGATTTTAATTTTACTTTTAAATCTGATTTAGCTAGAGAAAACCATAGAAACAATAAATTTCTAAGTGATGAACGCTGGACAGTTTATACGGATGATAAAATCAATGAAGTGACTGGATCATTGTCTACATGCGCTAATCTAGAAGCTGTATTAGCATCAAGAGACCTACTGACTGGCAAGATGTTTTGCGTGTTGGCTAATAAAGGTGGGGGTGGATATGAAGCTATGTTAAGTATGGAGGATGACTTGAAACAGAAGCATGATGATATTTTAAAGGATGAAGGTTTTTTTAGGTACGGAGTGTAATATAATGTTAAATATATGGATGGTAGTCGTGGGCATATGTGTGCTTGCATCAGTTATTTTAGGCGCTGTTTTTATAGGTAGAAGGCACTACGATAAGGGAACGCCTGATGATGAGTCTGCTAATGATAAGAAGAAGATTAAAATTTACAGTGAGTATGTACCTTTGTTGACTAATATGAGGACTCATGCGGAGAAGAGAAATGGCAAGCTAGTACGTGTTGAGGGGTTGTTAAGAGCTTACTGGGCAGAGATAGATACTACTGAAAAATGCCAGAAAATGACCTATGAGTCATATCTTAAGCGTTCTCTTAATTTGTTTAAGATGTGCTATATTAATTTTACGATTAGCAATATTGCGTTTCCTAGGGATTTGAAATTGTCTCTAGGTCGTCTGAGTCAGGTATTGTATAAGAATCTTTCAAAGAGTGATGTAACTAATCATCTCTACCAGTGTGCTATGAACATTCGTTGGAATATCGGTGTCACTAAAGCCCAGGTCTTATCAGGAAATCAAGATCAAAAACATTGGAAGCAAGTGTGTGTTCTAACAGGCCAAACATTTGCACAACGCGCAGTTGAATTAGGTCTTGAGAGTCAAGTAGTAATACCAGAGAGGATGCGATCTGAAGGTGATGAAAAGGGGTTTGGTATTAAGATTGCTCACTAAGAGATAGGCAGATATCATTGAAGTTTAGCCAACCTTTCTTGGTCGTTTGAATGTAATCATCTCCGTATTCAACGAGTTTGAGTTCAAAGGCTTGATTAAGCGCGCTTTTTAAATAATGCTCATTGAGCCCGGTCTTTTCTTTGAAGTCAGTGAACGAAAGCTTATCTCGGGTTCTAAAGTAGCCGATTGCCAGCTCAAGTAGTCTTTCTGACTCAGGTACAAATTGATCTAATTGGATTTTGGTGTCTGTCATGTATGCTTTAGGGTGTTTATGTTTGATAAGACGCTGGATATTAAAAGGGTGAGTATGTGTTATTTTACTATGTGCACCACATCCAATACCCAAGTAATCTCCAAAGTGCCAATAGTTTGTATTATGGGTTGATCGTTTATTTTTTGTCCAAGCAGAGATTTCATATTGCTGATAGCTATGGGTATGCAATAGTTCAGTGCCAAGCTCTTCTATGGTAGTTATTAAATGCTCTTTGGGTAGTATCGGTTGTTTAGCCGCAAATAATGTATTAGGCTCGATATTAAGCTGGTACCATGATAAATGTTCAAGCTCATATGATAAAAAGGTCTCTAGGTCGTAGAGTGCTTGATCAAGCGTTTGGTGGGGTAGTGCATACATAATATCAAGATTAATACGTTCAAACCCACAGGATTTAGCCTCACGGATTGCCCAATGTGTCATAATGCCTGAGTGTACGCGACCGAGGTTGCTTAGCATATCATCACAAAAGCTTTGCCCTCCAATAGAAATACGATTAATGCCAATTGCGTAGTAGCCAGAAAATTGCTTGAGGTCAATGACGCCAGGATTAACTTCAATGGTGACCTCCATGTCAGGATCATGAGGGAATGCTCTAATTGCACTGAGTAATGGTGAAAGCTCTTGTGCTGTAAATAAACTAGGCGTTCCTCCGCCAATAAAGATGGATTGAATATACCGATTATGTAGCAATTCTGAGTGACTGTTTAAATCTTCAATTAAGTGATTAATATAGTTTTCTTTAGGTATTTCACCTTTAACTGGGTGCGCGTTAAAATCACAGTAGGGACACTTTTTAACACACCATGGGAGATGAATATAAAGGCTTAGAGGTTTGTTATTGTTGTATGTCATTTTGAGTGATGCTAAACATTGCAATGTCTGTAGGTTTGCCATTAAACATTCGGTACTTTCTTAATACGCCTTCTTTTTGAAAACCAACACGGGTAAGTACACGCATTGACGGGTGATTGTGTGTTAAAGTGAGTGCTTGGATACGTGTAGCCTTTAATGTTTTTAGTCCAAATTCTGTAATATACTTTAGGGATAAAGTCATTAGACCTTGTCCTTGAAAGCGTGGGTGTAATTCAAATGCAATTTCATATCGATTATTAATTGAACTCCAGCTGTCAAAGCCAGCAGTGCCAATGAGTGAGCCATGTGGGTCGCATATTGCCCAATATGCACCTTCATTTCTTGAGTAGAGTTGCTTTCTTTTTTGGATGTGTCGAATGCTGTCAAACACATTTTTAGGTAATATTTCAATAGGGACGTAAGGTGAGATCTCTGGGTGATTTAAAAGCTCAAATAATGCCTCAGAGTCTGTTATGTTAAATGCTCTGAGATGGAATCCTTGTTTGTTAAGTATGTGTTTACCTACTGTCATTTTAAGCCTTATTAGGAGGGGTTAAAGATTCGAGCGGCCAACGCGCACGGACTAAAAATGGTTCATGAGAGTTTCGGCGAAGGTAGCCAAGATATGCAATCATTGCAGCATTGTCGGTACAATGCTCTTTTTCTGGGTATAAGACTTGTGCAACATTAGATTGTGACAGTCGGTTTCGGATATAGCTATTAGCACTTACTCCGCCAGATACAATAAGCTTGTTTACAGGGTGCTCATCAAGTGCAAGGGCTAGTTTTCTATACAGCTGTTCAGCGATACACTGTTGTAATCCGTTAGCTATCTCGGCTTTTAATGCTTCTGAGGGGGCGTTTTCATAGGCCTGTCTAGCTGCTGTTTTAACACCACTAAAACTCATCATGCAGTCTTTACGTCTCAGAAGAGCTCTTGGGAGTGGGTATGCTGTTTCAGTTGTTTGAGCAAGTTGTTCTATTTCTGGGCCCCCAGGGTAACTAAGGCCCAGAATCTTAGCTGTTTTATCAAAAGCCTCGCCGGCGGCATCATCTAGGGTTTCACCCAATAGCTGATGTTGGCCTAGTTGATGCGTTAAAATAATCTGAGTGTGTCCACCAGAGATAAGTAATGTAATAAAGGGTTCGTTCGGGAACGCTTCTCCAATAAATGGTGCCGCTAGATGGGCCTCTAAATGATTAATAGGTATCAATGGAATATTTAAACCTTTAGCAAATCCTGATGCAAAGTTGGTGCCAACGAGTAAAGCGCCTATAAGCCCAGGCCCGCTTGTGCAGGCTATGTGGGTTAGTTGATCAGGTGTTATTCTTGCTTCTTTTAAGGCTTTGTTTAGCACAAGGGGTAGTAGTGTTAAGTGCTCACGGGCAGCGAGTTCAGGGACAACCCCTCCGTATTCATTGTGTTGTTCTTGACTATGGATAATATTTGCTAGCAGCTTGCCTTTGGAGTAAATAGCAACTGCTGTTTCATCACATGATGTTTCAATGCCTAAAACAATGGGTTCCATATCTCGGACACCTGTATTTTTTGAAAATTATCTTTGTGGCGAGTAAGAATAAATAATGCACAAAGACTAACCATAATTTCTGAATACCAAAGCCCAGTGATTATTAGAAATGAGCAGGTAGCGATACTTGACAGTCCTGGGGTTTGTGTTGATAAATAGCTAATGACCCAAATACTAAAACCAAAAAGAGCGTAGTTTGGATAGCAGGCTGCTAGTATACCTAAGCCAGTTGCAACACCTTTGCCCCCTTTGAATTTGCAAAAGGGTGAGTAGCAGTGCCCGAGTAGTGGCATAAATATAGTGATTGGATTTTTAGCTATGAAGAGTAGTGGGATAAAGCTCTTTAAAAAATCAAAAATAAACGTTAGTACACCAGCGAGAGCGTTTTGCCTTGCAACATTCGTTGCTCCAATATTTTGAGAGCCATATGTGTTGGGGGGTTTTAGATTAGAAGCATAACAAATGATTGGGCCAAAGGGTATTGAGCCTAAGAGATATAAAAGAAGTGATTCTAAGAATAAGCCCATGCTATTTGTATATTTAACTCGATTAATCATAGCACTTTGCTTGTGGGGAGTAAATGATGACTTTGACAAAATGTGGTGTTTGTAGTAATATGTATCGATAAAATAATTATTTTAGATATGAAAAGTTATTGGTTAGTCTTGTTTTTATTGGCCGCAGTTGTGCTGCCACAAATGTCTGAAAGCGTTTTCTCACCCTATGTTTTGTTAATTGCTAACGAATATAGTGTTTCAGTGGGGTATGCAGAACAGGTGTTTTCTTATTACCTAATAGGGTATGCGTTAGGCGTTTTATTTTGGGGTATTTTAATCGATATGTATCCTGCTTTAAATATATTTAGATCGGGTTTAATATTTTACATCGGTGCATGCTTATTGTGCTGGAAGGCGCCTTCTATTGGATTTTTACTGTTTGCTCGAATGCTGCAAGGATTTGGGGGAAGTGTATGTACAATTGTTGTCATTGTTGTTAACCGATTATTATTTCAAGGCAAAGAACGTGCGCGGATGCAAGCTAATATTTCAATGGCTTTATCCGCAGGCCCGGCTTTAGGACCTATTATGAGTAGTATGGTTGAGTATGCCTCTAGTTGGCAGATGATTTATATTCCATTGATTATCTATGCATGTGCTTTGGTTATACTAAGTTACCAGCCAGAGCCTGTTCATGAGCCTTCCCCCGTCTCAATGGATATCATTATTGAAAGTTTAGTCGATATACGTATTTGGTGTTATGCAGCAATGATTGGTTTGTCGTGTGGTATTGGGTTTAGCTTTTTTTCTGAGGCTCCATTTTTGTTTATAGAAGGCTTAGGTATGTCAAAAGATTTATTCACATACTGCTTTATTGGTGTTGCTGCTTCTTGGTTTATAGGGGGCCGGCTATCTAGGTATTTATTAGCTTATTTCCCGATAAAACGAGTGATTACAATAGGTGTTGTGGGTGCAGTTTGTACTACGCTTTGTTTTGCGTACCTAATGATGTTTTTTGCTGCTGAGGGTTATATGCTGTATATTGCTTTATTACTGGCATATCTTGTGATGGTTGCGGTTGGTTTGATTATTGGTAATACTTATACACTAGCTTTAGAACCTTATACAACAAACATAGGCACTAAAGCCTCTATACTGAGCTTTTTAAACTATGTGTTTATTGCTACATCTGCTCACGGGATGTCTGTTGCCCATAATGGTCAGGTAGATGCAATGCCTACGTTTTGGTTTAAGCTATTATTTATAGTGCTTTTCTTGCATGCTATTTTACATCTGGGTAAGAGAGGCCTTATTGAGCATATTGTTGAAGAAATTGAGCAGATTACTGAAGAAAGCAAGACCTGATAAGTGCTGTTTAATTGAAAAACTTGCGAAATGTTAAATGCTAATGTACAATCAACTTGCTCGCGCCCGTAGCTCAGCTGGATAGAGTACCTGGCTACGAACCAGGTGGTCGGAGGTTCGAATCCTTCCGGGCGCGCTTAATCTTTAATATCATTGAGTAACTTGATTACCTCTGAATCTTCAGTTTGTGGGAATGATTGGTAATATGCCCCAACAGAAGTTAGGTTTTCATCAATGATCAAGGCTTCTATCCTACAGATATCTTTGAGCTTAAGGTATGCGTGTTGAGAGGCTACAGGTACAGCAATCACCAAATTATCAGTATATTTGGACAAATAATTTGCGGCAGCTAGCATCGTGTATCCAGTTGCAATGCCATCATCTACCAGAAGGATTGATTGATTATTGAAGTTTTGATGTTGCGTCTGAAATTGTTTTTTTCGTCTATCTATCTCCAGTAGTTGATGCTGGATTTCAGATTTAATATAGCTTTGCGTAATTGATAAGCGCTCAATCGTCTCATGATTTAAATAATAGGTATCTTTATCCATGATTGCTCCAAAAGCATACTCAGGGTTTTGAGGCGTTCTCAATTTTCTTGGGAAAATAAGGTCTATTGGCTTTTTTTGCTGCAAGGCAATCGGGTGTGCTATTTCAACACCACCTCGGGGAATTGCAACGATGATATCAAGGGGGAGTGAGAGTTCTGGGCAAATTGTCCGCTGTATCTGTTTTCCTGCTTCCTTTCGGTTCACGAACATGATCTACTCCTTTATCTGGTTGCTGTTCAGGCAGCGCATTTTGAATAACGGAGCCACTGGTATACATAGTGGTGAATGATTGCCCAAGACGACCAATATTACAATTGAGGTAGCCTAGTATCGGTAATATCTTAGGGGTCAATACTGATATGAATGTTAAGTTATTTAGGAGTAATACAATAAGGTTTGTAATACTTGCGGCATTATAAACCTTTGTAGAATGTGCTTGCTCACCTTTATAGAAGTAGAGAGCAAAGATAGTGAAAATAGAAACGATTTGAAAGATAAGCAGCACATGGCCAGTAAATAGTTGTTGCATCATAGTATGCGCAGCACTAATGATCATTACAAAGGGATTGAAGATAACATCAGCTGCATTAGGACCAATAAGGCTACAACACCATATATAACCAAATATAAATAGCCCAAGTGAGGGCGCTGCTAAAAGTAGATTTATTTTTAAATATATGAGTATGATGTAGCCCATAGAAAACGTACATATCGTTTTGGAGAAGCTCATAACATTTGCAAAGGTCAACTTCAGTTTGCTCCATAGGTGGCGGATTGAGGTCATCATTCTGAGTTTAGTGGACTGATTAAGATTGTTTTGGACCTTCCCAGGTAACGAACTTGTTAGATAGAGTGCATAGAGCAACATGAACTGTGTGGAGGCAATTGTTGGTATAAATAATGCTTGAAGTCCAATGTTCATGACTTTGAAAAAACCTTGGGCTAGAAAAAAACCGATAGCAGATGACGCAATTAAGTGCTCAAAGCCTTTACTGATCTTTTCTGTAATGTAGCTATAGTCCATTAAAACTTCCTATTTCATATACTTTAAACACTATATGAAAATGCGCAGGACGATGCAATTACAGAGTATAAACTTATTTAGGTTTTTTCAGATCTTCTCTAACCTTAGCAGTACGTTGGTTGAGTCTGACGGTTTTCAATGCGGTATCGATTTGGGTATTGGGTGGTGTCGTATTTCTCATTTTGTGGCTAGGGATTAGACGCGATAGATGTGGTGCAATCATTAATGAACTTGTTATTATTCGGTATAAAGTATGAAGACGCGATAATATGGGTCTTAATAAGTGCAGTAACTCAGAACCTAGTTGTGATGCTTTAAATACTGGAATACCAAGAAAAATACCTGTTACACATAAAGCTGAAAATAATAATTGAGCAATGAACTGTAAGCGTGAATTGAGTTTGAAAATAGGGTGGATGGGCTGATCATAGGTTTGATACTGATTGGTTTTTCTCATTAGTGATAGCATTGTAATTGATTCAACAAGGATAGATATCAGTAAAAAAAGCTGAGGAATAGGGCCAAAAAAGCTCAGGGTTGTTAACAGCATGAATGATATAAAAAGAGGTAGGGCATGGTTTTGTAATGTGCTATCCCATTGCTTTTTTAATAGACCTTGAGTATTGGGTTGATGAATGATTCTCCCAACCTCTAGCTTAGAGATTACAAACAGGTTTGAAACTGCTAGAAAAGAAAATATAGGCGTGAGAACGGCCATAGGCGCTATACCTAGAGAGAGTAATGTCAGCATGGTAATTATGCCGATAGTAACCATGCTGTTCCAAATATATTGACCATAGAACCCTATTTTCGCGTTGTTTATTGCAAGGTGTACTAAACTAGGTATGATCATTCGTAATAGGGCGGCGACTAGAGAGACACCTGCTGCTGCTAATAATACATAAAAAGCAATGATGGGTAGGAATAAGTATGCCATACCAACGCATGCTAGGAGTAGTGCTACAAAGATAATATCTTTTGTGCTAATCTTCTTTTTTTCTTTTTTATTGGTATCCATGATATTTTTCAGTGTTTTTCTAAAAATAATTTATGTAATTGTATCATACTCTTCTTCTAAAGGCAATTCGCACCCCTCTATCGTCTTGAATCTTTGGGATATTTTCTTTGATGAGGTTTGGATTAAGCCCACATCATTATGCGCTTGGTCAATGTGTCTAGCAAGTTGGTGCATGCGTTTGTCAAATCGGCTAAAGTCTTCAGAAAGTGCAACAAGGTGTTTTTTGATAATGCCAACTTGAGATTTAGTAGCATGGTCTTTAATAACGCCTAGCGCGGTGTTTAATACGGCCATTAGTGTGGTGGGAGAGCATAACCATACATGCTGTTTTTGAGCATACTGTACTATTTCTGGTAGATGGGCGTGGATATGTGCAAAGACGGCCTCTGCGGGGATAAACATAATAGCGCCTGCAGCAGTATCACCAGCAATAATATATTTATTACTAATGTCATCAATATGCTTTTTGATATCGTTTTTAAACAATGTGCTAATCGATTTTTGATCCTGTGCATTTGAACTGGCGCATAACTTTTGAAAGTTTTCGAGAGGGAACTTTGCATCAATTGCCATATTTCCTGATGGTTTTGGAAGTTGAAGTAAGCAATCAACACGTTTCCCATTCGAGAGTGTTGCCTGCATTTTATAGTGTTGAGGAGGGATTATATTGCCAACCAATTGCTCCAGCTGAACTTCTCCATAAGCACCCCGGGATGATTTATCAGTTAATATTTTTTGTAGGTCCACGACTTGTTCTGATAATGCGGTTATGTTTTCTTGTGCTTTGTCAATAAGTGTTAACCTTTTGATTACATCTTGTATAACATCTGTATTTTTATCAAAGTTCTTTTGTAGCTTTGTATCTACACGGTTACTAATTTCATTAAGACGGTTATGTACGGACTCGGTTAAGTTTTTAATGTTGGTAGCAGAAGTGTCATGTTGATGTTTGAGCGTTTGAAGTAAGTTTTGTAGCACTTCTGTTTTGAGCTGAGTATTTTGTAATGAAACAGTTTTTGAAAGATGATCAATTTGAGTATGCGTATCTTTTGGGATTTGTGCTTCAATATTTTTTATTTGTGCAAGGTTTTGGTTTTGTGACTGTTTAATCCACAGTAATCCGAGTAAATTACACAGCAATAACGTGATTGCGAGTATTTCTAAAAACATATTTTATCTGCGCATGAACTGGCTTGCAGTTTAGCTTATCTACTACAGATAGTCATGCCTTTTTGTAATCCTTTACGTGAAAGCAGCTCTGTGCACCATCGATTGATATGGTTAAATTGATCCAATCCCAATGATTCTCTTGCATGATAAAATCCATCTAAACAAGTAATCCAAGGCAAAATAGCAAAGTCTGCGATTGAAAGCTGATCACTGGCTACATAGGAGTGTTTGCTGAGTTGGGTATCAAGTACGGTAAGTAATCGAATAGCTTCAGTTTTATATCGTAGCTGTCCATATGAGAGATCATGCTTTTTATCCGCATAAACAGTAAAATGGCCAAATTGTCCAAACATGGGTCCTGCACCTCCCATTTGCCAGAAGAGCCATTGAAGCTCTTTTGAGCGAGTAGCAGGATCAGGGGATATGAATTTTTTGTATTTTTCTGCCAGGTAAACAAGTATTGCACCTGACTCCATAATGCAAAGCTTTTTTCCTTTATCACCCGTGGGGTCAATAAGTGCTGGAATCTTAGAGTTGGGATTGATTGCAATGAACTCAGGAGTGAACTGGCCACCTTTGCTAATATCAATTAAGTGTGCTTCGTAGCTTAGTTGTAGTTCTTCAAGTAATATCGATACTTTTTGCCCATTAGGCGTGGCAAGTGAGTAAAGTTGATAGAGTGTTTGCATATTAAAATCCATTTAGCGCTATTTATATTGAGGTATTTCATATTTCAGGTCAATGCTGTCAGAGCAGAGTGCTTTAATATAAGGGATCATTATCTCTGAGATGAGCTTGTGACCTTGCTGTGTAGGATGTATGCCATCATTTTGAATATATTGCTGTTGCTCAGGGTAGGGTAGATAAATAACTGGAGTATTGTATGTTTCACTAAGGGTTTTGAAAATGGATCGATAAGCTGATTTATATTTAGGTCCATAATTGTTGGGTAGATCGGTTTCAACTAAATAGGTTTGTGCTTGGGTACTTTGTGCATGCTCAATCAGTTTAGAGAGCCTATTCTTGATGCCATCAATACTTAACCCTCTAAGCGCATCATTCCCTCCTAGTTCAATGATGATTTGGCGTGCTTGATGTTTTTTTATAAAGCCCTCAAGTGCTGTAATTCCGTCTTGTGTAGTAGCGCCTTGAGCGCTTAGGTTTAGATGTGTAATTGAACATGGAATTGCATCAAGTGTGATAGGCAGCCAGCTAAATTCATAGGGTACACCATAGCCGGAGCTAATACTGTCCCCCACAATAACAAGATCATAGTTTTTAGCATAGCTTGTAGAAGCAATCAGAGTTATAATAAGTAAAGTTAGGAAAGGTAATCGAGCAATGGAAGGTGTATTATTAGAGCGCATTTCTAAATCATATCATAAAGATGGTCAAGTTATTGATATCATGGATCAGGTAACGCTGCAAGTACCTGTGGGGACCCATTTGGCTATTCAAGGGCCCTCAGGCTCTGGGAAAACAACGCTATTAAATTTAATTTCAGGTTTAGATAGTGCGGATAGTGGTAACATATGGGTCTGTGGTCAGAATTTATCACTCATGCCTGAATATGAGCGTACCGCATTCCGCAATAAGCATGTGGGCCTTGTTTTTCAGGATTACTGTTTGCTACCAGGGCTAACAGCTTTGGAAAATGTCAAATTAGTTTGTTCTGGAGATAATCAAGTAGAGTTGGAACGTGCGAAGATATTGTTGGTCGAGATGGGGTTAGGATCACGACTTAATTTTGTAACCAGTCAGTTATCAGGTGGTGAGCAGCAAAGGGTTGCTATTGCAAGAGCGCTGGTTAAGCAACCATCTATTATCTTGGCTGATGAACCAACGGCACAGCTGGATCGTCGCTCAGCAGAATTAATTATGGATGTTATTATCCAAATGCAGCGACAAGAGCAGGTAACGATGGTAACAGTAACGCATGATGAAAACGTGGCTAATAAGTGTGATCACATTAACTATATGGATCGGTTATGATTCAACTCGTTCATTTAATACAAGCACGCAATACAACTGCATTTTGTACTTTTTTGCTTTTAATTTTATCAGTATTTCCGGCTGTGCTTTTAGATGTACAAAAGCAGTATGCGAATGCATGGTTGGCAGCAGATACAGTAGTTGTAAGCACAAACAAATGGACTCATGAGGCTGCTCGTTCAGCAAAAAGTATGAGTTTTAAAACAGCTACAATGCTTGCTTATCAAGACCAGTTTATTTTAACGCACCTTCAATTATTAGATCATCAATATCCAGTTAAAGGTGCATTAAAGTTAACTTATGGTGAAACGCTTAAAGCAGGCCAGGTATATATTGACCGTTCATTAGCAGAAAGAATGAGTATTGAAATAGGAGACCAAGTTGAGATTGGTTATCTTACTTGCGAAGTTGTAGATTTTGTTGTGTCTCAGGATGAGCAAGTCTTTTCAGTAGAGGCCTTCAGTGAGGGGGTTTATGGATCTATTGATGATTTAGAGCGTTTTGGCATATTCAACAATGCTTCTCGGGGTTCATGGTATTATTATTATGATGCATCAGAGGGTATAAGCATCGAGGAAACGGCTCAAAAAGATGGCCAGGTGCGAGTGATTGATTCAAATGAACGCTTGGGTCGCTTGGGACGTATTTACCAACAAGCTCAGGATACAGTAGGTAGTTTGCAGATTGCTATTTCATTAATTATTGGTGCAGCCTTGTATTTGTCCTACTCATTGGTTCATCAACGCAATGCATATTTATCGGGTGTCCTGACAGCATTGGGTTTTTCGTTTAAAAAGCGAACGATTCTAATGATCCAGCCTATTATATTTAGTCTGTTGCAAGGAGTGTTTTTTGGATTAGTGCTCGGGTTGCTGGTTTTAAATATCTTATTGAAGATGAGTGATGTATCATTTTCGTGGGGGAACCAATTTGAGCTAGCTAGCACAACTTCATTGATTATTTTATTGTATGCAGTTGCGTTATTGTGTACACAACATGTCTCAATGCAAAGAAGTCCAGTATTAAGCTTATTGAAAAAGAAATGCTTTAAGGATAATTATTGGGTGTCTGGTGTTTTAATTCTCACGGTTACGGCCTATTTTATACCTGGTTGGGAGCAAGGTACGGTATGGTTAGGACTATTGAGTGTCACCACGGTATTTTTAATCATCTATTTATCTGTGCATGTACTTTACAAGCTGGGGGTTTGGCTTTTATCAAAGGGGCGTCAGCGGGGATTGATTGTTTTGAATGCACTACGTCAATTTGAGCAAGACTATAAAGTGTTATTGATAGGGTTGATATTGCTGCAGTCTGTGCTACTTTTTTTATGGCATGTGAATACACAAACACTTAATCAGTGGCGGTCTCAATTACCATCAGATTCACCAAATTACTTTTTAATTGGAATGGATCAATCAGATGCAGTTGATATGCAAAAGTATGAATGGTTTGCTGATACCGTTGTCTATCCAGTTGTAAAGGGACGGATGGTAGCGGTTAATTCTGAATCAGTAGCTGAATATGCAGACGGATTATATGCGGGTCATGAGGTTTTTAATCGTCAAATTAATTTAACAACATTTACACAGCTTCCGAGTCATAATCAATTGATAGAGGGTGATTTAGACAATGGAATTTCAGCTGAGCAGGGCATCATGGATCGACTTGGGTTAAAGATAGGGGATGTCTTGACCTTTGATATTATGGGAGCTAGCATTTCCTATCCAATCACTAGTGTTCGTCAAGTTAAGTGGCAAAGCTTACAAGCAAGCTTTTATTTTGTCTTTCCAAGTTTTGTTCTTGAGCCTTACCCCAAAACCTACATGAGCAGTTTATACATTGATAAATCCAGACAATCAGGTTTAATTGATGTATTAAAAGCGAGACCCCATATTTCATTAATTGATTTGGCAGCGTATTTGGTAGCAGCGCAAAACTTATTACACATCTTCACATCATTGTTGTTGGGTGTTGTTATCTTTATGGGTCAGGGGTGTTTTGTGATTGCAGTAATTTTATTAATACGCCAGGTAGAAAGCAGAAAAATAGATGAGCAAAGCTTGAAGCGTTTAGGTGTTAATTCTAAGTATAGTATGCTGATAGAGTTTTCTAGTCTGCTAGGTATTAGCTTGTTGTTAACTATAGGTATTAATCAGTTTCTCTTGCTACGATATTTTAATATTATATTTTTCCAATGGACACTAGACTTATGGGGTGTTGCTTTATTGGTGGGCTTTGATGTGCTAGTCATCGCTATGGTCGCATGGTATAGTAATAAGTATCTTAAGGATTAGATTATATGACCCGAGTCATTGACTTATTAATGATTATTGTTTTCACGTGGCTATGTACGGGGTTATTGGTTCAAGAAAGTGGTGTATGGACTTATATGAGGCTACATCATTCTAATAGGGTAGAGCAAACGCATATAGATCAATTGAAAAAAGAGTTATTTTATTTTAATCGCTTATCTGAGGTTTTAAAGCAAGATGATGCTTATGTTATGATGTTGGCACGTCAACATTGGCATTATCAGGGTAAGCAAGAACGTAAGTTATATTTTGAGGATGAATGAGATGTTATGGAATACGGTATATGGTTATGGCACAGTGAGTCGCTTATTTCACTGGGTAATTGGTCTTATGATTATAGCGCAATTGGCGGTTGGTTTTTGGATGGTCGGTTTACCCAATGAGGTGAAGGGAGCTATTTATGCAAACCACAAAATAGGTGGGCTGTTGGTTTTGTTTTTAGTGTTATTTCGGTTGGTATGGCGCTGGGTGAATGTTCTACCTAATCTTCCCGAGAAAACACCTAAGTGGCAAATTTTTGCAGCTAGAAGTTTACATCGTTTCTTTTATGTTTTGATGCTGTTTATTCCAATATCTGGCTGGGTCATGTCAACTGCATCGGGTTTTTTCCCAAAAATTGGAGGCGTTGTATTGATGTTCCCATGGGTGTCTGCGCCAGAGTTGTGTATTTTAGGGACTTGTTATACAAACTCAATGATAGCTGTTTCTTCTAATACCATACATTGTGTGTTAGGTCTTGTGCTTGTCGGTGCACTATGTATTCACACTAGCATTGCAGTTTGGCATGCTTATCTAGCCGATGGGGTTTTCTCACGTATTGTCATAGACAAAACTCAATCGTAATTAATTCAAGTTTAGATTGCCGTTTTCATGAGACATAGCTCGATTTAGTGGGGCAAGGGCCGATCTAGGGGGCTTGCGTGTAAATATGCTGGGACAGGGGCAAGACTGTGTTCGGGTAGGCCTTATTTGTGAGGAGCCATCTTCTGCGTCAGTAGATTTAACCTCTTTGACTTCTGGTACTATGAGTAGAGTGCATACTGCTTGTACTACTCCACTAGACTCAGCTATGAGCTTTTGTAGTGTTTTCCCTGAGCGGTTAGTTAGTGTATTGTCTAATGTAAGCTCAAGTGAGGCAATATGTTTAATCATTTCTATGTTTTTATGAATGACAGCAAGCATTAATAGTGTGTTCCCACATGAGTACTGAGTCTTATAAAGAGCTTCATCAGGGGCAACTTCTTGATAGACTTTGTCATATTTTATAAATTCGCTAATAACTTCGCTTGCAGCATGCTTTATTGCTAACTGCAGTATAGATTGCCCTTGGCTATTAATCGTAGTGAGTAAATGAGTAGCATGAGGCCTAAAACCTCCACTATCTTCAGATATCTGCTCTGCCCAACTCATCAGTTTAACCAATGTTAGAGGCTTTTGGTATTCCATGGCTAAATACCAGTATTCAGGGGTTTCTACAAAATGTGTAATTGGATCTGTCAAAGACTCTGTAAAATCTTTCATTGCAGTAAGTGCTTCTTTTAAATAATCAAGCGCAGTGCGTACAGCAGTAGGAGCAGATCTTGAATAATCATCATCAAAACTCGTTTCCGCAATTTTATGTATTGAGTCTATCTTGTCAAGTATTTGCACACAGTGGTCGTCGCTTAAGCTATGAACCATTCTAGCGAACATGTATTGTTTATGCTTAGGGTGCTTATAAAGTATAAGCGCAGTTTTCTTGATGATCATAAGCTTCATGTGATTAGCTATTAATTGGTTTCTCAGTACAATGTTACACAATATAATCAACCGTTCTATCAACGTTTTCTGTTTCTGATCTTCCAGCTTCACAATATCTTTAATATTAATGCATAATAAAGATTGAAGGCAGCTATATGTAAGGCCTGATATGTCAAGTCCCTCAGTAGTAAAGTAATGTTTATTTAGTGATAAAATGCAATCTCTAAAGGGGTTGGTAAGCAGCTGGTAACGTGTCATTTCTTCTGGTAATTTCTTTGTGCCTTCAGATTTGATACAGTGATCTAGAATTCTTGACTTACTGTCATCTTCAGACATGAAGAGTGTCATAATGGACCATTCTTGCTCTGAACTAAGACCCATTTGAAATATGTCGGTTGCACCGGCTTTATTGATGAAATTATACAATGATGCAAAACCAGAAAAGGTTGCCTTCTTTAGATATGTATCTAATTGCTTAGAAAAGTTTCTTGCAGCAATGACTGGTACACTTGAAGCACCTAACTCAATAGCACGTAATCCGATTGCTCTAGTAGGGTAGACTTTCTTGCTGCGTACAGCAAGATCAAAGGGTGTATGCCCATCCACTTGACGTTGATTAAATAGTTGAGGAGCTAGTTCTGGGCATAAGTGCTCACATATGACACTAACTAACCAAAAGTTTTGTTGGTAAACAGCAATATGTAGTATATTTTCACCTTTATCGTTAGTTTCTTGAAGAGTTAATTGGATGGGAGTAAGTGTTACTCTTTTAGACTTCTTTGCTTTAGACTTCTTGTCTTTGCTTTCACTACCATCTTTGATGAGTGCTTCTATTACTTCATTTTTTTGCTGTTTTGTAAGTAATGTGCAAACTGTTTCTTTTGAGTGTGGTAAGTAAGCCAAGGTGTCGCTATTAGTCATTTGCATGAGCTTGATAATTATGTAAGCCTCTAAGTCATGAATAGACAATAGCTTTTCGAAAAATAGCTCGAAGTTACCTGGGGATAGCTGTGAAAACCATTCAGTGAACTTTGGTGTATCTAGAACATCTTCAAGTTGCTCACCTGAGAGTGAATAAATAATTTTATCAAGATCATTAGGATTTGTTTGAGTAATGAGTTGCGGCTCAACACTAACTAATTGAGCGATATCAGCATACTGTTTGGCATGTGTATATATTTGAATCATATGCTCAGGGTGTTCGTCACAAAAGGTTGATATCTGTTGTGGGGATAATTCAAATGCATGTTGTAAAAATAGTGTTGGATTAAAACTTTTTTCACAACATATATCAAATTCTGCGTCATACTTAATTAGCGCTTCACAACCTAATTTTGTCAAAACTGATAGCTTGGCTTTATTAATCACTTCATTGAGTACAGTAACCAGCATTGGTGCAGAGTATTTATACTTAGGTAAAAGTGCTTGGATAGAACTTATATGACCGTGTGTAATTAGGTTAGCCAAAGCGCTTCTTTTTATGGGTTTAACCCGTGTGTCTGGCTTAAGTTCCCCCTGATCTATGAGCTGAGTTATCTCTAAGTCAGTCAATGTTTCGATGTCAATTAGCTCCTTAATACTAGGAGCTGGAGCTCTAAGCAAAGAAGTTTCTGCTGTTGGCTTTTCAGCTTCAGGAGATAATAACTCTTCTTCGATAAGTACTCGCTTGGATTCTAGATTTAATAAAGATCTATTCTTTTTTAAAAATGCTTTGTGCAATTTTAAAGCTTCAGGAGTTAGATTATTACTAATAAGCTTAAATTGAGCATGTTGTACGGGTGTGATATGGGCTATCACCCGGGAGATAAGTTCTAAGTTAGTATTAATTTCTCTAGAAAAACCCTCAAGCAACACGGCCTTGTTACTAGCCAGGGCTCGTTGAATCATGATTGCTTTATGCTCGATATTTGCACACGCCCAAAGAGATTGTGTTACATCAGGAGTGACAAAGGGGTCTAGATCACTTGCTTGTGATAAATAGGCTAGGAATAATGAGGGTCTTTCAATAAGTTGAGGAATTAGATCTTCCTTTGGTAGACTCATACATAGCGCTGCATAAAATGTAGGATTGTATTCATCTGATAATAATGACTCTTTGATAGCAAGAACATGATCAATATTTATTTTTAATCTAATCTCGTCAGCTCCTATTCTATATCTCAAGGGCTCTATAAACTCTAAAGACGCACGATTTCTATTTAGTACCTGTGAAAGTTTACATAGTACTTCTCTGTATTTTTTAGTTTGACCGGGTTTAAGATTTCTAAGGCTTTCGGCAATAGTTGCATAATTTGTTGGCGATTGTGTTCTTTGTTTGGGAGAAGACTCTCGTTTTACTTTAGGAGAAGGGGTACGTGAGCCTCCTTCTGCAGCACCACCACCACCCCTGGCTACTTCAGAAACTTCTTTTAACGCCGCATAATCACATGTTTTTTCGTGAAGAGCTGTTACAAATGAACGCTCATCTGATGATAGCTTGCTTCGATCTTTGCCAGGTTTTTCTACATAGTCAATCAAGCTTGTGGCAAGCGCTACAGCAGGACGAAAGTGTTTTGCATGTTCATTTATATCATGATGCCTTCTTGCGCCTTTAACAACATAGGAACGAACCGGTATACAAATGTTTTTATATTTAACAATACAAATACGATTTTCTCCTTTCACTGGATATTGTGTAGAGTTAATCTTGAAAATAGAGCATGTCCTGATATCCTTGTGTAAGTCATACAGGTTTGACATTGAAGATAAGTCAAGAGGCTGCTCATCTACTTGATCAAATGTGCATGGTGTTTCATGAAAGCTGGCAAAAATTTTAATACTTGTGCCTGAGAGTGTAGTTTTTTGATTTAATGTAGACATATTTGTTATTGTTTTTCCATAAGTTTTGCATGTTTATTATTGTTTGTCAATACTTTATGGGTAGGAGTCTATTTTGGGCGGTGTTTTAGGAGATTAATTTAGGTTTTTGATACTAAATTATAATGAATGTTCTGAAGTTGGTTTGCTGATGATCTATGCCATTAAGCAATTAATAAGATTGGATCCTGTGGAGTATGTAAAAGTAGCCCCAGTGTTTAAGAGATGCGTTATGCTTTTCAGGTTATCGATTTGGGTGCTGTTTCTAGAGAAATACTGTTATGGACTCATGGGACTATGTCACCTAGAGTGCCCTATTTAGATAGGAGTGATCTGCTCTAGGCTATCAATAGTAGTCCTTATGAAACTAAAAAAATATTAATTCAAGTCTAGAGACTCTTTCCGGCTGCTTTCCTGTCTGGGTGCGCTTGTTGCTTCACCACTTCTTGTGGCATAGCGTCTTCTCCAAATAAAGATAAGCTTTGTGTTCGGACAGGTTTAAGCATGAAAATATGTGGCTGATATTTTTTAAATAACGCTTGAATAGTTGGATTTGCTTGTTCTACTAGATCAGAAAGTCTTTTGCTTTGCTTGTTAACTTTTAAATTGTTTAATGCGGATGGTTTAACTAGGTACTCTACTAATTCAGAGCAGTTATATTGTACCGCTTGCATAAGAAGGGTGTTCCCATCCATGCTTTGATTATCATTAATAGGGCCAATCATTTCTTGATCACTTAGTGGTTCAAGTGATATGAACCAGTGAATGATCTGGGGGTCATCTTGTTGCTGAATTGCGCGACTGATTATGCCCAATTTATCAGTACATTCTCGCAACATTATTCGACATGCAATATCTTCACGTTCATTGCATACAAAGCAGTTTAAAATCACAACCATAAGATCAGTCTTATTTTTAGCAAAAGCAGATAAACAAAATGACATAATTTGTTCAAGCGGGATTGCTTTTAAGATGATTCTACTGTCAATCGCTACGATAGATTCGATTACTTTAAGAGAAATATCTTCACTCAATTCTTCAAGTAGTAAAAGTAGGTAACCACTTGGGATATATTTGCAAAGATACCTAGTGTTATTTATAAAGTACTCTGCTAGTTCTTTGATAGTGGTATCGTGCGCAAAAGGGCATGTCCTTGGGTTGTTAAGAATGAGTTTGTTTAAATAGAGGTACCTTGTTGTCATTTTGGTTAAATAGGCACTAACTCTATCAGCGGGTGTAGCTTTATCTATACCGATTTTTTTATGCTGAATGTCGTATATGTATTGTCTTGCAAATGTATATAGTGCAGGAAAATTAATGATTGAATCATCAAAGTATGTGGCGGGTAGATTTACTAATTCTGCTTCTAGGTACTCAAATGGATTGGCTATGAGCACATACTGTGTTTGTTTTATTAAGTTAAGAGACTGTCCCAAACTTATACCTCTTAATATAATTGCACGTTTCCTACTATCTAGATTTAAACCATGAGCTAGCATGTCGTCAATCAATTCTGGTTGAACAGTGTCCACTATGTTTCTAATTTTTTCATTTTTAGGTCCAATGGCCTTTTCTAGTAGAGCAATTAATATAATATGCCGTGTCAATTCTGGGTTTTCTTTATACAATGAGAGTGCTAACTCGATTGCTTCTGTGCTGAAATCCTCAGAGCTGAATGTAATGTGTGCATGAATAGCATCTAAATTGGCATCAGTAATAGCTTTCGTAATTGATTTTGCTGGTATTTTGCTGCTTTTTCTTGCTAGGAATAATAGTTTATACTCATTTTGGGCCATAAGAAAAGTCATGTGGCTATGATCTAGATCTAATTCAATTGCAATACAGTAAGGGGTCTTTTGATCAATGTTTTTTTGCCTACAAAGTGTAGCAAATAATTTTGGGTTATTGCTGAGGTCAAGTGCTAGGCCATAATCACCAGTTAGTACTGCAATATGTAAAAGGTTTTCACCTCTGGAATTAGTAATTTCCCAAACATGAGGTATTTGAAGTTTTGTATTTTTTTCAATGCGGCTTAATACTTTGCATACAATAGGCCCGTAAAAATTTTTTGCGATCAAGGTTAACCCATTTTCTTCTGAATAAGGCATTTCTATCTCTAGCACTTTATTGGCATAAATAGCTACTTTCTCAATAGCCGCTGCAATCTCATCGGATTTAGCTGAGGGTAGTCTTTTATACAACTCAGATAATATATTTATAAGGTTCTCAAATAATTTTATATCAACTGCTGTGAACCAGGCTTGATAGCTTGCTGTCGACAATTTATGACGTGGAATAGTGCGTAAAAATGATGGTCCGAGTACATAGTCTGTTAATAGTAGGATTTCGTTATAGTAGGCATAACCCAATAGTTCTATAAACTCATCTGGTGTGATTTGCCTTATTTGTTCAGGGTGCGATTTGATCGTTGTTAGAGCTCCTGTTTCATTACTACTTAACATGTGAATAGATAATGCGTAAGCTGGAAATTTTCTAATAAAAACGGCTGCCTGTTCGGTAGATATGATTGAGTTGAGATTAATGACTAGTTCAGGGTGAAAACCTTCAAGTTCACAGATAGAAAAGTGTGCATCTTGGGCAATAATTAAGTCAAGAGCATTTAGAGCTTCATCACTGGGTCGCTGCTTTGAGGATTTTAATTTAAGGAGTTCTTTGAGTAACGCTTGAGGTGTGCAGAGCTGGGGCAGTGTTTGCGTAATGACCTCAATGGCTTGATAGAAATTAGCATTAAAACATGCGGATAGTAATGATTGATTGCTAGTGAGCTTGGTGTCCTTGGTGATATGCCCGTTATTAACCATGCGTGCTACCGTTTGATCACCAAGGATATCAATTCTAAGCAAAGAGCTTTTTTTCTGATCAGCTGGTAACAGAAATATCTTTTTATCACGATACTGTTGATGGTCGGCATGAGGGATCAGGGATCTATTTTTTTGGAGGTAGAGTGTATGTAGTGCTAGAGCCCCTTCAGTAGTTATCTCACTCATAGAGTATAAGATTTTATATTGATCATAACGAGTAATTGTAGATAGGACATTAGCTATTAAGTCTACACAGGTGCTTAGATCATCCGCAACTAGTTTAAGGCAATCTAGCTGCTTTTTTTCTAGAGCGTTAACGGCAAGTGATGTTTTCTGATCATTGTTTGAAACGCCCCAGAGTAATGCAAAAACATCGGGTATAAAGAGTGGAAATTCCTGTACCTGAGTATATTCTATGAACAGCTGGGGTAGTAATTTAATTTCCGCTACCAGCAGGTCTTTAGGCAAGCTCATGCATAGTGCAGCATAAAAGACATGATGTTTTGGGTCAGATATTAGTATATCTCTAGCAGCTGCCAACTGCTGTGATCTTACTTTTAATTTAATTTCATTCGACCCTATCCTGTATTGGTATTGAGATATGTACGCTATAGTCGCACCATTTCTCTCAATTAAGGTGCTTAGTTTGTGTAGTTCTTCAGTTTGATCGGTTAATGATGCGAGGGTTTGAGCAATTGATGTGTAGCTGGGAGGTGATGGTGTTCTTTTTTGTTTGGGTGAAGGTGTGTTACTATTGGATAAAGTGACAGGTTCGGTAGCAGCAGAAGCAGCACCACCGCCGCATGCATTGAGTTCACCTTCTAGCTCACTCTCACTGACCATCTTCTTAAGTGATGTTATGAACAAATGGTCATCTGAAATTAGCTTGCTCTGTTCTGCAGTTGGCTTTTCAAGCTCTTTAATTAAACTGATAGCATGAGTCACTGCTGGTTTAAAATGTCTGGTGTGTGCCTCTATCTTATGCTCTCTGCTAGAAGCAACATAAGAACAAACTGGTATATAGATTTCTCTATATTTAATGACACAAATACGGTTTTGTTGTCCAGGAAGCGGGTAGTGTGAGGAATTAATTTTGAAAACAGATATGTTTCTGAGACCTTGATATAGCTCACGCATTTGTATGACAGGTGTGAAGTTCGAACTGTGATTATTTATTTGATCGAATGTACACCCAGGAATGTGGTACTGAGAAAAAGTACTAAGATTGTTACCGAATAATGTTGTGTTTGGTGTCATTGAGTGCATATTAATATTATTTTTTTTACTAATTATTGAGCTGAGGTTATAATATTGTAATTTGAAAGTCAAAAATATTATGGTTAATTTTTTTAAAGGTAGTAGGGGATAGTTTATTTATTTTAATTAGATTAATATTAGCTAGGAATGTACAGTGACCCTTCCTAGCTTTGGTTTGTAATTGGGTTTAATAGTGTATTATAAATTCACTTATAGGATATGAAAAAATAATTTACAATACGGTAGGGTTTAAATATGAAAAGAAAATATAGTCATTACTCAAACAGGAAAAATAAAGCAGCTTAGATTAGGAAGCCAGTGGCCAGTATTTACAGTCACTTGATGCTGCGCATGCTTTGTTTACTTTATGGCTTGGAATAGAAAGTGATATTATAAATGGTGTACAGTTTGAATCTTGCGCGCCGACCTTAGGGTTAAAGCAATGAAGGATTGTTTTTTAAATTTCTTAGAGAGCGACTTCTGGTTCTGCTTGCTATTGGCCCGTAGTTTGTATGGAGTTGTGTTGGCCTAAACTCAAATCTTGGGGCTGATCTTAATACATTTCACCTCTGATGATGATTTTTATTTAGCGGAGTCTATTCACTCAGTGGGCTTTCTTAGATAATGAAGTGATATTTCAGGGGTTAGTTTGTCTTTATGATGATTAAAATGCTTTAAAAGATCTTGAGCATTATATGTGATATAGTCAACACTTGGGTGCTCTAGATTGCCAAAGGCTGGTGTTTTAATGTTGGGTAGGTCTATAGTTATTGCAGGATGAGCTTTGTTTTGAGTCACTGCTTGTTGATAGACTTGTCCTTTTCTAGCTTCTAGAACAATACGATAATCATCATTTTCTGGGACTTTGTCTTGAATGATCTCGAATGCAGAGAGGCTGTAAACAGAGCAGTTGGTAGCTGCATGTACACCTTGAGTAAAAGCGGCTGCAGATCGAATGCCTGAATAGCGCCCTGGACCAGAACAGATAATAATGGCCTCAATTTTTGTATAATCAAGATCTGAGAGCATGTCTGAAAGGGTTGTTTGTACATCCTCCCATTCGTGGGTAATTAACTCTCTACTATTACCTTGGCTTATGGCAATGCTGTATGTCATTTGACTGGTATCAATAGCTATAATCATGTTTATATGTTGTTTATTTTAATGGACAATGCATGAATAGGCATCAGGTTAAATGCAATTTGTTTAATTTGACGGTGAATGCTGATTCGGTGGATAGGACCTGACATCGTGATGATGATTTTTAGATAAGCTTTATGTTCTTGAAAAGATTTGTGCTGTGTATGTAAAGCAGACTCATCTATAATTTGGGTATCTTGGACATTGGGTAGGTTATTAATTTTAGTTTTAAGCTGGGTTATGTTCATTGTCTTCTACGATGTATTGTTGTAGATGATAAGCAAGACCTACCATCATTGCAAAGATAAATAAAAATGCGAAGGCTTTAAATTTTAGCCAATTGTCTTCGCCGAACTGATAGTAAATTGTGATGTTGGTTAGTGCAAGCATTGAGCTTAAAAAAGAGACGGTGATATCGGCTTTAATCCATGGATAGTTATGGGTGTGCAGAGGAATGTTACTCACAAGCTTTTGGATGATGCTTTGTTTGGTATAGAGACGATATCCAGATACCATGATTGGGATTAGGCAGTACATAACGGTTGCTTTCCAAGCTAGGAATACGGGATCTTTTTTGAATAGCGTGAGCCCACACATTAAAATTAAAAACCAGGTATTGGCATGTTCGGTCATCTTTTTTTGCTGTCCCTGATAGAGTTCAGCTAAGTAGATAACAAGTGTTGTAAGTGCAAGTGATTGAGTCGCAACGATAATGTCATAATTCAAATAGAAGAAGACAAAAGATGCAAGCGGTATGAGCTGAGTCATGATAATCACTGTGTGAACTTGTATTATGTTACATGAAATAAGCGATTAGGTCTATTATATCTATGAAAATTTACAGCAATTCATCATAAAAGCTTGTATGATTCTAGGAATAATATTAATGAGGTCGTTATGGAGGATCATATGTCTGAACAGTCTATTTACTACACCTCAAGAGGGAAGAAGGTGCATGCTCTGCATTGGTCATTTGGACAGGAGGGGAGTATTATCTTTATTCATGGTGCGATAGCTAATGCTTACTGGTGGCGATGGGTTTCTATGGGACTCGGTCAAGGTCAACTCTATTCAGTTGACTTAAGTGGGCATGGTTTAAGTGAATGGGATGCACCATACTTTTTGTCTCACCATGTTGAAAATGTACTTGATTTAATTACCAGTCAAGATTTAAAACCACCTTATTATTTAATAGGGCATAGTTATGGTGGGTTGGTGGCAATTGCTGCATTACATCAATTACAGCAAGCACAGGCAGTTATGGTAGACACCCCTATGTATTTGCTGAATGAAGCTTATCAATCGTCTAAGCGTCGGTATATGAAGCCTACCTATGCAACTTTAGACGAAGCCGTTTCTCGGTTTAGACCTTTACCTAACCAGCCGGTTACTAATGCTGAATACTTATCTTGGCTTGCACGGCATTCTGTTAAAAAAATACAAGGTGGGTATACTTGGCAATTTGATCCAGGTTTTCATCAGCGGGTTATCTCATTAGAAGATCAACAGTTAATCCATCAGCTGTGTAAGGGTCAGTTCTATTGGTATGGTGAATATTCACCATTTGCTACAGAGCATGGCTTGTCGGTAGCTAGTGAAGCTGGAATGAATTTATCATGCATTCCAGAGGCTTATCATGCTGTGCCCGTTGACAACCCCGATTATGTGGTTAAGCTAATAAGAAAGTTAATGAGTAGTCAACGGCTAAAAGAAAATTGAGTTAAATATTGGAAAGATAAAGTGAAGATACATGTTTATATAGCTAAGAATCACCCAGTGTCTCGTCGTAAAGCTGAGCAAAGGGTTGAAGAAGGGCGCATCACTGTAGATGGGGTGGTCGCACATCGTGGGCAGGTGATTCAGGGAGATGAAGTTGTCAAGATGGATGATGAGGTGATTGCTGCTAAACAGGTTGATCAGCGGTTGTTAATTTTGAATAAACCGGTTGGTTATGTGTCTAGCCATGTTGATCAGGGATCGGTGCCTTCGGTGATGCAGTTGCTGCCAAAGTTGAGTGAAGGTCGTTGGATGTTGGTGGGGAGATTGGATATTGCGACCTCTGGTTTATTACTGGTCAGTAATGATGGTCAGCTGGTACAAAAGCTAGCACACCCGTCATCAGGTTATGAGCGCATTTATATTGTTAGAGTCAGTGGGTTATTAACAGACGGAGAGATCAATAGGTTGAAAAAGGGATTGGAGTTTGAAGAAGGGCGCGTGGCTTTCAAGCATATTACACCGCTTAGAAAAAAGAGCTCAGGACGTAACCATTGGTATCGTGTTTCCTTATCTCAGGGAAGATATCGAATGATTAGAAGGATGTTCGCTGAACTTGATATGGAAGTTAGTCGATTAAAGCGGATTCAGTTTGGCCCGTTTATATTAGCTGATCGATTGAAAGAAGGTACTTTTGATGAGGTGGATCAACAGTGGTTAGCTCGTATATTGAAATAATACTGGCATTGACACTTTTATTTGTGTGCTATTTTTTTTATACGCTCTTCCAACCTGTTTTGCTGTCTAGACAGCGTAGCTTACTGCATGCTACTTCATTAACATTGATTATCGTATTGGCTATTTGGATTCAGCTCGGTGGGTTTATTCAGATGCATCATAATATAGGCAGTGCTCAGTCTATGAAAAGTCAGTTATCTAAAAAGTGCGGAGTATCTTATGCTGCTTGTATATTGAGTGCGCGGATGGCTGCGACTGACCATCAGTGGAAGCGGGTTGATTGGTTTCTTAAACAGGCTGAACAGTTCGAGGTCAATGATGATGCTCGGACCCAACTAAGCTTATTGAGTCAAATCAATCAGGAGTCAAATTCAGCGTTAGTCGTAAGGCGTGTGAAAAACTGGTTAGCCAGTCATCCAAATGATATGGTAATAATGGAAGCAGTCGCAAGACGGATGATTTTTGAAAATAGATTAGAAGCTGCTGGTGATTTATACCAGCAGATGAAAAACAATTGCTTGGATATTAATCAGTGTAGTAAGTTGGAGGAGATTGAAGAAATGCTATTAAGTCGGATGAAAGTATGATTCAGTTTTTGTCTCCAAGGTTTGCTAAAGCGTTTGCGTATTGGACGCATAGCCTATCTAAATATTTGTTTGCGCCTTATGCTTTTTGTGTGTTAATGATGGTTTTGTTTGCACCAGTGGATGCTGTTCAGGGTAGTGTGTATCGTATGATTTATATTCATGTACCATGTGCCATTATATCATTAATGGCGTGCTTTTTTATGGGTGTCTTTAGTATCGTATATTGGGTGTATCATTTACGTATTGCACAGATCTTATCTTATCAAGCTGCACGAGTGGGTTGTTTGGCTGCATGGCTATCCATTATAACCGGTGCTTTTTGGGGTTATTATACATGGGGTACATGGTGGTTGTGGGATATGCGGTTAACCGCGCAGTTTATTTTGGCATTACTTTATACGCTCTATTTGCTCGCATATCGTGCAAGTACTTTGCGGATGATATCCTCTAAGGTAGTAGCATTGATTGCAATTATCGCAATGATTGATATACCGATTATTCACTTTTCAGTAGAGTGGTGGCAATCGCTGCATCAAAAATCAACATTAATGTCGTTAACGAATCATACCATGCCGTATAGTATGTATATGCCATTATTAGCCGTTATTATAGCGGTAGTTTGGCTTAACTTATGGTGGAGTGCTGCTTACTTTATGCATCATTATCCTATAAGAAATGCGCATGAATAAGCTTAAACCGTATCAGATACGTTATAAGTCTATGTTACAGACTTTGCTATTTATCGTTGGTGGGGTTGGGGTATTGATTCATGCATTATGGGATGGGTTACATGTTTATCAATTGCCAGGAGATTTGGTCGTTAATAAACCCGTGGGTCATGTATACGTAGGTGGCGTCGTTAAGCCTGGATCTCTGTCCCATGGTGATCAAGTCTTTTCACTATTTCATGAGTCGGAAGAAATTTTAGTACATTTTCACATGCCTTTGCCACCCATGGTTAGAGAGCAGCATGCAGCTGTTGTTATCGGTTCTTGGAATGGGACTTATTTAGATGCTTCTCGGGTATATGCCAAGCATGATGAGTATTATAGAGATAATAAATCATGATTGTTCTATTGGGTAGCGTGTGTTTGCTGGTGGGGTGCTTACTATCAACATTGGGTGCTTGCATCAGTTGTGACAGGCTAACGAAGCGTATATTTGATCGACTATGTGTTAGCATCTATTTACTTAATATTTTAATCTTGGTTGCATTAGTACGTAGTGATTTTTCATTATCATATGTTTTTAATCATTCGCACAGTCAGTTGTCCTATGGAATGAAGATTGCCGCATTGTGGGGAGCAAGCTCTGGTACGTGGTTGCTTATGATTGGACTATTTACCCTATGGTGTCATGCGCTCAGTTCAAAGCTACATACGTTTAATTATCTGTGGTTGCGTTATGTCATGGGGTTTTTAGCTTTAATGCTATGGGGGTTGTATTTAATTGACTCACCGTTTAGTGCAAACATGTTGCCTGTTAGCCAAGGGTTGGATCTCAATCCATTACTTCAAGATACAGGGATGATGATTCATCCGCCTATACTGCTAGCGGGTTATGTCGGCTCCATGGTGCCATTTTTTTTAGGTAAGGCAGGAGATAGTCAGGAGATAAGAGTTGTGCTTAGGCAGCAGCTGCGCATTGCTTTTTCTTTATTAACCCTGGGGATTCTTTTAGGGGCTTGGTGGTCTTATCGTGTGCTTGGGTGGGGTGGTTATTGGGCTTGGGATCCAGTTGAGAACGCTTCACTGCTACCATGGGCTATGCTGCTTATTATGCTACATACCCTGAAACAACGACTGGATGCAAAGTTTTTGTTTTTAGCTTGGCTATCTGCTTGGTTAACACTGATTGCGATGATGACGGTTAGAAGTGGTATGCTTGAATCTGTTCATGCTTTTTCTCTGTCTACTATGGCGGGTTTGTTTTTTACAGGGCTGGTAGTTGTGTTTTTTGCGGTGGGTTTGTTTGATCGTGATGCATGGCCAAATGCCAGAGCTATAGTGCGTTCTGACCCAGTAGCAAAGTTATGGTTGATATTTGTTTGTGTTATGCTTTCAACATTATTACTACCACCCATTCTTTCATCAAAGGGCCTTTATATTATTGCGCCCAGCTTTTATCAATATGTCATTCCACTATGGCTTTGTTATTTGTTATCTGCGTTACAATCTATGCAAAAAAAGAGGGTGATATGGACTCTATTGGCTTTTGTGTTTCTTCTCTTTTGGTATTACGCTAATTGGGTCTTGGGTGCGTTTGTTCTGACATTGGCTTTGGGTGCATTGGTAGAATTAAGGGCGCAAAATTGGCGAATGCGCTTAGTCCATGGTGGATTTATTTTAATGTGTATCTTTATTTGTTTGCATGCTGTGACCCAACAGTCTGTGGTATATACGCTAGGAGCTGGTTCTGAGGTGGCTGTTGCACAAGATATAGATTTGCGTTTTGATCATCTAAATTATTATGAAAATGGGCATGTGTCTGTGTATGAAGCGCAACTGAGTTTGTTTGAATATGGGGATCAGTTATCATTAAAGCCTAAGCTTCGTTATCATCCGAGCCGGGATATGGTGGTTGCAAAGCCAGATCTCTTTGTGGGTCTATTTAGAGAGTGGTATGTCACTTTAAATGAGGTGGATGAGCAGGGTACAGCGATTATTACGCTACAAAAGCATTATTACTTGAGGATTGTTCTGTTATCTGTTTTATTTATGATATCGGGTTTATTGTTGAGAAGGAATGCATATGAAAACTAAGGTCTTGGGGTTTGGAGCCCTATTTGTGGTGCTGGCATCAGTCTGGTATGCCAATTTAAAGTCAGATTATGTGCCTAGATTTCAAATTGATGATCTTTCAGGTGTGCGTGTGACTGAGTCTGTTTTTAAAAATGGCGGGGTTCTTCATTTCTTTAGAACCAGCTGTGGTTACTGTGTAAGAGAGCTTAATATTTGGGATGATATACAAAATGAATACCCAGATTTAGCAGTAGTTACTGTGATTCTAGGCGAGTCTGAACAAAAGGCTCGATTCTTTTTTACGGATTACAATCCTTTTACCCATGTGGCTATGGATTCTAGCGATGCACTTTGGAGCTCACTAGGTAGTGATTATGGTTATATTCCATTCACGCTGGTTGTTGACAAATCTAGACGTGTCGTGGCCCGATTCGGGTCTTTAAATGAAGACAATATAGAATCATTTAAGCAGCATTTAGATCAACTATGATTAGGGCCAACCAATAGGACGGAACTTCCAACCTGTATAGTATTGGTTTGGGCGATAAATACTTGCACCAGACTTTCTACATTCTTCAATATGGGCGAGCCATCCTGAGGTTCGAGCTGTTGCAAAGATTAATGGGAATAGGTTTGTAGGTATTCCGAGTGTCATCATTGCCAATCCAGAATAGAAGTCAACGTTAGGGAATAGCTTTCGATTAATGAAGTACTCATCTTTTAAGGCGGCTTCTTCTAATAGTATGGCTGTTTTTAGAATATCACTCGGTTTTTCTTCATGCGACTCTTTAATAATGTTCATTGTGAGTTCTCTTAACACTACGGCTCTGGGGTCCATAGCATTATAAATTCTGTGACCAAATCCAAATAGTTTGAAAGGATCTGAGGGGTCTTTGGCACGATTGATAATGTCTGGTATTTCATCAGAAGTGATGCCTTCAAGCATTCTAACCACTTCCTCATTGGCGCCACCATGTAGTGGTCCGGATAAGGCGGTAAGTGCTGCTATAATGCAAGAAATAGTGGATGTTCCACAAGATGCAACAGTTCTAGCAACAAATGTAGAGGCGGCAAATGAGTGCTCTGCATGAAGCGTTAAAATCATATCAAGAACTTTAATATGTTTAGGATCACTGACTACCTTTTTTGCTTGGGTTGAAAATAGCATGTGTAGGAAGTTAGCAGCATGGCCTAATTCTTCATCTGGGGATACTGTGCGTTGATCTTGTTGGTGCTTTAAAATATGGGCTGTGATGGTTGGCATTTTGGCAATCATCCGTATGGCTAGCTCTTGTCTGTCTTCGTCGGATGCCATATTGTATTTGTCCTCATAGCGAGCCGCGAGGGATGCTAGTGCTGCTGACATGATCGTTGTCGCATGTGTTTGTCGATCAAACTGATTGATAACTTCTTCTGTTTGTTTGTCAATAATTCGATTGGCTTTAAGTTCATCAGAAAACTGTTTGAATTCTTCTTTGCTAGGGGGCTCCCCATTTAAAATAAGGTAGCTGGACTCTAAAAATGTTGAGTGTGTCGCTAGCTGTTTTACATCAAAACCTCTGTAAAGCAAGATGCCTTGTGGCACTCCATTATCATTGTTTCCACTGGGCTTTATATAGGAAATTTTGGACTCATCAGCTGCTGTGTTGCGCATGCCTTTTGTATCTTTGAACAGTATTCTAGTGTTACCTAACTGGTTGATTGAATCTGCATCAATAAATAAGTTTCCATAAGAATCCTCCGAAAGCTCTAGCTCATATTCTTGGTGAGGCTTTTCGGGGTTATTATTAACTGGAATCGTTAATTTTGCAGCTACTTGAGTCATTTCGCTCATACTTTACCTTCCATCGATTAACTAGAGCTATAATAGCATACTTTTACTTTTTTGTATAACTTTACCATGCTGGCTGTATTTAATGAGTCAGTCGGGCACTATTTTCATGGCTAGACCGGGTCTTGATATAGACGCATAGGATAGGAACCGTGACGATTACTGCTGGAATAGCTACTGGAGCTATGAATTTGAGCTGTTGCAGTATGGATGTTTGTGTAAGCGTCAGTTTACCAGTGATTATTCGACTAAGAAAACGGGTAGTGAGCCAAAAAAAAGTTTCAATAAGTAAATAGGTTGAGGTGAGCGCTGTTAAGATGTTGGTTAGTAGTGTATTAGCTAATCCACATGCATTTTTGTTAGACTGATCCTGGAAAAGAGGATGCATAAAAAACTTTTGATTTTTGTATTCTTGGTATTTTTCTTTAATTGTAATCCCTAGCTCGTTTATGATGTCAGCATGTTGTGCTAATTGTAAGAAAAAGAATATGGAAACAAGAAAAAAGCTAGGTTTTAAAAATAACAATAAAGGTGTTAATATGTTTAATACTCTTTGTATTGTTATTGTCCAAAAGAGCCCGACCTTGGGAAATTTTTTCGAGAATTTAGTCGTTATGCCCATTGTGCACGCTGTAATCATAGTTACTAAGGAAAAGGGTATTAAAAAATAGATGTTTTTAACCCAACCATGGGTGAAAAAGCCAATCCATGTTAGGGGGTGCTCTGAACTTACGGTTGCAAAGGTTTGTCTAAATAGATGCTGTGATTGCAGAAAACAGCTAAGAGAGGCTGTAATTAATGCCATTGTAGCACTTGTAATACTTCTTAGTAACGCAGCTTGTTTGGCTCTACGTATAAACACCCCTGAACAGATTAGAAAAGATACCGTAAAGAGATAAACTGTTAATGAATGCCCAAGTAAGAAAGCATTAATAGCAGGATTAGTAACCAGAGTAATGACACTAATGATACCCATTAGTCCATTTAGTATATAAGTATGTAAGCCCTTTCCCTGCTGTCCTTTCTTCAGTTCTTTCATCATTAAATAATTCCTTTTTTTGATCATATCAGTTGATCTGGGTGTGTCAAGACAGTTTCGATATTTAAGTTATGCACAGGAGCTGTGGATAAGTTTGTGGATAAGTCCAGCTTGCGGCTTCTAAGTTACCTGTTTTTTATGGTCTTTATTAATATTGTTCATATTTGATACAGGCTTATGTGGTTGATAATTAGGGTTATATTTTGGACTCCCTTATGTTTGCTCTTAAGTCTAATAGATGTTTTTTTTAGAGCGGTAGATGTTGATAACTTGCTATTAATTAGCATTATTGATGATAGTGAATAACTTAATTATGTTTAGGTCTAAATAATGGCTTTTATTTAAAATAAGTTGATTGTAGTTATGAGCTGGCTAATTAGTTGGGCAAGTGATTTGAAGAGAGGGATGCAGCCCGTATAGCCAATAGCTATTCCAGATACTAGGCCAAAAAAATGTCCTTCAAAAGATACTTTTTCGTCTTCGGGTAAAAATGATAGAAGTAAAGAACCAAAGTAGTAGACAATGACGAGTGCAACGGCGATTGAGGATATGCTTGGGCTTGTATAAGCTTGATAGAGTAAATAGCCCATCAGCGACATGACGAGTGCACTGGATCCTATGTGACAGCCTGTTCTTGCAAATATCCAGGTCAGAACACCTGATAGGTATGCGCAGCTGATCATGATACATAGTGCGGGAGTAATGCCTTTGCTGAATAGAATACTGGTGAGGATTAGAAGGGGAAAGCTGTTGTGTGCAAGGTGGGTTGCATCGGCATGGAGTAATGGTGAGAAGAAGGGTCCAAGGGGTAGGCTGGGCCAAAATCTGGGGATGATTCCGAGTAGTGATAAACGGTTCATGCTGAGCATATTAAATAGGTGTATGATCCATAGCAGTAGGGTAAAGCTGAATGCAGCGGGGAAATTTTGAATGATGATTTGGAGAAACTGGTTAAGCTGGGTAATCATGTTTGATCCTGAGTGATGTTTCTATGATTCAATTTTTTGACATTTTATGCAAGACCATGCATGATGTTCATCATGAATAATATATTAAAATCAATTAAATCAACGCTTATGGGTCAACAGAATATATGGTTGGCTGTGAGTGGTGGTTTGGATTCTATGGTCCTGTTACATGCAGTGATGCAGTTATGTGCACAAGATGGTTTGTGTATTAAGGGGGTAATACATGTCAACCATGGGATTCATGCAGATAGTGATCACTGGGCGAAAGTGGTTGCTGATCAGGCAGCAGAGTATGGCATTTCGTGTGTGGTTAAGCCTGTTACTTGTTTACCCGGTGCTCATTTAGAAGAGCGAGCGAGGGTAGCGCGTTATGCGGCTATTAAGTCAATAATTGGAGCGGAGGGTGTGGTTGTTACAGCCCATCATCTAAATGATCAGTATGAAACATTTTTGTTTCGGGCATTAAGAGGCAGTGGGGTACATGGTTTAACTGGTATGTCTGAGGTGACTTCGGTTATGGGGGTAAAGGTGGTGAGGCCTTTGTTGGCAGTGAGTCAAGTGATACTGAAGGATTATGCTCATGCACATGGTGTCGTGTGGGTGGATGATCCAAGTAATGAATCGGTGGCGTATGCTCGGAATGAGATCCGTAGGCAGTGTTCTAGTTTGTTCAATAAAAGTGCTCTATCACTTACGATGCAGCATTTGAATCGACAATCTGGTTTGATTAAAGAGCAGACTACGTTGTACTTAAAACAGGTATTGATTGATAGGTATACCATTGATTTAGATTTATTGCGTCAATTACCTAAGGGTTGGCAGTTAGAGGTCTTCCATTATTGGGTTGATCAGCAAGCAGGTGTTAAATTAGCCTTAGAGCGGACACAGCAGGTTTTACACTCGTTTTTATCTGCAGCGGAGGATAGGCAGCCTGAAGAGAGGGTGGGTGCTTGTATCATTAGGCGCTATCGTCAACGATTGACGAGTTATTCTTATGAGCAACCTCCTAAAGTAATGCTAACTTGTCAGAGGGAGATTGTTGTGCCTATGGGGACTATAGTGAACCCTGAGCGAAAGCGGTTGCGTATATATTTAGGGGTGCAGTTTCCTGGTGGGAAGAAGCAATATCAGAAAATGGGGGTTGCGCCTTGGTTAAGAACCGCAGTACCATGGGTTGTGGTCTTGCCGAGTCATCAGCCTTATTTAATTGGAGATAAGTACCTAACGGATCAAGGCATTGTTTTGGAAAAAATGGCTATGTGTTGATAGTATATTCTGATCTGATGCGGTTCTATTATGATTAAGGTTGGTTCTTTCCAAATGTGCTACGAGGGGTTTTAGAGGAGGGATCCTGCAAATTTTGTTTTTGTCCTGGATTACCCTGACCTACGCTTACTGCTTTGACGCCAGTAGTGCTATGTTTGGGTACGACTGTAATATTTGGGCCTGGAGCTACCTGATTTCTCTTGGTTTTCAGCGTTTTGGATTTTCCTATTAAAGCTGTTTCGATCTCGTTGAGAATAGTTTTCTTATCAACTGTTTCACCACCATCTTTCTGCTTTTTAAGAGCGATCAGTTTGTTACAAATGGTTTCAGCGTCTGCTTCATTGCGTTTAGATTCAAGTATAAGAAGCATTAGCTCTCGGTCTTGAGGTGCGATCTGCTTAGCTAGATGAATAGATAATAAAGTTTGTGCCGAGTTTATCATGTTTACTGTCGCTTCTGGGTCAGGTTGTTCTAGTTTTTTTATTACAGATAATGCTACATCATGAGCAATTTTAGCATCTGTAATGCCAGCATCAAGAACTAAGCTTAAATTCCTTACGTATTCATCTGCGCTAACAGATATAACTTTTGTATGGTCAAGCGTCTTACCGTTACCCACTTTTTCTGAGTCGACTTGCATAACCTCTAGATGGAGGTCGATGAGTTTTTCGAGTTTATCTTTTGGCTGCGGCAAGGCATCTGATGCGTGTGCCTTTAGATCTTCAGAAGATATAAATAGCTGGCTACTTTGCGTGGTTTTTTCTGATGGGACAACACTCCAGTAAGCATTAGTATTTAAAGTTTCTATACTTAGACCAGACTGTTCCCAAATTTTTTCTGCTACTTCAGCTGGAATCTCTCCCTGTAGGGTAGTTTTCGCTTCTTTTGTTTGCTGAAGCATACGCTTATATTGAATCTGTTCTACATCCTTCTCAATACCCTGTTCTGCAGCAGTGTATTTGTCTAGTAGAGATTCAGCTTCATCAGCATTAAGTAGAGTTACTTGATTACGAGCATCTGCTTTTTTACCTGAAAAGTAGGCTCCTGCTATAAGTAGGGCGGGAATTAGGAAGGAGATAGTAGTGAAAACCACTATAAGCACTTTCGTGGGTCGGTGCGTATTTATCCATTGTTGATAAAATGTTAACGCCATGCCAGTCTCCTTCTTAGGTTTGTTGTTAACTATGCTTTGGAGTTGCATCTTTAGCCTTTCTTTGTTTAATGCCGATAATGAGTCTGCATCGAGCAATGCCTCCATACTCGAGTTACTTATCATTTCTTCAATGGTTGTATCTGTTAATGTACCCTCTAAAGTCTCCAAGAATTGCACTGTATTTGAAAAATTTATCTTATTATCGATGTATTCTTTTAATGCTGGGTCAATGCGGTATAATAAATCCATTAATTTTAGTTTTTCTCTCACTTCTATATTCAATCTTCTATTTAAACTTAAAGAAGCATGTGTTATTGCATTTGCTAAATTTTTTTCACCGAAGTTTAAGGGTGTGGGGGGTGTTTCTTTACTACGTAATGCACTTATAGCGCTCCGTAAATAATTGTGTTGAAGCTCATATGTTAGAGATTCTGCATCCAAATCGGTTAATTTATCGTCTAGAATTTTAATAAGTGCTTTTTGGGGATCATAATCATTATCTGCACTAAGTTCCAAAGTCCAGGTGGATGCTTTTCCGTTTTCCCCAAAATCATTTAATTCTTTTATGCGTGCTAATGCTTGATCGAAGTTATTTATCCCCCCGCTTGGCTCTGTAACAGAAGGGTTAAAGACTTTTTGTACACTATCTACATCCCATCCAGTGTTGGTATCAGATTTAAAGCTCTGTAGTTGCTCTGTACTAGCTGTGATTCTGTGGCAAGTTATCTTCTGTTCTTTAAAGTCACAATGAAAGACTGTACGAAGATTCTGGCCAAATGGATCTAATGCTGTAGTCTCGGCTAGTAAATTCGCAAGGTCCATCTCAGTGCCAACATTTGGTGATAACATTTGACAGAACTTCTTAAGTTCCGTACGGTTATCCTCACTCAGTTGAAGTGCATTAATGATGTTTTGAAAGTTAATAGGATCACCTATTGAGAGACTTGTAGCACTTGTACTGTTTAGAGAATAATTGTATCCTCCTTCGCTCTTCATCTCTCGTGTTAGCTTATAGTCATTACCTTGTACGTCTGTAAAAAAGATCATAGAACTCTCTGCGGATCTTTTTAAGTATGGTTGGATAGGTTTAGCCATGTGTATTCTCCTAATTTGGATTATTTATAATTAATAAATTCTAGTTGTCAGATTTTTTTCAATAATACAGTTATTTTCGTCAAATAAGGTGGGTTCGCTAAGGACGGCGGCTGTTATTATGGTCTTCACTAGAGTCATTACTAGGTCTAGGTGCGTTATTAGGATGTATTTGCTTTGTACTCTCTAGAGATTTACTGCTTGTGGTCTGCAATGTGTTACTCCTTATACTAGGAGGTGTTGCTCTAAAGTTGGCTATGGCATCAGATGCTGAGGCAGAACGGGTGTTTTCTCTATTATGTATAACGCGGCCTATTCCAATAAGGATAAGAGGAAGGAGGGTAATTCCAATAATTATTTGTCCCACGAGTGCTGTATTTATAAACTGCTCATAAAGGTCGTTGCAGAATTGAGCTATAAAGTTTGGCTGATTGTCAAACCCATATTTTTGTATTTCCATTAGCTTTTCCTGGATATCCTTTGGTAATTTAGCCCTCGCCTTTTGATATTCAGGACTGATTGCGTCCAGAATATGAGCAATAGTAACGTTATTCATTATTTCTTTGACCTGTTCACCCAGTGATGCTGAATAGTCTGTACTGAACGAATTCTGATTGAGTATCTTGTCTCGATACAGCAAAGCCATGAGCTCTATTCGCATTTTTTTTCCTTTGCTCAGTCCTGGGGCTGCGGCTGCAGCTAAGAGTAGATCGTGGCTGATTGCAAATGGGGGCAATTTCACGTTTTGAATTAATTTTGCGATGCATTTATTATAATAAGCATATCTAAATGCATCATAAGGCTGTTTTGTATCCAGTTTATTTATTTTTTCTTCTAGCGTTTTTATGTAAGGATTAAAGTTATTCGCATGAGAGAAAGTTAAGCGTACAATGTCTATTTGTTTATCTTGTGTCGGCGCATCGCTCGTTTCTGAAGCAGTCGCTTTTTTGGCCTGAACACTTTTAGCTTTTTCTGCTAATGAATGTGTGGTGGCTTGATAACCATCCGGTAGGTTTTTGATACTTATCAGCTCTGTATCAGCTGGTTTGAGTTCCTCTTCTTTAAACGCACTTGGTGCACAGAGCGCCATGGTTACTTCGAAGGTGTTTAATTTAAAATCAATGTGGTATACATTCCTTGGAGAAGTAAATCTTCCTGTTTCTGCGCCAAGTACACTTTGGCTGGAAATTAGTGCCTGTAGTTGTTCCTCAGTCTTATCAGGCTTGAGTAATTGTGTATACATGGTTTTTTCTAAATATTGATCTATTTTTTCACCATGCGCGGAATTATACTCTGCTAATTTTTGAGCTATTTGTTTATAGCTGAGGTTCTCTTCAAGTCCAAGTTTTAACCGTGTAGGTTCTTGAGGTCCCTGACTGTCTAAGTAGTAGTCATTACCACTTTGGGACAGTTGCCATTGGTTGCCCATTAAGTCAGTAACAAACAGTCGTGCATTGCTTGCACTGCGCTCTAAATCTTTTCTTGAGAGTTCATTTAACATATTATCTTTTTTCCGCTGTTTTTATGCTTGTAGCTCAATAATCTATGTTGTCAGATTTTTTCCCGGTATTTAGTGTTTTAGCCTTAAGTATCCAATTATAAAATAACTTCACGTAGGTTTAAGTTGACTAATTGTGGTTTTCTCGGTATAACTAGTTGAATAAAAACTATAAAGAGGTTATATGTGCAAGACAGGTAAAGAAAAAAAAACAACACTTAAAAGCGCTTTTAAAGGCGTACAGTCTGCTGGAGCAGGAAAGAAGACGCTAAGCTGGAGTAAAACCATTGCTACCAAGTTACTTACATATGAATTAGGCGCTGATTTTAGAAAAGGGCAGCTATACCGTCGTGAATGGTCGTTTGAAGATGCTTTAGCAGTGGCAAATAGCTTAAGTGATGATAAATTTACAGAAGATCAGCTTAAGTTGGCAGGGAAGTACAAAGAGCGTAATGCTTCATTATTCAGACCATCGGCACCTAAAGTAGCACAAGCTAAAGCAGTACATGCTCTTATAGTGATGCCCCCAGTCTCCATGAACCCTTTAGTAATGAGAAGAGCTAGAAAAAAAGCAGAAGCAGAAGCAGCAAGTGAAGCAAGCGCTGGTGCTAAGAAATAATTAATTATTTGCAGGGAGGGTTAGCTGAACCGTTAACCCTCCAGCAGGTGTGTCAATCAGCATCAACGTTCCATCTAGATGCTTGACGACTTCTAAAACAATATTAAGGCCTAATCCACTTCCGGATACTTCAGTGCCATAGACCCGTTTAAATCTCTGAGTCACGGTTAATTTATCTGAGTCTGAAATACCAGGGCCATGATCAATTACTTTAATTATGATCCCCTCATAATTCGTATCTAGTTTTATGATAATGGTATCACCTGGGTACGTGTATTTAATCGCATTATCAATGATATTAGATAACATAACGGAAAACACATGAGAGTTTATATTCTTTACGATCTCACTATTTTTACACTCAAGTGCAACTTGTATTTGTTTTTCGTGCGCAGATGGTACAGCTTGAGCAATCACGTTTTGCGCTAAAGTGACAAGATTACACTTCGTATGCTCTTTAAGTCCTGACTCTGAAATGGTTCTACTTAGAGATAGTAGCTGTTTGATAATATGATCATATCGGGTAATGATGTCTTCAATACGCTTTAAGGTTTTTCGTTGCTCAATAGGATCTTGTCTATGGGCAAGCTGAATATGTGCTTTCATAGCTGCTAGGGGTGTTTTTAGCTCGTGAGCAGCATCTCCTGCAAATCTACGCTCACGTTTTAATGTTTGTGAAAGCTCAGACATTAAACGATTTATTTCATTAATTAAGGGCACGATTTCATCAGGCGTATCTTTGGTGCATATCGGTTTTAAATGCTTGGTGTTTTGTGTTTGTAGCTTTGCAGCTGTCATATCTAGAGCATATAAACCCCGTTTAAGAATGGTTCGGGTAGACAGTACTAGAATAAGAGAGATTATAGAAAGTGCACATAACGTTTCATAAGCAAGGTCTTGCTCGTAACGAATACGTAGCTCGTGCTGTTGCATGGTTGTTATTAAATATTGCTGGTTGGATGTTTCAATAGAGAATGTTCGCCAGTTTTGAGATAGGTGCGTAATAGTGTGGTACCCATAATCAGGATTGATTAGGATGGGGGGCGCTGAGGGTGAGCGTAAAATTAAGCGTTTGGTTTTCTGGTCCCAAATTTGATACTGTGTATTATTTTTCAAGCGATGAATAATCTGGCTTTGTCTGTCATTTTGACTGGTCGTCCGAATGGTTCGGTTCGGTATTTCATTTATTTTTCTTTGGATGAGGGGTAATGCTTCTGGTTCAGGATTTAAATGTAAAAACGCTTCTAGTTCATGTGCTTGTAATGCTAGCTCAGTATCTAGATGAAGCTTAATATGCCGATGTTTTAAATAAATAGCAGTTGTCACTCCAATTAGAATAGAGCTAGATACCGCTATTAGGATATTTATTATTAAAAATCGGTGGATTGAGCGTTTCATTGTTATGCTATGATGTAACCCACACCACGAATTGTTTTAATCGCTAAGTGAGGCTTGGTTTTTTTTCTAATATTGTGCATATGCACTTCTATGGTGTTACTATCAACGTCATCACCCCAGCCATAAAGAATTTGAGTTAAATTATCGCGGCTGATCACTTTATTTCTACTTTCCATTAGCTTATGCAATATTTTAAACTCCTGACGAGAGAATGGAGTTGTTACGTCATTAACAATAACAGTATGTGAAACAGGGTCTAATATAACATTGCCGATGGTAATGTTTGAGCTTGATGCATCTGCATTTCTTCTACGCAGTAGAGCTAAAATTCTGGAATTAAGTACATCAAAGTCAAAAGGCTTGGTTAAATAGTCATCAGCGCCTGTATCTAATCCTAAAATGATATCATTCTTCTGATCACGTGCAGTTAGAATGATAATGGGTACTTTATTTTTCTGGGCGCGGGTTTGTTTGATTATTTCTAAACCATCGACAGTAGGAAGGCCTAGGTCTATAATCACAAGATCAAATGTTTCACCACTTTGAGTCAGGGCATAAAGTGCTTCCTGTCCATTTTGTAGCCAATCAACGGTATACTTTTTTGTCTTGAGTAAGCTGGTTAATGCAAATCCAAGATCATTATCGTCTTCAATTAATAATATGCGCATAGCTTCAAATTCTGTTACTTATTGCCTGCAATATACTATAAATTCGATAATTAATCAAGTGTTAAGGATTGATGTGGTTTTTTACATGTTTGGGTAATTATGTTAGACTTAGTTTAAGTCCAAGGAGGGTGAATTCATTATGCCAACATCAGCTCAATTAAGTCAGTATAGTATCAATCATTACAAGAAAATAAAGGGCGCTTATTTAACGGGTTTCAAACAATTTGCGGATCTCTATTTTAATTCAACAGAATCTGCTTATGAGGTTGAAGATGTTTATGAGTATGTCGCTCAGGTTACCAGTGGACATTATAAATATATTATTAAGAATATTGATAAAACGTTAGCCATTGATTTAGCAAATGTACAAGTTGAAACCGGTTATGCACGTCAATTAGTTAGGGTATATATTGTCTATGATGATATGCCATTTATTCCTGAGTCAATACGAGCGACTTTAGAGCGTTTAGGATATAGTATTTTTAGGAGTGCATTGGTAGCGAATCAAGCAATTCACATGGATGGTAAAACATTATCTTTGGAGCATGTGCAGTCAGGAGGCAAGACATTTTATTGGTTAGATATTGAAGCAGGGAATCAGACGCTGACGTTGAGAGCTATGAATCAGGCTTTATCAGCTACGGTACATGATGTTACAACAGTTGTTAAAGATTGGCGCCGTATGCAAGATGCGCTTAGGTCTGTGATCTACGCTTGGCAAGATAACGAAGGTGCAAATATTCCTCAGCCTGTTATTCGAGAGAATGTTTTACTGTTGGAGTGGTTGTTACATCAATTTACTTTCCTGGGTTATGCGGGTTATCGCCATAATAGCGGCAAGTTGCGATCCATTGGTAAAAAGTGGGGGTTACCTATTGATGGAATTAAGGAGCTTAGTCCTCATTTGGCTACCTTCCCTAGTCATGGTGAGGGTTTGAAAGATTCACTCTTTATGATGACTAAGTCTATGATGCGCTCCAAGGTGCATAGGAATGTTTATCCAGATATCTTTATCTTTAATGTATATAGTAAAGACAGTGAGCTCATTGAACAACATTACTTTATGGGTATGCTAACTGCAGATGCGTATAGTCATGATCCAGAGCAAATCCCTGTTTTACGTACAAAGATAGATCGTTTGTTATCCCTGCAGGAAAAACCGTCTCGATATATGAGTCGTAGATTAAAGCACTTAATTAAATCCTATCCAAAAGAAGACTTGTTTCAGTCTGATATCCAATATTTACATAAAGAGTTTTCTCAACTTTTATTAGCTGAAGATAATCAAATATCTGAGGTTTCTGTACGGGTAGATACGCTAGGTCAGTTTTACTCAACGATGATTTATGCGCCTAAAGTTTTATTTAAAACAAGTCTTAGGAATCAAATAGAGCAGGTATTAAAAGATATTTATAAAGGCGCGATTATATTTTATAGCCCATATTTTGCTGAGTCATATTTAGTACGTATGCATTTTATTCAAGCCATTGAAGGAGATGTTGTCAAAGATACTCGTAGGTTATGCCAAGAGATTAGACAGTTGTGTGTATCATGGGACAAAAAGCTAACGTTAGGGCTGTGTTTAGAATATGGTCAAAGACAAGGTTATTTGCATGCGAAAGCATTCATTAATACTATATCTGAATCCTATCGTGTTGCACATAGTTATGAGCAAGCGGTACAGGATGAAATCTCAGTAGCAACACTCTCTTTAGAAAACTCTAGGTCTGTTCGATTATCTGTGGATGACCAGACGTTCATGATACGATTTTATCAATTGACATCAGGTAGTGATATCACATTATCAAGTATTTTTCCTATTTTATCTAATATGGGTTTAAATATAGTACGTCAGCAAAATTTTGATGAGTGTATGTCAGGACATACCGTTTCAATATCGGTATACCAGTGTGCTTTTTCTGGAGGGTTGATTGCAAGTGATAACATCATCAGTCGTGTTGAAAATGCGCTCTTGATGATTATTAATGGGGTCGCAGAAGATGACGAGCTGAATCGATTGTTAATTTCATCCAGCTTAGAACTGAAACAGATTCACTTACTTCGGTGTTACATTGCATATATGCATCAAATTAACTTTGCTATCTCTAAAGTAAGGGTTAAACGCTTTTTAAGTGCAAACAGGGACTTATCGCAGCTTTTTGTTAAGTTGTTTAATATCAAGTTTCAATATGGGCTGTTGAAAAGGACGCAGCTGGTCAATAAACAAAGTCACTCAATCTGGAGTTTATCAGATCAGCTGAAAACCAGTGATGATGAACGTATTGTTTCAATGCTTATGCATTGTATCACGGCGACAGTTAGAACTAATTATTGTATGCTGGATGAAGTGGGTGCATTGGTCTTAAAGATTCAGGCTGGAATGGTTCCGGGTGTTTCAAAACCAGCACCCTTATATCATACCTTTGTTTATCATCCTGATGTGATGGGGGTACATATTAGGTATAGTTTGATTGCGCGTGGTGGTATTCGACACTCTGATCGATTAGATGACTTTTATGAAGAGGTTGGGCGTTTGGCCTCAACCCAGCGGTTGAAGAATACGTTGACTGTTCCTGATGGTGCTAAGGGTTGCTTTGTTACGCGTAATATTCAAATGATACCCGATGCTGAGCATTTAGAGGAAGTTAAGCGTTGCTATCAGATCTTCATTGAGTCATTACTCAGTATCTCAGATGGATATAAGGAGGGGCGACTTTGCCACTATAAAGGCTGTAAAGTATATGATGAGGTAGATACCTATTTAGTGGTCGCTGCAGATAAAGGGACAGCCACTTTTTCTGATTATGCAAATGAGATTGCCAGTAAACAAAACTTTTGGTTGAAGGATGCCTTTGCCTCAGGAGGCGCTAATGGCTATGATCATAAAAAGATGGGTATTACTGCGCGTGGCGCCTGGGAGTCCTTTAAATGGCATAGCAGTAAGATGGGTCTGGACTTAACGAAAGATACCTTTACAGCTGCTGGAGTAGGGGATATGAGTGGCGATGTCTTTGGTAATGGTATGCTTCTTTCTGATAAAATTAAGTTGGTGGCAGCGTTTGCACATAGGAAGATATTTATTGATCCCAATCCAGATCCTGAAAAAAGTTATACAGAACGCTTAAGGCTATTCAGGATGAAAGGTGGAACATGGGGCGAATACGATACGAGTCTAATTTCTCAAGGTGGCGGCGTATTTGATCGCAGCCAAAAATATATTGATCTATCTCCCCAAATGAAGAAAATGTTCTCGTTCTCTAAATCAAAGTGTGAACCTTTTGAGTTAATTCAAGCCATTCTGAAAATGCAGGTTGACTTATTTTGGAATGGAGGCATAGGTGTTTTTGTTAAATCCAAGGATGAGTCAGATTTTAGTGTAAGAGATGTTCAAAATGATTTGGTGCGAATCAATGGTTCTCAAATGCGTGCCAAGATTTTTGCAGAGGGGGGTAATAATGGGTTTACTCAAAAAGGACGGATAGAGTATGCGCTGCATGGAGGTATGCTAAATACTGATTTTGTAGATAACTCTGCTGGGGTGAATTTATCTGACTATGAGGTTAACTTAAAGATCTTCCTGGACGGATTAATTCAAGAAGGAGTGCTCGCTCAAAAAGAACGAAATCCGTTGCTGCGCCGATTGTCAGCTGAAGTGAGTGGAATGGTTTTATGGAATAATTTGAGACAAAATATTCAAATTGATCTGGCTATTTTGGAGGCTCAGGGGCAGCAAAATCAATATTTGAGGTTTATAGAGTCCTTATCTGAACAGGGGTTAATGAATCCACAGTTAGAGTCTATGCCTACTAAGCAAGAGCTAAAAGAGCGATTGCTACATAATTTGCATTTTACACGTCCAGAAATTTCAGTGTTGCTGGCCTATAGTAAATTATACTTAATTGGATTGATTGAAAAAATCGAGTTTGAGGACAGTCAAATAACTAAAGATATTCTTGTTTCATATTTTCCAGGTTATATACAATCTAAGTATGAGGGCTTTATTTATAAACATCCATTGCAAAATCAGATCTTTAAAACACAGTTGGTTAATTTACTTGTGGGTGAGATGGGTCTATTGTTTGTGTCTCAAATGATTGATGAGTGTGGTTGTTTGCCCAAAGATGTTGTCATTGCTTACTTGGTTGCTAGACGTATTTTAAATGTTAGTGGGCTATTTGATGAAGTCTATCAACTGAAAAAAATAGGCTATAAAGTCAAATTAGAGATTTCAAGCTCAATTAAGCGTAGTCTATATTTATCGACCCGGTGGATTTTACGTCATGAAGATAAGTTAGATGTGCAGAAAATTATTAGTAAGTATCAAAACCTGAATACATCGGCTGAGCTGATGATTGCGGCTTTACCACGTAAGTATACTAAGCGCACTGAGTATATCCAGTCTGAGCTTAAATCTGCTCGTGCTTCTAAAGCATTAATTGAAAAGGTAGGCTATGCTCGTTATATGTATCAGTTGTTTAATATTCGTGATCTTCAAGTTAGAACTCAGGTGGGTGAGTCTGATGTTATTAAAGTCTATTATCAAACAGCAGGGTGGATTAAGTTTTATCAATTGAGAGATAGTTTGTTGAATTTGCCAGAAGCATCTTATTGGGATCATATTCAAAAGTATGTATTAGAGGATGATTTGTGCATTGTGCTTTCTAAAATATCTTCAGCAGTGTTGATCAGTAATCATAAAAAGCGCTCTTCTTATGATAGTGCGGTTCAAAACTGGTTACAGGATAATGTGGAGTTCAGTAAGGTTGTTAAACAGTCTTTGCACGAGTTGGTTGAAATTCGAGGAGGGGATTATGCCATGTACTCAGTTGTGTTAACGCGTGTTAAAAAGTATGTGTCTATTTTATAGTGTGTTTGATGTACTGGGTCATCTTCTCAACTGAGTCATAGGGGGCAAAGCGCTTGATGTGTTGTTCATTAGGATGAATGATAAATTTTGTGAAGTTCCATCCAATGCGTTTTCCTAAGATACCTGGTGCATGATGATTGAGGTATATGAAAAGTGGATGGGCGCTTTTACCATTAACATTTATCTCATTCTCTATAATATATTGTGCATCAAATTGGGTCTGGCACCACTGAGTATTATCATCTATTGTTGCATCATGTTGATGGAACTGACTGCATGGAAATGCAATGACAACGGTGTTTAACTCCGGATCTAGCAGTTGATTGAGCTCAGTTAATTGCTGATTAAATCCACATTGAGAAGCAATATTGACTATAACGATGGTTTTATGAGTGTATGTGCTTAGGTCAGGTATCTTTTGGCTGATGGGTATCTTATAAATGCTCATAGGATCTTTCATGGTATCTATCTAAGCTTATTGTAGCAAAGTAACGGGTATAAAAAATAGTAGATTTTATGCTTGAGTGTCTATTTGTTCAAATTGTATAGGATTTGATCATTCACAACGTTGTATTGCAAATTTAGTCTTTGTATGCTTGAATCACGGATAATCAATTTCGTCATGTTTTGCTTTTGGCAAAATTTTTGCGACAGTCTTGCTTTCATATTTAAGCACCAATTCTCTCATAGTAGGCTTAAAGACTAATTGAAGTTTTGAAGCTAAGAAATAATCAGGCTGTAAGAAACAAAGCTGAGCGTCGCTGATAATTGATTTAAAGCCTAAAAACGTTTTGAATTAGGCCATGCCGCAGGAAAAAATTGGTTAAGATTGAGATATATATCTTGTGGTAGTTCAGGAGCAGCTACAGTTTTATATGTTTTGTTAATGCCTGTATGAAGAAGTTGCCTAGGACTGACCAGGCTTTATGGTGGGTATAAAACGCCATTTTGATGCAGGATCTTGGAAGACTTGAATGTCATCAGTTATACGTTTGTGGAGCTAGGCGGGTTCGAACCGCCGACCTCTTGCGTGCCACGCAAGCGCTCTGCCAACTGAGCTATAGCCCCTCGATAAATATTGTATCGATTATAATTATGTGGTCAACAAAAATATAGGAAAATAGTTATTGAGTAGATGTACTACCTGGTTGGATTAAGTATCGAATTGTGCTGCCTTGTATAAGATTTGTAAAGCATACAACAGCATAGGTCGCAATCATGATCCAATTATGATAAGGGCTATAAGGTATCGATAAAGCTAGGGCAATTGCAAGACCGCCTCGTAGTCCGCCCCAGATCAAAATACGCTCAGCTTGCTTTGAAACCTTTTTATGTCTAAGCAGCGTTCTAAATGGCAGAATTACGGTAAAGGAGCGTGTTAGTAGTGCGAGAATAATAATACTTACAGAAAGTATTATCTCCGGTGTTCCCAGAGACATATTAATTGACTCAAATCCAATGAGTAAATAAAGGATCATATTTAAGATCTCTTCAAGTGTTCCCCAGAAATGTCGGAGAACACTTTTTGCATGGCTGTGTTTTTCAATATGGTGGGAAATAATTAAGCCACATGCAACAACAGCTAGAGCGCCAGATATGTGCACTAAGTTACACAGTGTGTAAATTCCTGTTACAACAAATAGACTGATTAATAAATTAGTATGTGTGTCTGTATCTTGTAAAATCATGATCCTTTTGCAGACTAAACCACTCACGATTCCAATACTTAAGCCACCCAATACTTCAGTCAAAAATCTTAATAGGGTGCTAGATAGTGTCACGGCTTGTGACTGATCTTCAATCAGTTGTGCGATTGTTAAAAACATGACAATCCCAATGCCATCGTTAAATAATGATTCACCAGCTACTTTGGCTTCTATTTCAGGCTCGATATTGGCATGTTTGAGCATCCCAACAACAGCAACAGGGTCGGTTGGTGAGATCAGAGCTCCAAATAAAAAGCAGTGAATGAGTGGTATCGGATTATTGAGTGCATTGGTGATCCAATGGAGTCCGAAGCCAATTATGATCATGGATAGTAATGTGGAAACTATTGCCAGCATTGAGATTTCAACAGCTCTCTTTTTTATTAGGTTAGTGCGCAATGATGCCGCACCCGCAAATAAAAGCATAGGGAGCATTAAATCAATAAGAACACTGCGAAAGTTAGCAGCATTAACCAAGTTTGATATATGCTGTAAATAGATGATAGGAGCAAGCGTGGTGTCGATGGTTTTTAGTGCTATTATTGAGATAAGCGACATGCAAAGAATAGCAACACTAGGCTGAACGCGTAAATGTCGTGCTGAGATATAACCGAGTAAGGTTGAGAATGAGATGAGTATCATTACCGTTTGAAGTGCGTTCATAATATACATTGATTAAAGTTAATGTTGTCTTTATAATAGTTATTAATAATGCTTGTGTCTAGTTTATGGATGATAATGTAAGTGTGTGGCCAGGTTTGGCTGTGCTTTTTTCAGCAGCGGTTGCTCTGCTTGTATGTAATGTAGGGTTTGATTCTTATTATGATACCTTCTGGGGTTCTGAGTTACTCAATTTACACAATCATGATATTTCAATGCGTTTTGTAGTTAATGAAATACTCATGGTGTTATTTTTCTTTTATATAACATTAGAAATAAAATACGAGTACTTATATGGTGTATTGCAGTCACCCAAAGAGCGAGTAATGCCTGCATTGGCTGCACTAGGTGGAATGGTTGGTCCTGCGTGTATTTACTTATTAGTCGCTGCTAGGGTCTATACGCATGGGTGGGCTATTCCTGTTGCTACAGATATTGCTTTCTCATTGGCCTGTCTGATGTTAGTAGGGCAGCGCCTGCCTGTGTCATTACGCGTTTTCCTTATGTCGCTTGCTATTTTTGATGATTTAGGTGCAATAGCAATTATCGCAGTCTATTATACAGCACACTATTCTTGGTATTTATTAGCGGGCACATTTGCCTCTATAACCTATTTAACCATTATATCTCGGTTAAGGGCGCATGTTACATTGTATATCTTAGGTGGCTTGATGCTGTGGGTGCTTTGTTTTCTGAGTGGGGTACATATGACCTTAGCTGGAGTAGCTATTGCTGCATTTCTTCCCATGAAAAATGATATGGGGCTTTGGGCTATGCGTATTCATCACGCATGTGGCAAGGTTGTTCAGTATTTTATTATGCCAGTTTTTGCATTTGCCAATGCAGGGGTTGCTCTTCATGAGGTAGCCGGGTCTTTAAATAGTTCTTTAGCACTAGCGATTGCATTGGGACTGCTGATCGGCAAGCCGTTGGGTATCTTATCTGTCTGTATCTTATCAGAGTACTTAGGGGTTGCACAAATGCCAAAGTCTATGCATAAGAGACACCTGCTAGGGGTTTCATTTTTATGTGCAATCGGTTTCACAATGAGTCTCTTTATTGGAAACTTAGCTTTTAAGTCTATGCCAGATGCAGTGCTTGATATTGTACGAGTTTCAGTTATTGGTGCATCAACACTAGCAGGTATAATTGGTATTCTCATTTTATTATTCTGTGTAAAAGTAGACAATAATGAAAAAAGAAAAATATGAAAAACGGTATTCAATTTTATGTTGAATAGGGGGTATAATGGGCTACAGTGTAGAATCTAGTGAGGAAGGAGCCGTGGAGAGATCCAGCGATCAAACATTAAGTTTGCCATGTCATTACAAAATTTCTATGAATGTTTTGTATTCAGGGGGGTATGAAGAAGAGCAGATTAGTAACATGCCTTTAACTTTGTACACAAGCTTTGCCAACCCTTATTTTTATGGTAATCGATTATATGCGTTATTGCAGTTTTTAAGTAAACGTGATAATCCAGTGGTTATTGTGACGCCGGGACATTTATACAGACATGTGTATATGGCCCAAAATAACACCTCGGAAGAAAAAGGCTATGAAATTGCCCTTAACAAGCAGAAAAGTTACATGGAAGAGGAGTTGCTTCCTTGCCTAGAGAATTTTCCAGGCTTGAATGTTCGCTTAGTGAATTGGATTGATTACTATAAACGAGAGTCGTTTCAAGAAATCTTGGGTCAGTTTTATGCTGCATATGAAAAGAAAGGCGGTTTTTCTAAAGAAATTGATCAAAGTGTGATGAGTTTTTTAAGGGTTGGAAAGGGAGAGCGGTCAGAAGGGCAATGTGAAAAGGACTTCAACTGTTCAATAAACTTTATTCTAGAGGAGTGTGCCTTTTTAAGTTACGCGGTTCTTAATGGGCACCCAGCAATGATATATCCTGGACGCGTATTTGTTGATATGGACAAACTTGCTCAGTTAGATGGATGTCCTCCATTGTTTTTAAAGATGGTGTATTTGTCTGCTGATTTTAAGCGAAAAGGTCGCCGCCGTCGTATTTAAACTAGGGGGAAGTATGATTGATTTAAATCAGGAAGTTATAATTGACTCTGGTCAGCCTGTTAAATTAGGTGCCTTATACTCAGATAAGCTTTTGATATATTTTTATCCTAAGGATATGACCAGTGGCTGCACAAAGCAGGCGGTCTTGTTTCAAGAGCAACAAGAGCGATTTAATTCGCTAGGGTGTAAGATTGTGGGGGTGTCTAGAGACAGTATCAAGCGTCATAATAAGTTCAAACAGACGTATGGGCTAACTTTTGATTTAATCGCTGATACACAAGAGCAGTTATGCCATCAATTCAAGGTTATGGCTGAAAAATCTATGTATGGAAAGACTTATCTAGGGATTGTCCGCTCTAGTTTTTTGTTGGATAAGAAGGGTGCCATACTTAAAGAGTGGCGTAATGTAAAGGTTGCCTCACACATGGTGTCATTGTTGAGTGAGGTTAAGGTGTTGATTAATGTTGAATAATATTGGTATTTTTGCTAGATTATAGTTTTATTGTGCTAGCTTAATGACAGATTATATTTCGATACTTGGACCGACTGCGACCGGAAAAACAGAGTTAGCGATATCTTTAGCGCTACATGCGCCAATTGAAGTTATTTCAGTCGATTCAGTAAGTGTCTATAAAGGCTTGGATATTGGCTCCGCAAAGCCAACATTAGAGGAGCAAAAAGGTGTCCCGCATCATCTGATTGATGTAGTCTCTTTAAATGAATTATTTACAGTATCTGACTTTGTTAAATCTACAAGTCAGTTGATCTCTGAGATTAAAGCGCGTGGCAATATGCCAGTTTTATGCGGTGGAACAATGATGTATGCACATAGTTTTATAGGTGGTTTTGATCAGCTTCCTCAGGTTCCTCGAGAGGTTGTTTTAGAGCTTCAGCAGCAAGCAGAGCGCAAGGGGCATCAATTAATGCATGAGTTGTTAAAATCTGTTGATCCATCGAGTGCATCAACTATTAAAATAAATGATATGCAGCGAGTCATACGTGCATTAAGTGTTTACAAATATACGGGTCGATCAATGAGCAGCTATCATACAAAACCTATTAGACCTAAGTATAAAGGAGCAAATTTTTTTATTACAGTAGAGGATAGAGCGGCTCATAGAGCATTATTATCAGCTCGTATTGCGAAAATGTTTGACCAAGGTTGGGTAGATGAGGTGCTTCAGTTACGGGATGAGTATGGTGATAAAATAAACACGCACCCGGTCATGAAGAGTGTCGGATATAGACAAATACTGGCAAACGATTGTGAGCAATTGACCACAAGTTGCGTGCGACAACAGATTGTTAATCACTCCGCTCAGTTGGTTAAAAAACAAATGACATGGATAAAAAATTGGAAAAATGATTATGTATTCAAGGGGGCTAAGAATGAATGTGCTCAATTAATTCTAGAAAGTCGATATTTTAGTACTTGAATCAGTATAGTGAAGATACTATAGTTAGTAAACAAAGCTGATTTAACGTCGGTGATTTACGAAAACAACATAGGAGTCAAAAGATGACGACAATGCAGAATACAAGAGTGCAATCCTTACAAGACCCATTCTTAAATGCGCTAAGAAGACAGAGAGTCCCCGTTTCTATTTATTTAACAAATGGAATTAAGTTACAAGGTCAGGTAGATAAGTTTGATAAATATTGTGTATTACTCAAAAATAATACAAAGCAAATTGTGTTTAAACATGCAATAGCAACTATTGTTCCTTCTAGAAATATTATATTTAATGAAGACACTAATGCTGCAGAGGGTAACCAGTCATTAGATTCTAACCACGCGTTGCAATCAGAGGAAGATGATCAGATTGAGAACTTTTGATTAATTTAGTAGGGGGTAAGGATGCCATTTCGAACACTTAGGATGAGTGAAAAAGATCCTTGGGATCGCAGTCGTCATGACGAGCCCCCCGGCTTAGATGAAGTTTTTAACAGTATTTTCGGTTCTGGAGGGTCGGATAAGGGACCAGCAGCTGCGATTAGTTCATTGATCATGGGGCTGATTATTGTAACTTCATTATTGTTTCTTGTTTCGGGTTTCTTTATTGTAGCACCAGCAGAACACGGCGTTGTGCTTAGGTTTGGTCAGTTATATCGTACAGCTATGCCAGGACCTAATTGGAGCATACCCATTGTAGACAAGCGTTATATTGTAGATGTATTTAAGGTTAATGAATACACCTACACTGCTGAGATGCTGACTAAGGATGAGATTTATGCTGAGGTTTCTGTTTCGGTGTATCATAGAATAGGGAATCCAGAAAATTATTTGTTTGCTTCAGTTGATCCACTTAATGCGCTAACTCAAGCAACGGCAAGCGCACTTAGGCAAGTTGTCGGAAACTCTAATTTAAATGCATTACTTTCCAAAGACAGAGTTGAAATCAGAGAGGAAATATCCAGTCAGCTCAAACAAATATTAGATAGTTATAAGATTGGGATTGAGATCACTGATGTGAAGTTGCAAAATGCAAGGCCCCCATCAGCTGTAAAACCTGCATATGATGATGTAATTCAAGCAAGGGAAGATCAACACCGTTACACAATGCAAGCTGAGGGTTATAGTAATAAAGTTATCGGTTTAGCAGAAGGTGAAAAAAGGCGTATAATTAATGAGGCTGATGCACAGTATGAGCGAATCATTTTAGAGTCTAAGGCAAAGGTTGCTACATTTGATGCTCTAGTGTCACAATACAAACGTAACCCTGATATTATGAAGAACCGGATGTATCTAGATACTATGGAGCACATCTTTAGTCAGGTAGCTAAAGTATTTGTGCCTAATGAAGGAATGCTTAATGTGCTTCCACTAAGCGATATAATATCAAAAGAGTCTCAGGCCAGGGAGAAGGAATGAAGCAAACAGTAAATATTTTATTAGTCATCTTATTGGGTGTCTTGTTTGCGCTAGAGTCAATGTTTGTGATTACTCCGCATAATAAGGCTATGTTGTCTTATTTAGGGGACTTAAAGTCAGATGGTTCTGGAACTATTGTGTATGATGCAGGTCTTTATTTTAAACTGCCTTTTTTTGAAAAAGTAATTAGAATTGATCAAAGACTTCAGTCATTTGATGTGCCTTCTACACGTGTATTAACAGCGGATTTAAAAGATGTCCATGTCGATTATTATGTGAAGTGGCGTGTTAAGGACTATGAGTCTTTTTACAAATCACTTAACAATGGAAACTTTGACTTAGCCTCTGGGATTATTAAAAGTAAATCAATTGATGCATTAAGGGCAGAGTTTGGTGTTCGTGTATTGAGTGAGATTATCGCGGGTGATGATAGAGACGCAATGCTAGACAGTATGATGACTAGGACTGCAAATAGTGTGTCTGATATTGGTATTGAAGTGGTTGATGTTCGGCTTAAGCGAGTTGATTATCCGCAGGAAGTAACGTTGTCTGTCTATGAGAATATGAGGTCCAGTAGAGAGCGTGATGCAAAAAAATATAGAGCAACAGGTGTTGCTGCGGCACAAGAGATTAGCTCCAAAGCAGATAGAGATGTTATTGTCATTATTGAGGGCGCAAAGCGCGAGGCTGCAGAGCATGTAGCGCAGGCCCATGCTATTGCTGCCGATGTGTATGCAAACTCATTTAAAAAGGCTCCAGATTTTTATACATTTTATCTTAAGATGATTGGTTATAAAAACTCAGTGAATGATAAAGACTTCTTTGTGCTTGATCCAAATAATTCTGAATATTATCGTGATCTAGCAACATAGAGCAAATTATCAAAATAGGAATATAATTAGTGAAGAGTGGTGTTATGTATAGCCCAGTAGTTCTTTTGTGTAATATTTATTCTATATGCATACACAGAATAAAATATATGGTTCAGTGGTTAGTTCTAAGGTTCATGAGTATTGGTGTGCTCGTTCCTACAGTAGTGATTCATAAGGAAGGTTATTCTCCACTTAAGAAGAACAACAGGTTTAAGTCAGTTTTTTCAATTATATTATGCCTCTTGTTTTTAGCTAAACGTTTATTAATTGGTTATATGTATACCAGGCTTATGTTATTAGTATATCTGGGAACTCATGTTTTACGCTTCATCTACCCATATGGTATTGGAGATAAGCTTAGGTATTTAACCAAGCATGCTTATCAGAGGGTTAATGGGGTTGCATGTCTTTGCTTTCAGAACGCAAAGGTTGTTGATTTTTCTTTGTTGAAAGCAGCACAGTTTGATCAGGTTTTTATTCATGTTTTAGGCTCTTCAGATAATATTTCAACGTTTGTGAGCCGTATGCTGGTGAAAAGTAGTCAGTGGAAAGGTTGTGAAAAAGCACTACATGTCTGTATTGAGCAACCTGGAATTTCTGAGACACGTATATCAGAAAGGTTTCCTTTTCTTAAAGTTTGCTTCAACATGTATCTTATTTTAGCACCTTTGGTTATTAATGCACTTGGTTTATTGTTATACCTGATGTTTTTATTGCCCTTGTTGCCCCTCTTTTATGATGCGTTCAGTGTTAAGAATTATGCAAAAAATATCAATAAGGTTGTTTCTCTCTGTCGGAAAAAAGGTGCTAAAATAAAAAATATGTGCGTTACTGGATATTCGCTAGGAGGGCTTTCAGCTCTTTGCTGGCGTGCGATATATGATGTGTCTAGTACGATTAAGCTGGTTGTTGATCGTAGCCCAGATCCTGAGTATCTTGCTAAAATTGGTGCAGCATCATTTAACCCTTTTTTGTTGTTCGCATTTATGATTCCTGTTTGCATGAGTGCTTATTTACTAGTTTATACCTTGGGCGTTTATAGCCTGGCTTATGCAGCTTCTGCTGCTTTTGCTATATTGTTGCTTTTTAATTACACGTTTAGATTGAAAATACTGGAGTGGTCGTTAACGAAGCTTGATATTTTGCCCTCAATATTAAGAGGGTATGTCAGCAGGCTCTCTACTAAGTCTAAAAACTTAAGTGCTGCAGTAGCTTTAAGTGATCAAATAGTTCAGAGGGAGTATGTATTTAGTCCTAAGGGTTGTACATCATTATATCCTGGGGATCACTTAAATCTTCCCATATATGACTTAAACAAGGGAAAGATTGAAGGCTTTGAGCAGCCTTGCGAAGATTTTTGTAATGTACTAAATACGTATACTGACATTATGAATAAACTAAGAGGGTAAAGCATTCTGTCAGGAAGACTGGCGTCCCCTAGGGGATTCGAACCCCTGTTGCCGCCGTGAAAGGGCGGTGTCCTAGGCCGACTAGACGAAGGGGACAGAATGTTAAAAGAATATTGCCTTAATTTAATATAAAATGCAATACTTAATTTTGCTTTATTAAAAACTTTTACCAAAGTGATTTGACTTGTTTTTTATACGGATTAGAAATATGATAATTAAAAGTTTAAGGAATAGTGATGCAAGGATCCCTAAAGATAACCACTCACGACATTGAGGGGCTTCAAAGATTTTATCAAGAAGTATTGTCAGCTAGGCTTATTGATAAGGGAGATGAGTTTGCATCGCTCCAGGTTGAACAGTCTTTTATTGAGTTGTACTCGGGTGTGTCAGATCCAATCATTGCTGCAATTGATTATCGCAGCGTGACATCTATCATGGATGTCACATCGAATCATAGTCAGTATATTAAAAAGCCCTTTAGTGTATATGAACAAAAAAATGGTTTGCAGCGTTTTGAAACAGCCATTCAGGATCCAGAAGGAAATCTTGTATACCTAGTGTGTTGTCAGGTTGTAGAGATCAATGTTGATTAATTTGAGTGATTTACCTTGAGTTGAAATGAAGTGCTCTATTTTGCTTGGTTTGTAGGTGAGTTATAGTCAAGGTGAATTTGCATTAATTCCCTAATGATGATAAGGTAAATAGATTAAAATTATAAATAAGTGAATGAATATAGAATATATTTAAAAAAATTTGGCAATTAATCGTAAGCTTTTGTTTTGCAATAGGGCGTTTCTTTTCTAGGCTATGTCGTTTCATCTTTAGAATTAAGCCAACAGGCAAAGTAGCTACCAATAAAGATGTATCAAATAAGTCTGCCCAGGTTAGCTCTGAGGAAGGCATGCAAGCGGAGAAGACGGCTCATAGGCTACTTGACCCTCAAGTGAAACAAGTGTCAGAACCTCTTAATCAGTTTAGAGGATTGCTTTCACAGCGCTTAGAAATCGAATTTGCTGGTTCTCCAACTAAATTGGATCACTTATCATGGAGTTCAATGACTAAAAGTTATAGGTGTGCACACTGTGGTGTTGATCTATTTGATGATCAATCTATTGTTGGTCATTTTAAATATGCGAATCATCCTGAGCATACACTGGCTACCTTAAAAACTGGTATGGAGAGTAATAACCACACCCTAAAGCATCACTTAAATGCAATATCTTTTTTGGATCAGCATCCTGAGATGGTATCAGATTTGACTGATAAAAAACGTGGGTATAATCAAGCGTATATAGAAAAGCGCTTGAATAGCATGATGCCTGGCTTTGTGGGAGCGGTTGCAAAGTCTCAAGCTAAAATCAAGGTTGATGGTAGAGTGAAAACAGGTGTTGAACGAGTTGAGTATCTAAATGCTAGGGGTAATCTACTCACTAAAATGCATCCAGAGGAATACAGTAGTCAAGCGACAGCATTCCCTTCTGTACCTAATGCTTTTTTGAGCATATTGCAGCAGCTAACTGACCTTAGTTACAGGCCTTGTCCTAGAGATAATGATTCTAGAGCGCCTGGAACTAGCGGCCATAAGAAAAAATTCGATCCTGCGCAAATGCAATGGTTAGACACAGGTTTTGGCGGGAAGTCAGGGCCTAAAGTATTTAAGTCAACCACGTGTTCGATGCAAAAAAACTCAACAACCTTGGCGTCGCCTTTTGGTTTTGATAGTTTTGGGGCAGGTAATTACCAGACAGGGTTTGCGTTCGATGCTAATAAATGTAATATCGATGACCAATATACTTGGTTTGGAAATGGAGTTACATATACTAAGCCTTGGTATACAGCTAGTGCGGTGCAAAATCCCCGATATCTGCCAGCAAGCTTTTTTGGTGTACAGCTTAATAATGTATTCCATGCTGCTCATCGTTTAAGTGCTCCTCAAAATGAAATTCTAGCACGACCGACCCTTGAGTCAGTGGTTGCAGTGCTTGCTGAGGCAGATAGTTTTGTAGCTAGACTATCAGCATTGGTTCAATGTCATCTGGTTAATATATATAAAGTAAAACAAGCGCTCCCAACAGCTGTAGTGATGTTAAAAAATATGAGACAGAATGTTTATCAAGCATATACAGCTGAAAAGATTGCTGAGGATTTGATGTATTTGTTCAAAAAAGCACTTGGAAAATATGGAATAAGCCATTTTGGTTGTTTAAGATCAATACCTGATGCGAAAAAGTTATTAAGACAGGTTTGGGTGGTCAAATTGCCTGAGACTGTTTCTATAGAGTTAAAGCGTTTGATTGATGCGGAAGCTATCAGATGGGACGGAAAAATTGATGAAACTAAGCGGTCGGAGTTTTTGAATTTAGCTAATAGCTTTTCTGATGTCTATAACGAAGTAGGAATCTTAGCTCATTGGGCTCCCACAAACTGCTTGGAGATCCTATCTGTTAAAAAGGGAGAGTCAGTAGATGCTATTAAGCGTTATTTGCGTGATTTGTCAGGCCGTTACGAAGCAAGTAAAGAAGTAAGTGATACAGAGTTAAATGCTGTGAAGGATATCATTATGAATAAACCTTTCAAAGGTTATTCTCCTCAGGATGTCATATCTGCATCAGCTATTCTTGGAGAAGATGTCATGGACCGTATGATTTCGCAGTTAACGCCTTTAAATATTAAAAAGCTTAAAGCAGAATGTAGTGGCAAGATAAGCTTCTTTGGTCTATTTAAGTCGCCGCCTAATGCTGTTGATAGGGCTATTTCCCAAAGGCTTGATGTTTTGAGTCCCTAGAATAAATAGTAAACCCTAGATTTCCAATGAAGCGCTCGTATGCTGAGTTTGTGTGCTCTGTATACGAGCATAAACAGATTGGATCACTAGCTTTAAGCTTCTAGGTGCTTGCTAACCCAGTGGTTAAGTAATTGTACACCAAAGCCAGTTGCGCCTTTAGGAATATGAGGTTTTCCACTTTCTTCCCATGCAACACCTGCAATATCAAGGTGTGCCCATTTGGTTTCATCCTTGACAAAGCGTTGAATGAACTGTGCAGCAGTAATTGATCCAGCCCAGCGTTTGCCTATATTTTGCATGTCTGCAATATCAGAGTTTATTTGTTTGTCATACGCTTTGCCAAGTGGTTGCTGCCAAACTTTTTCATGGCTTTTCATTCCAGAGTCAACTAGCTGTTGGGTTAGTTTAGCATTATTACAGAATAGTCCGGCGTATTCATTACCAAGGCTGACTACAATAGCACCAGTTAGTGTAGCCAAATCAATGATGGTATGCGGGTTGAACTCTTGGTAGCTGTATGTAATTGCATCAGCGAGTACTAGACGACCTTCAGCATCTGTATTGAGCACTTCAATGGTTTTTCCAGACATTGACTTCACAACGTCGCCAGGATTTTGAGCGTTTCCATCAGGCATATTCTCTACTAATCCTACAATACCTACGACATTAGCTTTAGCTTTACGTTTTGCCAATGTATACAACAAGCCTGTGACAGCAGCAGCTCCGCCCATATCATATTTCATATCATGCATTCCATTAGCAGGCTTTAGTGAGATACCTCCTGTATCAAAGCAGACACCTTTCCCAATAAATGCTGTAGGTTGTTTTTCGTCGCTACCTTTCCAATGCATGCTGACTACAAAGGGTGGCTTTCTTGAGCCACGTGCAACGCCATGTAGGGCGTTCATGCCGAGCTTTAAAATCTCTTTCTCATCTAATATCTTTACCTCTACACCAAGTGGTCTAAGCTCTTTTACAATGATGTCTTTAAAGGCCTCCGGTGATAATGTGTTACTAGGCTCAGAAACCAGGTCTCTTGCCAATGTTGTTCCGGAGGTAATGGCATCACTGGGTGCATCATGCTCATTGATTGCGTAGACATCAGCAATTTGGACTGCTTTTGGTGGTACAACCTTTGGGTTTGAATAATACTTATTGAACCGGTAAGCGCCTAGCTTTATTCCAGTTAAAAAGTCAGTTAGTTGATCTTTTACTGATGCAGGAGGAATAATCAGAGCATCGTGGCACTCATGCTGCATAATTGCAGAAATCATTGCCCCACCAATTTCTAGTGCAGATGCATCACTCTCTGGTGCTTTTAGGCATAGCGTACTGCCTGATTCGTTGGATAAAAAATGAGTCTTGTTAGTTACAGGGCTCTCTGTTCTAGATATTTCCCCAGGCAGATCTAAAGACTGAGTGTCAGTCATATAGCAGCAGATTTTTGCATTTTTTTGATAGCTTTGAAAGTTTATCTTCATGATGGCTCCTTGTATCTATTTCATCTATCGTTTATAATAAACCATACTTTACAGTGCCGCAAGGTGCGAACAGCAGGAATATGAAATTATAATGAGCAATCCTATAGACAGAGACAGTGAACATAGTTATAACAACTATGATTATCCCATACCATCCAGAGAGATTATTTTATCTGTTTTATCTAGTAAGCCTATGCTTTTGGAGGATGCCCTAGATGCTTTAAATGTAAAAGGGTGGGCCAGAGATGCTGTTGGTAAGCGACTAGAGGCAATGTGGCGTGATGATCAGGTTGAAAAATCAAAAGAAGGATACTTTATATCTAGTGAATCAATGTTGGTTGAGGCGCGCATAGAATCAAGTAAGTCAGGAGACTTGATGGTTCAGATAGGTGGGTGCAAACTGCTGCTTTCATATCGCCACTCACAAGGGATTTTTCCTCATGATAAAGTCATGGTTCGAGTGCCTAACCCTGTCACGGAAAAGTCAAAACCCATCCCAATTAAGGTGCTGGAGTCATGTTCACGTCATATCGTATGTCATGTATCTTCGCACAAAGGTCGTAAGCGTTTGCTGCCTTTTGATAAGAGAATTAAGCACTTTTTAGATCTTAAAAAAATTAACACATATAAGGAAGGTGTAATCCTTTTGGTTAAAAGAGCAGAGAAACAGCCTAACAGAAGGCAGATATCTGTAGTTCCAGTATCAGAAATAGGATCTGCTAATACCCCAGGTATTGAACGTGAAATAGCTAGAAATCTCTTTCACTTACATGGTGATTGGGATAGTAGTTTAATGCCTAATTTGCAAGATGAAATTGATGAGCAGTTGGCTACGAGAACTTCATGGGTTGACCTTCCGTTCGTAACGATTGATGGCTCAGATGCTAAAGACTTTGATGATGCTGTTTATGCAACGAAAACTAAGAGTGGTTATCAACTTTATGTAGCTATTGCAGATGTTGCTCACTACATTAAACAAGGGTCAGAGATTGATATTGAAGCTCGATCAAGAGGTAACTCAGTTTACTTTCCTGGCTTTGTAATCCCTATGTTGCCTGAGTATTTAAGTAATGAATATTGCTCATTAAAACCAGATGTGAATCGTTTGGCTATGGGTGCCTGCATGGATATCGATCATAAAGGCAATGTAACGAATTGCACAGTTCAAAGGGTTGTGATTCGGAGTCATGCGCGCTTAATTTATGAAGATGTTACTGAAATGATAAAAAATGAGCAGTATCCAGATCATATCTCTCAGTCAATGAGTGCACTCAATGAAGTTGCACATTTGTTACATAAGAAACGTGTTGAGCAAGGTGCAATTGAGTTTTCAAGCTCAGAGCCTAAGTTTGATTTTTCAGAAGACCGTACGGTTTGTAATATTAGAAAGGTACAAAGAGGGTGGGCTCATCAATTAATTGAAGAGTGTATGCTTTGTGCCAATCAGTCTATAGGTCAGTTTTTGAATGAGCACAATCAACCCTTTATTAAGCGATCACATGATGCGCCTAGTGCGGACCGTGTTGAAAACTTGAGAGAATATTTAGCTTTTCATCGAATTGAAATGCCTTTGAATCCAAAGCCAAAAGATTTTCAGCAGGTGCTAAATCAAGCGCCGAAGCCTATGAAATCAGTAATAGAGCCGCTATTGTTGCGAACCATGTCGCAAGCGCATTATAGCGCTGAAGATGATCACCATTTTGCGCTATCTTGCACTAATTATACGCACTTTACTTCTCCAATTAGACGCTATGTGGATTTGACAGTGCATCGTGCATTGCTGTCAGTACTAGACGGTCAGCAGGGTTTAGAAGATCTAGAGTCAATTGCCAGTTCTTGCTCTCAAACTGAGCGCCACGCAGATGAAGCATCATGGTTTGCGCAAGCATGGCTAAAGACTCAGTATATATCAAGCCACGTGAATCAAGTCTTTACAGGCCGGGTTATCTCGGTAACGCACTTTGGTTTATTTGTGGAGCTGGATAAGTTTCCTATTGAGGGGTTAATTCATATCTCTAATTTAGGGAGTGAGCGTTTTGTCTATGATCAGGAGAGCCTGGTGCTTAGAGGAAAGTCTTCGAACAAGGTCTATATGCAAGGTAAAAGTATTAAGGTAGTTGTTGTTCGTGCAGCAGTGCTTACTCAGCAAGTTGACTTTCATCTAGCAGAGAATTAAGGCTTTTGAGCAACTATAATGGCGCCTGCAACTGATTTATTTTGATTGGATCTCAATGTGCACGTGTGTACTTCTTCTACTGTAAACCCAATTTGTTCTAAAGTTTCTTTTATCCATGCTGAGTTATGTGCATAGCGTGCATGTTCATTTAGTGTGTACGTTCCATCGGTGAGTAGTTCAAATGAAAAGAAGAGTAGACCTTTAGGCTGTAAGCACCTAAATGCATATTTAAATAATAGACTCGGGTCAGAAATATAAGGGAGTAAATCAGCTGCAACTATCAGAGAACATTCAGGTTCGTCTTTGAGGTAATGGATACAATCGCTACATACTAATTCTGTATAACAAGCTTTAGTGCGTGCTTGCTCAATCATATTCTCTGATAGGTCGATTCCAGTGATGTGCCGGCTATAAGGCTGCAACCTGCTAGCCATAATCCCAGTGCCGCATCCTAAATCAAGGGTTAGGTAATTATTATGTTTGAGGTGAGTAGAGAAGAGAATTGATAATTCTTCAGGGACTTGATACTTAAGTACGGTAGTGAGGTGGGTTTCATAATAGTGGGCATATTGGTCAAATAAGTTCTTCACGTATTTTTGAGGCGGTGCGTTTTTATAATCATCTTGATTTAAGGCTGCTAATAAATAGGAAACCTCCTCATTATTAGGCTCTAATTTTTGGACATGATTATAGTGTACTTTTGCCTGATTTCTTTCATTTGACTGTAGTGCAATAGTAGCAAGGTTGAGATGCGTATTGATGTGGTTGGGTTCTTCGTCTAAAACAGAGGTAAAATATTCTTTTGCTGTGCTATGTTTACCCATAAAATGATAGGCAACGCCAATATTATAGTTGATTTCGCTTGGTGCACAATCTTGAGGCAGGACTTTTGACCAATATTCAATTGCATTGACATACATTCCTTTTACATGAAAGTAACTTGCAATATTCTGCATTAAATAGGGGAGATATGGGTTGACTCTTTGTGCTTGAACAAAGTGTTCTAAAGCTTCTTCATCTTCACTGAGTGCTAATTTAACGCGTGCCAAGGCATGGTGGGCGTCGGCATAGTCTGGGTTGTTTTCAAGTGCTTGTAATAAGTATTTCTTCGCCTCAGCAGGCTCAGATTGCTCCAGACATATGCCCAGTTGAAAGGATGCTATTTTATGACCTTGTTTGCTACTGGCTTTTAAATAATTTAGTGCGCTTTTTAGTTGATCGGTGCGGATAGATAAAATACCAAGATTGAATAGTGCATCGGCATAGTTGGGGTGTAGCGTGAGTGCTTTGAGGAGCTTGTTTTTAGCTTGTGCATATTGCTCTAGCTGTATGTGGGTGCTAGCTAAGTTATTGTAAATAGATAGATGTGTGGGTTGAGTTTTTAATATTTTCTCCCAGAGTTTAATTGCTTTTGGGTGCTTTCCTGATTTTTTGTAGCAGAGTGCTAAGTTACTGTGAATAGATGTTTTACTGGGGTTATATTTCAATGCTTGCTTAAGGTGATTCATCGCATTGGTTATATCACTACTTTGAGCGTATGCAATCCCTATGAGCTCATGTGCTTCAGCATCATTTGGGTGTAATGAAAGCCAGTGTAAATACCCCTCAATGGCTTCGTTTATTTGTTGGTTTTGATGTTTGCTAATTATTTCTGTTAAAGTATTCATTTTTCTGCCTCAGAAAGGTTAGCCAGTATACCTGTGGAAAGTATATAATTGGGCCTTGGATTGTATGCTTTAATAGCAGATTGATTATCGAATACGTACCAATAAGTTGTTTCATTATTGAGTTCTGCTTTAATAATTTTGTTAGGGGTATGCAGTGTATCAGATGGGCATATAACAGGTGTGCATTTAAGCTCATATTTTTGATTCATAAGCTGGTGTATGTGAGGGGTGCTAGGGACTTGTGTGACAATGGGTTGGCCTGTGCGCCATCCATGTTGGATGAGATAATTTTCAATACTTAAAATTGCATCTTCTAGTTTAAACAGGTTGGGGGTGTCTTGGTTGTTACTAATGGCGTATTTCATATATGAACTCGGCATAAACTGTGCTAAGCCAATGCCTCCATCCCAGGACCCTTTGAGTGTTTCGGTGTCAACGATACCATAATAGTCTAGTGCTATAAGAGTGCCAAGTTCGTTTGTCATGTAGCCATGTAATCTATGCCGAGTATCAGGGTGGTCATTGGCAACTACATTGGCAAGCGCCTTGATTGTACTGTATTTCCCTGTATAGTCACCACATAATGTTTCGATACAAATAATACTTGAAATCACGTGGGGATCTACTTTTTTTGCCAGTGAATGAAAGGTTTTTATGTGTTTAGAATAAAATATCTTTTGTTTATCGATTCTGTCTTGGGTAACAAATCTTTGGACCCCAGCAAATGGGTTGGGTGATTTTTTATCTTTCTGCGCGGTGATCTTGCTAGGAACTGTTTTATTAGGTTCAATACACTGCAGTTTTTCATAACTGTATTTCATAGGAACACTGTATTTTTTTTGTGCATATAAAGCGGATTGATATAAAGAACGGTTTGTCCGAATATCAATATAGTCACTGGTCAAACATTCATTAGCTATACTGAAGTTAAATAGCATAAAGGCTAAAATAAGAATCATTACCATGCTCCTTGTTTTCTAGGATCTGGGTTCCCTAGCTTCAAAACGATAGCGAATCCAAGCAGGGTCATTACAAAGCTCGTTCCACCATAGCTGATGAGTGGTAACGGTATTCCCACTACGGGTATAATGCCAGTTACCATAGCCATGTTAATCCATGCATTTAGCATAAAGTTGCACCCCACTGAGATACAGCATAGCTTGCTGAATAAACAATATTGTCGATAGCCAAGCAGAATTGCCCGAACACCAATAGCGAGAACAAGTGATAGCCAGAAGGTTGCACCTATAAAACCAAGCTCTTCACAAATAAGAGAAAAAACAAAGTCAGTTTTGTGCTCAGGTACAAACCCTAGCTGGTTTTGGGTGCCGTTTAATAGTCCTTTACCAGTCATGCCACCGGATCCGATTGCAATTTTGGATTGATGTGTATGATAGCCATGATGTTGAATATCATCTTCTGGATTGAGCAATGTAATCACACGCTGTTTTTGGTAGTCATGCATTTGGCTCCAGATAATGGGTGAGGAGATACATAAAAGTGCACATAAGCTGAGTATGATCATTCTGGATAAGCCTGATAGGAACAAGCATAACCCTCCTATAGTTGCAATAATGAGGGCAGTTCCAAGGTCAGGTTGTTTAAGCACTAGAATAAATGGGAGTATGATTAACAGACTTGATTTGATGATGCTATAGTTTTTTAGAGGCAAGCCATCTTTGGCAATAATGCTAGCAAGCGTTAGGGGTAATGAAATTTTCACTAACTCAGAAGGTTCAAATTTGAATAACCCAAGGTTAAGCCATCGTTGTGCACCATTAGTCATATATCCCAATAGAAGAACCATAATAAGTAATATAATACTGGCAGTGTATATGATAGGTGTTAGGTCTTGAAGCGTTCGTTTATTTAATTTAAATAAAATAGCGGTTGCTATCAAAGCTGGTGTAGCACGAATTAATTGTTTTGTGATTAACCCCCAGTTTTGATGGTCAGCACTATATAAGCTTAAAAATCCAAATAGTATAGCGGACAGCAGTAAATATATAAGTATAGGGTCAATATGATCATATCTAGATGATCGTATGCGGCTCATTTTTGTGTTACCTCCCAATAATAGTCTAGCATACTTTTGGATACTTTAACTGCAAGTGGCTCATGTTCTATAATCGTAACAATCGCTACTTCAGGGTTTATAACCGGTGAGAATCCGATAAATAGGCTATGGTCTTTTTCATATTGTTTAAGTGTATAGTAGTCTGCTTTTTTATCGATAGCTTTAACCTGTGCAGAGCCAGTTTTCCCAGCTACTGAATATGAGCTTCCTGCAAATTTTTTAGCAGTTCCAGTTTGCGTGACGCTAGATAGAATGGTATGTATAATCTCCCAGTTTTTATCTTGAACCTTGAGGGTCGGGGTCTTGGCAATACTTTGATTAGATTTGTTGATGTGTAGCTGGTGATCATAACCTTTATTCGCTAAGAGCATAGTTGCTCGAGCGAGTGATATTGGGGTAACAGCTAAGTCTCCCTGCCCAATAGCTGTAATGATGGTATGACCATCATACCACCCCCCGCTGCGTGCACGTCTGTACTGTGCAGTAGGAATCAAATTGTTTTTTTCATTAGGCAAGTCTATTTGAGTCGCTTGGTTGAATTTAAACAATGATAAGTAGTTAACTAGGGTATCAATACCTAGTCTATGTCCCAGCATGTAAAAGTAAGTGTCACATGACTCATTAATGGCCTTATTCAGGTCAACTTCACCATGTCCTTGTCTCTTCCAGTCTCTAAATCGTTTATTACCAACTAAATAATATCCTGGGTCATGAATTTTATCCTGTACGCTGATATGTTGGTCCTCGAGGGCGAGAAGAGAAAATATAGGCTTAAGTGTTGATGCCGGTGGGTAAGTGGCTTGAGTAATACGGTTTAATAAATTACTGTTTTTATAATCAGCGGATTTAATTGGGTTTTTTGGGTCAAAGCTAGGTGTGCTAACAGCAGCTATAATCGCACCAGTGTTGGGGTTAAGCATAATTACCGTACCGCTGTGCCCATCAAGTAAATAATGTGCTTTTTTTTGTAAATTACTATGAATCGTTGTGTAAATGTCCTCTCCAGCTATTGATTTAGACAGAGTGTGTGTTTGTTGTATGGTGCCACTGGCATTGATGGTGTGAACTTTTTTTCCTGGGTAACCTTTGAGTTGGTCATCATAGTAAGATTCAATGCCGTTTACACCTGATTGATGTGTACTAGCTTGCTCATTAGACAAAGGGTTTATGCTAGCATGACTGGTATAGCCAATTAAATGTGATAATTTATTACCCTGAGCGTATTGTCTGGTTAAGTGTGTCTTTAGAATGATTGCATCATTATTCCAGTGATTGATATGTGCATAGTCCCAAGATTCAACTTCACTGCATTGGTGTGTTTTAGATGCTTTACGTGTAGATAGGGCACTTTGTTGAATGAATTCTTGTTGATCTAAGGGGAGTTTTGGGTAACAAGCAATAAACGTTGTTTGATCAGTGGCTAAAACATGCTTGTTTGCATCATAAATCTTTCCTCTCTGAGGTTCAATTCTCACATTTCTAGTATGATACTGAGTAGCAAGGCCTAGGTAATATTCGTGTTTTTTGATTTGTATGGTGTAGAGATTAGAAAGCAAAAGTATATATGCACATACAAATATACTGACAACAATAACTAAACGCTTTTTGGTAATCATGCGTTCTGTATGAACGTTTCGAAGCTTGCTCATTATAAACCATCAATTTGATGTTATAGTACTACCTTTATTATATCTGATCAAATCTTAAGCGATATGATAAGGGTGATTGTTTAGATAGCTTAAAACTCGGTAGATTTGTTCACATAAAATAAGTTGAGCGACTTCGTGTTGTAACGTTAAGTCAGATAGTTTGATGGTTTGGTGCTGTTTGATGAGTGTTAAATCAAATCCACTTGCAGGTCCTATAATTAAACAGATGTGACCTGTTGCTTGCTGTATTTGATCAAATTTTTTTGCTAGTTGCTCAGTAGTCAGGTTTGTTCCACGCTCATCGCATATCAAAACTTGGCATTGTTTAGGTATTTGGTTGAGTAAATTTTCCGTGTTGCTTTGCTTAGCGGTGGGTGTGCTTAATACAGGTTTGACATTGATATGTTTAATTTTTGCAAAACGGATGCATTGTTTGATGTATTGAGCAGAGAGTTCATTAATTGCTTTAAGTGTACGCTTGGAGCAAGTAATGATTGTAACATTCATCGCTTAGACCAAATTTCTTCCAAATTGATTGTATTCCGTGCCTCTGGGGTCATGATGTGCACGATGGCATCGCCTAAGTCAATCAGTGTCCAGTTTTCATCAGTTTCAGCATTAGATTGCATACGGTCTTTTTTAAAGTCACGTAGTAATGTTTGTGCGATAAACTGCATTTGCCGGGAGCTTTCAGCGGTTGCTATAATCATAAAATCACAGATTACAGTTTTGCCTTCTGTATTGATGACTAAAATGGATGATGCCTTGCATTCTTCAAGTACTTGGCATATTTGGTTTTGCATTGAATTCATAGTTAAGTATTGATTATTGATATTTAGTTTATCATATAAGTCATTTGGTTTGCTAGATAATTCTTAATAAATGGTATATGCTAAATGCATCGATAATAAAGACTTAGGGTGAATTATTATTAAAATAAAGACACTTGAGCTCGAGATTGATGAGCTATTGCCAGAATTTGACATGGAGAATGCATGCAGTGCTGCATTACTCATGATTTGGCGTAATAATTTATTAGGCGATTCATTGCAAGATAGAGAATTAAGGAACCCGTTAGCCATGAGGCACAGGTTTTTGATTGTTTGGATCACTTGCCTGAGTTTAAGGCTAGGCTGCAAGAGAGCTTGAAACCAGGGTTTAAGGCTGCAGAAGATAAGGTTGCCGGCGTTCCTGTCTGTTCTGATGCGCTTGACTTGCATAAATCTATGGAAAGAGTGAGTAGTTTGCTGCAAAGTATCTTATTGCCAAGTGGTGATGTGCGCTCTAAATTATACCAGTTTGTGATGCTGGTAGAATTACTTAATAAGGCGGTGCAAAGCGCAGAGGGCCTGGTGTTATTGCGTCAACATGTACAGGGTTCTAAAAATAAGAAAAAAGCGAATAGAAATACAAAAGAAAAAATAAAGACGTTATATGTTATTCGTAATAAAATTGTGCACCCACGTTCCTTTGACGGGGATTTAAAAGACATCTGCTCAACTATGCTAGATATGCTGATACGTGAAGCTAATCCTATGTTAGAGCATATCAATCGCCCCTAAATACTAAGCCGCTAGATAAAGCCAGGATCGAGACAGAATATAAACGGCTTCAATCTTTATGGGTGTCGAATATAGAGTTATTAGATCAATTGAAGCCTATTGTTTCAGAATCCCTTTATGTAGAGCTGGATGAGTGTTTGCAGGTTCAGGGTGGTGGTAGCGCTACATCTATAGGTTCTCTTGAAGGCAAGAATCAGTGGCTAATAGATAATGCAGATAGGATTGAGAAAACATCAGCTGACTTTAGGGGATTGCTGGTCAGTGAGCAGATGCGTTTGCAAGGAGGCGCGCTTCTTAAGTTTAATCAATTGGTTTACCCGGTAGTTCCTGAAATTAAGCTTGACTGGCCTCTGATAAAGCATAAACGCTATGTTTCTGATTCTGAATTAAATGATTTGCTATTTGACTATCTAAGTGATGATATAATTCGTTCAAAAATAGATATTAAGAAGTTTATGCAATCAATGATAGTAGACATGATCAAGCTTTCAAAAGAAGATCAGGTTGTTTTAAAGCGGTATTTGTCTATTATTGAGTTGTTTCAATCTAAAGATACCAGTAAATGTGTGGCAAGTATTGTTAATGAGAACTTGATGCATGATCCGGCGGTTAATGTTAATCGTCAAATAATTATTGATATCTTATCTGCCCCAAATTGTTTAGAGATTTTATCTTGGTTGGTATTAGTCGCTGAAGATTTAAATGCAGAGGGTTATCAATTGTTTGAATACTCTCTGATGTAGTTTGTGTGGAGTGTTGATTCGGATATTGATTTTGACGCTTTATTTGCAGTTTATGAGAAACTCACAGGTTGTGATGAGAGTGCTGCCTATATGTTGTATTGTGGTGCAATTGGCCACTCTATGTTGAGATCTTCCTATACTGCCAACTCCAAGGATATGCCTATTAACTTTGGGCTGATAGAAGCTTTAGATAAAAAGGGACATAATTTATGTGTTTATGCAGGAGGTAGAGGGCCTGGGTCTGCAGTTGTTCGGTTACTTATAGCAGACTCTTTTTACGCAAGTGCTAACACTTCCGAATGTCGAGAAGCTTTGTATCATTTGGATCTATATCTTATGAAGGCACTTAGTGGAGAACTGGGTCCTTCTGAGACTTTAAATGCTGGCGACTGGAGGCACAGTAAATCATATGGGCTTATTCAAACCACAATGAGTGTGCCATCCTTGCAAAAAAAGCAACTGGCGAAAAAAAGAAAGTAAATGGGGGTTGTGAGATTCTACTTGATATTCCTTCAGAGTTAGCTATTTTTAGAAGACGACAGGGCGAGGGTGCCTATAAGAAGCAGCCTGTATTTTTATTGGATTTAGAGCAAAGGCGGTTTCCTTATGTGATTAGAAGAGGCGCCGAGAAGGTTGTTTTGATTAAGAATCCACCTATGTTTTATAATCGATTTATGCTTAAGTCGTTATTTTCTGCTGGTAAGCATGCTATCACAGTATCTTTAATAACGCCTGTTGATTATATGTTATCATCATCTTATCTTAATAACCTTGGTTTTAAGTATAAAATTAAGCTTCCAGATCATTTGTCACGGGGCTCAATCCCTTTGTATGTTTTATACTATCTGTTGATGAGCATAGAGTATGACTCTCATATCCCTAAAGACTTTTACTTGAAGTCTAGTGTAAGGTGCGCTTTGTCTTATTATTATCAGTGTATTCTAGATTTCGCACTCAAGGAAGGTTGTGTTCTTGAGTATAATGCTCCAACAACACGTCATCAAACAATTTGGTTCCATTATTTGTATATGCAGCACGTTATGGAGTGGAGGAGTCTAATCATTGAATTGAAAGGCCAGCCAGTAACAGATGTATTGCGAGAGGTTTATCTCACAGGTTTAAGAATGTCATCTGAGTATGTACCTTTGTTAGATTATATAGAGCTCTCTACAATTTTACGAGTCTTCAATGTTGATCAGTTGTGTCCAGATTATATAGGTTGTGTTGCAACTATTAAGCATGTAGGGGGGAAATAGGGGCTCTGGCTCAACCAATCGTTGATGTGGTAGCTTCTGTTCGATTAAGACTGATTCAGTCTTACAAAAAAATACCCGGCGATAATAATAGATTGTTGTTTAATTGGGTTAGACAAAATATGTCACTTTGCAAAACAGTTGAGATATTGGAAGACCCTAATAGATATAGGGGTGCTCTTCTTGAGCCTATGTTAGGAGAAGAAACAGGTATTGAAGAGCTAAATGCTTTAGAAAAAGATGAGGCACAAATCTTAAGGAGTGGAGGAGGGGGCGCTGCGTCTATATGATGTATACTGTGTTTATATTGAAGGTTTGTACTCTGTAATAGCCGTATGGTATTGCGCCTTATCTTATCTTGACTTGTCTAGTGGCATGTTGAATAATGCGAACAAGTTATTTGAGTAAGTAGGGTGTCTCAAGAAGTATTGGTTTGGTTAGATTTAGAAATGACAGGGCTGTCAGAGCATGATGAAATTATTGAAGTTGCATGTATTCTGACTGATATGGATTATAATCAGATTAGTGATGATTTTACACGCACTGTGCATGTGCCTTTAAGCAAGCTAGAAGCTATGTCAGATGTCTGTACCCAAATGCATCAAGCATCAGGATTATGGGAAGATGTATTGAAGTCAACTAATGATATTACTCGTGTTGAAAGAGACTTAGTTACAGAGATCACTAATACAACAAGTGCTGGTACAGTACTCTATCTAGCGGGTAATTCAATACATGTAGATCGGATTTTTGTTAAAAAGCAAATGCCGCTCTTAGATAAGTTATTACACTATCGTATGCTTGATGTTACAGCAGTTGGTATGTTCTTAAAAAATGGATTTTCACTTCCCAATTATATTAAGTCTAAGAGTCATCGAGCGCTAGATGATATCAAAGAATCAATAGGTGAAGTTACTCATTACCATAAATGGGTGGTAAAAGGCCATGCTGATTAAGTCATTAGCGGATACAGAGCGTATAGCTAAGACTGTATTCAAAAGTGCTTTAGAGCAGCCTAAGCCTTTTATCTGCTATCTAGAAGGGGATCTAGGGGTTGGTAAAACTGAGTTTGTTCGCTTAGGGCTCAAAAGTTTGGGTTACACAGGTAGTGTGCTCAGTCCAACTTATACTCTTTTTAATGAATATACGGTAGGTGAGGTTTCCATAGTGCACGCGGACTTTTATCGTGTAAAAGACCCTGAAGAACTCGATTATATCGGCTGGGATATAGCGCTTTCAAAGGCAAGCCTAGTGTTTATTGAGTGGCCAGAGCACGCAACCTTAAAGCCTAGCAAAGTAATTTGTCTTGAGCTTAAAAAAGACGGAACACGTAGGCTTAAAGAGATAGACTAGTCGTCCATTCTATCGGGGCTATCTTGTGACTTGTTTTTATTTTCACCATGCGGGCGCTTCCTGTTTCCTCTGCGCATATGAGCATTGCTGCGAGTTCGCTTGTTTCTGCGCTCAGATTGGTCAGAGTTTTTATGATGGTTTGAACGATTGTTGTGCCCTTGTTTATTAGCTGAAGGACTTTTGCGTTCCTCTTTTTGCTCAGGAGTATTGCTACTCATGATTTTATCCATGATTCTCTGTAGTACACCACCGCTTCTTGTATTTGGATGCTCTTTGTAGAGTTGATTAGGTACAAGGGGCTTGCTTTGCTGTTGCTTGCTCCACTTGGGTCTAGTGTTGTTTTGTGGCTTAACTGTTCGCTGTTGGTAGCTTCTATTACTTTCAGATACTCTTTTTATGCTATACTTTTCGTTGATTAACGCAGTAGAGGGGATTATGATTGCTTTGATATTGAAGCGTTTTTCTAAGGTCTCAATTTGCCCCCTTTTTTCATTGAGGAGGTAACAGCCAACATCATCTGATGTGTGGATTACAAGTGTTTTACTTGCTTCAGAGGCGCAAATTTCTTCTATTTTAAATAGGATATTACTAGCTACAGAGTGTATAGACCTGGTATATCCTAGTCCGTTACAGTGGGAGCATTCTTCATAATGTTGATCAACAATGGATGGTCCGGTTCTTTGTCTAGATAAGAGCATGCAGCCAGTCAATAATGAGATAGGTTCAAATCGTATTTTTAGTTGATCTTTTTGTATTTTTTGCGCTACAAGATCCTCAATCTTTTTCCGATTATCTTCATTAGACATGTCAATAAAGTCAACAGTAATGATGCCACCAATGTCTCTTAGAGACATTTGCCTGATGATTTCATATAGAGCTTCTGAATTAGTAGTAAATGCTGTGTCTTCAATGTTTTTTGAACCTTTAGAGCGAGCAGAGTTCACGTCAATGACAGTCATCGCCTCTGCGTAATCAATAACAATTGAGCCTCCTGATTTGAGCTCTATTTTTCTAGCAAACAAAGACTGGATTTGTCCTTGCAGCCCGTAGTGACTGAATAAAGGTACTGTTTTAGCATTAGTATATAAGCTAATTCTTTCTTCAAATTCAGGACGTGTCTTTTGCAGGTAGTCTTTAAGTTTTATAAATGTAGGTTCATGATCAATGACGATTGAGTCAATGTTTTTTCTTAAGCGGTCTCTGACTGATCTAATAAGCGCATCACTTTCTTCATGGATAAGTGTAGGCGTCTTAACTGTTTTTGCTGCTTCATGTACTTTATTCCAGTGATGTAAGAGGCACTCCAGATCCCAGGCAAGCTCTTCTTTGCAGCGATTAAGTCCTTCTGTTCTAACAATAATTGAAAGGCTTTCAGGGATGTTAAGCTTGGATACAATTTCTTTTGTTTTGAGGCGCTCTGCAGCATCAGCTTTTTTGGAGATGCCATTGTTTTTTTGGTTGTTGGGCATGAGCACTAAGTATGCACCAGCAAGTGATATGTATGTAGTTAATGCAGACCCTTTGTTAGGCTTTTCTTCGCGCGTTACCTGTACAAGTACGGTTTGCCCTACTTGGATTAAGTCGTGAATTGTTGAACTTTCGGTTTTTTCTGCCTGATAGCAAGAGGGCATAATTTCTTTAAATGGTAAGAACCCATGTCTTTGGCTGCCAATGTCAACAAAAACGGCATCAATGCCTTCTTGGATGCTAGATATCACTCCTAAAATGACATTCCCGCATGAGCGAGTATGGTCGTATTGCTGTGTTTCTAGGGAAATAAGTCGTTGATTTTCAACGACTGCTATCCGCGGCTCATTCTCTTGAGTCGCGTTTATGCACATTAATTTTGTCATCGTTACGTAACCTAATATTTAATCAATTCTTCCTATGCCAGCCATGTCGATCTTGGACTATCTGATAGATTCTTTTCAAATATCCTGTAGTTAAGGATGATATAACTTCAGTGTAGTTTTTACCTAAGCAATATATTTGCATGACTTGCATAACTAATCTACAATAACATTTATTTATATATTCTTCAAGAAAATTTATTATAGGTTCTATGGTTATGGTATTAAAAGTTATCGTTTTGGATCGTGAAGGTCAGCGGCTTGACAATTATCTTTTCAATATTTACAAGCAAACACCAAAACCTCACATTTATCGTATGGTTAGAAAGGGGCGGATTAAGGTTAATGGAAAGCGATGTAAGGATCATATGTATCATCTTAAAAAAGGTGACGAGTTGATCATGCCTAACCCTAGCTCGGATCCTGAAAAACAACCACCTAATCAAGAGTTGTGTAAAATCATATCTTTGTCAGTTGTAGCTGAGAATGATGATTTTTGGGTTTTGAACAAACCCCCGGGTTTATCTGTTCATCAATCTAATGATGAATTACATGGTGTAGTTGAGGTTATGCGTTATTTATATCCAGATGCACATTTAGTTCATAGGATTGATAGAGGTACGTCTGGTTGTTTGGTTATTGCAAAAACTTATCAAGCGTTAGTGAGTCTCCAGAATATTTGGCGCGATAAGCAAGTAGAGAAGGTGTACTATGCAGTTGTTGAGGGCGTTCCGACCTGGACTCAGAAGTCTATTAGGCATCCACTGAAGCGATTGGTAAAGGGTGCAGCATTGGAAAAAGTTGTTGTATCAGCAAGTGGTCAAGATGCTAAGACTAATTTTATAGTGAAAAAGCGAGGGGTTGGCTGCTCATTATTAATGGCTTCAATTGAAACTGGGCGTACACATCAGATTAGGGTGCATGCGCAGTCGACAGGGTATGCAATTTGTGGAGATAAGCGCTATGGTGGTCCTGAAGCTAAGCGGTATCCACGCATGATGCTTCATGCTTATTCTCTACGTTTTAAGTGGGCTGGTGTTGAACAGTGTTTTAGCACGCCGTTGCCAGATAGTTTTTCGGAGCTTACCTTGGACAGGTAAGCTGAATTTGACAATAATCGAGTCTTAGGTTACGATTGCACCTGTATTTGTAGTTTATTTAAGTGCAAAAGACGGGTACAAGATAGTGCCAATAGGTTTGATACAATAATTAAAATGTAATTCAATTTTAAAACAGGGATAGTTATATGCAAGGAATAAGAGGTAAGGTTGATTATAGTGTAGCAGCATGGTTGATTGTGGCAGTGAGTGCAATTTTTTACTCATATGACGTGTTGCTTCGTGTGGCGCCAAGTGTTATGACATCAGAATTGATGGACCACTATTCAATCAATGCATATGCATTAAGTGGTGTGACAGCAATGTACTTTTATATTTATGCGCCCATGCAGATGCCAGTAGGTTTCTTGATGGATCGTTATGGTCCTAAGCAGTTGCTCACTATGTCGGGTCTTATATGTTCTGTGGGTATTTATCTCTTCTCCATGACAAACGTAGTTTGGGTTGCGATGTTAAGTCGTGTTTTGATTGGTTTTGGTTCTTCGTTTGCATTTGTAGGTGTGTTGAAGCTTGCAAGTTTACTACTTCCTTCCAGTTATTTTGCGTTTGTTTCAGGATCTACGATGGCTTTAGGTATGCTGGGTGCAACGCTAGGTGACCATGTTTTGGCGTATTTCAAGTCCAGCGTGGGGTGGCGTAATGTATGTATTGGTGCTTCAGGTATTGGTTTGGTGTTGACCTTTCTAATGTTGATTAGCATTCCATCGCGATCCCGTATGAGTGAAGGCCTGGATGTGACATCCTCATTTGACCAAATAAGAAGAGATTTGATGAGTGTTGCTAAGTCGCGAATAATATGGATTTATGCATTGGTAGGGTGTTTGACTTATACGCCACTGATCTTGTTCGCAGAGCTATTTGGTATTGATTTTATTCAGGTAAAGTTTGCGTGTACTCATGTTGATGCTGCAAAACTTAACTCGCTTATTTTTATGGGGTGGTTAATTGGTGGGCCGCTCGTATGCATGTTATCTGATTTCTTTAAAAGTAGAAAGCTGCCCTTGTTGGTTGGAACGATAGGTTCGTTGGTGTGTAGTTGGTTGATTATATACGTGAATGTCCCTATAGTATTTTTGCCCTTTTTGCTCTTGCTATTTGGCGTTTTGAATAGTGTTCAAGTCATTGTTTTTCCGGTAGCAAAAGATTTGAGTGCAGCGAGTACAACAGCATCTGCTGTTGCGCTGATGAATATGGTTTGTATGCTTTCAGGAATGATGCAAACCTTGGTAGGGCGTTTGCTAGAGTATACCCATTTTGTTTTGGAACGTAATTCAGGTGTTTCTGCGTTCACCGTTGTAGACTATCAAATATCATATCTTACAATTCCTATCTTTTTGTTTATTGCTGTGTTACTATTAATCAGCGTTAAGGATAGTTACAAAGAAGATGAATTTTAATATATTATTCACATTGTGTAGTGTGTTAATTTTATCAGGATGTTCAGATCGTCAGTTTCAAGCAAATGTTTATGAAAATGATATTTGTCGAGTGATTCATGCAAATCCTGGGTGGGCTGAAAAGTTAAAACAGGTGCAGAAGCGCTATGGAATAGAGCCTAATGTTGTTTTATCTGTAATATCCCATGAGTCGTCATTCAGATCCCATGCAAGGGCTCAGCGATCTTATTTTTGGGGGGTGATTCCATATCGTCGTGAGTCATCGTTTGGGTATGGCCAAGTTAAAGATGAAACCTGGCAATGGTATTTATCTAAAAACCCAGGTTACTTCCGATCTCGTACCAGTTTTCGAGATACTTCAGTGTTCATTGGTTGGTATTATCAACAGTATTTGAAAAAGGCACCTGAAAGCCGTGTTAGTGCATATGATTTTTATATTGCATACCGTAATGGTTTGGGGGGGTATGAGGACGAAAGCGTTATGGATGAGTGGATGATTGGTAAATGCAGCTCCGTACAGGAGCTTTCTGATAGATACCGAACTATGTTGTTAGAGTGTATGTAGTTGTTTACTTATTGATTTGCTGTATTTGAGCTTCTACGACCAATCGTTTGTTATTGCTGTTTAAATCTACTGTTATGCTATCTATCTTCAAAAAGTTATTCAAGACGCCTGTTATTTCATCCTCAATTTTCTGGAGTGTTTGATTTGATAGTAGGCTGTTTGATCCAACGATATTGTTTAGGCGGCTGCGAAGAGCATCTGCAGAGCTTGGTTTTTTACTAAATAGTCTGAACATTACGCCTCTTCTTTGCTTTTAAATCCCAAGACCCTTTGTAACAAAGACTTCTTTATTGAAGGGATGGTAACGCTAACTTTCTCCCCTAGTAGTCTACGTACAGTTTCTGCATAAGCTTTTCCTGCGTCACTTTCTGTGTTGAATATTACAGGCTCTCCTGTGTTTGATGCGTTTAGAACAGATTTAGACTCTGGTATGATGCCAATGAGGTCAATAGCAAGTATCTCTTGTATATCATCATGGGAGATCATGTCTTTAGTTGCAACACGTTGAGCATCATAGCGTGTTATCAGCAAGTGCTCTGTTATTTCCTGGTTTTTCATAGCTCTTAAGGTTTTGCTATTTAATAAACCAAGAACGCGGTCTGAGTCTCGAATTGAGGAGATTTCAGGGTTTGTGACAATGATTGCTTGGCTTGCAAAATGCATTGCAAGCTGTGCACCTTTTTCTATGCCCGCAGGGGAATCGCAAATTATGAAGTCAAATCGTTTGGATAGTTGCTCTAAAATATTGCCTACTCCTTCTAATGACAGTGCATCTTTGTCACGAGTTTGGGATGCTGGCAGTATGTATAAATTATCTGATCGTTTATCTTTGATGAGCGCTTGGTTTAAGTTTGCTTCACCTTGAATTACATTAACAATATCGTAAACAACGCGGCGCTCACAGCCCATGATTAAATCAACATTTCTAAGTCCTACGTCAAAGTCGATGACAACTGTTTTTTTTCCTTTCAATGCAAGACCGCCGGCTATTGCGGCACTACTGGTGGTTTTTCCTACGCCGCCCTTACCTGAGGTAATTACAATTATTTCCGTTGCATTTTTCATGTGTTAGAGCTCCGTGCTTTGCGAGTTTATACTATAGTTTTTCTTGAATCAGTTGTCCATCGTTTAAATAAAATACGTTTGGACCATGGGCCGTAGAAATATCTTCAGCCAGCCAAGTTATTCCAGCAACACTTACAAGTTCTGGGTAGCCTTGGGTGATGTATATTCGTGCGTGTGTGTTTCCATTTGCGCCAGCAATGATTTTTCCATTGGCTTTTCCATAAATATAAATGCTATTTTTAGCAGCGGCTTCTCCGCCATTACTTAAGCTGCCTTGAACGATTAGGTCTCCATTTTTTGCATAGACTTGCTGTCCACTTCTAACTGGTTTGGTAATTATCGTAGACTTTGAATGATCGCTAGATATTCTCTGAGCTAATGAGGTGGGGCTGTGGGGAGTGGTCTCAGATAAAACAGGGATCTTGAGTGATTTGCAGATTTCTAAGTTGAGTTGAGGGTTGAATACGCCGATTAAGTCTAGATTGTTTTGCCTCAGTGTGGCTCTAATTTGTCGAAGCCATGCTGGAGACTCAAGTGTTTTAATGTTGATTAAGTCAAGAGTAGCAGCGATCATTTGAGATCGGTTAGGAAGCTTGCTCAATGCCTCTATAAGGTACTGGCTTTTTACATTATGCGGAGTAATTGATATATAGGGTAGGTTTTTTTCCTGGGTATTTAAAATTGTACCCGAATCTAATTCTATGCTCATATACACCTCCATGATATTCAATCAGCAACCATTCTATTTTATCATATTTCAACTATAGTTAAAGTATATAAAGCTTAAGCCCTGATATTTATTGAATGGGGCCAAGCTTATCAAGGATAAATGAGGGGCTAGGTGACTGCATTATTTAAAAATATAGTGATCCTCTAAGAAAATGCCTCATAAAATGAAAAATACAGACTCTTGTTAATTTATATCAAGGGTATTACGGTGCTCTGGTAAGTCACTTAACTCCAGTTTTTTTTATAAAACGTCTAAAGTTTATACTTGCAAGGAAATGTAGTATATTTAGGGTGTTCGACAAATAACCTTAAAGAAACCTATAAGGCACAACCTCATTTCAAATATCTTTTATTAACGAATCAGGAATGCTTATTCATGGATCTAACCCTGTCATTTGTAGTGCAAGTAGTTGTAAGGTGCTGTAGCACCTATTCTTAATGGGTCATAATAAAATGGATTGTAAATCATTGGGCCTCATGGCCCAATGGTCTAGGTTTTTTTCTAACAAATATGCTTCAATCTATGTATCAGGTAGTTGGGTTTTGTTAACTTAAGACTGTTAAAATACGTTTAAGGTGACCCACTGCCTCGCCTGTGTGCTGATACTGCTCCTTTTAAGGACTTCTGAATAAGCTCTAGAGCATTTACTTCTTGTGTTAATTCAGTCTTTCCTCCAAACATAGAGCTTTTTGATAATGACTTTGATTTCTTCAAAATTGACTTTCGATCTTTTAAACGCTGTTTAACAGATTCAATTGCTGTTTTTCCATTTACTTTAACATGGAGCGCTTGATATACATTAATGTCCCGATTATCATTTGCCCATGCTAATAGTTCTTCAGCATAACCATGCGCTGAATGTTGTATTAATTGATTAAGCATAACTGCGATGTTCTCATGAATGTCGCTTTCATCGGGTAGTACAGTAACCTCATATAGAGCTCGGTCAAATTTATCTATTGAAACTGTACCCTGAGCTGCTAAATTACTTATTAACTTGATTGTATCCCGATCGCCATGTATGAGTGCACGAGTTGCAAGTGCAGCTGTAAAGTCATGGTCTTCCATCTTGTAGTTTTTATATTCATCTGCTTTCATATTTTCTCTCTTATCTTTTATTTTGAGACTATTTGTAGCTATTCTTTTATTTATGTCAGATTTTTTTTAAACTAAAAATAATGTTGTAGTGATCAATTGCTTTATCATGTTGACTATTTGACTTATTTAGAATAGATTGTGTCGAAAAGGAGAGGTGGCTGAGTGGTCGAAAGCGGCGGTCTTGAAAACCGTTGAAGGGCAACCTTCCCAGGGTTCGAATCCCTGTCTCTCCGATTTAAGTTTTCTCAGGGGGAATAGTTTGACTTCAGATTTAATCAAGGTTGTCATCATAGATGATGAAGAGCTAGTAAGGGCTGGTATTGCGGCTATATTATCAACAGTCTCTGGTATTGAAGTTGTAGGACAAGGTAGTTCTGGAGAAGATGCAATCAAAATTTGTAGGCAATTAACCCCAGATGTTGTGCTATTAGATATCAACATGCCAGGAATTGGTGGTTATGGCGCTGTCAGAACAATGGCTAAAATGCACTCTGAGTCTAAGATTTTAGTTTTGACTGCTCATTCAAACGATGTTATGCCTGTTAGGTTATTGCAAGCCGGTGCAAAGGGTTATATCACAAAATCGTCTACGAAAGCTGATATGGTTCGTGCGATTAAAATGATCCACTTAGGTCAGCATTATATTAGCCCAGAGATTGCAAGTAAAATTGCTCTCAATCAAATTGACCGTGGAGGCAAACAGTTATTTGATACTTTGTCTGAGAGAGAAATGCAAGTTTGTATAAAGATAGTCTCAGGGGTGCGGCCGCAAGATATTGCTAATGAGTTTCACTTGAGTGCAAAAACCATTAATAGCTATCGGTACCGGATTTTTGAAAAATTACAAATATCAAGTGATGTGGAATTAACGCATCTTGCAATTAAGCACAAAGTGATTAACTTTGACACTGAAGAGCTCTAATGCGGTTTTCCAAACTGATTCAAGGGTTGGATGAGAAGCCTGGTGTGTATTTTATGCTGGATAAGCAGGGTCGCTTTATTTATATCGGCAAAGCTAAAAATCTAAAAAACAGATTGCGTCAATACTTTTCAATGCAGGCCAAGCAGCCAAAAGTGTATGCTATGCTTAACCAAGTAGCAGATGTTAAAGTATTAATAACCGCTACAGAATCAGAGGCATTGTTGCTTGAAAACCAGATGATTAAAAAGCATCAACCTACGTATAACGTTTTACTTAAGGATGATAAGAGTCATCCATACTTACAGTTATCTCAGCACGATTATCCTTCACTTAAGATGGTAAGGGTTAAAGCAAAGAAAATAACAAAAGGGCGGTTATATGGTCCTTATCCTCATGCAGATCAAGCAAGCAAATTGCTTGATATTACACAAAGAATATGCTTATTAAGGAATTGTTCAGATCAATTTTTTAGCAATAGGACAAGACCCTGTATTCAGTATGAAATTAAGCGTTGTAGCGCACCATGTGTAGGTAAAATTTCAAAAAAAGAATATGCTCAATCTGTCCGTAAGGCCAGTAGTCTCATGTCAGGCAATGGACATAAGATTAGGGCTAACCTTATGGAAGCAATGATGGCTTACTCTAAACAACAGGCTTATGAACGCGCAGCTGCTTGTAGGGATGCTTTAAAATTAGTTGCATCACCCGACAGTAAAAGAGCAACATCTGATCATCGACATATTTTTGTATATGAAGAGTTGGGTGATGTTTTGCATGTGTGTATTGCGCATTTTGTGGGTGCTCAGATAGAAGATTTGCAGCATGATTTAATCGAGATTATGCATAAGTGCTCTCTAGAGGGCTGGGCACAATCTTATGTTTGTCAGTATTATGCATTATACCCAACATATCCTAATTTAGTGATTGTTCAGGATGCAGAGGATGCCACGGTGCTATCTAGTTATCTCCAGGATAAGAAAATCAAAATTAGGTCTGTTAACTCTAGTGATGCACATGATTTAGAGTTGGTTCAACAAAATATGCAGGCATATAGGCAAAACAAAATTGAAGGCTCAGAAGATTGGCATGCGTTCTGGCAACAAATATCGGGGCTGTTCGGTCGTAAATTAACTAAAATAGTATGCTTTGATGTTAGTCATCATCAAGGTGCTAGTACTTATGCTTCATGTGTCGTTGCGACACATATGGGTATGGATAGAAAGCAGTATCGTTTATATAAAGTGGACTCAGGTGGTGATGATTATGAATCTATTAATCAAGCGGTAGTCCGCTGGGCGAAAAAGCAAAGCGGTTTCGATGAAACGGTCGTGGTGATTGATGGGGGGAAGGGGCAAATGAAATCTGCTATGCAGGCATTAGTTGTTTCGGGTCAGCCTCCTGTTTTGACATCAATAGCTAAAGGTGTTGAGCGTAAATGGGGGCGTGAAAAATTTTTTATCGAGCAAGATGGAGCGGTTGTACCTTTTCAATGGCCGCCAAGTATTGTAAGAACGATACTGTATATCAGGGATCAAGCTCATGATCATGCAATTACAGCACATAGAAAGTCAATTAGAAAAGCTGCATTTCGTTCAGTATTAGATGAGGTTTATGGTCTTGGTCCAGCAAAGAAAAAATTATTGTTGGCATACTTTGGGGGTTTGGAAGGGGTTAAGCAAGCAACACTTAAGGATTTGAGGAATGTGCCACAAATTGGCCCAGAACTCGCAAAACGTATTTATGAAACGATCAGATTGTGTTAAGGTGTGAATATGAATACACCAACTAAGATTACATTGCTGCGCTTTATTTTAACGCCAATAGTAATTATAACTTATCTTTATGAATCTAACTCAAACCATTGGGCGAGTGTTTCACTTTTCATCATTGCAAGCCTGAGTGATTGGTTTGATGGTTACGCTGCGCGTAAGTCAAAGCAAGAAACCCAGTTGGGCAGGCTGCTCGATCCCATTGCTGACAAATTTTTAGTGATTAGTGTATTGATGATGCTTGCATTTGTGTTAAATATGTGGGTGTTTCATTTATTGGTATCATTGGTTGTTTTAAGAGATTTGTTGATTACATCACTGCGAGAATGGGCTTCAGAGCATCAGTTTTCAGGAGGTTTAAGCCCAACAATGGTTGCAAAGGCAAAAACAGGTGCGCTGATGGTTTCTATTACATGTCTTATTGCGTATGTTCCTGAAAATACAGCATTGTTAAACCAGACGTTTATTCATTTTGGAATGCTCCTATTCATTTTCGCAACATTATTAAGTTATGTATCATTGGGTCAATATATAAAAATTATCATTCCTGTGTTGACTTCTCACAGAAAAAAGTAATAATAGATACGTGCGGGAATAGCTCAGCTGGTAGAGCACAACCTTGCCAAGGTTGGGGTCGCGAGTTCGAATCTCGTTTCCCGCTCACAAACCCATTGGCTGGGTGGCAGAGTGGTTATGCATCGGCCTGCAAAGCCGCGGACACCGGTTCGATTCCGGTCCTAGCCTAAAAGTTGCCAGCCCAGGTGGCGAAATTGGTAGACGCAAGGGACTTAAAATCCCTCGAAGGTATCTTCGTGCCGGTTCGAGTCCGGCCCTGGGCATTTTTTTAGTGAGAAAGTATGTCTTTGTCATTTTATCTTGCATTAAAGTTATCCATCCTGACTGCTAAAAATCGATTTGTCGTAATGAGTAGTCGTTTAGCATTGGTGGGTATTTCGCTTGCTGTAGCGACCATGATTGTTGTTTCAGGTGTGATGCAAGGATTTGAGCAGGCCTTGCATTCAGCGATGGGTCAGCAAGAAAACGATGTATTTGTTTATACTTATGCAAACACTGATGATCAATATATTTTAGACACTATTCATGAGTTGTCTTATGTGTCGGCAGCTGATCCATTTGTTCAGTGTTATGGATTAATACGTTTTAATAAAATGTTTCACCCTCTTTTATTGAATGCATTCAAATCAAGTGGCTTCTTGAATGAAAAAAAAGGAGTTCGTCTCGATCAAGGGCACGCATACTTATATGAGCAGGGTCAAGATGTAAATATTATCCTTCCCGGGAAGGGGGTGCTACCTAATCGATATCTGATGCAGTTTGAAGGAATTGCTGGATACCGGACTCACATCTCTAATCATATTTGGCAAGCTGAGGCGCCATATGAGTTACTGCTAGAGGAAGATAATAAGCGAACAGGCGTTCATTTTCAGCTAACTCAATTGAGCAGGGCTCAAGATTTACGTGCACATTTAATGGCTTTAGATATAGGTGGTATTCATATTGTGAGTTGGTTTGATCGTTTTCAACCTTTTTTAGAAGCGATTGCTATTCAAAGACGGGTTTTGCTATTATTACTTTCATTAATTGCGGTTGTTTCAAGTTTTAGTCTTCTCTCTGGGTTGATGATGCTTGGGAGTGATAAGGTGAAGCATATTGCAATGTTAAGAACGATGGGTATGAGGAGACATCAAGTTGTTTCTATGTTTTCTATTCAGGCTGCTATAGTGAGCTTAGTGGGTTCTATACTGGGATATGCAATTGGCTATACAGTTTTATGCTATGCATCAAATATTGTGCAGTGGATTGAGTCTTGGATAGATGTGTCTTTAATTAATTTTGAGGTATATGGTGTCAGTGAGTTACCGGTTGTTATCGCGCATTCAACTAATCTAATGATTTGCCTATACGTATTTTTATTCTCAGTATGTGTTGCAATGATACCAGCGTGGATTATTACACGCCATCATCCAGCGGAGGTATTAAGGCATGGATGAGTTAGTTAGGGCAAAGTTATTATCATACCAGGTGGAGGGGGCTTCTCCCATTCTTCGTAATATAAATATACAGGTTTTAAGAAAGGAGCGGGTTGCAATTTATGGTAGATCGGGTGCTGGAAAAACATCGCTCTTACATTGCCTGTCAGGTTTGGCGCTACCATCATCAGGCGAGCTTTCATTATTAGGTAAAAATATTAGCCTGTTTAGTGCGAGTGAGCTTTCTATGTTGCGCAGAGAAACGGTTAGTATCGCATACCAATCGCCTTTTTTTATGCCTGAGTTATCTATTTATGAAAATCTAGTTTTGGCTTTTAAGGTGCGCTCACTGCATATGGATGATCAATACCTAAGTGACTTATTATCAGCTTTTCATTTGTGTGAGATGCATTTAAATCGAATGCCTGGCGTACTCTCAGGTGGTGAAAAAACCCGGTTGAGCTTGATTAGAGCTCTATTAAATAGGCCTAAAATTTTATTTGCTGATGAACCCACTGCTGCTTTGGACCCTGAAAGCAGCTTAGCGGTATATAAAAAACTATTCGCACACTCACAATTAGAGGACTGTGCACTGGTTGTGGTAACGCATGATAAAGATATACTCAGTCAGTTTGATCGCGTATACTGCTTAGATAATGGAATATTAAAGGAAGTAAGATGATGGATGATGGCCCTGCAAGTATTGTGGCATTGGTTACACCACTAAATTATGATCACGAAGTAGATTTATTAGCATTGAAACGTATTTTAGATTTACATGTAGCGTCTGGTACAGAAGGTATTGTTTTATTTGGCTCTACGGGTGAAGGCGTTTTGCTTTCAGCAAAGGATAGGCAAGAGATCTTTAGCTATATCTTCGAGGAATACCATTTGAGCATTCCTGTTTGGGTTGCATGTTCACACCCTTGCGTTTCTAGTGTGTTATCGCTCATTGCTGAAACTAGAGAATTTCCGATAGAGGGCGTAATGGTTGCATGTCCAATGTATATCAAACCGAGTCAATCAGGACTTATTCAATATTTTTCAATGATTGCAGATCAAGCTCATGTGCCTGTCATGCTGTATAATATCCCAAGTCGTACCGGCTGTTCGCTTTTACCTGAAACAGTAATGATATTAGCGCAGCATAATAATATTTCGGGTATAAAAGATGTGGAAATAAGTGAAGAGCGTATGCATGCGTATCATAGTATTGTAAAAGACTTTCACGTTTACTCTGGTGATGACCAACAAGTCATTACATGTCTGCATAATGGGGGGCGGGGCATCATTTCTGTATCTGGAAATATAGTTCCTAAATTATTGAAGCAGTTGTGTGAAAGTAACCAACAAGGCGAACATCACATCGCATATTTAATAGAAAAAAAGCTATCTCCTTTAAATGAGATATTAGCACGGAATAATAACCCATCAGCAATCAAATGGCTAATGGCTGAGCAAGGGTGGCTTGTAAATATATTAAAACCACCCTTGTCTACAATCAGTCTTGATGAGCAAGAGGGCTTGGCTTCAGTGTTTAGTTCTTATGAAGAATATACCTAGTTAACTATACTTCAACCCATTGGTCATAATAAGGTAAATACACGCCGCCGCGGATTTTATACTGTGGGTAGTGAGTTTGTACAATTTGCATATATTCCTGAACCTGTTTTTTGTATAAATCTTGTATTTTCTCATTATTGTGAAAAGTATTTGGGAACTTATAATCTATGACCCAAAATGTTTGGTCTATTAGGATCAGTCGGTCAATAACGACTCTATTTAAACCAATACACCGTCCGTCAAAGCTAATTTCATTATAGGCAGATGGGGCTTGAAGTAACCATTGATTCTTGCTAGCTACAAGGTTTTTGGTTATTTGTAACTTGGCTTGATTTAACTCATTAATTTCATCATGGGAAAAGGCATGATTTTTTAGATGTAACTGCCAGATCATCTCAATGTTTGCATGGGTGTAATACTGCATAAACAAATGCAGCGCGGTTCCTTTATCTGCTTGTGAGTGCACTTTAGACTCTTTGAGTGTTACTGTAGGTGCTGATTGCGCAACTAGTGGGGTTATTGTGCGAGGGTGGTACGGTTTAATATTTGCTTCCGAATGTATTTCTGTGTGATTGGTAATTATGTGGGTATGTTTAGCACTTTCTTTTTTGAGCATCATTGCTAGCCAGCTATTGGTGGGTGCACCTTGCTCAAAGTGGCCTACAATATGCAATGTGTTTTTTGCACGAGTTGCTGCTACATACAATAGTCTAAATGATTCTAATGTGTCTCGTTTTTTATTTAAGGATTTAAAGTACTCACTATTTTGTAGGTTATCTAAAAAGTTGGGTTGTAAAATGGGCCCAAATGCGGACTCAGTGTAAAACAGTGGTGTTGAGGCAGGTGCTTTTCGTTTCTCACAGTGAGGAATGATGACATGATCATATTCTAGGCCTTTTGATTTATGTGAAGTGAGTAATGACAGCTTGCAGTTAGGTTGCGTAATACTCATAAATGATCGGCTAAAATAGTGACCAATACTCATACGATCAAGTGGGTGGTGCTCTGATTGTAGTTGTAGCAAAACATCAAACCACTGTTGAATAGCATGGTGCTGACTGTGATGATAACGTTTGTAACCTTCTAGCAGTGACCAAATCATCCATGCTTGGCTTACTGGTGCTGCTGGGTGTCTTAGTTTTGCATGTGCTATGTATTTTCGTAGTGTTAGGACATGAGGGTGCTTAGCATGATTACTTTGTGCATATAGTTCTTGAGTGCTTAAGCCACAGAGTGGTGAGCGTAGTATGCTAAAGTAAGCAATTGTATCACTGGAATTGGATAGGTAGCCAAGTAGAGCCGTTAAGTCTGATACTGCACTAAGCTGCATGATGGGGTATATATCTATTGCATTAAAGCCAATGTTCTTTTGTTCAAGTAAGGGGATGATTTTAGATAATTGACCACGTGTTTGTCCTAAGATAGCAATTGAGCTATTTGGGTTTTTAAGTTGTAGTGACTGTATGATACTGACAATACGGGATGCTTGTGCAACTGGATCAGGATTGAGCTCTTGTTGGATATAGATGCCATCATCTTCATTACTGCCTTTAGTAGGGATTGCTGGACGATATTTGATTGCTGAAAATAGTGGGTTATCAGACTCTGGGAAGATCTCTTGAAAGTGCTCATTAACTGCTTCTATCATCTTTTGATTGCTTCTAAAATTGCATGTTAAGCTTAATGGTGTGAGCTGAATATGAGCAATTGGTTTTTTCTGTGCAGAGAGGAACAGTCCAACTTCTGCTTGTCTAAATCGATAGATAGACTGCATAGGGTCACCTACAGCAAAAAAAGTATGATGTGCATGTTTATCCCAGGTGCTAATAATACCTTCAGCCAGTTGGTATTGACCATAGGCAGTATCTTGAAACTCGTCCATGAGTATATGTTTAATATTTTTTTTGCAGAATGTCTGAAGCGCAGTGTCGTGTTTAATCGCGTGGATAGCTTGGTGGCTTATTTGTGTGAAGTCTGTTTGTTGGGTACTGGTAAGTAAGTGGATAAGCCTCTGGTTTAAGTCTCGTAGAATAGTTGTGAGATGCTTGAGAAAGTTGACTTCATCTGAGTTGTGCTGTCCTGGTAAAAGGCTGACCGCAGATAGAGCCTCTAATGCTTCGGGTGATGTTTTTAAATATTCAGATAATGTTTCAATCGTTTGTTGGCTTTGTTTTTGTAGATGCTCAATATCCGGGTACGCGCTTATGAATGCTTTTGAGTAGATCCCTTGTTTTTTATTTTGTTTTTTCCGTATTTGTTGGGTTGTTGTGAGTAAGATGTGATGAAGAGATTGGTAGGTATGGAGCGTACTTTCATTTGGGTAGAGGGTGGTCGATTCAAATCGTTGAGTCACATGGTTTATATTAGCAAGGAGTGCTTGAATGTCTGTGCTATAAGTTGAGAAGTAGCGCTCACATTGGTGGGTATAATATGCGATGAGTGCTTGGATCCCCTGTTGACTGGTGCCTTCTATGGAAGAGTCTAGACACGACTGCCATTGGTCTCTGCTACTGAGTAAATCACAGAGCATGGTTTCTAGTCGTTGATATTGACCCTCTAAGGTTTTTAAAAGTATATGTTGAGCTTCACACCAGTTGTCTTGCTGGAAGTATTGATAAACAACTTGACGATACAATAACCCCGGAGAAGCGCTAATTTTACCTGAGATACAGGGTGTGCCTTGATCCAGTAACCATGCTGTAAATGAGTCAATGGTCATGATGTTTAGTTTGTGGGTATTGTTTAAGATATCCCAATTATTTATTTGGCTGTGTTTGAGTGCATTGATAGCAGGTTCTTCTTGAGCTTCAGTTAGACATTGAATAAGTCTGTGTTTCATTTCAGCAGCTGCTTTTTTTGTGAAGGTAATAGCGATTACCTCTTCAGGTTGGTCGCAGTGAATGAGTAAATTTAAAATTCTTCGAGTTAATAAGTAGGTTTTCCCAGACCCTGCAGGCGCACTTACAATTGCTGATGTAAAAGGATCCATAGCTTGTTGTCTAATGGCGTGATCAACGGGTTTCATAGTGCTCATCCTTTAGGTGATAACGACAAAGTGATGCAAAGTCACATGTTTGACATGTCAGTGCGTTTGCAGGTTGCACAGGGTATGCGCCTTGATGATATGCATCAATGATTTTAAGTAAGTCCTGTGTCCACTGTTGCTTCAGTGACTCTGGTGTATGGAGTGGGTATTTGCGTGTTTTGAGTTTTTTACTCAATGTTTCAGCACAGCTAAGATCAAGATCTTGAATTTTGGGTTTTTGAGTGATATTTGCATACGCAACAATGGGAATTATGTCTTGCGTAAGAGAATAAATGGGGAGCTGTGGCTGTGTGAGTTGTGGGTTCAGGGCATCAAGGATCTGTGTGCTGCCTGTTTTATAATCAATCAGTATGGGTTGATTGTTACTGGAGTCAATTCGATCGATTCGAACATTGATGCTGTATTGTGCGCTTAGGTGTATGGTTTTTTTAGATTCTAATGCCTTAATGTTGAAGTCTGGGCGCGATTGATCCGCTTCAATCCATTGTCGAATGCGGTTGTATAGTGTTTCTTTAAGTATATGAGTTAACGCTTCATGGCCTTCAGATAAATGCTTCTGCCAAACGATATTAATCATAGATTGTATACAATTTTTTGATAAGTTTCTGAGATCGGATTGTTGTTTAATGTCTTGGTATAAGTTTTCTAGCACATCATGAACAATATTTCCGTATATGTTTGCTGCAGGTTGTAAGCATTCAGGCTCTAGGGCGCTTAATTTAAGCCTATGCCTAGCAAAGGATTTAAATGGACATTGTTGAAAGTCTTGAAGTTTACTGGCACTTAATGCTTTCACTTCGTTGATGGGTACCTGTTGGTCAGAGTAGTGACTCCATTGAGGTTGTGTTTTCGGTTTAGGATAGGATTGCTCCTCAATACTTCCTAAAATGTTGACGGGGGTATTGCTCGTCCCATCAGAATTGATTTTAAGCGCTGAGGTGATGAGGTGTTTACATAGTTTGGAGAGGCTATTAATTTCACTTTGGGGTTTGGGTAAGCTAGGGAGCCATTTAGGCGGTGTATACTGACCAGCAAGTTCAAGACTGCATCCTATGACCCATAATTCATTATAGATACACCCTTGAACTTGCTTGAGCGTAGGAATTGGGGGTAGGTCAGGTCTATTAACTAGCTGGGTAAGTTGGTGATGCCACCATGAGTAAGGTTGTTTGTGATAAATGAGGCTCAGTGGCGATAGCTGATCTATCATTTGGGAGAGTTCGAGACAAGTATTTGTTATAACAATATCTTCCTCATTAAATCTAATTTCAGCTAACTTTGATAATATATGTGCTTTAAATGTAGCATGTGAAATAGTTTCGGATGGGTTTGTGCTAGGCAGTGGTGTATAGGTTGTTCTAGGAATTATTCGGGTGTCACTGTAGTCAGGATTAATTATTTGCGCTAGTGTGTGATATAATTTGGGGTTAGGTCCAAGGAACTCAGATAGATACTGAAGTAACTGATGGTCGTGGCTTGCTATAGTTGGTGTAGCGCGCCATAATGCATTGGCATACTCTGAGAGGTTGAGGCCAATAACCATCCTATTTTTAGGGTCCTGTTCTTGCCAGTTAAGAGCTGCTTCCACCTCTAAGTCATAGCTATCAAACCCATAATGTTTATGGCTTGATATAATGGATAAATCTTGATGATTAGTAATTGAGCATTGTGCTAAGCGTGCGCTCATAGCCGGACTGTAATGAGACAAGCCAATATGCTGTGTAGGTTTATGCAGACTGTTGAGGGGGTTTATTTCTAGGTGAGGTAGTACGCATGGGTGGTATAGCCCTAAGGTCTTTAATGAAGTATTTAGTTGCAGGTAATGCTGATAAACCCAAGATTCAGTAGTAAGTTGAGGGGTGAAGTTTTGGAGCCAGTCTGGTGATTGGTTAAGGAGCTGTTGTATGTGTTGCGCCAGTTGTGGTGCATGATCTTTATGGCTTTGCTCTGCAAGTAATGCGTGAATAACTGCTGGTGGTGTAGCGCACTCAGGTACTGTTTGTGTGATTTGTGACAGCCAGTCATCAAGCATTGTGAACTGTTTATTTTTGGGAACAAAGGGGATGACTGAGTCACGAGCAATAAGGATCATAAGCATTGTTCTTTTGTGTTTTTAAATATAGCTAATTTGCTTAAGATAGGCAACGGTAATGATTAAAGAGTTATCGGTTCGATGCCAGGGTTTGAGGTTAGCTATGATTTATGTCATGATAGCATTGTAATAATGGTTTGAACTCTATGGAAAAAAGTCAGCTTAAGATCAACGGCGGTCGTTATCATAATCGTAAAATAACTTGTTATGTTTCTGATGAGATGAGACCAACGGGCGTTAGGGTAAGGACAGTCTTATTTGACTGGATTAGAGATATACTTCCAGGTGCGCATTGCCTCGATCTCTTTTCAGGATCGGGTATTTTAGCATTCACAGCCCTATCTTGGGGAGCGAGTAGCGCTCACTGTATCGACCTAGACGCATCTAACTGTCAGATGATTGCTTCTGAGGCTAAAAGAATAGGTGCTGAGCATTTAAAAACAGAGTGTCTCAAGCTGCCTGCACCGATTATGGGTGATTATGACGTTTGTTTTATTGACCCGCCATTTTCTGATGAGGGCTTGTGCCTGGAGTTGCTCAATTTATGCTGCAGCAGCTTCTCGAATAAAACCTTTATTTATTTTGAGTGGAAGTCAGTGATCACAGATAATCGTTTTCAGGTGATTAAACATAAAAAAGTATCTAATGTGTATATGCACCTACTGCGTGTTATTTAAGCCTGTGAAAGATCTAAACAGAATTGTGTAATAAATACAGCCAGTGTGTTCGGTTAGATTCAGGGACATTTAACTCGATAATCTTAGCCTTCTCAGTACCCGGACAATTTTTACTTACATAGAGTATGTACGCTTTGGGATTTAAGTGTTGTGTTAAGTTAATGATTGTTTTGGGGTCAGCAACGGCTCTAGCGGTGACTGCATCAATATTTGGAATAGGAAGCTGCTCAATTCGCTCATGATAAACTGTTACATTGTTTAGACCAAGATCAAGTATTAAAGCTCTAAGGTAGGCTATTTTTTTACCATTTGAATCAACGAGGTGAAATGACTTATTTGGATGCATAATAGCAAGTGGAACTCCTGGAAAACCAGCTCCGGTACCCACATCAAGTATCGTATTTGATTGTTCAAAATAGTGACTAGCAGAAAGTGCATCTAATATGTGATAAATTTCTTGGTCGCGTTTCTCTGTCAGCCTGGTTAAGTTATGCTTTTTATTCCAGGTTCCTAGGAACGCTAGCATCTGATCGAGTTGATTGATTTGTTGATCACGACACTTTATTCCTAATAATTGTATGTTCTCTTTAAGAAAATGATTCATAAAATTCCACTTAAAATTTAGTTAACTTCAGTTCAGTATAGTATAAATGCACTAATAACTATAGTGTGACGGTTAAAAGCTAGCTGATAGGCCAGTTATCTATCTTTATGAATAGTTGATAGGAATTGATTTAGACTTAATGTAGTATTGGATTTCTTGAAGTGCAATTGGGTGGATTAAAGGCATATTGCGTTTCAAGGCGCATGACTTTTAGGGCTTCGTATGATCAGATGAAAGAAAGAAGAGATGATCCTAAGTTTATAGATGCATGTAAAACGCTGGAGGCATATTCCGAGCGTAAGTCTATTTCTAGCAATAGAGACGCTGTTCAGTGTGATCATAATGAGACGGTATCTCCTAGTCCTGAGGGCCCACGGAGCAGATTTTTTTGCTCATTACAATCTCCGCCATGCTTTGGCTATGAGGGGGTGCGCTAGAAGTGCATGATATTTAGTCTAATATTTTGGCATAGCGTAATTGGTTGTTATATTCAGTTAGTGTCAGTGTATGGTGCTTATGGTAGACAATTTAGATTGAGTAAGTTAAGCTTTCTGTAGGTTTCAGGGAGCTAATAACTATGAGCGTTTTAAATCTTTTAAGACATTCAGCTAATACGACTAAGACTGGTACGAGCAAGGCTGGCAATAAGTCAGAAAAGGCTCATAAAAATATAAGTCATCAGATTAAACATCTTGAACAATTACTTGAGAGCATTAGAAGCAGGGCAAAGACCGTAAAAGGTTTAATGGCAGGGATCTTACTGTTAGGCTTTGGGTTGGGTCCTTTAATCATCGTTATTCTCCTCTCTATTATCCAAAGTGTTTGGTGGGTACTATTTGCTGGGTGTATTACCCTTTCACTTTCTGCATTCTGCTACTATTGGGTTGAACGGCATTTGAATGCAAAGTGTAAAAAGTTCACTCAAAATATTGGCGTCCTTTATCCAGGTAAGCTACCGTTTGATTGTTTGGTCAAGGTACAACACCAGTCTGAAGAATTCAAAAAGATAATAGCCAGGGATGTATTAGGGTGTTCTGTCTTTTTTTCGTCAAAGTATAAGAGATACGCTAGACAATGTGATCAGTTCAGCTTTAATTCTGATGAGAAAGTTCTCGATCATGAAGAGATTGCGTTTATAAAAACATTAAATGAAAAAACAACAAGTCAATCATTCAGAGATACAGTTGATAGTAAGACGCTGTCTATAATTCAGGGGTTAATGCCTAAAAGTTCTATCATTACAAAGCGCGAAGGATGGCTGTCATTGATTGCTTTTGCAACGGGTGCAACGACTATAACTAAGAGTTATTTGCAGCAATTTCAACTCTCATTGGATGACGTTTTAACAAAAAGTCATATTAGGTCCTGGATCAGTTTTCAACAGGAATTTAATTTGCTTAGGCTTTCTTGGTTGAATTACCAAGTCCCTAAATATGATCAATTATTGAAAAATTATCTGAGTACACTCCGCTTTAGTAAGGAAGGCAAGTTGGTAGACTATAAAACTATTCTCAGAGCAGTAGATAATTTTTTATTGGATCGCTGCACAATTCGTAAAGCTTTTGAGTGCGTGATAAGTTATTCTCAAAAGGCTCATGAGGAACTTTACTTTACTTTAAGGGAAAACTTTGTCAAATATGGATTTGTTAAAAGGGGGCCTTAGAAGAGAGAGAAGTTTTAGAATTTTGTACAGAGAAGAGGTTGTTGTACAAGCCTAAATTTGATGAGTTAAAAAATGCAAAACTTAGTACACAAACGGCTGACTCAGAGCATTCTTTTATAGGGGCATATCAACACCTAGAGGAATATTCCAAGCGGCAAGCTATATCTGATAATAGAAAAGACTTTATACGTTCAAGCTTTAATGTGCGTAGTATTCATGATCTATTAAATAGTTTGCCTGAGCCTGGCTTTCAGGACTTTAATAGGGGAGGGGTAGGACTATAGGCATGTTTTTTAGACGTTTCATAGGGTGTGAGGCTATAGACTAAACTTAGTGGTATTTCTTTTATGACTTTTTTTATTGCGTATCGCCATATTGAGTGCTTTTAAATCGCCAATAATAATGACCAACTTTTTACCCCTCGTGACAGCAGTATAAATTAGATTTCGCTCGAGTAGGGTAAAGTGTTGCATTGCAAGAGGGATGATAACTGCAGGATATTCAGACCCCTGTGATTTATGAATGCTGATGGCATAGGCAAGTTGAATTTCATCAAGTTCAGAGAATAAGTAGCAAACGTATGAATCATTGAAATTAATAGTAACTTCTTTTCGATTAGAGTCTATTTCTACAACAAAGCCTATGTCGCCATTAAAGACATCTTTATCATAATTGTTACGTGTTTGTATGATTTTGTCTCCAACCCTGAATTTAAAAGATGTTTTATTGTGTTGCGGGTTTAAGATATCTTGAAGTAGCTCATTTAGTTTGCCAGTGCCAAGGTCTCCTTTGTGCATGGGGCTTAAAATCTGTACATCAGACATGGGGTTAAGTGAAAAACGTTTTGGTATCCTCTGCGTGACTAGCGTATGTATTCGTTGGTGGAGCGTGTCCGGGCAAGTCTCACTGATAAAATAAAAGTCAGATAATTGGTCGAGTTGATTGGGCAGGAGGGTCTTTCCTTGATTAATTCGGTGTGCATTTTGAATAATCATTGAATCTTGCCCTTGCCGATAGATCTCGGTGAGATAAGCTGTTTTGTCAGGATTAAGTTGAATCATATCATTTAAAAAAGCACCGGGTCCAACTGAGGGCAGCTGATCGATGTCGCCTACTAATACAACATTGGCATAATCAGGTATTGCTGCAAATAAGCTGCGTGCTAGAAATACGTCAATCATTGAGCACTCATCAATAAGAATAATGTCTGCTTGCAGCGGACTATTGTCATTATGCTTGAATTTTTTCGTTGCAGGGTCAATTTTAAGCAGTCTATGAATTGTTTTGGCTGAGTGGTTGGTACAGCTTGAGAGTTTTTTCGCAGCTCTGCCTGTAGGTGCACACAACAAAATGCGTAATTTAGCTTCTTTAGCAAGTTGTAATATAGCTTGAGTGATGGTGGTTTTCCCGACACCTGGCCCACCGGTTATAATCCCTATTTTTTGACTAAGCGTATTTTGAATGGCTGATTGCTGTGATTGAGAGAGTTGGTGTCCTGAGCATGATAAATCAGATAAGCTATATCTTTGTATTGAAAGCGGCCATGCATTTTCACCTTGATTGAGTCTTTGAATAGATTGAATTAACTCTTGCTCAGCCTGGTAGATCTTTTTTAGATAAAGTTTTTGTTGCTCATGTACAAACAGGTTGTCATCTTTAATGATCGCTTCAAGTTCTGGGGTTGAAATGACGACTTCAATGTGTTGTTCAACTTTTTTAGGGACATCGGCAAAGGGTAGGTAGCAGTGCCCCTGCTGTGATGCTGAGTCTAAAATAAAGTGTATGCATGCGAGTATCCGACATGGTGCATCTTGGGCAATACCTGTTTTACAGGCAATTTGATCAGCAAGCTTAAAGCCTATTCCATGGATATCTTGTGATAAGCGGTAAGGGTCTGATTGTAAAACGGACATTGTGTCCATTTGGTAGGTTTGAAAGATTTTATTTGCTCGTTTAGGGCCGATTCCAAAGCCTTGTAAAAACATCAATACCTCGTGGCTTGCACGGTGCATTTGCCAGTGGCTTAATAAGGTTTCAATTCTTTTTTTTCCAACCCCTTTGATTTCATAAAGAGATGCAGGGTCTTTATCCAGTACTTCAAATAATTGAGTGCCAGCAAAGTCGATTAGTTTTTTAGCAAATCCTTCACCGATGCCTGGGATCACTCCTGAAGATAAATATTGCAACATGCTGTGTTTGTCTTTAGGAATGATAGGAATGATAATGCTGCTATCAAGTTGCTTTCCGTATTTGGGGTTATTATTCCATGTGCCTGTTATGCGTAAGTTTTGTTTTTCTTTAATCAGTGGTGACGAGCCGGTGCATGTTATCGTAATGCCTTGATCAGTATTGATTTTGAAAATGGTATATCCATTCTCTTCGTTGTGATATATAACGCGTTCACAGATGCCAGATATTGTTGCTTCAGTCATTTAATTCTCCGTCTGAGATAGAATACATGCTCATTTAAGTGAAGTCTATCTCAATGGTATAATGTTGGACATTGAGTTTATATTTTGTCACATTAATAGTTATATACAGAAAAGGAAGTACGGTGATTGGATTATTTAGGCATGGTAAAGCGCATACAGATGGAGATGAGTTTAAAAGACCATTAACAGATGAGGGGATACAGTGGCTTAAAGCGGTGCGGGGACGATATAATACTCAGTGGGATTGTTTATTAACATCGACAGCAGAGCGTACACAGCAAACAGGGATGATCCTTTCTGATCAGGTTCCCGTTGTATTAGATAAACTCTATGTTAATGGGTCTCCTAATAAGAAAGACTTGAACGAGTTGATGGAGGATCTAACGCCTTATCTCAGTCAGCATAAAAATGTAATGATTGTAACCCATCATCCGATGATGCAGCCACTGCTTCAAAGGCTAACTGATCTTCCGCTTAAAGAAGTAGATTTTAAAGCAGGTACAGGTGTCCTTATTAACTCAGATGATTTAGAGTATGTTCTAAAAGATTAGTTACAACCCTCTTTCTACAGGCTGTTAGTCATTGTAATCGCTAGATGATTATGTCCTAGATGATTATGTGTTTGGTTAAAAGGGTGTTCAGTTTCAGTGGCTTGTGGGTCTTGTAGTTCAGTGCTGGCTTTAGGTTTTCTACTCAACCACTTTCCTTTGATGAGCATGAGTAAGGAAAGTAAAATCATTCCTGGCATAATGTATTGCCAGTACATTCTTTTTAAAAGCCCAACTACTAAACCAGCTCCTGATGTAACTAAGATACTTAATACGAGCCATATTTTTGAACGTTTAAACGGCTTTTTAATAACAGTTTCTTCTGGAGCTAGTGCGGAAGATTCTTGTAGTGGACCCGGGCGCCTAAGCTCGAGTCTTGTAATTGCTCTTTCAGTCTGTTGGCTTGAAAGCGCTTCAACAGGAATGCTGCTGTAAGCGAAGGGGGGATTGATCGTTAATAGTCCTGGGTGTGAGGATATGATCATGTACCCACGCTTCATAGAGTTGGGTTCACTGCTGTTTAGGACTTGTACTGTAAGGTTAGCATAGTCCTCTGATCGTTGTATATGGTGTTCTTCAAGAACGGGTATGACCGTAGGATTTTCTTTGGTAATGGCTATGTGGGGCCATATAAAATCTTGTGTGTTAAGGCCAGGAATTAAGCTGTTCAGCACAGCGTAATAGCTTTCAGTATGTCGGTCATGAATAATACACTCTATTTCTGAAGCCCAAGTTGCGCCGGTTAACTCCTCTTTAATACTTTTAAAGTCATTTCCAAGTTTGTGGTAAAACTTTCTATTGCTCGTGTAGGATAGATAAACATCATCAGTGGTTTTAGGTTGGTTTACAAATAGCGTAATACCTTCGACAGGGACTGACTCAGCTGTTTTATGATCTGTGAAATGCCAGTTTTTACTTTTAAAGCGATTAAACCTCCAGGTTTTAATGGATGTAGTTTGTTCGCATTTATCAACTTTGCCTAGATACGTTGTGAGACTTTGTTCTATATTTTCTGTGCTTGGTATTTCTTGTAGCGGAGGATTGCCAATCATAAGTTGTATATAGGGTTGAATGATTGGGGGGACAGGTTCATCTATTGCTGCATCACTCGTGTACCGACTATCTATAATAGCCCGTGTTATCCTATTGTGTGTGTACTCAATATATAGAGGGTTTTTGTCTTGATCTTTAAAGTATTGAACAACATCAAACTCATCAATTTCAATTGGGGCATCAAAGCTCAGTCGAGTAGACTGGTTCTCACTATATTGGTAAAAAGCGTCTATCTTGATGTGTCCGTTGCTGCTCGAATAGCTACGTTGATCTAAAAAAGAATGTGCTTTTAGCGGCTCAATATGTTTGAACTCAAAGGGTATCAGATTAATTGGAGTTAATTTATCTGTGCGTGATCCTGGCATACTTGTTCATCCTTGAAAGCTATCTATATTGCATCATAATAGTTTGTTTCTTTATCTTCAATATATTTAGTATATTGGTCAGTATTGATTCGTTGCTTAACACCGAAATACATAGCTAGGATGCTACCTATGAGGAGTATGAGCGACTCTTGCCAAATATTGAGCGCTTCTATTCCACCAAAAGTACCAAAGTAGCCAGTGATTCCACAGGTTGTCAGTATGATCATAAACCACTTAGCATGCTGCATATCTTCTGTTCCTGAATGTAGGAAATAGATAAAGAGTCCTGCTAGGCAGCTGATAATTATAGCAAGCACATTCTCCCAGCTGGACCAGTGAATTAATAAAAAGCAAATATAAAGTGTTACCGTTGAGAAGAAATAGGCATAAGGTAGTTTAAATGGACGCTTAAGTTTGGGAGCGGTTGTTCGCAGTGCTAAAAGCGCGATAGGACCAATTGCATAGGCAACAACAATTGCAACTGATTGAAAACGAACCAATGCTACCCAGTCTTCAAACGGCGCTAAGAGTGCAAGTCCTACAAGTCCATTGACTATTAGAGCAAACTGAGGAACTTGATTTTTGTTTAGCTTTTGAAGTGCAGGGGGTAAAAAGCCGTTTTTACTAATGGCTAGTAGCAGCCTGGAGGTTGTTGCTGTATACACTAATCCTGCACCCATAGGTGCGATAATGGCATCGATGTAAATGATAGTTGCTAGCCATTTGAGCCCTAGCATTAAAGCAAGTCCAGCAAAAGGCCCTGCATCAAAATCGAAGCTAAGCGCACCCCAGCCAAGAGAGAATGCATCTGGGTTCATGGAGGCAATAAACACACTTTGCATAATGACGTAAAAAACGGTGCAATATAATACAGATCCGATAGCAGCAATGGGAATGGATCGCTGTGGATTTTTTACTTCCTCAGCCAGAGAGGTGCACTCCCTAAAGCCTAAGAATGAGAAGATAACAGTGGTAGATAATGCTGAAAGAACACCATTCATACCTGAAGGCATAAAGCTTTGGTCAGTGAAGTTACTGGGTATAAATTGATGATAAGCGAGTACTGTTAGTACAAATAATGGGACACATATTTTCCAGATCGTCAATATATTATTATACCGGATCATCATTTTAATTCCTTTTTGGTTGATCCAAGCCATGATAAAGACCAGTACTGCAGCGTAGGTTAGTCCAAGGTTGGTTAATAAGAAGGTGTCGTTTACTTGATAGGTTAATCCGTCAAAAAAGCGTGATGCGTATTGTAATATCGCAATGGATTCAGTTGGTGCTACAGCAACACATGATAGCCAAGCCAGCCAGCTGATAATAAAGCTAATGCATTTTCCGTGGCTGAATTGACCATATCGTGCAATACCACCAGCAACAGGAAAGGCAGTTGATAGCTCAGAAAAGCACACCGCAATAAATGCAATCATGATCCCACCAATCAACCAGCTTAGAACAGCAGCAGGACCGGCTAGCTTGGCGGCTACCATTGAGCTGAGTAGCCAGCCAGATCCGATCATGGCGCTTAATGAGGTCATTAGGAGGCCAAAAGATGAAATTTCTTTTTTCAATTGTGACATAACACTATGTTTTAAAACTGTTGTAATCATGACATATTTAAAGTTTTTAAGCAATTTTATGTGTGAAGACAAGTAGATAATTTATCAGGATGTATAGAGCGGTCTATGATCTATCTATCAGCGTGTAAAAACATAATTTTAATAGCAGTTAAGCTTATCATGAATGTATTGATGGTAAGCTTTCCTCTATTTTAACATAGTCCAAATCGTAAAACTAAAGGGTATTAAGTGTAGTAACTGATTGTTTGGTTGATACGTATGATCAGGATTACAGTAATGAATAACTGTGCTCACAAAATAAACATGTCGATATATCAACTAGATTGTTGCCTTGAATATATAATCTATTTAATACACATGAATGTAACTTGAGGGGTTGTTTTTCCATTTTCTTCATTGATCAGCAGCTCTCCACCAGGGTAAACTGTATCATTACTACCAATATAGTTGGGTGCCTCGTGACTACCTTGAGTGTGACACCCCCAGTAAATTAGTTTAGAGGCATGTTTGTATTCATCAAAAACTTGCTTATCATCTTCTTTTTCTGAATGCCACCCATCAAAGCAATCTTTTAAATGTTCTTCAGTTTTTCCACCATCCCAATGCTTTGAGATTTTGCTAAAAGCACCAATCAGTGATTTCTTAAATCTTTGACTACTAGTCATCCCATCGTTTATACGTTTTATATACTCTGGTCTCTCTAAATTAATATCATCATTAATCATTGATGCAGCCGTCTTTGCCTCTTTAGTCATTTCTTTTGAAAGTTCTTTATAAAGTGGGTCAGGGTTTACACTACCTCCATGAGCATAAATAACATGTACACAATGATTGTTTGGTGTTTTCTTATGTGCTTCATCGCGCATGATTTGATTTATACCTTTTTCATCATTGAAGTGTCTAATATAAATGTTGTATTTTTTAGACAACTTTCTAGTTAAAGCGTATATTCCAGCTACGCCTAAGCTGCTAACGATATATCCGTTATGATCATCTTCATGAATATGAATCATGATGTTTTTCTCATGTTTTTTTCTTACTTCCAATCGGTTGTAGTATTTTTGATAAAATTTCAGAATAGACTTTTTTAGCTTAGTATAATCTTTTTTGTCACTAAGTATGAATATTCCATATAATATAGCATGGAAGATTGTGTCCAATATAAAGCCTACGAGAATAAGTGGAAATAGGATTATTTGTACAGCTAAAGGTATTTTTCTTACAAATCGAAGATATAAGTAAGATACACAATAAATAAAGATGTACTTAAGTCTTGATACTTTTTTGTGGTTTGCTTGTTTATTTTTTGTTTTCAAACTCATCTCGGGTGCCTGGTTATGCAGTTGATTTATAATAACATTTTTACGAAAGAATGTCAATTCTGAAGTATGTGCTTGTTTTATTTGTTTAATTGTAGTGGTCTGACGTTTTATGGTCAGTATACTAGTGAATGATGATACTCATAGAAGAAGCCTGGCAGCTATACTAAACAGCTGCTGTTATCTATATAAGTAAGTGCCCCAATCTATTTGATACACATGAATGTAACTTGGGGGGATAATATTCCATCTTTTTCAGTGATCACTAACTTTCCTCAAGGCATAACAATATCATTATCACTTATATAGATAACAACACCGTTAGAATGGGCGTGGGAGTCTTCTTGTGTTGCTAATCTTTTATAATATCTTTGGTGAGATTTTGTAATCCATTTTTTTAACTTGCTTGTGTATTTATCTTTGATTACCTGAGCTAATGAATCAGATTTTTGATCACTACTTTTGCTAATGAATGCCTTGCTCTTTTATTAGTATATCAGCCTGATGAGCATATGCTTGGGTTATAGCTTTAGCATACACAGTCTTTATGGGCTGAGGCTTGGTAGGTGCTGCTTAATCTTGTCTTCCACTTCGGGGTAAGTCTATCTATAATCATATTTTAATTATCATTTATTGTACATATTTTTCATATTTAAAACAATTGCTTGTGGTTCTTTTATATTAGGTGTGCTCAAGGCTTGTTGGTTAAGATATGATTTTGTTGGTTATTTTTTCTTCCTCTAATTATATGCATGATAATTATATACTTTATTTGGGGCTCACCGCATGTTTTTGTAATTTAAGAAAAAGCTCATATATATTTAAAATTATGTTGAGCTGAACCATTAGGGGGCTATATATTGTGTTTAAGAGAGCCAGTTAATCAATATATGGTGTTAAAGGAGATTTTAAATGTCAGAAGTGGTAAAAGATAAACAAGAGTTTTGGCAGGCGTGGCCAAAGGATTTACAGGATTTGTGTTCTGTCATCCAGATAACAGTGCCAGCACCCCTAGTCAAGCAAATAAATGCTGCGCTAGAGGCGTGTGAGAACGAGGATGAGAAGCGTCTTGTGCAGCCGCTAAGTCTCTTGCACAAAATGCTGGCAGATGTAGCTTACATCCAGCTTCATGAGTTTTTATACAGAGTAATGCTATATATTTGTAGCAAAATGCCAGGTGAGCAATACCCATCTGGACAGAATGTGCCTAACGAGTTTCTGTTGGTAGCTATTGATAGAACAACTTTTGATATCCGCGTTCTAGCTCAAAATTTAGTTATAAGTGAGCAGCGCTTATTAAATCCAATAACTAAAAAAGCTTTCCACCTGAAAGATCAGCAGCGTGTCTTCGCATTGATTCAGGGTAAAGGGCTTGAAATGAGTGCTTCGGAAGATCAAAAAGGTAATGATGAGCCAACTTATTATGCGGGTTTTAGTCCTGATCGTTATGAAGTGATTAAACGAGATGGTGCTGTAGTATCCTTTGATCAGGAGCGTATTAAAAATGTGATACGAAAAGCATTGCTTGCGTCTGATGTGAATACAGAGTCCTTGGATGAGGTAGCAACAGATGTTGCATTTCAAACGATAAGGGCTATTAAGGATTTACGTCCAAATGGTGGTGTTGTTCATATTGAGGAAATTCAAAACTGTGTTGAACAGGCGTTTGAAGGGTCCGGCAACCGTGATGTTATGTTTAACTTCATGGAGTATCGTAAAAAGCGTGCTAATGAACGTGATGAAATTCAAACAGGCTACGAGCCAGCAATTAAGATTAAATCTCCGGATGGCACCGTCAAAAGTTTGGATAAGGCTGGATTATTATCATTCTTGAAAAAATTAGCAACTGGGTTAGCGGGTATTGACTGCGATATAGTTGTTGATATGGCCTATAAAAATCTTTATTCAGGCATTGATTATCACGGTGTAAATAGTGCTCTTATTATGGTAACTCGTCCATTGGTAGAGCAAGATCCTAACTATTCATACTTTGCTGCAAGACTTTTGAAGCACAAGTTAAGCGAAGAGGTTTTGAGCTTTTTCCAAAATAAGGATATTCAACTAAAAGATCCAGACTTTGATTATAGTAAGCTCTTATCTGACTATGTACATAGAGGAGTTGAGCATGGTTACTTATCAGAAGATCTTTTGAAGTTTGATTTAGTCCGTTTGTCTAAAGCAATTAAGTGTGACAGAGATAATCAGTTTTCATTCTTTGGGCTGCAAACACTATATGATCGTTATTTCATTCACCATAAAGGAACACGTATTGAGATGCCACAGATACTCTTTATGCGGGTTGCTATGGGACTTGCTTTGGGTGAGGGTCGAGCAAAAAATAAGCGTGCTATTGAGTACTATAACCAGATCTCAACGTTCTCTTATATGTGTGCAACACCCACATTGTTCAATTCAGGAACCCAAAGACCTCAGCTGTCGAGTTGCTTCTTATTAGATGTAGAAGATAGTATTGAAGGTATTGGTCAGTATATCCTTAAGCAAGCTAAAATCTCACAGTGTTCAGGAGGTGTAGGGACTTCTTGGACTAAGGTACGTGCTAGTGGTTCATGGATTAAAGGCACGAATGGCCGTTCTTCAGGTGTTGTTCCATTTTTGAATATGGCAGATGCTACAGCTATTGCGGTAAACCAAGGTGGCAAGCGTAAAGGAGCTGTGTGTGCTTATTTAGAAACATGGCACCTGGATATTTATGATTTCTTAGACCTAAGAAAGAACTCAGGTGATGACAGAAGAAGAACACATGATATGAATACAGCAAATTGGATACCTGATTTGTTTATGAAGCGTGTGATTGAAAAAGAGAGCTGGACACTCTTTTCACCTGATGAGGTCCCAAATCTAATCAATACTTATGGTACAGACTTTGAAGCAGAGTATGTGAAGTATGAAGCGCTTGCTAGAGAAGGCAAGATTATGTCTAAAACTGTAGAGGCTAACCACCTATGGCGTAAAATGCTTTCCATGCTATATGAGACAGGCCATCCCTGGATGACGTATAAGTGTCCTAGTAACATTAGGAACCCTCAGTCTCATGTTGGTGACATTCACTCATCTAACTTATGTACTGAAATTACACTGAATACCAGTAAAGATGAGGTAGCTGTATGTAACTTAGGAAGCATTAACTTAGAGCGTCATGTATTAGCCCAGCCGGTAGAAAATACACAGATTACAGCTGCAAATGGTCTTATTAATGAAGAGATGTTGATTAAGACGATTAGAACAGCAGTTCGTATGCTAGATAATGTAATCGATATGAACTACTACTCTGTTCCAGAGGCAGAAAACTCAAATATGAAGCATAGACCTGTGGGTATGGGAATGATGGGTTTCCAAGAGATGCTTTACCGTTTGGGAATCTCTTATGATACAGATGAGGCTGTTGAGTTAGCGGATCAGTTAATGGAGTTCATTAGTTATCATGCGATTGATACATCTGTAGAGCTAGCAAAAGAGCGTGGCTTCTATTCAACGTACCGTGGCTCACTTTGGGACCGTGGAATCTTACCCATCGACTCAATTGAGTTACTAAGAAAGCACCGTGGTACGCTTTTGGATATGGACAATAAGAGTATGCTTTGCTGGAAATCTTTACGTGAGAAGATGAAGCTCTATGGTATGAGAAACTCTAATGTAATGGCGATTGCACCAACTGCTACAATTGCAAACATATCAAATACGTCTCAATCTATTGAGCCGACCTATATGAACCTTGCAGTTAAATCAACACTATCAGGTGAGTTTACGGTCGTAAACAAGTATTTAGTCGCTGATTTAAGAAAGCTTGGGTTATGGGATGATGTGATGGTTAAAGAGCTGAAATATTACAACGGTAGTATTCAGCAGATAGACCGAATACCTGCAGAGATCAGAGCTAGATACAAGACAGCCTTTGAAGTTGATCCATTGTGGTTAATTAAGTGTGCATCTAGAAGGCAAAAATGGATTGATCAAAGTCAATCATTAAACCTATATGTAGCTAATGTATCGGGTAAGAAGTTAGATAATATCTATAAATCTGCATGGCAGATGGGTTTGAAAACGACTTATTACTTGCGTGCAGTGGGGGCAAGTGATGGTGAAAAATCAACCATCCATGATGGAAAGTTAAACAAAGTGAAACGTGAAGATGAGCCTCAATTCTGTTCGGTTGAAGATCCAGATTGTGAAGCTTGTCAGTAAATTAAATTGGAGTACATAAATGAATGATGTAAAAGATGTTGCCGGTCTAGGTGAGATAAAACTAGGCGCTGGTCGAAAGAGTCTTAAAGACACGATGGTTATTAATTCACATAAGCGTGCAAAAGACCAAGGTGGTGAAAATGATGTGAATCAATTATTCCCAATCGTACATAAATTTGCGTGGGATAAATATCGTGATACCTGTAAGAATGCATGGTTCCCGTATGAAATAGCCATGGTTAGGGATATTGAGCAGTGGTCAACACTGGGTGAGCATGAGCGTGAGATCTTTGAGCGGACATTAGGCTTTTTAAGCACAGCAGACTCATTGGTTGCTAACAACCTTGTGTTAGGTATGTACAAACATATTACTAGCCCTGAGTGTCGCTTGTTCTTGTTGAGGCAAGCATTCGAAGAAGCGGTTCATATGGAGTCTTATACCTACATTGTACAGTCTTTAGGACTTGATGAAGCTAAGATTTTCAATATGTATCGTGAGATTAAGTCCATGGCAGATAAGGCAAACTGGTCTGTTCAGTTTACACGTGCATTATCTGATCCAGGCTTCCAGACTGGAACATTAGAAAACGACCAAAAGTTGCTAAGAGACTTAATCGCATTCTACTTAGTATTTGAAGGTTTATTCTTCTATGTAGGGTTTGTTCAAGTACTGTCATTAGGTCGACGAAACTTAATGCCAGGTTCTTGTGAGCAGATTCAGTATATCTTCCGTGATGAATCAATGCATTTGAACTTTGGTGTAGACTTGGTTAACCAAATCATCAAAGAATGCCCAGAGTTATGGACTGAAGACTTCCAGAAGGAAGTGAGACAGATCATTAAAGAAGGTGTAGCGCTTGAGTATGCATATGCTGAAGATACAATGCCAAATCCGGTTCTGGGTTTGAACAAAGAAATGTTCAAAGATTATTTGCAGTATATTGGTAATAGACGATTACAGCAGGTTGGTCTAGAAGAGGAGTGGCCAGGTGCAGAGAACCCATTCCCTTGGATGAGTGAAATAATTGACCTCAAAAAAGAGAAAAACTTCTTTGAAACTCGAGTAACAGAATACCAAACAGGTGGCGCACTTGAGTGGGATTAATTCACTTACTTTGTGACTGATTACTTATTAAAAGCAGCATGTATTCCATTGCATCCAACACAGGAGGCAAGACATGCTGCTTTTTGTCTTTATCCCGGTGAATGTATTCATTTAAAAGGGCGAAATGGTGCAGGAAAGTCAACATTCTTAAAAGCACTTGCTGGCTATTATCATGATGAGTTGTTTTGGCTGGATAGTGATCAGAGCCTATGGATTCCTGACAATGATTATATTGCTAGTGGGTTAACTGCACGTAATTACTTAAAGTATATGCAGTATTTTATGCTGGGTGAGAGTGCTGAGGATCCACTATATACGATTATTAACTTTGATTTAGATGCGGATGTTGCACAATTGTCTTTAGGTCAAAAGCAACAGTTAAATTTATGTCAGTTATATCTATCAAAAGCAAAGGTCTGGCTATTGGATGAGCCTGATCGTGGTTTAGATCAGGATGCTTCAAATATACTTGAGTCTTTGATTGAAGGCCATATCAAAAAGGGTGGTGGCGCAGTTGTCTCAACACACTCAAATAATCTTTTTAAAACATCGTCTCCATGTATACGTTTATTAAACTTGAGCTAGTACATATTCGTCATTATCAGTGGCAAATAGCATCACTGATTATGCTGTGGTGTGTGGTGTTAGTGACATTAATAGAAGAGGTAAGGTATTCATTTAACATTATTTGGATGTTATTACCGTTATGGGTATTAGCCATGCAACCGCTTTTATCACAATTATATAATGGTAGTATGCAGCAGCTTATTTTAGCTTGTGTTGATACGCGTCTTATACGTTATAAATCTTTGGTGCACTCTATGTTTTTGTCGCTACCATTTGCGGTCATATTTGGGATTGGTACATTTCACTTAGTAGGTGGGATCACTCTTTTTTTGGTACTTGATCTTATGCTAAAGATAATGACAATCATTATGAGTGCTACACAAAAGATTGCACATTTACTTTTTGCTCAAGCATTATTTGTGCCATTGATTTTCCCTCTGATTTTACTGGGGATGATGTCTTCTCAATCTACGCATGTCTTAGAGTTATTATTTGGGGTATGGTTATTATGTTTAGGTTATTATCCTAAATTTTTACGTCTTGCTATTAGGGTAGGTCTCTAAAGATTATAATGCACATTTATGCCATCATCATTAGATTTATTTCAAAAATATAGCAGTAAGTGTGTGGGGGGGCTGTGTCCCGTTAAGGGTATGTTTTATTACTTAGCAGAGTCAACTCATGTTAACGGCAGGTGTTTCCTATAGCCACAACCATTTGTTTGATGAAAACAAGCCTGATTCAGTCGGTAGCTTTGAGGGACATCTGGGTATTAGAAAGGCGGCTTAGGTTGTTCATATTTTATGCGGATTTCTTACTATCTATAATAGACGGATTTGGTGCTTATGAAGAATATCAATAATTTCTCTTTGCTCTGAGTGATTACCTGCAATTAATATATTACAGTCTAAATCTTGTTTTTTTGTTTCCCAGTGTACTACTATGATACCTTTTTGTGTCTTGGGGCTGTAAAAAATATTATGACTCTTATTCACAGATTCAATTTGTTTCAGGGTTTTTACTCTAAACTTTCGATATACCCACTGTGTTATATTAAGCCGGTGTGCAAGCATACAGGGGTATGTGCTTCCTCCAAACCTAGGATTACATTCTAGGACAGCAAATTTTCCTGAATCCCGCTGTAACAGATCCAAACTTAAAGGGCCTCTAAGACCCTGTTTATATAACCCTTTAACTAGATGATTGTATTGTGTAAGTGTATGCTTATCAATACGGGCAGGGCAGCAACCTGCCCATGAAAAGTCTTCATTAATAAACATGGTTGTTGCCCCTATAAAAGTGTAGCCTTGTGATGTTATTTCATACTGTAAACTCAGACTTGATTGAATATCCTCAATCAATTCTTGTACATGTAATGGCGTATGTGTCGGAATGCTTTTTAAGCAAGCTAATGATTGAACATAATAATTTCCACTGCCTGCGGAACTGGTATTTGTTTTCAACATTACCGGGCGATCTATGCATTTAATTTGTGTCACACAGTCATAGTATGTAGTATTAGGGTGCTCAACACCGTGTTTTTTTGCGAATTGTAAAAAGTTTTTTTTGTTATCAAAGTATGCAGCTGCAAAAGAATCGTTTTTTTTGCTGTAGTTAGATAATTCAAATCCATTGGGTAAAGTTTGCTGTTGATCTGCATAGAAAATATTCTGACTAACACTTAATCCGCAGGCCTTATAATGCTGCTTTAACCACTCATAGTCAGATTTTTTGCCAGGTGATATTTGTACAATATCTTGTGTTTTAGATAAACACAGCGCAGTAAGTGTAAAATCTTTGACTTTTGCTCTAGCATTGCTGTTTATATCTGAGTGCTCCTGATAATAAGGCTTAGAGTTGTGATAGAAATAAGTGTGCATGATAAATTCCCTTTCAATAGTTTTTATTTTATACAAATATAATGTTTGTCAGATTTTTTTTGCAAAAGTCAATGCAGCATTCGACACAGAGTATGTGTTCCTTCTTAGGGTAAGCTAGTTTCTAATATTTTTGTTACTGTATAACAGTTAAAACTACAAATAGAACTGCATAAGAAATGCTCAAAGGTTCCTTTACCTCTTGTTAAAGACGAAATTAAGACTATGATGCTTAAGCAAAGCATTGCAGCACTACGATGTGTACAAAAAGGAAAGTGGGATATAAGTCAGTTTAAAGGCGAAGCTGAAATATTACTTGATGAGCCAATAAAACGAATAGAGTTTTAAAAGAAAGCTTGAGGTTAAGCGCTTTAGTGCTAGATAGATAAGCTTTTCAAGATTCAGATCCGTGCTTCGTATCTACAAATACTCATCCATATACGCACTTCTGTTGGGTAGTTTAGTATCTACTGTATAAAAAGCAATATGTTCTCTATCTCAAGAGATAAGCGGGGAGGGGGCTCATTATCATTAGAGCTTACAGAATTGCACAACTACATAGGTTTATTTTCCTAAAAAGGGCATTAATCGTAATCTTACTCTTTCAATTAACCTCTTAATCTCATGAGCATATATTTTTAAGTTAGTAAATCAAATTAAACTGACGCTAAAGTTCTCCCTAGTTTTTTAAACTGTACCGAGAATGATTAAATGTTATAGAGGCCAACTACTCAGCGTCTATATCCATGACGTAGCATCAATAAGTCTACTGATGAACGCTTCAATAGACTAGAGCCAAAGGATTTGTTATTGTAATTACATATAATAAAGGTATAGGGTATGAGAAGAAGGCCATTAAAAGAAGAAGTGAGCGTCAAGGTTTGCATGCTGCTGCTCGTCAAGGTAGTTTAGAGGCTGTTAATAGCTTAATTAATGCAGGTGCTAACATTAATCTAAGCGATGTCCATGGTCAAACCCCACTCCATATCGCAGCAGAAAGAGGTAGCCGAGAAATCGTTAAAGCGCTTATAGATGAAGGTGCTAAGGTTGATCAGCCAACTACAAGTGGTACAATCTCTCTCTATATCGCAGCACAGAAAGGCTACGTAGAAGTCATTAAAGCGCTTATAGCTGAAGGTGCTATTTAAACATGCTATGGCTCTCTTAAGAACTGAAGTAAAAACTGAAGATCTTTCAGAATACCCCAAGTCCTTATATGCAAGGTTAGATGCATTATCTGTTGTGCATAAGATATGGACGTTAAGTCGTAACAAGAAGATACTAATAACTGATATAGGCGCGGTTCATTACTCAGATGTAGAAAGAGAAATTCGGGAGTACATCGAAAAAAGGAATGCCTTGAGACATGATGAGGTTGTACTAAAGAAAGTTGCAGATATTGCAAAAGACTTACTTTCAAGACTTTTTGTAAGAGAGGGCGCTGCTGCGCCCAAATAACTAGGGAAGGTTAGGGGGAGTATCTATGCGCAACACTAGAATCATCGAAGAAAGTAACTCAAAACGATTGCGATTTAGAGGTTGTTTTGACCGATCAAATGTTATCCTCTAAAGGGTGTAAATAACGACTTAGCCCTCTGGAACGATTGTTGCATCAAAGCCTGTATTATAATGCTGTTAGCGTCAGCTCTTCAGATTGCGCTACTAGTGCAGGTTTTTCGCTAGCAACTTCTTCTTTAACCACTGTAAACGCATTCAAAACATTAGCTGCTGCAAATCCAACATCCAATTTACATTGTAGTTTATTGATCAACATATCCTGTCGGCGATTAATTCCTATCTGAGAAATATTAGATATCTTAATCTTAGTTGCACTAACTCTTGCCATCTTACGAGTAATAAATTGTTTCTTAAATTTTGGTAGCGTGAGCATGTTAAGATAAGCTTCTACTGAAAGACCTTGCAAATATTTTGGCAGATCTTTACTTTGCATATAAGATAAGTGCCAACGAAGACACTGAAATGATTCAGTGGCTAATTTTTCTTCAACCAATCTCTTCATTGTTGCAAGAAGCATAGGAAAAGAAGTTGCATTAGCAACTGCAGAGCGCTTTTTAAAAGCTTTAATACCGGCGGAAACTTCTTTTTTTAATTGTATTATTTTTTGATCTTGACATAATTATTTCTATTATTATTAGTAGTTTACCCTACTATAATAAAATATAAGGGACTTGTAAAGTAGAAGAGGGCAGTTTGCCTAGCGCCTAATGAATTAAAGTGCAGCGACACTGGCTGATATTTACTCGTGAACCAATATTGGTGAATATGCAGAGTGCATTTAGTAGCTATAAAACTGATTCCTATGCGCTCTAGCGGATAGTTGAGGGCCCACAGCATAACGATAATAGTATATGTGAGCAATGTGTTCTCTTATCTCAATAGGTAGGCGAGGAGGGGGCTCGATTTCATCAGTTTTTAAAGAGTTGAATAACCTAATAGATTTATTTTCAAACAATAGTGTTAATCGTAATCTTACTATATCAGCTAACTGCTCAATCTCGCTTATACCCTCTGTTAATATATCTTTTCTACCTTTCAATAGGCTAACCAATGGTAATTTATTAATGCCTGTTAATTTAAGTTCTGCTATAGACTTCTCAAATTTTTTAAATTGTTTATAGAGTCAGCGAATGTAACACTTTTGTCGCTTAATGACTCTTGAATGCTAGGGTTGGCTAATATTGCTTGAAAATAAGGTTTTCTTATTATGTTCATGGTTAAATTTGGAAGCAAGTGCTTAGTCTCAAAGTACAGCATCAAACCAGGTGTTTTGACTGTTTGACAAATTTGATTTTGAGACATTGTATGAAGTAAACTATCGCGATTAAACAAGTCTGAAAATGGCAAATAATAGCTATTGGTAAGCATACGGTGTACAGCTAGTCCAGCCCGCCCATTAGTCCTTACAACATTTTCTAATTCTTTGCATGCAAAAGTTCTTTCAGCACAAAATAAGAAGATAGATTGCGCTCTTAGGAAAGATAATCAAAAGTTAAGCTATAATGTAGTAAGAAACAGTGCGTTACAGTAAATAGTGCTCGTGCATCGAAAAATGATGCAAAATAATTAATCTCGATCTCACGCCTTATGAACAATTCGTTGAAAGCAAGGACAATAAGGGGAGAAAATGCGGATATGATATGAATGCCAATAGCGCCAGTAATTTATATTACCGGCATTAATATTGGAGGCTTAATTCTTTTTTATTACCTATTACTTCATTTATTGATTTTAGTTATTAGTTTTATTAAGCTATTGATGATTACAGATAAAAGAGAGAAAGTTTATGGAAAAACTAAAAATTTGGAGCTGTGTTAAGCAGTGGCTATTGTTTACACTTAAGAATTATTTTCGTATATGGGGATGCATTTTATTGCTAGCGGCACCATGTATCATACTTTTGGGGATGTGGGCATGGCTTAGATTTTTTGCAGCTCAATTTACGATGCCTGTAATTGAAGGTGTAATAAAAATGATCTTGGTTCTATCTATAATGGCTATTGGCTTTGGAAAGGCTACCTTGTACATTTACCGGGCTGAAAAAGGATTCGTTAAAAGTTGGGTTTCGAATACGATTCGAAAATATGCAATCGATTGGAAGTATCATTTACTCGTTTCTACACCTGTCGTATTACTAACATCTTATTCTGTGCTATTTTTAGTGGCCTCTATACCATTACTTCCTATGCTAATTTTATTCGCTATACCATCACTTCTGGTTGCCCTAGGGCGAATGATACTAAAAATATACCGCTCAGAGCCTGTCATGTTAAAAGAAGATATTAAGTTTGCATTCAAAAATGATATGTGGTGGAAGTCAATTGTATTTTATATAGTGTTGATTATAGGCGGTGCACTTTGTGCTTTGACGCCTGGAAGTTTCATATATTATTTGAGCGGCATGCTAATTGATAATGATGTTATAAAGATTTTACCCCTCGGCATGGCTGTTTTAATACTTGTTTATTTGTATGTATCTTGGTTTCCTGCAATGATATTTTTAAGCGATAGTAAAGCAGGTCCTATTGATGCTTTAAGCAAATCTACTTGGTCAGTCAGAAAAGCAGGATTCTTTCGTATATTGAGTGTTTTTCTTATAAGTATTGCCGTTGCAATTGCTGTAAGCCAATTCTTGACCGTTCTATTTAAGCTATTGGCAATTAAACATGATAAAGTTGATCTAGCTAGTTTAGCTGTAAAATACTTAATGCTCCCTCCTACTATTGCGCTACCGGTAGTTATTTATGAACAAATAACACAGAAACAATCTAATGAGCTAAGCTCTAGTCAATAAACATTTAATCAACTGTGCTCTATTAAAGGTATCGTATGCCCTAATGTGTTAATCAGGGTTTAAATTAGCTCTGTCTAAATAAGAATCTTGTTGAGAAAATGAATACCATTATTAGCTGCAAGGTACACAAAATTGACTTTTAGAGCCTTAAATGTTTGTATCCGACAAAAATGACTCCTTTTTTTCAGATAATAAAAAAGAAGTTTCTTTTTCAAACAAGAAACAAGATGAGTCTGTTATGTTTCATCTAGAAACAAATCAAACTAATCCAGGTGCTTACCTTAATGCATTAGAAAAACAAATTAGGGCTCAATACAAACAAGTATCTGTCACTAAACGGATAGAACAGACAAAAAAGACATGTAGATATGCACAGGTAAGTTTTACTTATTTGGATGGTAATCAACCTACTGCAGCAACCGTAACATTAGTTTCTAACCAAGAACAGATGATTGTCGTAAATGCTCAGGCAGAAAAGACATCAATCAAAAAGTCTTTAAAGAAGTCAAAATCTTTAGCTAGATCAGCGCTGTTTTTTAAAGTTAAAGAACTGGGCTTATCTGAAATTGTAGTTGCTGGAGCAATTACAAGCGCTTTTGGGCTCGCACTTTTATTCAATGCAATGAGCAACTTTTCTATGCCAATGCAATGAGTCAGTCAGCGCAATGGATATAAACATACCATCACAAATGGAGTGAATAATATGCATCCATTGTCCGTGGCTTCTAGTTCGCTGTTGCCAAATAGGTAGTGCCCACCCATTATAGACGCAAGAAATGATGTGGTAATGGCAGATAGAAGTGTCATGTTGTCATCTCAAATTCTTTACAACTATATTTAGTTTAAGCGTGGCTATTAATAGTTGTATGTTTTTTTAATGACTTATTAAATCTGACAGGTTGAAAATGAGTGTTATAACGTTTGCAGTAATTTAGGAGATACTTATGAAACGTTTTTCAATGAAAGAAGCAGAAACTAAAGAAAAAAAATCAAATGCTTTTATTAGGGACTTAATACCTAAATTTTATTTTAATGGACTCAAGTACACAGGAATGGCTTGGTCACTGATTGGTTTAAATTTATCCATTAACAGCTTTGATTCAGATGAAGTATCTGGAAATAAATATGGAATTACGATAAAACTATTAGGCACAGGTATTAGCATAGGTCAAGGCCGCTTTATTATCTCTATTTTAGGCTTTAGTATTGGATATAAAAATAAGCTTATTATCAATGCTGATATTAAAAATCTTGCAGGTTTACATGGAAGCGCTCGTCTTAAAGAGCGAAAAACAATTATAGCATTTAGTAAAAGTGCTAAAAAATATGATATAAAAAATTTTCATTCACTTTATAAGTTAGATCAAAACAACCCCGATAGAGTCGCATTATTCAACTTCTGCTATACAAGGCGACTATGTAGTCTTTGGAGACATGCCAGTAAGGAAATCTCTCTAATCTCTCAACCAGATTTTGAGAAACAGTATTTTGAACAATCCTTGAGAAAAATGGATGAAGCTTTAAACGATGGATCGCCTCTGATTATTAATAAAAAAATGCATCACAGTTTTTGCCTTCCAGTATTTACCGCTACCTTTTCCAGTTTAAAGGCTTTACTGGCTCCTAAATCGAGCATAGGAAATAGAGTACCATCTACTCGTTCATCCAGTATCGTTGATCAAAGAGAAAGCGGTATTACGCAAAGTGGACGTTCTGCGGGCGCGGCCGGACACAGGGGTCAGCCTCCACCATCACCATAAGGTAACAAGTAGTGGGTCAAAAGGATATGACTAAGCTGGTTTCGCAATAAAGTCAGGGAAGTAAGTATGATCCCCCCTAAACTTATAAATTTCAATGTTAGAAGGCTTTTCAGTTGATATACGATCTGCTAATCTTGTTCCTGTTTGTATCAGCGAATCATCCATAGCTTGGTAAATCTTTAGGCTAGCATTTGATAAATCTTTTTGAGAAAATGTATCTGCAGCTTTCCATACATTATGATTTGAGTCCATTAACTTCATTAGATAATTAGATACCATTTTAAAGCAACCCCCTTTTACCCTATCTAGCAATTTTCGCACAGGTTTAATGATCATTATTTTCTCAATAACAGCTGTTATTAATGCTACTGCGTATAAAACCGGTGCACAAATAAGAACCATAAGCACTTCAGGTAACTCTAGTGGGTTCAATCCAATGACTAATAAGAAAGGTAAACTTATAGCATATAGAATAGGAAGTACTATTAAGTTTAATAGTACTTGTTTAGAAACAACCTCTGACAATGACCCAAAGGTACTTACGATTTTAATATTGATTTTTTTACCAGATAACTGCTTTTTTGTTAACTGTGATACTGCCAACATTAATGCTGCTCCTCCCATGGACCAACCCACAACATCAACTTCATCATTGTGTTTTAACGCGTGACTTATATGTGCATAGACATTTCTTTGATAAGACATAAGTGAGAAAGCATCCTTACCCTTGTAATATGCAGGCGCAGGTAGAAATTTTCTTTTATGACAATAAGTTGAGCCTAAAACTTCACCATTTCCAGGGATGTATAATTTGTTTGAGTCATCAAACTTAGCTGAGGTCTCTTCACTACTATGACTAGCAGGATATAACAAGCTCCCAAGTAATGATCGAATTGGTTTTAATATTGTTTTTGAAAATTTATTCATTTTTATTTTATTTACTATCTATAATAATGCCATATTTATGGCTTTTATTCAATAGCTTATGCAGATTTTAAGTGTGTTTTTAGTGCTTGAACAAATAAATATGCAACAACCTAATATAATGCCTTAAACCCAATAAGATTCATTGTTTCAATACCTTATGATAAGTTTCTATAAAAATCCAATAATCTAAAAATAGAGTCAAAAAATGAAAAAAATAAAACGATGTTACTCTCTGGTATTTATAAATATACTAAGCCCTATGTGTTCACAGGCTCTAGGTGCAGCCCCATATTATGCGCTATTATTTTCTGTGCTAGATGAAAATAATAAGCAGTATGAAGATGAGCAAAAAAATCTTGATGAAAGTTATAAAAAAGAAGCGCAAGAAATAAGGAAATATGAAAAGCGAAAACAAAATCGCCAAATAATTAAGTCAATGATAGATTTAATTGTGCAAATGGATAAAGCCAGTAATAAAAACTAAGCGAATGAAAGTTATAAGCTAGCTCAAAAAGTATAACTCACAACTATCAAAAACATTCCTTCACAAATATCCTGATTGATGTAACCAAAGTTATTGGATGTAGATCTGAAATTATCAAACTCTAAACTGAATCATCTACATATCTAGGTTAAAATAGTATAAACTTATATTTTATACTTTGGTTAGGATTATTGGACCTTTTTACACATCAAGACTGGTTCACGCTTAAGGATGAGCTTGGGCAAAATACTGCTCCTGAATATTTAGACCTTAGTAACCGTTATATTGATTACAAATACATTGATGTCATATTTGCAGCATTAAGATACTCAAATCAATCCGTAAAACGTATTAATCTGTCCAATACAGGGTTAAATAATTTTGGACTTATGTTTATTACAGGGGCCATGACCCGCGCGGATAGTCCAGATATTGATTTGATTGAGATTGACTTAACCAATAACCCCGATTGTACTGACCAAGACTTGATTGATAAAATTAATGCAGCAGTTGAAAGAAATAGAGCAATAGCAGGTGCCGCTATCATAACTAACACTTCGCATAGCATGACTTCTACTACAAAAACACTAACGTCACAAACTGCTACATCCATTACGACTTCAACACTTACTGAAGCGAGTAACCTAACCGATCCTGATCTACCGACAATGACTGATGACGCTGAGCTTGAAATTGAGCAAGTAATGAATGATGGAATAAACAATGATGATAATGATCTAAACATTTCAGCCTTCCCTTCTCTTCTGGCCACAACACCCCCACCCATTCTGGTTGATGATATTCATCAAATTGAAGTAAGTCATATAGCCCCCTATGCTACAACTGTCTCTAGCCTTCTACCTATAATAACAACTGCAAGTATAGATTTTGCTCATAACAATGATACAAACACCAGTAATACAACTGGCTCAAAATTACCGGATAAATTACAAGTCCACTCAGAAATTGCTATGTGGTCACTTATTATAATTGGAAGTATTGCATTTATTGCACTGATGGTTAAATGCTATTATTCACGATGTAGGGCTAAACAATTACCTGACATTCTATTTAATACCTCAGTGCAGTCGCAAGAGAATCCAATGTATTTTGCCTCTGCGGCCTCAGTTGTAGTAACCTCACACTCTTTTGACCCTAATTATGAAGCTAATGCTATGGCTATATATGCAGTCCCCTATGAAAATAGTGATAATGAGCAGAGTCATTATTTAGCACCTTGTGCACATTATGATGGCTTCTCAAGTGATTCAGGGTCTGATGATGATTCACAAGAAAATACTGAGCAATACGAAACAATTCTCGAAAAAAATCCATCAAACTACGAGCAGCCTTGTGCACATTATGATGGTTTTTCAAGCGATGAAGGATCGACTCATTTAGATGATAATACAGACGAGAACGGTTATCAAATACCCATAGAATCATCAAATCAACACTATGCCACAAGTAACATTTAACAGCACTCTATATAGGGTATTATCTAATCAGTGAGATGGAGGGCAAGCTTATCACTTAGTGAATGATAATTCTGCATGACACCGCCCATGTAATCTATACATTGTACCAGCGTGGTGTTACACTAATTGTATTTCAAATGGATTTGTTATGCGTTATCGTTCACTTTTGCAGATTATTCCTTTACTTGCTTGCCACCTACTCTTAGCAGATTCCTTTAAAAGTGGCGCGTTTTTAAAAGCTGGAGCGGGACAAAATAACGCTCAACTAGAAAGGACTGTTCTTATTGAAAATAATATTGATGTTACGGAATCACTGCAAACGGCATTATCAGGATTTACTGCCTCGGTTGCTGTAGGGTACACATACAACTACAGTAATATATGGGCAACTTCAGTTAGTCTTTCCTTTGAGCCGAACACAATTGATGTAACTGAAACGATTACTTTAGATAACAGTAATACCAATAATTTATCCGAAAAAACAATCATTGAGCTGAATAATACGTTAGGTGCTATGGCAACTATCGGCTATGCTATTTCTACCGATACCATACTTTCATTATCTGCTGGTTACTCTAGAGCCTCATTGAATGTTCATTATAAAGAAACTTTAAAAGCAATTAATATTGATAATGAACAATCAATTAACGGCTTTTCCTTCGGACTTAGTATGAGCACTCAAATTAATGAGCAGCTTATCTTAGATCTGTCAGCGGAAATTAGACATTATGAGAAATATGAACTAAATGGTACGGGAAATGCTAATTATACAGCTAAACTATCTATTGAACCCTACGTTTCAAATATATCCGTAACAGCAACTTATTATATTTAAGTACAAAGATCCAACCAATAGCCTAATCTGATTCAGACAAGTCTAAACAGATCATCAAGGTAAACATGATGCCTTTTGCAACTTTATATGGAATTTCCTATGATCCATCTGCTAAGCTGTGACATAAGTAGGTACACATTCGAGTATTCTATCAAATAATCGGCCGTGCTTTGCTTCTTCCAATAATAATTTAGCTCTGGTTTCTTCACTTGCACACCTGAAATATCTGTTTTGCTGCTCAAGTTCCTTAACTGAAAATATCTTACTAGAAATAGCAGTAATCTTAGAATTGGCAGTTTTTAGCTCTCGATCAATAATGTCAAAACTTAAACCGGCTATTGGCTTACGTTTAGCAATAGCACTGGTTACTTCTATAGCTGTAAGGGCTCTTGAAGGTTTCTTCCTCTTTTTATCAATTAGTGTTAAGGCTGAAAAAGCACTAGCTTTACTCAACTTGTCTAGTTTATAGTAAAAATGAAGTTTGCGACTAACAGTAGGATAAGCTGTAGCGTACTGTTTTAGTGCTACAGAAAGATCCGGGTGCTGTACCTGACTCTTTGTATAAGCATTAACCAACTTTTCTTCGTTAGATAAACAACTCCCGTCAACATACTTATTTAAAAAATCTATGAAACCTTGGCAATTACTATATATTAATTCCACATTTGCTTTTAGTGGTTTATTCAAATCTTTAAAATCCCCACATGCTTGTACAAGACTTGCAGTAGCTGTCTTTGTAGCATCAGTTACGTTAACATCTGTTGTCCAGTGAATATCAGATCTATGAAGAACATCATTATTTCTCATACTAAACATAGTAGCATGAGGACAGCTATACAAGCCAAGAGAACAGTCTATTGCATAGCTATCAACCTCTTCTTGAGTGTCAAAACATGTAATCATACAATACTTATTATCCATAGGTTTAGATAAGTTAACGCTGCTGTAAGTAACATCTGGAATGAATGACCTACTGTTTAAAATATCAGATACTCTGATAATTGGCTCAGGAACTGCTGTCATCATTAATTTTTTATAAGTAAAGGGCTCTATCCCTGATAGTGCACAAAAAAACATAGGATTATGCTCTCTTCTTCCTACCATACAAACTGTAGAACCTCTAAGAGCACCTTCATCAATAGCGGCTTTACCTTTTGAAACACTACTGCGGACTTGTAGAGCACCAAAAGTGTTTAATGCCTTAAATGTGTATGGCCAGTCAGAGCTCCCTAAATGATTAACCGGATCCTGTACTAACTCCCGTAATGCCCTACCTTCATGCTCAAGCTTGACAGCCGCAAAAGCACATATCTCATCTGGGTTTGAAGCAGCATCCGCTTTACACATATGATTTATTTTTACTACTTTTTTATATCTTTGTAGCTCCTGACGTTTCAAGTATCTTTCATAGAATATAGCCGGCACACCCAAAGCAGTTAGGGGGTTCTTAACTTTAGTACGGCTGAGCGCTTGCTCTGTACTATTAGACACACTAGAAGGGCTGATATCAACCAATGCTTCTCGCTTAGTTTCTGTATAACTTGCTTTGGGAGACTGTTCTTGTTTTCTTTTATTTTTTTGTTGGCCTAGCATTTTATTCTCTTGTTATTGTAATTATATTAAGCTTAAGTTAATTATACGTAATTTTATATATTTGTCAACCACTTAACGCACTTGCCCAACAGCTGTTCATCCATGTAAATGGTTTGTCCTATCAACCTGTTCAAATAGGCCTAAACTTCTGCTTTGTAATTATTCATAAATCTTGTAATAATGAAGTACAAATTATATGGAGAATATTAAAATGAGTTTAATAGATACAATGAAACTGCGCTTTGGTTATAACGATAACAAAACAGATAGTAAGCTATATTTAAAAGGAATACTTAGTTTTTTAAAAAGTACTGATGGATATGAGGCCTATGATAAAATAATAGTGGGTAAATTAGACTCCATAGCTTTTATCAAATTTAAGGATGATGGATATCAGCCGCTTAAGACAACGCTTGTGGCCCTTTTTAAAAAATATAAAGTCGATTATCAACCAAGAAATATTGCACCTTACGGCATTCATATAAAGAACTTTAGTGAGCAAACAGCTAAGCTATATGACCTCTATAAGGAGTTTAATATAGCTCATGCGGAGCAAGAACTAGCAACAGGTATAATTAACTTGGGAATCACCACCTACCATCTGAAAATAAGAGGGCATGATATTGTAATTAAGCGCACGCCAACACAGATTGAATTGACTATTGGTGGGTGCAAACTTATAACGGCTGCTAGTCTGACCAAAAAAGATATAAATGGTATTAGATTACAAAGAGCTTTAGAGTTAAACATTAATATGAGTGAACCAATATTTGCCTCAGCAATATATCAGGCGGGTATCAACATCGTAAGAGTAGTGCCCATGTCATTCCCTGGGCAGCGTCTATTTAAACACTTTACTGAACAAAGCACACTACTTGTTAGTGACGTCATTACTTGGATAAGCAAGAATGCTTCAATGCTAAGTCCGAGAATCAATATGTTAAATGCAGCACTTTTAACGCTACAATCTGAGCATTATCTCATTCAAGGCATGGCATCTCTAGGACCTTCTGTGTCTAGACGTTCTCAAAAAGCAAGGGAGTGGGTATTGCACGTTTATCAGTGTTTCAACAGAGCGAGCAGTGTTTTTGATGCCCACATACCCTATGAGATTATGGAAAAAATATTAAGCTTTTTGGATCCACTGAGCAAGGGTCACGAGCTAAGAACACAATCGTATGCGCGACAAACCTATGCTGCCTTCCGAGCACAAACAGATGCTAGAATGTGTAGAGATAAGACTTGCGTAAATTCCGCAGATCAAATGACAACTGACTTCAAGGGTTGGATAGGAGGTGTTTTTTCGACCTGGGCAACAGGACGTGAAGATACTCGTAATCGCAAATTCGCAAAACAAGCACTTGATCTCTTTGTCAACTGTCCACCTGAAGATTACCAGCCTTGGGAAATGGCCTACTCCAGCGACCAGACACAATCTGGTGATTTATTTAAATCAGAAAAAAAGTGTAAAGAAATAGTAGTAGAAGAGCAACAAGCCTTACAAATCTTTATACTTGAGCAAAATTCTAGCCTAGTTATCAAGGTATAATACATAGCATATATTGAATGCTCTTGGAGACAGAACCTGAGAGCATTCCACTTCAGTCTACCTACGTATATAGAAAATAACGTGATCTTATAGAAAGAAGCTAAAATTAAAGAACTTTTCTAATATATTCGGATTTAATAAATGTAGTGCCCCTGGGTTTTTAATTTAAACAAAATCTATGAATTATATACATAGAGCATAATAATTATGATAGGATAAATTTAATTTACTTACGATAAAAGGAGTTTGAAATGGAATACGGATACTTATCAGCAACAGACTACGTTGGCATATCTTTCTGGCTTGCAACAGCGATGATGTTAGCATCTACTGTTTTCTTTTTTGTTGAGCGACAAGATGTTGCCTTGAAGTGGCGAACATCAATGACAGTTGCGGGGTTAGTAACCGGTATGGCTTTTTGGCATTATTTATATATGCGCGGTATGTGGATCAATGTTGGAGAAACACCGACTGTTTTTCGTTATATTGATTGGCTAATCACAGTTCCGCTTCAAATTATTGAGTTTTATTTAATAACATCTGCAATCATCAATGTTCGATCCAGCATATTTTGGCGTTTACTAGTAGCCTCCTTAGTCATGTTAGGCTTTGGATATTTTGGTGAAACTGGATTAATGGATACAACCCATGGCTTTATCATTGGAACACTCGCATGGTTATATATCATTTATGAGATATTTTTTGGTGCAACTGCAGCAGCAAATAGAGCAACAGCTAATAAAGCCAGTCAACTAGCGTTTACCTATATTAAGTGGATTGTAACTGTAGGTTGGGCTATCTACCCTATTGGTTATGCGCTAGGTTACTTGAGTCCTTATGGTAACTTAGACTTGCTAAATATAACTTATAACTTAGCAGACTTAGTTAATAAAACAGCATTTGGATTAGCAATTTGGTATGCTGCCAAACTTGATTCAACAAGCTAGCCTTACAGCTCTATCTTGTGACTGGAGCTTGGCTTAACAGCCGGGCTCCTTGTCTTTTGACTAGAAACATTTGTGGCTATTGATGCTTGTTCTAATAACATCAAACTAATATTTTCAGCGTTTATATCATGAGCTCTTAGAGGTTGTCTAAAAACATATTTATAAGGAAATCTAAAAAAACTGTAGACCTTATATGGGAATATTAAAAAGCTGAAGGTTAATTTCACATTCATGCAAACGATATAAAAAAGAACACTTAGAATAAACCTGGTTTGCCGCTCAGTGTAATGTGTCGAATATAGCTTTAGATCTTGACAGGTATCGGGCAACACTCCTTTGAACGGATGAGAATTAGCAGTAGTAATGAGCCACTCACTTCTAGTTGGCGGGAGAAAGATAAACCCATAGACTTCGCGTTTAAGATTAACATCCCTCCGACCTCTGATATTATAGCTCCAATCTATAGACTCTGTCGGGTTGTACCCCCAATCTATAGATTGCACATCATGAACAATGAGGTTGCCGTGGCTATCTTGATGTACAATTTTCTTATTATCGTTTAAGAAGCCCGCCCTCTTAAGATTGAATGGAGTGTAACGTTCTGCAAACTCTTGAGCAGTGTACATTACACCACTCATATTAATACTTGCCCCCTTTTTAAAGGAAACGTATATCCTGTAGATATCACGCAAAGATCCCGCAAAACAGTCACCATTAAGTTCCTTCACATAATCAGACAGTTTATAATTTAGCTGAGTTTTAGACCAACATTTTCGTGTTATCACCCATCCCTCAGGCTTCACCCCCATGCCGAATAATTTTCCTACTGGCATCGTAATCGCATAGTATAAAGAGCGCATGTGGCCATTGATATAGTATTTTAATGCTAGCTGCATATATGGATTTTTGATCATCTGAAAGTTTTGATTCTCCATGCCGTTAGCCAACAAGCCATACTTGTTAAGTGTCTTGCACACTTCATACGTAAAGAACCTACCCTTCTCTAATGCGTTGCAATTCTTTTTTCTAGGGCAAGGGAGATCCGAGAATATCGCAGCCTGCATATCTTTGGTCTCGATTTGATGAAGAAGTATGATAAGCTTGAGAATATCGATTTTCCAATAAATTGGTATTTGTGCTAGACCATCTTCACCTTGATCATTACTGAAGAGATCGGGGTTATTACTGACAATTTCAATGTCACGTATATCAATAAAGTTTACAGAGGGAAAAGCTCCTTGAGTATTAGCAATCTGTACTGAAGTGCTAATTTCACTATCATAGTAGAGATTAATATCACTATTTTCGCAATGATTATCACACCACTGAGCTATTCCTTCACTCGCTTCTTCAAAGGCATAAGCATGCATTAGGTATTTTTGATCCTTATTTATTTTATCTTGCAACCATAGAAAGTTTATAGACTGCTTATTCATAAATATCTCTTTATTATCAATAGCAAGAGTATCATAAGCGATCATTATTATCAATATATCCTAAAAGATAGCATTTATTGTAACTAAGCAAATGTTTGCATATATAGTATTATCAATTTAGAGCACCCTACTTATTGGTTATACACTAGGTTAAGCCCTTATATAATTAACCTATAACTTAGCAGCCTATTAATCAAATAGCAGTTGGATGAGTAACTTGGTATGCTAGGAAGCTAGAATCAACTCGCCAAGCTGACACCTATCCCTGCTCCTTGGGCGGGGCACATTAACCGGGGGATTATTGTTTGTTGAATCGAAATATCCTGGGCTGCAGTGGGACTTATTCTACGAGCACTTTTATAATTTGCTTTATGACGCAGTTTTCTACAAACATATTTATAAGGAAATAAAAAAATGTTGCAGATTAATTTCACTAGTAAACGCACGATATAAAAAGGAATGATAAGAATAAAGCCAATTAGTCTTACCAGGTGGTATGTGAAATAGGCCAATGGTGTATTGATTTTTTTATTGTACTCTGCACCGGTGTAGGATTGCGCACCTGCTATAGCACAACCACACTGTGTATGCGTTAGTAAACTCCTCCATGAACTCCGTGGCAGATTGAGGTCTGATACATACACCTTAGCATTTAGAGGAGCGCGCCCCCCTACTTTGCTCACAGGGTCGCCTTTATTAACATATATGTTAATTGGTATGTCACCAAGCTTAGGTGTCATGATGGGTAAAGCTGGGTTGTAAAAATTAGCAGATAGCTTAACCCTTGCTTTATGCAAATGCTTTAACTGTGCTAGACCTACTGCACCACCTAAGCTTTGTCCAGTAACTTCAATGTGCTTTTGCTTCATGGCCCATGACAGAAGTTTTTGGGATTTAAAACTGAGTAACCATCCTATTGATGTGAAAGGGAATAAGTCAGCAAGAATAGTAGTCAATGAGCCTTGTGTACTAGGAGGTGCTGTACCCATACAAATAAGTTGTGCAGGGTGTTCTGGATTCCTTGGAGTTAATGCAAGAGTATGATACTGGTCTGAGTTAGGCAAAATTTTAGCTGTTAAAGGTATTCGACTAATATCATATTGAGCTTCGCTATAGCCCTGATTAGCAAGAATAGGCAGAACTATCTTTGTTTCATTAGTTAGTGCAAAAGGTATAAAGTTAATAAGAAATTTGATTGCAGCTTCTTTATTATGAATACTAGCATCAGTTGGGATTGCGAGTAACTTAATCTGCAATTTATTAAAGAATTCTTGCTTAAGCTTGGGGTCTGAGTTCATGAACAGCTTTAAATTACTCAATTTGAAAAACTGATTTGAAAACTTTCCCTCACTATCTGCAAACAATGTATTTATAAGGTCGTCTATTATTTTTGTCATTCTCATTCACCCAATAAAATTTTCTAATATATAATAATACCACATAAGTAATTATTATTCAACGCAGATACTTAAATTCTCTAAACATGAATTATAACACCATATTGCAGACTTAATGCAGAAATATTAATACTTGGTCCTATTAGGTCTGCTAAGTTTATACCCTGTATTAATAAGTTTAGCGGCAGATAGGAAGATGCTAGATTTGCGTCAGAATTTTTATGATCCGTAATTTTATCTAGTAAGTATAGAGATCTGACCAAAAAATAAAAGCTAATATGAGGCGTATAATCTAAATGAGCGATCATTTGAGGCCCAAACATGAATTGAGATTTTGTTTTGTAATGAATCGTATTAGGGTTAAATAAAACGCTGGTCATTTTAAGCCGAGTATCTAATGGCGTAGCCCGCCATGCAAACCCTATAGCTATATTGCCCCAATTCTTATTTAACCAGGCGGTATAATCCGGATTAATCGCATGACTAGTCTCTGAAGATTTAGCATTAAGTTGATGAATATCTAAATACCGCGAGATAACTTTCTCAGGCTCTGGAAAACGCCACTCTATCCCTGCAGAATAATTGAAGTCTAGCAATTTAAACTGGGCACCTATTACTGGTGATGAATACAGTAATGAAGAAGTAGCATGGTTGCCTACATTGACAGAGCTAAGAGCATTGATATCTTGCTCTAGTGCTCCATTAATGGAGAACTGGGCTACCCCTAGTGGCGTATTGTATGACAAAGAAACTGAAGGCAAGAGGAACAAGAATAGGTGAAGAGATTTAATTTTCATATGCAGCCTCAAATTTGATATTGAAAGAATATTTGCAACTGAATGGTATTAAACTGAGTCTTATTAAACTCCTTATATGCTGTAGTCGTATACTCAGCAGCATTACTACTATTCGTCATAGTTTGAGCCTTTAAACCACTTGCAAGCGTATCAGGACCATATAGCCTACATCCAGAGAAGCCTCAAGAAAGTTTATTACTCAGTGCTGAATGATATGACAGCTTTAAACCATAAAATAAACTAGAGTCTAAAGCATCACTTATCATAGGTACTTCATAGAATCGATACCTAAGCGTGTAGTTTTTAAAACTAATAATGGGTCCTAACCTATAACCAGATGTGCTTACCCCTGATCCTAAAGAAAAACTGCCTTTATCTACAATTTCAATATCGGATGATGTAGCGCTTAAAGGGTCGTTATAATTACTCAATATATTTTTAACACCACCTTGACCTACATCATAGCTTACCTCAAGGTATCCATAGTAAGAATCAGATAGCTACTGCTCAACAACAGCACCTAGCCATACAGATTCAGTTTCAAATGAATGAGTACTAACAGGAAATTTAATGTCATCTGCATATTCTAAGGTGGGGTGGTATTTATCAAGCTGGGTAATAGAGTTAGCCAACCCAAAAAATATAAATAGTAAATCAAAAACCATATTTAGAAATCCCTATCTAAATTTAACTATAACCTGTTAAAGCCCCTCCCCTATTTATTGCAACAAACTAAACTATGATGCCTTGCTGGTCTCACTTAAAGCTCTATAACGTGCATCAAAGTCTACTGGAGAAAGATGTAATGGAGGATATCCTGCATTTGAAACAATAGATGATACCTTCTCACGTGCATACGGGTATATAATTCCTGGGCAGAAGCTATTTAAGATTTGATTTAGCTCATCGCCTTCATAGCCATTAATATTAAATACTGCTGTATGTGTTGATTCTAGGTTGAAAACTTCGTTATTTTTGATTTTAACGTTTACAGAAATGATTAATTTCACAACATGCTTATCGCCATGCTTTTCTGTTTGAACATCTAAATCTAAATTAGCAGCAGGTTGCCACTCGTCCATAAGCTTATGTACAGGTGTTATTGCATCAAATTTGACGCTGGTTGACCAAATACTTTCAATTACAAATTCTTTTTTTGCCTCTGCAGCCATTACTGTCTCCTAATTGATTAAAAACTTATATCTTAATAATAGCGCCCACGCTTGGACAAATCAATAGTTTCTACCCTCTAAGATACCATTTTACTTAATTCACCAGAATCATGGAGCCCCTTAAGGTCATCATACCCTCCAATGAGTTGATCATTAATGAATATCTGAGGCAGCGTGCGCATTCCTGTGCGCTCAACCAGTGCTTGAATGGCCTCATAATCATTTTTTAGCTTAACTTCCTCAAAAGATAGATTTAGGTCATTCAGCAAATTAGCAGCATACACACAGTATGGGCAATGACTTTTACTATATAATACAATTTTAACAGACATAAGTTACTCAGTTTCTACGGGTTTATGTACACAATATTTAGTTACCTGATCATAAGCCTCATCTAGCCCTCCTACAAGCCAAAAAGACTTATGATTACGCTGAATATGTTGAAAATATCGTTTAGATTGTTGGCCATCATCACAGTAACACAATACTGGATATTTTTTCTTTTTAAGCATCATGTAAAACGCATCAGGATCTGTCTCCATAATATCAATATGGATGGCACCCTTTAATCGACACGTTTCATAAGACCCTTTGCTTTGAAAAGAAAAGATTTGAATACGTCTACTGCTGCTCATCAAACTTGATAGGTCATTAGGGTAGATATTACCGACTTCTGTTTCTGTCATTTCATACATATGCATTGCCACTATTATTACTATTGGCAATACAATTGGCCATAATGACAATAAATCCATAGCAGTCTCTTTTACGTATTACTTACTAGATCTTATCATGTTAAAAAAAAGAATTAAAGCCAAGCTTTCATATACATCCATGCAAAGGATCAATCATTCATATAGTAAATACTATCCACTAAACGGATTTAAAGATCCACGCTTAAATTGAGTTTTCTTTACCTGAAAATACCTGGGCTGATTTTGAAGACGACCGAATCGCAATTACTTGAGGACTTACACTTAATCTAATTAGTTCTGCTGCTGCAAGCTTCTCCTGTGCAGTGGGTTCAGTATAATAGTTTTTAAACGCTAAGCGTGTAGCACGGTTAAACATTCCTCTGGATTTTTTTCTATTATTACTTTTACTCATTGATTTTACCTTTTTTGTTCTTTAATAATTATTCTAATTCCCGGAGAGAGAGGGATTCGAACCCTCGATGAGCATTAGCCCATACTCCCTTAGCAGGGGAGCGCCTTCAGCCACTCGGCCACCTCTCCAGTCAGCAACATACTATCATTGATTTATTGTATGCGCAAGTATCTGATTAATCGTCTAGTGCATCAAATGATTCAGCATTATGATCGATATCTTTGCCTTCATCAGCATCTGGATTATTAATCTTATTATAAATTTCTTCGCGATGAACACTAACATCTTTTGGTGCATCAATACCTATGCGTACCTGGTGCCCTCTTACACTTAGTACAGTAATGGTAACCTCATCACCGATTTTTAATGCTTCGCCTACTCTTCTTGTTAAAATTAACATATTTTTCTCCTTTCTTCCTAATTACTGCATTTTTAAGTAATTCGTTAGTTATTATAGCACTGTAATATAAAATGTCATATTTTTTTTGTCAATACTTAATAAACAAATGTTCTGCATAACTAAATTATGCTTATTAATGACCTATAAATCTATTTCAATCTCTGGCTATCAGGCTTAAATCTTACAAACAAGTAATCGTTATAACCACGAAGACTATTTTAAAAAGTTAGAGAGCGGGTCTTGTTGGTGCATACATATTACATAGTCATTACCAGCACTATGCGCACTTATCAGAGTATCACTCAATGAACCTTTAATTGCTCTCATAGACAGATCATCCGTTATAATTGTTACAGGCTGTACACTTTCTAGTCTAAGAAGATCAATCCATTTCGCAGACAAGCTAACCGGAAGTGTATCTACGCATGAATATATAACATGGCTTGTCATGACCCAGCAAGGTTTATTTAATAATTTAAAAAATGGAGAAGCCGAAGCAAGCACTGCATCTTTATCTCTATGATCATACGCAGCTGACTGATGCGTATCCGCTTCAGCATAACCAATGCCTGGAAAATGCTTTAGTACGGTTAATATACCAGAGCTATGCACCCCTCTTATAAACTCAGAAGCTGCTGTTGTAATCTCACTTATATCAGCACTAATTGCTCGACGAGCAATTGCATGCCCCTCGACACCCTCATCAACGACTGGTCCTAAAAGTATATCAATTGATAAATCGCGTAAACAACGCCCTACTTCACACCCCCGATTATAAGCAAGTGATAAATTTGGATGATACTTCATAATTGGCTGAGTTATTGTTGATTTAAAACGGATAATATCGCCCCCCTCATGATCGATCATGAGTATCAAATTAGGGTTAATGCTTTTTATTTCCTCTGTGAGTGATTTTAATTGATGATACTCATAATAAGCTCTACTGGTAACATCAACAGCTCCATAGTGCAATGTACGGTTCAGCACCACACCGGCAACCCAAGGATGCTTTAACATCCATCGTTCTTGGGTAGAAAGCTCCAAACCTTTAATATCCATTATAATCCAAGGTTTAATAGGAGGATGCACATAACTTACTATTTGTTTTATCATACATGTAATCAGCCATATCATTTTTAACTCCCTGGGTAATATATCTGGGCACTAGGCTTTGAGCTAATATATTCAATAGCGTGTAATATTCCTGGGATAAAACTGCTTTTGTCTGTTACTTCATGTGAAATAGTTATTAATGAGCCCTCCATGCAAAACTGAATCTCATGTTTAGCAATATATCTAGGCACTCTTATTGATTCAATAGTCGTGTCGAGCCTATCAGCTAGAAACAAACTGCTTCCTGAAGGACTATCTTTTTTCTGATTATGGTGCGTCTCTATTATTTTAGACACTTTATATTGGCTGCTAAGAATAACAGCTTGTTGTATCAGCGTTTTAAATCCCATTGAGAAATTAGGAACAATTAACAACGGGAACGGAGTAGCCTCACACACAAGACGTGCATCAACCGGGCTAATACCACTTGTACCGATGATAACAGGTATTGCATGTCTCTGATAGATAGCAATATGCGCTAGGATGTTAATATGAGAAGTTACATCAATAATTAAATCAGGCTGATGTAATGCAATCACAGTAGATAAATCCAGCCCTCTAACATGCTCAATAATCTGGTAATCGGCACTCAGTCTTGTGCATATAACAGACCCCAACCTCCCTCTAGCACCACTAACCAATATTTTATGATAAGGCAGCATGCGCTTTTGGCCCAATATAAGTTCCTGGTTCTGACTGCCGCCAATGCCCAAAATAAATCGGATGATTATACTGCTGAGCAACTTCTACAGCCCTTTTATTCATGGGGCGCTGCCCATCTAATAGCTGGAGGAGAGACTGATAGGTAATACATTCTAAGTTATTCATATCCGAATCATAAATATGGGTTACATCTGAATAAATATAACATGCTAGCTGTAGTGCAATAGCTAAGTGCACAGCCGTCTCATCAGACCCCCCTCTTGAAAGAATAGCTAATTGGTTGGTTTCTGTCTTTGCTTGAAATCCAGGCACAATAGATACAATACCATTTGCGACATTCTCTTTAATTTTATCTGGCTGAGCTTTTACAACACAACCACCATGTAGTTGATTTGCTACGAGCCCCATATTATCAAAGCTCATAATCTCAGATTTTACAGAGCGCTCTGCTAACGCCAGCTGCATGGCATAACAGGACTCAAGCTCACCTACTGCTAATGCGCGGTTACGAGCCTCTGAGCTACTAAAGTGCCTAAAACGTTGATATAGCTCATCCGTTCGTCCATAAGGTGCAGAGAGCACAACTACATCGCCAGCCTCGATATTGCTTGCAATACAAGAAACTTGATCAGCTGTTATCAGTGAGCTTCCACCGTACTTTTTAACCTTGCCCATGGCTTGTTTCTATCCATGAAATAATATCCTCCTCAATAGATGGTTCTACACTTATATTGAGAACACCTTGAGCCTGTTTTGGCTTGCCACCACCCTTCCCACCAAACTGATCAATTAACTGATTAAAAATTTTAGCGCAGCTATACTCAGTATTAAAGGAGCTCATGAAAACTTGAGTCTGCCCCTGATTTTTACTGAGTAAAATTAAAACGGTTTGATTAGCCTTAGACTTTAACGCACCAGATATGGAGCGTAGTGTTGTAATATCTAGACCATCTAACACTTGTATAATTGCTTGACCATGCTTGAGTGGGTGCGCCCTTTGTAGCCAACTAGCTGACTCAAGCGTATACACTTTCTGCAAAAGCTTGCTTTCTTGCTTCCTGACTTTCTTCAAGTCTTGTATTGTCTGCTGTGCCTTATTAACGAGCGTATCAGAGTTCGCTTTAAACAACCCATTAAGCTTTGAGCGCTCTGAGCGCATTGACTGCATCCAATGATAGGCAGCCTGGCCACTCAATGCTTCAATTCGCCTAATGCCTGAGGCAATTCCAGTTTCCTGAATAATAACAAACAAACCAATTGATCCCGTTGCCGAAACATGGAGCCCACCACATAGTTCTGTAGAAATTGACCCAAACTGCATCACACGCACTGTGTCTGCATACTTTTCATCAAACAAGGCCATAACCCCTTGCTTCTTTGCATCTTCTAGAGACATCCACTGCTCTGTTTGTGGAATATTTTGCTGAATCTGTTGGTTTACAATCTGCTCAACCTTCGCTATTTCATCCCGAGTCATTGGTGAGGGATGTGCAAAATCAAACCGTAAGCGTTCTGGCGCTACCAAGGACCCTTTTTGTAACACATGCTTACCCAAAATAGATCGTAGTGCTGCATGTAATAAATGCGTAGCCGTATGATTTTTTGCTGTTTCTTTTCGTGCGTGATCGATACGGAGCGCTACATCCTCACCAGGGCTAAGCGTACCTGAAGCTACATAGCCAATATGACCAATGGCCTGATTAAACTTTTGTGTATCTTGCACAATAAACTGACCATAAGGACCTTGTATAACACCCTGGTCTCCTACTTGACCGCCTCCCTCAGGATAAAAGGAGCTTTCATTAACAAAAATAATGGCCTTATCATCAGATTTTAACTGCTTTACAGGCTCACTATCTATATAAAGCTTCAATATTTGTGCATCATTCTCCTCACGTTGATAACCCAAAAATTTTGTTTCTAAGTCTATATCTAGGCCGCCGATATGAGCTGAAAACTGCGCATTGGATTTAGACCGCTCCTTTTGCTCTTGCATATGGACTTTATACGCTTCTTTATCAACCGAAAAACCACGCGCTAATGCAATTTTCTTTGTCATATCTAATGGAAAACCATAGGTATCATAAAGCTTGAATGCATCTAATCCAGAGATTATTTTCTTAGAATCACTAAGCAACTGCTCTAACAGAGCCATGCCTTGCTTGATCGTAGTTGCGAAACGACCCTCTTCATCTGCTATAACCTTGTAAATAACATCTCTTTTTTCATTCAAATCAGGGTATGAAGTTGCATAAATATCATAGACAACATCAGATAGTTCAGCAAAAAATTGGTTTTTTACACCTGCATTATATGCAAAGCCTATTGCACGTCGCATGATTCTTCTTAGTACATACCCCCTACCTTCATTACTTGGATAAACACCATCAGCAATGAGAAAGACACATGATCTGATATGATCTGCAATGACTCTAGACGTCGTTAAATCAACGCCTTTATTTTCTAGTGTGCTGATTATAGGCATAAACAAATCAGTCTCAAAATTATTATGGACATCTTGTAATACTGCGCACAAACGCTCTAATCCCATCCCGGTATCCAGTCCTAGGCTGGGTAAATTAACTCGGCTACCATCAGCTTTCATTTCATATTGCATGAAAACTAAATTCCAAATTTCAACGTATCGATCTCCGTCCTCGTCTGGTGTTCCAGGCATACCTCCAGGCACCTCTGGCCCATGGTCATAGAATATTTCAGTACAAGGTCCACACGGGCCAACGTCGCCCATTGACCAGAAATTATCTTTTTCCCCGCAGTCAATAACTCGATCTGACGCGAGCCCAATCACATTCTCCCAAATAGATCTAGCCTCTTTATCATCATAATAAACAGTCACAATCAGGCGATCTGCAGGAATCTTATAAATCGCTGTCAGTAACCCCCAAGCCTCTTGAATAGCCGCTTCTTTACTTGCATCTTTAAACACAAAGTTACCTAGCATCTCGAAAAAAGTGTGATGCCTTGCGGTAAAGCCTACTTGTTCTAAATCATTGTGTTTTCCGCCTGCACGAACACATTTTTGTGCAGTGCACGCTTTTGTGAAGTCATTCACCTCAGTCCCTAAAAATGCACCCTTGAATGGAACCATTCCTGCATTAGTAAATAAAAGTGTTGGATCATTAGCAGGAACTAATGAGTATGAGTGTTTTTGAGTATAACCCTTGTCCGAAAAAAATTTCAAAAACTGACTTCTAATCTCTTGGCTTTTCACAATACATTTAAACCTATCATTAACGTGTATATAATCTATATGATTTAATACAGTATCACTAGATTTTTTTGAAAATCCTAGGTAATGAGCCCGTACTTAGCATTTTTTACGGTTTGATGATTATTTCAGACTATCATACAACTAATTATGAGGAGCTCTTACTTAAAAGAAAAGTATCATAGAAAGTGTATTTTAAAGGTATATCATTTATCTTTGCTTCCCATCGGGCCTTTATCTATCTTTAACTTACCTTCCTCTGCTTTTGATAGTTTTTTTTTATACATCTGAGAATTAGAAAAAATACTTACCTCTTTTTCTTGTACTATTGCTAGTGGCTTACGACCTTTAGACCCACTCATTAATAAAGCATGCATCTTCTTGTGAGCTGGCTCTGAGCTTAGGGCTGTCATTTTAATAACTGTGTTTCCATTACTATTAATCTCAGCTAACATACTCTGCTCAAACTGTGATAAATCAAGCAAGTACTTGAGTAGTGTAAATGAGCCTAGTTTAACTGAATAAAACATTAAAAAGATAATATCCTCAGGTTGTAACTCAGCTACATGATCACTACTGAAAAATTTATGCAACAGAAACTCATTATTAGTTCTAGACGCATATGAAACACAAATAATAGCTATAGCTTTTGACTCGCCCGCGTATTCTGATAGTAAATAGTCCGCCATTATTTCACCACTGTCACAGACCTTAGAAAACACCATCGCTAACTCTTTATATCCTTTATATTGATAAATTTGATCAACGAGGTCTCTTAACACATTCTCAGGTTCTTTTTCCACCATTTCTAACATCATAGGCACCTTCATATTACTTATCAAAGACCTCAAACAAGCACCACTCTTATATTTTAAAACTAGTGATACAACTGTATCACCCTCTTTAGAAGCCACAAATAGATCTGCTCCTTTATCTATAAGCAACTTGAGTACATCATCATAGTTATATTTTACAGCAAACATAAGTGCAGTATGGCCCATACTGTCTACACTATTTATATCAGCACCCGCTTCTAGCAGCATTTGAATATATGCTACATCGCTTGTTGCTACAGCCAACATTAATGATGTTTCACCACTACTATTTTTTACTACCGATAAAATAGGTAAAAGCAGCTTCATTGCGTATTCGTCTTCATACTTTGATAAAATCTTCATTAACTTTTGTAAGGGATCAAAACCGATATTCGGATACTCAATAATTTTTTTAACTATCGGGTAATTTTTTTCTTTAATTGCTCTTTCAAATAATGGATATAGTTTTCCATCAGACCGCCTTATTTCAGCACCTACAATTATATCACATATCACTGCTTGTGACATTGCATTGGATTTAAATGTTACATCCACCAATCCTTTAGAAGATAATGCGTGAATCAGCATCTTCACCTTGAGCAGATTTGATGAAGCAATTAATACATCTAACAATGCCTCCTTCCCATTTACGATACAGTCAGCCCCCTTGTCAATTAAATGAGCAGCTACTTTGTAATGATTATACTCAAGAGCTAATTCCAAGGGAGTCTTTTTACCTTTTACTGCTAATGTAGAAGCCTTATGTGTAAGCAAAGCATCTAAGCATGCTATATCTCCTTGCTTGACTGCATGCATGAGCAATGATTGTCCTGAGCTGCATACTAAGTCTGGATTTAAGCCTGAATCAAATAAAGCATTAAGTGAATAACCGTTTTGATAAGTAACCGCCATGAATGCTAATTTACTTAAGTTTGTTTCTGAGGCATAACTATCCACTTCATGACGGAGAAACCATGAGATAACTCCGGTGTCTTTTCCATACTTTATAGCTTTTAACAAAGGTGTTTCATCAAACATGTTGACTGAATCAGTCGCCTCACCCATGGATGCAAGTATTGGTAGAATATCAGCCCTAATACTTACTGCTGCAAGGTGCATTAACGTATCACCATGCTTTATTATAAATCCTTCTTTCTGGATAGCAGCTAGTAAGTCAACGGCTACAGACTGAACCAATTGAAATACGGCTTCTGGCAGTCTGTTTAACCCCGTTATAATTTCTCGGTTAGAATGATTCTCTTTAGGAATCATAGCAGCTATAGCAGGTAGTTGATTTATACATTCCATTAACAACGGCACATCTGAATAGATTCGTTTAGCTACAAAGAGCCACTCATGCTTAGTACCTCTTCGAGCTATAGCTCTAATTATATCTTTATCTACAATCAATTCATGTCCTCTAACTTGAGTCTCAGCATACATTCTTTGAACAACTGCTAGCTGCTCTAAAAAACTCAGCCCTTGCCAATGATATAATTCATATGCAGACTGGGTACTCATTACGCCTCTATGGCGTATATCTGCGGTAGGGTATGCAATAGATAACGGTAAAGCGCAGGGTGGAAAAGTTGAGTAAATATCACCAGATCCCACCCGCCTTCTAACCTGACTAGAAGTATTAAAAGTGTAATTTTGACTTCCTTGAAATAATTCAATTAACGCAATGACATTAGCAGAAAACAAGCCTTTAACTTCATGAAACTTATCATCTGGCAACACCTGTGGCCCACCTCTATTGAATGTATTAACAACCCCTTCTGCAACAGACTTCTTCTGTAGATCTGCCAATATTTGTAGCTGTACATAGAATACATTGCTGGCTTTAGTAACAGACCCATATTGAACAATTAACTCTCTTAAAGCAAGGCTTAATCCATAGCATACACCCTCTGAGCTCACCTGTTCCAAATGAGGCTTTCCTACATTTATAAAAGCAGCCAAAAAATAAAAATAGTCCTTTTGAGGAATCGCCACACTCAAACTTGACTCTAAACCTTCAGATTCTGGTGGATGAGTAATTATGGAGCTAGATAAGGTAGCTAACCAAAGTGGCGCTTTTGATTTGAGAGCACCACTAGAACCTTCATTAATTAACGTTGAAGTATTGTATGAAAAAATCTGATCAACAATACTCTTTAGTTCTAACGTACCTACGTTTAAGTTAGGATTAACATCATTAGGATCATAAAAAGCATAATCCGCGCCTTGTTTAATAACAAGCATTGAATGGTTTAGGGTTAAAATCTGACAAATATCACCATCCTCAAGATGATTTAACTCATCAAATAGCTCTTCTCGTCTAAATATACCTTTTTTAATATTCATGTGCTCATTTAGTGCAGCACAATATGTATCTAAGCGCCTTTTTAAATAGTCATTTCTTATCATTATTCTTTTACTTTTTCTACTGTTATCCTTTGTAACTAAAAACCCATAAATATCAGAAATTTATTTCCATTATTATAATAAGAGCCCGGTGTGATGTTTTATCTGACAAAGATGAGTTTAGTGTTATAAAAAAAGCAATTAAATAAAAGAGAGTAATATGCTTACACCAAAAGATCTAAAAAAAGATAAGGCCGCAAAAATGGAAGTTATTGCGCATGATAATGTTTGTGACAGAATACTTGCACATCCTATGTTAACGCGCAGTTTCAAATATAATCAAAAGACTCGCAAAATAGAAATAATCGTTAAACCACTATTGAGTGATACGATTAAGAGAATACAATCAGGAGTTTGTCATGGGTTATCAACGTTATGGTTGCAGCAAGTTGATATGCATGCCAACGTCAAAAAAAGTGAAGGGGCAAAATCAATACAAAAAGCGACAGAATCATTTAACAAACTGATGAAAGACCCAGCGGAAGATCTAGTGGAAGGCCATGTGGAACAAAGAGCGAAAAAAAGATCTAATCCTAATTCCTTTCCATTTGAGAATATAATGGATCAAGAAGCCTGGGTAGAAAAGAATCTTTCAGAAAAGTTAGAAGAAAAATTTAATCTAAAAGAAAAATTTAATGAAAGTGAAAATATCCAGAAATGGATAGATCAACAAATTGAATTAATGTTGAGAAGCACTGGACAACGCGGCGGTTTAGAACATATCTTAAACACTCAAGACATGACACTAGAGTATCATTTTGGTAGAAAGGATATAGATAAACCAAAAAGACAACTGTATCTGGCTCAAGAGTTTTTTAATAGTACAAACCAAGCCCACTACCACAAAAAAATTGCAGTCCCTAATATTCATAGTCACATAGTAGATCTACTTAAGTGTATCCCAGAGAAAACAATGTGTACCTTAAGTGTTTCATGTGTGCACGCAACTGGCATTTATAAAATAGATAACAGGTTATATTGGTACGATTCAAATCGAGATAACGTAGAAGTAGTCGATATAACGAACAGTGCTGAATTAATGGGAATCACGAGCAGTCTTAAAAGATATGGCGAAGATATAGTAAATTCTACTGTGAAATTAAACGCTTTCTCTAAAAAAACAATTTCATTTGAAGGACAACTAGCTAAGTTGAAAGCAACACTCTTAAAAAAGTATATGGCCTCACTAACAGATGGGGTCGATTATGTTGAGTTGATGAGACTACTAGAAACAACATTACTTCCAACGCAAGAACAACTATTTTATAATAAGGTCAATACCTTAGCAAGTAACCGAAAATCTAACCTAGAATTTCGACTAAGATTAATAACAGCACTCGAGATTTCAGAAAACCCGCGCACTATTTTACAGAAAATGTGGCTCCATAGCAAACCTGAAAATAAAGACTCTATAGCAGGTTTTATAATAGATGCAATTAAATTAATAGATAAGCCTAAGGAAAGTGACTATGTAGAACTTAATCAAGTATTATCGACACCGCACCCACGGCCATCATTAGCAAAGCTACATCTTTTAGAACCTACAAAGCACCGAGACCTTTTAATTAAGTTCCTTATTGCATCTGATCAACCTGAATTATCATTTGAAGAGAAGCGAAAACACTTTAAAAAAAGTTATTCAATACTGACAAATAGAGATTTAGAGTTTTGCCTTGAGAAGGGGGTTAACCTTGGGATAGATCTATTTAAAACTATACTCGATCCTGATGACAATACTAAAAATACTCAGACAAGAGTAGAAATCATGGGTTTACTCGGAAGTCATGGCAAAGGTCCAACTGATTTTATCTTTTTACAAAAATTACAGCACGCCTCCCCAGATGATCTCCTCAAATCACTCAAAATCATCCTAACACACAAAGGAATAACAACCACTGCTAACCATGTGGCTGCAAATCGTATTAAAAAAGATCTAATAGAGAAGATTTGCAGGGCTGAATCTTCACCTTTAAGTCCGGAAGACATTCGTATAATGAAAGATAATTTAAAACAACCAGCCATGGCTGCTCTGGAACAGAGTAAGGCTAAATATAACAAAACAACTAAAGATGGCAGTCCTCCTTCTCTCCCTCCAAAACCAGATCATTTCCAACCTAAATAGCAAATATAGAGAATAAAATCAATCCTATATACTCTTTTGAGACAGCAGAATTTAACTTCACGCTATAAGCAGCGCAAAACAGAGTTACCAGCCTTTTCTATACTGAAGTGTAATACACTCTCATCCTTAGCGTTTACTAAATTAATATTTTCTTACCTAGAAAAAATCAAGGGTCGCCAGCAATTGCAGGTGTTATAGCTCCAAAATATCTCTGTTTAACAGATGTTTCAAAAAATATCAATCTCAACAAATAATTTCCTAGTAACATCAATCTTCAAAGCCCTGAGCTATATGGGGATTATCTAATGCAAGTGACAAAGCAGGATAAAAAGAAACCGTTCGCACCCCCTTCAAAAAGAGCCTCTACCGCCTCACCGAGCAGGGCTCCTTTTACTGGAAAAGGTAGCAGATGACTGTTTAATCTTAACAACCACAAATAAAACAGCTATCGCCTCTGATACCTCAAACATATGGTCCGTTAATAGTGCTAACGTTAAATAAGTCACTTTATAAATTTCAGGAAAATTGAAAGCACTCAATAGAGCTGGGATTGATAGATATGGATCCGTAAACATAAAGAAGGGACCAACGGATAATATAGATGCAATCGTGCTAACCCCGTACCCTTCAATAGTAGCCGAGTAAATAGGAAAAGCTAGGTTTGCAAGCTCACCCACCCAAGGAAAACAAATAACAACCAAAGTAATGATTTTAGATAATTTAAGGTCTTCAGGGTCACTCTTATTAGCAGCTGCATGCGCAATCATAGGAATAGCTGCAATACTATCCCCTGCTAGAAAAGTCATAAAGACAGCTGGAGCAACTAACGTCCCATACTCTGATAAAGGAACCCACAGTACATATCTAAATAACAGAGGTAACATAACAATATTAATGAGTAGTACAAATGAAACAGCTAACAAGAAATAATTAATAGCCATGATCGAATGATTAAAATCAGCAACCATCAAAAACTTTATAATTACAAAGAAAACCAATACTGGGATCAAATAAAAAATGTAATCAAACAGTATTGCAACCTGATTCTGTATCGACTGAATCGGCTCAATAAACCGGTGTAACCGCTGATTTTTTACTATGATAAAACCCAATATTATAGAACACAGCATAACCAGAGGGATTAAAATAGTCACGCCCATATTCTGATGGTTAAAGGTTGGTAATGTAGTGCTTGTAACACCTGAATTTGAAATTAACAACCATAATAAAAATAAGGTAGCGATCACTACCCCCCATAGTATCCCAACTGCTTTTAAAAAGCCGCCTACTGCTAACCTCAAATTATCTTTAGACAAGGTAATGATTGCGGTCAATAAACTAAAAAATGCATTAGGCACTATTGCCGTTTGTAATAATGATAGAATACCTGAAACAACTGCTTCAGAATTTAAGTCATTACCCGGAAAAAACCACCACCATGTGGCCGCCGAGATACAACTTATCAAACATAAATATTGTGTTACTTTATAACGGTTCAAATGCCTACCCCTGTAGAAAATTTAAATATAAGAACAGTCATATTGTATCGATAAACAACAAAAACTCAAATAAAAAATAACGATCCAAAGTAGTAGTTATATATGAATAGACAAATTGTAGTTATCTATAATAAAATCCCTTGTTATGCTGCCCAGTGCTTTTGCATAATCGCATGCGCGACCTCAATACTTAGTGTTTTTAGATAACTTTTATTTGCTAACAATTTAGCTTCATCCGCATTAGATAAAAAGCCTAGCTCTAGTAACATTGATGGGATTCCTGGCGCTCTTAGTACCACTAAAGGTGCTGTTTTTGCTACATCAGCATGTAGCTTCACTTTATTCTTTAGCTGCTTAATGATCGCATTAGCATAACCAGTGCTATCTGTATAATTAGGAACCCCATCAAAAGGTTCTAATAACTTGATTGAACGCATAGAGGCAGACTTATTCTGATCCAACACAAAAACCCCAAAACCACTTGGCAGATTAGAAGTGGATGCATCCGCGTGCACTGAAATCACTAAATCTGGTTGCGCATCTAAAATTATCTTTAACCTATCATATTTACTCAATGTCGTATCATTAATCCGCGTATACATTAAATTAACGCCTCTATGCTTAAGTAATGATTCTGAAATCAACTTCACAAAGTCTAGAGTGACATCTTTTTCAAACATCCCAGATTGAGATAATGCACCGGGATCATGCCCACCATGTCCCGCGTCTAATAATACTGTAAAATAATCACTTTTTTCAGACTCATCATGCACAGTAATTTCAACATGCTTAGCATCTAGTCGCTTTGTGCGAATAAAGCTTCCTTTATTGACAGACAACAGTATCGATGACTCATTCGTATCTAATATTGAGCTATTCTCAGCATAAGCAGGAATTTCAGCAAGGCTAAGACTTGAACTAGCGCGTAAATGATAACCAAAGTCTGTCTCATCGATGACTAATGATTCATCTGATGATAGCGTATACGTGTCAGTTGCGCACACTAAATGAAATAATAGGAAAAAAGTACAAAAAAAACTTTTAGTCAAAAACTTCTCCATCCTTTGAGAATACAAAAATCGGGACGACTGGATTTGAACCAGCGACCTCTTGCGCCCCATGCAAGTGCGCTACCAAGCTGCGCTACGCCCCGTAAATCAGCTATCTTCTTCGATTATGCTCGTAATTCGATTCAACAAAGAGTCTACTGATGACTCTTTACCAACCTTTAATTTCATTGCACTAGCAGCACCATCAATGGTAAACTTTTTTTCTATAATTAATTCTCTTAGGCAAAGGATTGTATCAATCATCTTCAATGTGTAATGACGTCGATTGGAACTTAATCGTACTGGCTCTAAATCAGCAATACGACTTTCCCAGTATCGTAAAGTATAGGGCTCTACACGACAATACTTACAGACCTCACCAATTGAGTAATACCTTTTCTTGGGTAATTTCACTTTAGGATTCCTCAGCTTCTCTCTCTGACAGTACTTCCTGTATCATACTCTTAAGCTTGTTCCCTGCTTTAAACGTTACTACTCTACGTGCATCTACCAAGCACTCCTCTAAGGTCTTTGGATTTCGACCTGGGCGCTCTTCTTTATCAATTAACTTAAAATTACCAAAGCTAGAGATTTTAACTTCTTCCCCTCTTGCTAATGAACTGGTCATTAGATTAAGTAAATTATCAATAAAGCGTTCGCTTTCCATCCGGGTCATACCCATCTGGGCAGATAGCTTTTCTGTTAAAATAGCACGTGTCAATGTCTTAGCTTTAAGCTCTGACTCCAAATCATTTTGAACATCAATTTCTTTCAAGCTTGAATTAGATAAATCTGATTTTTTCGTTGCACTCATTACACACCTCAAAATTCTTAATAATTACAATTTTATAGCAAAATAGAATAAAATTATCAAGTTTTTTATTGAGTTTTTATCATTCAGGTCATTATAATGCTTAATCTTTTTCACCACTTCACTACTTATACTTTAAAATTAATTATAACTTAATCTAATCCAGATTCTATCAGCATTATCTATTACTATATAAACACCTCAATTAAATAATAAACATGTCTATTTTATGAGCACTTCTCACCATTAGTGTAAAAACTAATAAATGCTATACATCTAGGATCACTTTAGTTACTAAAATAACCAGAGATAATAACATTTCTAAGAGAATGTATCATAATAAAAAATTAAAACTCAATCCCATGCCTGCCCAGGCTCTTAGTGCCTATACAATTTAGACTATTACCAGCAGAAAGGGAGTAGGTACACTCACCTAACTCTGTAAAATTATATACACAAAATACTAGATCACTTCCTTGCATTGGTCCAATCTCTTCACTATTCTCATCATCAAACGCAGTAGCACGCCATACTCTGCCCCATCTTTCCATACATAGTAAAAATGTATAAACGCTTTTCCTAATAGCTATTCCAATACCCAATGTATTTGTAATTGACGAAGGAATTTCCCGCAGAATTGGACGAATAACTAACAGATGTTCACTGATACCTTCCATATCTAAACAAGATTGTATAATTAAGCCCCGCATAGTGGCTACTTTTGATTTCAAAGTATCTATCAAGGGTTCATCTGTTGGATAACAGGCCTCTGAAGCCAAATTAGTCTTTGTTGTCACATCACTAATATTGCAGTACGCGAATGCATGCTCACCAATACTTGTTACACTATCTGGTAATGTAACTGAGGTTAAGCCAAGGCAGCAATTAAATGCATAACTACCAATACACGTAACGCCATCAGGAATAGTAGCAGATGTTAAGCCTTGACAAAACATAAATGCGTTATCACCAATGCTTGTTACACTATCAGGTATAAGAATAGTTGTTAAACCTGTGCACCCATTAAATACACCCTGACCAATGCGCGTCACACTATCTGGAACCTCAATGGAAGGTAGACCTGTGCAGCCCATAAATGCATAATCACCAATACTGGTGACACTATCTGGAATCACAACTGAGGTTAACGATGGGCAGCATGAAAATACAGAGTTTCCAATACTATGAACACTACCAGGAAGTGCTACTGTTTCTAACAATCTACATCTGCTAAACACCCCATCAGCAATACTTTTTAAACCATAAGGAATATCAATAGCTGATATGCTGTAGCAGCACATAAAGGCTTCTGTATCTATTTCATTTAAAGTACTAGCAAAAACAACCTCTTTTAAGTTTTTACAATCGTAAAATGCCCTTGATTCTATACGTTTTGTGCCTGCTTTCATTACAACACGCTCCAAACTATCAAAACCCTCAAATACTCGAGGAGGTATGACTTCTACACTACCTGGAATTGTCACCATTTTTAAGCGGCTGCATTTTGTGAATGCCTTCGATCTAATCTTAGTAACCTTGTCTGGAATAACGAGGCTATCTTGATCTTCATGTAAAGTTACAGACTTAAGAGTATTTTTTATAATTTCAAAATTTAACATTATTTTTAATTGTTTATAATAAAACTACTATACCATAAACATATATTTTAATCAAATATTGACAACCTCTACTTAGGTGATCCTGGAGTAACACCCTTACTCTCATTTATTTCACTCGCTTTTAATTAAGTTAATTTGTTTGTAGCCCATATTTTATATTTATCAAGAATATCTACTTTCAAATAGTCTTAGTAACATATTTAAACATATATTTAAGATCATCAATAGTGACCTTGTTAACGCTCTTATTTTACCATAGAGCACGATGGGACTTAATAATCATAAGATAGAATATAGAAGCCTACGGCCCTCGTGGAGCACCTTGTGGCGTGCCCTCAGACGCTATTGCATCAGCATCAGGTCTTGCCGCCCCACTAGCAAAGAACCCGTGCGCTGGATGCTCTTCCGTTACTTCATGTTCCTCTTCTGCATCATACCACACATCAACCTCCGAACACACTGCTTCATTAGCCATTCTCTTTATAGTCTCGGGGACCCTCTTACCACGAAATGCTGCCAATCTTAAGCTTTCATGTACATCATGATCATATTGAACACGTGCAACATCATGGAATAACTTTTGTATCTCGCGCTTTTCGTCATCAGACCCACTATCTAAAACTTTTTGCAACGCTTCTAAACAATCTGCCCAGTCCACAGAGTTATTAACCCACAAGGACACCCCCCCCTGAAAAAATTCATAGTGGGGCATGCTTAAGTCAACAGTACTCAGATAAGCAATCATATTTAATCGCGTATCATCACTTACCATCAACGCATCAGAATCTTGCGTTTTTGTTTTTCGATACAACGCCAGAGCTGCATCATCACATATTTGTGCGACAGCTTTATTCATTTGACCTAACGATAGCACTTTATCTAGCTGATCATACAGTGCTCTATCGCTAACACCTCTGCTGCGATAATTCAGGCAGGTCATCACAGCCTTAACAACCTCAATATCATTACCTAAAATAATTGGCTCTATAACGCCCTTACTCTTTAAGTAGTAATGGATGACCTTTCTACATTGTTTACCAATGTCCAAATCCTTAAACATTTTTCGCTCCGTCTCACCATCACTTTCTTTCGGCCAATATTCATTAAATAATAATTCATTGTATAGCCTCATTTTATGAGATCCTAGGCATTGTTTGTATTCATCCCCCGTTAAAACAGCACCCGCAAAGGCCGGATGTTCTGTTAAGAAACTAGCACGCATCTCACCGGTTGGCATCATTATATTGCTTATATCCAAACACCCTGAAAATGCCTCAACAAGATTGCCAACTCTTTGCACACTCTCTGGAAGCGACACAATCGTTAAACCTGTGCACCACTTAAATGCACCCGAACCAATACGCGTCACACTATCTGGAATCTCAACTGAGGTTAAACTACTGCACTGAAAAAATGCAGACTCACCAATACTTGTCACACGATCTGGAATCTCAACTGAGGTTAAACTACTGCACTGAAAAAATGCATACTTACCAATACTTGTCACCCCATCGGGAATCACAACTGAGGTTAAACCTGTGCAACCACTAAACACACTAAAACCAATGCTTATCACTCTATCTGGAATCTCAACTGAGGTTAAACTACTGCACTGAAAAAATGCATACTTACCAATACTTGTCACCCCATCGGGAATCACAACTGAGGTTAAACCTGTGCAACCACTAAACACACTAAAACCAATGCTTATCACTCTATCTGGAATCTCAATTGAAGTTAAGCCTGTGCAGCCCGCGAAAGCGGAGTCACCAATACTCGTCACACCATCTGGAATCACAGCTTCGGTTAAACCTGTACAGCCAGAAAATACACTATTACCAATACTCGTCACACTATCTGGCATCACAACTGAGGTTAAACCTGTACAGCTCTCAAATGCCCCAGCACCAATACGTGTCACACTATCTGGAATAATAATAGATGTTAAGCCTGAGCAATACTTAAATACCCAACGACCAATACTCGTCACACTATCTGGGATAGTAACAGATGTTAAGGCTGTGCAGCCCTCAAATGCATCATCACCAATACTCGTCACACCCTCTGGAATCACTACTGAGGTTAAACCTATGCAGTTCTCAAATGCCCAGCCACCAATACTCGTCACCCCATCTGGAATCACAACTGAGGTTAAACCTGTGCAACCACTAAACACACTAAAACCAATGCTTATCACTCTATCTGGAATAAAAATATGGGTTAAACCTGTGCAACCACTAAACGCACTACGACCAATACTTATCACACTATCTGGAATTACTACTGAGGTTAAGGCTGTGCAGCGTGCAAATGCAGACTCACCAATAGCTTCTACACCTTTTGGAATCACAACTAAGGTTAATCCTACACAACCCTTAAATACTTTATCAGCAATACGCGTCACACCCTCTGGTATCAGTGCATACGAACGATCGGCAGCCATCTTAAAGTTTACTAAACTATTATCATATATACTATACTCATTACCATACTGGTCCGTTTCTACTCTCATTTATTTCACTCGCTGTTAATTAACTTTATTGTTTTTAGCATATAATTATTCATTCCAGGGCTTCACACCGAAAAGAATTATCTATATGTATTACAATATATTTTACCCCTTTTTTCAACTAATATGATTTTATTGGGCACTTATTTTACATACGTAAGTACACAAAGACTGCAGGCATATATTCATGCGATAAAGTATAACCTACGGCCCTCGTGGAACACCTGTCTTATCTTCTGGTGCAGCATCAGGCTCTTCCGGCTTAAACGCTATTTCATCAGCAGCAGGTTTCACTTTGTCACTCGGTGCCCTCTTAGGAGCAGCAGCACCCCCTCCTGCTCCGCTAGACTTTGTTCCTATGATATGGCGCCATAGGTTTGAAACTCCAGTTCCTACCGTCGATATTGCTTTTCCAACTATACACTTCTGAAAATATTCTAAATTAATACAAATTGGTCCGATTTCGCTAGTATCATAATATAAATAAATTAGATCCGTAGCTTTATCATCCAATAGTTTAACAGGGGAATAGTGCTTACTATTGATTGTGATTATTCCAACACCCTCAGATTTAGCTACATCCTTCTCAGAAGCTTTTTTGAGCAAATGATAAAGGCCATCAAAAGACCTCTGTGCCAATAAAAAATTGCTATCTTCTGATAACTTAATCACTGCAGGTAATTCACTAGATACCTTGGACATGACACGGAACAAAGCCTCCTGACTATCGTCGTCACCAGGTTTTATTCTCTCAACCCTGATTCTATAATTATTGAAGATACCAGTATCTTTAGGTATTATTAGCGCATCACCAGACATATCTTTAATCGTTAGTCCCGTATCACAAAACCTGCCAAATGATGCAGGTAAGATATCTTTAAAAGCATACAAACCTGCAATCCGTGTGATACTGGCGTCATTCACATATACACAATCTAATTTTGTGCACTCCCAAAATGAACCCCTACCAATACTCGTCACACTATCTGGAATCACAACTGAGGTTAAAGCTGTGCACCACGAAAAAGAATCACCCCCAATACTTGTCACACTACCTACATACGCTAATATCTATCCGTCTAGTTCTAAAAATACATCAAGTGACATATCTGTTATCATATTATGATTCTCACTTATCATTCAAAAAGCCTTGACGAGCCAAAGCACACTATTTTCATTTATTATATATCACTCTAATACTCCTGTTCAATAATTACATATCTTAGCAATTCAGATCATTTAACAGGATAAATGATATAGCGTCTTAAAGATAATAATACGCCCACCCCAAGCATCGATATCCAGCCTAAATAATTAGGCTAGGCACTACTTAGCAAACTGTTTGCCAAGTAGGTTTATTAAACGCTCAGTTTCTTGAGCAACTTTTTTATCTGAACATGTCTTATCATAAGATTGAAACTGAAGTGCTAATGTAATATTTGCGCCTGATTCTGTCTCAAAAGTATCTACATGAGACACACTCACTAAGTTCTCGATCCCTTGCTGATTACAAAATTCAATAATCTCATACACCGCTAAGCCTGATGCACATGAAACGGTTATATCCCTATGAACTGATGGATACTTAGAAGGCATTTGAACTTTAGGGCTAGGCAACTCAGGTAACACATCAATATTGATATCAAATACTATTGTTAAACCTAAACCCAAATTGCGGACTAACTGTGGGTGCATACGTCCTACCGAACCCACACAGATATCTCCAATCATAATGGATGCAGCCTGAACATAATGGAGCCCTGGTATGCTCACCGGCTTAAACACAACCTGTTCGTACCCTAGGTTTTTAAGGAGTGATACTACTAGTGCTTGCCCATCATAGTAATTATACTCACGCTCTGCATTTAAAAACTGCTTACTCTGGCGACCTGATAATGCACCGCCTATAACAAGCTGTTCATATAAGTTACCATCTGAATCCTTAAGATATACATGACCCGACTCAAAAATACGAAGATCACTTTGTTGTCTCGCATGATTATACTGTAGTACCTGAATCATACTTTGCCAAATATGACTCCGCATATAAGGCGCATTCGCATTAATAGGGTTGCTTAACTTAACCGTACTCTGACTATCTGAGAAATAATTGAGTGCTTCACTGCTGACAAATGGGAATGACACTACTTCATTTAAACCATAAGCAGCAAGCGCTAATTTAATGCTTGTTTCAAGACTGTTTTGAATCTCCGGAACCGCTAATTCACAGTCAAAGGGCATCAATGGAATGTTGTTATACCCATATAACCGGGCCACCTCTTCTATTAAATCAACGTCAGAGCTCACGTCAAAACGGTAGCTGGGCACTAAAAATGTTAATGCATCTTTAGCTGCTGAGTCAAAGCCAAGTCTATGCATATAATTTACAATCTCTGGCTCAGTTAATGTAATACCTAAATAACTACTTACCTTCTCGACATTTAAACTTACTGTCTTTTTCGGTGTTGCTGTTGACTTAGACTGGTAAGCCATCATCTTCGCACCAACTAAGCGCTCCAGTAGCGTTACAGCCATAACCATTGCTTGCTCAGCAAGCTGCGGATCGACACCCCGCTCAAATCGATAAGAAGAGTCTGTGTTAATAGCACAGTTTCTGAGTGTCTTTGCAATCCCCTTTGGTGAAAAGGATGCTGATTCAATCAAAACATTTTTCGTATCACTGGTGATTTTAGATTCGTCCCCACCCATAACACCTGCAAGCGCATGTGCTTGATGTGCATCACAAACCACTAAATCATAGGGTTTAATATCATACTCAGACTCATCGAGTAACTGTATTGATTGTGCCTTTTTGACATAATTAATATGCAGGGGCAATGTTAGTGTGTCTGCATCATAAGCATGCATAGGCTGACCTGTGACCAACATGACATAATTCAAAATATCGACAACTGGGTGAATACTGCTAACTTTACACTGTCTAAGTAAATTATAAATATCCAGCGGTAAAATAACCCCCTGCTCAATTGACATATGCGCAAACTCAGCACCCGTAGTTTGCCCATCTAATGTATCTAATAGTTTATCTGAAGTCGTCTCTCTCGACTGATAAGTCGGGGCTTTGTAAGCAATATCCTGACTTGCTGCAAAATCTCTTACCACCCCCTCAAGACCAATGCAATCACCTCGGTTAGGGGTAATATCAACATCAATCAGATCAGATGTTCCCATTAGCTCGCCAACTGACTGGCCAGCAACTACATCTTCAGACTCAGGTATATGATAAATGCCCTTACTAGCAACCTCAAAACCAATCTCAGACAGTGAGCAGATCATACCACTAGACTTAACATTTCTTAATGAAACTTCCTCAATTGCACAGCCAGGTAGCTTGCTCCCTACTGGCGCAACCACCACATACTTTGCATCACTCACAGTGGAGCAGCCACAAACAATCTGTATTACCTCAGTACCCACATCAACTTGACACACATTTAATTTATCAGCACTCGGATGCTTTTCTACGCTAACGATTTTCCCGACAACTAAACCCTTATCTATTTTAAGCGGGTCTTGAATAAGCTCTGACTCAAAACCTGTAGCACTCAGTCTATCTGCAATCTCAGAAGCTGTTAACGATAAAGATAAACGGCTATTTAGCCAACTTGCTGGAATAATCATAGTGATGCATTAAACTGTTTTAAGAACTCAACATGGTTTTCATAAAGCACACGAAGATCTGAAATGTTATATTTCAGCATGGCCAAACGATCAATTCCAACTCCAAAAGCAAAACCACGATATTTATTATGATCAATGCCTGCCTCTTTTAGCACATTAGGGTGAACCATTCCACATCCTGCAAGCTCCATCCATTGATCACCCCATTTAATATCAAGCTCAGCAGATGGCTCAGTAAATGGGAAAAAGGATGGGCGGAAACGATAAGCTAATTCTTTTCCAAGGTAAGTCTCACAGAACTTAAGCAACAGCCATTTTACATTCGCAAATGAACAATTCTCACTAACAACCATACATTCTACCTGATTAAACATAGGAGAATGCGTCGCATCATGATCACAGCGGTAAACCCTACCTGGAGTTGCAATCCTAAATGGCGCCTGAAGCTTTTTCATCGCATGCACTTGAACGGTAGAAGTATGTGTTCTTAATAACCGATCTTCCTCAGTAAGGTGGAAGGTATCATGCATTGTAATTGCAGGATGATTTTCTGGGAAATTTAATGCATAAAAGTTGTGATAAGCATCCTCTACTTCTGGTCCAGTAACAACAGAAAAACCCATTTGAGTGAAGATTTTATTGATTTCATTATAAGCATGTGTAAGCGGGTGTAACGAGCCCTCTGGTAGCGGCCTTCCTTTTGCAGTTACATCAAGCGCTTGTGCAAGCTCAGCATTAATTTCCGTCTGCTCAGCTAAAATATAAGCTTCCTTAATAATTGACTCTAAGCCCTGGCGAACAATATTTAATTGCTTACCTGCATCTTTTCTCTGATCAGGAGCCAAGTCGCGCATACCTTGATATTGCTTACTTAACTCACTCTGCTTACCTAAATACTTAGATTTTACCTGATCAATAGTATGTGGCGTTAAGTTACCTGCGGTGTGCAGGGCATCCACTTCTTCCTGACACAACTGCAATAAATTGTTCATACTTAGGATTGTTTAGTTAGAACACTCTTAACTTTTTCAATTATTGCCTCAAACGCAATTGGGTCATATACAGCCATATCACTTAGCACTTTTCTATCTAATTCGATTCCAGCTAATTTCATACCATGCATGAATTTGCTGTAGCTTACACCAAACTGACGACACGCTGCATTGATACGAACAATCCATAAGCTTCTCATATCACGCTTACGGTTACGTCTATCTCTATATGCATACTGACCAGCTTTAATAACTGCTTGTTTAGCAACACGATAGACTCGACTCCGAGCGCCGTAATAACCTTTAGCCTTTTTAATAACTTTCTTATGACGGTGATTTGCTGTTACACCTCTTTTTACGCGTGACATAATTTCCTCTCTTTATCTTGATTTAGCAGATACGATCTTTTTACGTAATAGCTTAAACACTCCAAAAACCTTAGCTGCATTCACCACTAGGTTTGTTGTTCTTAAACGACGTTTTTGATTACTAGCACGCTTGGACAGGATATGACTTCTGTTTGATCTGCGTCGCTTGATCAATGTTCCAGCTGAGTTCGCCTTAAAGCGCTTAGCTGCTCCTCTATTTGTCTTTGCTTTTTTAGCCATAAGTAAATAACCTGATAAATTTGATACCAATTTATGATTTTATCCCACTGTTGTCAAGAACTTATTTCATTACACGGTCAATTATCAACTCAAAATAGACCTGTCTTTCATAAAATTGATTATGTTATGAATTGGATACTTAAAACAGCCTATCTACTTTTTCTTCAAAAAGTACATAATAGCTTGACGCATATCTGCTTTAGGCTCTGCTTCAAGCTTAGCATACTCTTCCAAGTCATTAATCACACGATCAACAATCTCAGGCCTCACACCCATAGTCTCTTGATCACGTCTAAAGCGAAAGCGTATAGATACTTTCACTCTATGTCCACTATCTATGAGCTTTATAACCTTCTTAATCTTTATCTGATAGTCATTATCCCCAGTAGTGGTCGCCATTTTCACTTCTTTATCTTTTTTAACAACCGCTGTAGACGCTGATTTCTTTTTACGCTTTTCAAACTGGAAGCGATTATAATCTAGCGCTTTACAGACCGGCGGACTACCGCCTGGGTCTACTTCTACGAGTGACAACCCTGCACCATTTGCAGATCTGAGCGCATCATCAAATGATTTGATACCCTGCTGCACACCTTTTTCATCGATATACCGTACTGTTTTTGCTTTGATCTGTCGATCGACTCTAAATTTAGGCGCTGCCATTATTGCTCCTCTAAGTTCTTTACGTACGCAACAAGCTCTTCCACTGTCATTGCGCCCAATCGTTTACCTTCACCTAAGCGAATGGAAACTGTTTTATTTTCGACTTCCTGATCCCCTACTACCGCAAAAATTGGAACTCTTGCAAGCGTATGCTCTCTGATCTTTAGGTTGATTTTTTCTGCACGTCTATCTGTTTCAGCACGTATACCTCCGGCAGACATCCTTTGAACTAATTCATCAACACAATCTGAGTGCTTATCACTAATACCTAAAACAAGCACCTGTACAGGCTGCATCCAAATAGGTAGCCAACCTGCTGTGTTCTCAATTAAGATACCCATAAAGCGTTCTAATGAACCCAGCATCGCTCTATGAACCATAACAGGAATACACTTTTCACCACTACTGTTTATATAGCTTGCACCCAGCCGCTCAGGCATAGAAAAATCTAACTGGACTGTACCACACTGCCAAACCCTTCCTAAAGAGTCTTTTAAGTTTAACTCTAATTTAGGTCCGTAAAAGGCACCTTCGCCTGGAGACAGTGTCCAATCGATATCTAGATCATTAAGTATTGTCTCAAGCACTGATTCAGAGTGATCCCATGTCTTATCATCCCCTACACGCTCATCTGGACGAGTTGAGAACTTGATCGATACATCATCAAATCCGAATCGCTTATAAATCTCTAGCGCATCACTAACAAACTGACCCACTTCAGATGCAAGATCATCTTCTGAGCAAAAAACATGTCCATCATCTTGGACAAATGCTCTCAAACGCATTAACCCCTGAAGTGTACCAGAAGGTTCATTTCGATGACAAGTACCAAACTCAGCAAGCCTTAATGGCAAGTCACGATAACTACGAAGTTTATCATTAAACACCTGAACGTGTCCCGGGCAATTCATCGGCTTTACCGCATACTGCCTTTTATCAGACTCAATCTCAAACATATTATCCTGGAATTTATCCCAGTGCCCTGATGCTTCCCACAAAGAGCGATCCAACACCATAGGCGTATTAACCTCTTGGTAGCCTCGTTTTTTATAGTAATCTCTAATAAAAGATATTATTTGCTGATATGCAAACCAACCCTTGGGATGCCAAAATACCATACCTGGCGCCTCAGGCTGAAAATGAAACAAATCTGCTTGCGCTGCAATTCGCTTATGATTTCTCTTCTCACGCTCTTTAAGCTGCTCTAAGTGTTTACTAAGAGATTCTTGATCTGGCCAGGCTGTGCCGTATACACGCTGTAACATAGGGTTATTTGAATCCCCTCGCCAATAAGCACCTGCTACCTTTGTAAGCTTAAATGCACCCAGCTGAGCAGTAGCGCGCACGTGAGGGCCTCGACATAAATCTTTGAAGTCACCTTGACCATACAGTGTCAACGTCTCACCTTCTGGAAGGTCATTAATTATTTGAACCTTGTAATCTTCACCTATCGATTGGAAATATTTTACCGCTTCACTTTTAGTCAAAACTGATCGCTCAACAGAGAGATTCTTTTTTACGATGCGTTGCATTTGCTTTTCAATCTTTTGAAAGTCTTCAGGTGTTAACTTTGTATCATCTGAAAATGCAAAATCGTAATAAAAACCCTCTTCAATCACTGGGCCGATAGTCACTTGAACATTTGCATACAATTCTTTCACGGCCATAGCTAACAAGTGTGCAGTTGAATGTCTAATGACCCCAACACCCTCCGGGCTATCAGCCATAATTGGCTCTAGCCCCTCAGCGCCAGCAACCTCTCTTGATAAATCAATGAGTTCACCCTCTAACTTTGCTACGACTGCTTTCTTCGCAGTCTTCTTATCTGCTTGCTGTAAATACTCAAATGCTGTCTTCATATAAACCTGGTTAATTAACTGGTAGACGCGAGTGGGATCGAACCACCGACCACCACCATGTCAAGGTGGTGCTCTACCACTGAGCTACGCGTCTAAAATATAATTCAAGATCAATGTTATCACCATTATTTTAGGATGGCAACCATACATTAAAATATGATAGCAATAAAGTCTATATCCCATCAATTTAAATAACACCTAAAGCTTGCACTCCTAGCATCTTAAAATTCGTATACAGACACGATTGAATCATTCAGAACAGCAAAAGAAGCACCCGACCCCGCTTACAACCCAATCCTATATTCATTAGAGCACTCTCTACTATCAAAGACCAGATCATCACCAGCAGTAACGCTATATCTATCCTCACATAACTCTGTAAAATTAAATATGTAAAATACTAAATACTCTGCATGAATTGCGGGTAAAGAAGGAGTATTCACAAACATAGCATTCTCACCTTCATCTTGACTGTGTTTATCCCAAAGTTGAGCTATTCTTTCACAACACAATAAAAATATCCTAACTCGCTCAATCATAGCCAATCTGGACACATTCATTAACCCTGTATCTGGGACAGGTATTAGAATCTTAATTGGGAACTTAGCTAATAAATGCTTAGTAATTTTTTCAATACTTAAGCCAGAGTTTAAAAGCAAAAGCCGCATTTTAGTAATTTTTCCTTTTAATTTATCCTTGATCACTTCATCTCCTAAAGAGCAGACTTCTGTAGTCAATCAACCCTTTATTGTAATCGACGTTTGCGGCTTCACATTACTTAAACCAGTATGAAGAAATGCATCCTCGTTAATACATGTCACACTACTTGGAATTACAACTTTGATTAAACTTGTGCAGCCCCAAAACGCCTGCTTACCAATACGTGTCACACTATCTGGAATCACAAGTGAGGTTAAACCTGTGCAGTCTTCGAATGCACTATCACCAATAGGCGTCATACTTTGAGGTATCTCTGCTTGTGTTTGGTCTTTAGCTAATATAAATTTCATTAAGCAATTATTCTATTAGCTGCAAGGAGTTCAGAAAAGTGCCCTTTTTATTAGCTGTAAGGAGTTCAGAAAAGTGCCCTATATCAAACCCAATCGATATATAATACGGACACCAATCATCAAAAAACTAAACTATAACTGAATAGTATGCATAGTTTTTTCCTTAACGCCTTGTGCTAGAAATTTTTGCCCTACATCAACGGCATAACACTGATTTTCATATACTCTAAAATCAAATATATTACAAAGCAGATCCGATGCTTCAATAGGCGGGACCATGTCTACTTCTGCTGGAATCGGATGGTTCTTTGGTGCTTCATCATAATAGTCTATTCTCAGCCTCTCCATACAAAGCAAAAATGTATGAACATGTTCTTTCGTTAATCCAACATAGCGAAAATTATCAGCACTAATTACGCTTTTTGCTCTCTTATGTTTGGCAATTAAGAACATATTTTGTAAGCTACCACCCATTACCTTATAAGCTTCTAGCTCTTTCAGATAACCGAGCACAAGGCCTTTATGAGAGATAATCTCACTAGGTGCTAAATACGCTTTATTGGCGCGCCTAGCCAATGTTTTAGTTGGCACAGATATTGATAGATCATTTAAGCTTGTACAGACATAAAATGCCGCATAACCAATACTTGTCACACTATCTGGAATGGTAACGAATGTTAAACCTGAGCAGCCATGAAATGCCCAACAACCAATACTCGTCACACTCTCTGGGATAGTAACTGAGGTTAAACCTGTACAGTACTCAAATGCCATACCACCAATACTCGTCACACTTTCTGGAATAATAATAGATGTTAAGCCTGAGCAGTCCTTAAATGCATCATCACCAATACCCCTCACACTATTTGGAATAGTAACTTGAGTTAAGCTTGTACAACCCTCAAATGCCCAAGCATCAATACGCGACACTATCTGGGATCGCAACTGATGTTAAGCCAGCGCACCCCCTAAATGCCCAAGCATCAATACTCGTCACACTATTTATCACCCAGATACGTTTGTACAATAAAATACTGTTCTGATTTATCATCTTCCTCTCTTCTTGTTTTTTCTACCATGATTATCTCCTTTAATCCAGATATCTTTAAGTTATAGCCTAAAAAACAATCCTGCAGATATTTTTATTGATGATGATTCAATGTATTCTGTATCAAAGGCTGATGTTTTCGGCTAAGCTGTGCCACAATCCTGCTACTGTACTCTGGATGTTCATCATCTTAATAACTAAATGATAAACCAAAGCAAATACAAGCATTGCCCTCCACCCCTAGTAACTGTATAATATATAGAACATTACTGAAGATTCAGATGACATTACTAGAGAAAAAAATGAAGCATATGGATAAAGTCTTGGTATTAGGCTTATGTATTTTAGGGCATTGTGCACCACAATATATTGAAGATATTGACTTTGCCTATCAAGAAATATTAGATAATCATCCTGGTGTGTACAATGAGCGAGATCCTTTGTTTAATCAGAGTTTAGATGCGTCCTATGCATCCGCAAAGGATAAATTGCAAAGGGTTACAACATCTGACGAGGCGGAGAACATACTTGAGGAGTTTATAGACAGCTTTGATGATGCGCACCTTAGGGTCAGCTGGCATCATAAGCAAGGAAGGTGTCGAAGCAATAATCATGCTCAACGCCTTGAGTTAACAAGCATTGCAAAAGATACCGTATGGATCACATTGCCCACCTTTGTTTTGAGCAAAGATCAAAGAGAGCAGTTTAGGACATTGATCGAGAAGGCTGAACAATTACCACCTCAAAGGCATATTATTTTTGACATTAGGGGCAATGGAGGAGGAAATTCATTGTTAGGCGAAGAAATTATGCAGGTATTTTTTGGTAAAAAGCATGCTGTTCAAAAATTATGTCATGAGCGAAAAAAGGGCCATATAGCATGGAGAGCTAGCCAAGGTAATGTGAACCACATATTGGATGCATATAAAGGATTGCTAGCTACTTTTAATTTAGACTCTTTACAGCTGAAGAATCTGGAAGAAATTAAAAGTGGCCTTGAGAATAGTTTAGCTAACGGTGAGGAATACTATATAGAATATCCAACACAGGTTTGTGAAGAGAAACTGATTGTGAATACAAGCCAAGACACTAAATTCACTGTAATTACAGATAGCGCTAATGGAAGCTCAGCATTAATATTTATTGATGAACTGAAATTAATGACTCAAAACATTGTATTATTGGGTAAAGAAACCAGTGCTGACACACTATATACAGAAATTCGTCACATCCCACTTCCAAGCGGTAGCGGTTCACTGGTTATCCCAATAAAGGTTCGTAGTTACAGAAAGCGTTTATCTAATGAAACATATGTACCAGATATCGCTTATGATGATATTCAGAATACAGAATCACTTAAAGTATTTGTTTTAGAAGCGACCCAGGATATGTAGGCTAATGATTGGATTGGGAAAACATTGTATCAGCATCACTATCTAAATGAGCAGGCACCAGTCTTTCGGCAACCTCCTGAAACCATTGACCAGTTCTTATCCTAAGAATTAAGTGATACCATCATAATCCAATGGTTTAATGTTAATCAAAGAACGGGAGGATAGAGCATAAAAAAAAGGTTACAGTAATTGGTTTAGGCCGAATGGGTGGTGCATGCGCCGATTCAATCCAAGAAGCGGTGAGTAGTGCAGATCTGGTGATTTCATTCTTGTTTGATGCTTCGGTTCTTGAAATGGTGGCAGGCGAACAAGGGCTGCTTCGTCATCTACCAGATGAGACTTACTATGTGAGCACCGAGACTATGTTGCCCGAAACTATCGATCAGCTATGGCACATATTTGAAGAAGGCAGAGCCATTATTTTTCTCCGTTTTTTAAATTTTGCCCAATACAATTACATATAGTCAATTCCTCCTCAAAATGCTATATCCAAACTTTATTACACTTTAGGGTTAAAACCCTCTTCGTCCCTCATGTACGGATATGCAAGAGCAGAGACAGCAACTGCTATAGCACCAATGATAATCACTGAGTCAATAACTTGTGCATCTTCGCTATCAACCATTTTAAATGACTGTTTATATTGATCTACCCTCTTTCTCTCATCATCTGTAAGCAGCAAGGCATCAGAACTAATAGGTTTTACTTTTTTAGGCACAGGTTCAATATAGACCCAACTCATTATTTCAAGCCATATCTCAGGAGGTAATGTAGGAAGTTTAGCTACTGATCTCACACCAAATAATTTAGCAAATACTCTTTGCATGCCCCACGGACCTTTAGTGGACATAGGAGAGGATATTTCTTCAGCACCATTAATTCTAGCTATCCTTTCGCCACAAAGAAACAATAGTTTAGCAAATTGCATGGTTCCTTTGCCCTTAATGCTTTTAGGAGAGTATCCTATATCAAGGTATAACTCCTCTCGTGTAACTCTTGGCTCAAYTTGAAATTCWGTAACACTTGGTAATACCCTCCTTAATCGAGCAAGATCAAGCCCAGCAGCAATTTGTATTGCTCTAATATTAGTACAACCCCTAAATGCTTCATCACCAATACTCGTCACACTATTTGGGATCGTAACAGATGTTAACCCTGCACAGTCAGCAAATGCCTCAGCACCAATACTCGTCACACTATTTGGGATCGTAACAGATGTTAACCCTGTACAGTCAGCAAATGCCTCAGCACCAATACTCGTCACACTATTTGGGATCGTAACTTGAATTAATTCACTGCAGCCATAAAAAGCAGAGTCACCAATACTCGTCATACTATTTGGGATCGTAACTTGAGTTAAGCTAGAGAAGCTATAAAATGCCGCATAACCAATACTTGTCACACTATTTGAGATCGTAACTTGAGTTAAGCCTAGGCAGTATGCAAATGCAAAATCAGCAATACTTGTCACACTATTTGGGATCGTAACGGATGTTAAGCCTTGGCAACAAGAAAATGCCTGCTTACCAATACTCGTCACACTATTTGGGATCGTAATGGATGTTAACCCTATGCACACAGAAAATGCATCAGCACCAATACTTGTCACACTATTTGGGATCGTAACTTGAATTAATTCACTGCAGCCATAAAAAGCAGAGTCACCAATACTCGTCACACTGTTTGGAATAGTGACAGCTATTTCACCAGGGTTTAAAATACATTTAAGTAGTACATTATTGTTTATTTGCAATTTAGCCATAATTCTTGTCTATTTTATGATAGGCTTATTATACCATATAAAACAAGGAATAGTAACAAAAACACGCACATTCAATATTTAAGCGGTGTCAATCTGTAGTGATACTATAACAAGGAAAGGTCTGCTGAAGGCTTTAAAAAGGTACGAGTTCATGGCAACAGGAATGATTTTAGATGCATTACCATAACAGTACTTATTAAACCATATACCATGATTATTGAGTCTAGCATATTATTTCTTATAAATTCTCCCTTTCCTATCTACCTATACGTGTCTCCCACTATAAATTCTTTGTTTCATCTACACCGGCTTAAAATCTTCTGATTAGCTTCTTAATGAATCGGTTGGTGATTGGTTTCTTCTATATGCATATTGTTATACCGTTTGTATTTATTTCATGTGCAAGACTCGCGTACTCCAGTCCTGCTTTAGTTTATCCATAGCCGTATTATAAGAAGTAACAGCCGCGTCCTGATTCTCATAACTACCAATTAATACGTCTTCATCTAGTCCTATCTGCGTTGTGGTAATATCTCGCTTTGGAAAATACTCCTGGTAATAGAAGCAGGCGATTATAGTCCACATTTCAGGAGGCAGATGTGGCAAAGTATTCCCAGGCATATCATGTGGTACAAGCTGTTGGCTTCTGGCTGTGATAACTTCAATTCTTCTTTGTATGAAAAGCAAAAGAGCACAAAAACGTTTGGCATAAATATTGCCACTTTGAGCAACTTTTTTACTTAGATCTATTGAAACTGCTCCCCTTATAAGTTGGAACCCTGACTTAGGCAAGATCTTTGATGCTTCTGGAGCTACATATTCTTCATCCTCATAATCCCAAATCCAAAAAGACTTTTGTAAGGCGGATAAGGCAATAAATCCAGGTATGCACAATGATTCCAAACCTCTGCAACCCTCCAATGCCTCCTCACCAATACTCGTCACACTATCTGGGATATCTACGCTTGCTTCGCCTTCTGCTAACTTACATTTTGTTAGAAGACCTTCTTCTATTGTAAATTGAGGCATGCATGTTCTCGATTCTTCTCAGGCAACGTTAACACTTACAATAATTGATATCAAGACTCCATATCACCTTAAATATATTAAAGACGCTATATCTAAACCTTACTACGCATTAGGGTAAGGCCCTCTTCATCCATCATGTACTGATATACAAGAGCACAAATACCAAGCCTTCTCACTGAGACGATAGACCTCCTCTTACTTGTTCCGAGCCAACTTGTATCTCGTCGCTAGTAATCAGTGCAAGCAACTGCTTATAACTTTATTCTTTTTCCAAGCTAACTAGTGTTACTTCGCTATTAAATGTTTCATGCGACTGTTTAAATGCTTTATATTGTTCAATCCTGCCTTTCTCACCATCTGTAAGCATCAAGGCATCAGAACTAATAGGTTTTACTTCTTCAGACACATATTCAGTATAGACCCTACTCATTATTTCAAACCATATTTCAGGAGGTAATATAGGAAGTTTATCTAGTAATGTACTATCTTCAGCCTTATTAATTCTAGCCATTCTCTCACTACAAAGAAATAATAGTTTAGCAAAGCCTCTTTGCATAGCTCCCTTACCCATAATGCTCTCAGGAGAGTGACCTACATCAAAGCATAACTGCTCTCGTGTAACTACGGGCTCTACTGTAAATTCAGTAGGCTCTGGTAACGCCAACATTAATTGGGCAAGATCAAATCCAGCAGGAATTTGTATTGCTCTAATATTAGTACAACCCCAAAATGCCCGGTCACCAATACTTGTCACACTATCTGGAATAGTAACGGATGTTAAGCCTGTGCACCCACTAAATACTCCCCTACCAATACTTATCTCACCATCTGGAATCACAACTGAGGTTAAAGCTATGCAGTCTTTGAATGCCCAATAACCAATACTCGTCACACTATCTGGAATAGTAACTGATGTTAAGCCTGAGCAGCTACTAAATGCATAACCACCAATACTCGTCACACTATCTGGAATGGTAACGAATGTTAAACCTGCGCAGTCCTGACTTGTAACAAGATATTATTTATTATCTCATAAACACTACCAAATTTATCTCGTAGGGTCCCAGAGATGCCACGAAGATCGATCTGTACAAACAGCATTCCACTTCCTTCCATCCATGAAGGCATTCGTGAGAGTAATTGACTTATTTTATGTATTGGTTTTTTTCATAATTATTTTCCGCTACTTAATTAATATATTTATCATCTACCAAAAACAGTATAAAAAACAAACAAACCATTGACTTTAGAGCAAAAAAGAATTAAAATAACCTTAATTAATATGTAAGAAAAAACATGCAAGATTATGATAGAAACACATTACTAAAGAACGCAATACACCACCATGTGTCATTAGTAGCTTATACTCAATTTTTACTAAACCTTCAGAAACAGAAAAATAATGTAAAGCGTTTTTATCACCTTGCAAAAAGTCAGCTGGCTGGTATAGCAACTATGCTTGCATCTTCAAAAAAACGAAGACAAGTAACTCATAAACTCATCCTAAATCTGCAAGGAGTCACAAACGACCTTGCTTGCTTATTTGAAAAAGAATCAGAGCCTACTCAAAAGCAAATTCAAGAGATATTCATTAAACATGGGATTGACCTATCATTCTTATCTCAAAATAATATTGACGTTCATGACTTTGCGGAATTTGTTGTCGATTTATCAGAAACACTTAGAAAAAGACAGATTAATGGCACGCTCCCACTCAATCCGGAAGAGCAAGCTGAGGCAATGACTCATGAAGCAATTACATTAATTAAAACTAGATATCTAAAACTAGAGCGTATTATTTATCATATACCCGTATTCATTAAGCAAGTTGGCAGTCAATCTGAACTACATACGATTGCAGTTGAGGTTAAAACTGTTTTGGCATGCGAAATCACCGAAACAATCAAGACAACATGTCAAGAAAACTGCTCAGCACTTGCGCTACCCAATGAGCATAACCGTCTCATTCATCATTCTAAAGACGCTTATAAAGAGTCTCTTGTGATAATTGAGAGACAGACTCAAAGCGCATAATGCGTGAATATATACTAATTAAATGCTTCATAACACCTCAAGTTAGTCCATTGTTACTAATATGCACTTAGCACCTAAGTAAGATGAGGAAAATGCACCTCCTTTATTGATATAGAGCGCCCTCCCTTCACTGGTTCGTAATGAGCTGCATTTCTACCAGGAGTACTCTTAACTGTATAGAGTTTAGTTTCAACCGTTAAAATAGGTGCGCAAATATAGGCCCATATTTCTGGAGGAAGCTGGATAGTCAACCTTGACTGGCATAATAAAGCACACCACAGCGCTTTACATAATGATGGATATTGATTAAGAAAACACTTATATTTACTTATCATAATCCGTGCCACCTTATGTTGATACATAGCAATGCTCATTTTTACTTTTGGCAGGAACCTTACCCAGTCACTCACATTGACCTGCTCAACCTCAGATTCATGCTCTACAGTTAAAGTAATGCATTGTATTGCAGTACAACGCCATAAAGCGCCTTCACTCAACTGGATATGATACGGGACCGAGATTTCTTCTAATGAGCAGCAATGTGCAAACGCATTCGATTCAACTTTTCTAACGCTTGCTGGAAGATAGATAAATTTAAGCGCAATACATTCGTAAAAAACACCCTCTGCAATCAACTTCAGAGAGCCTGACAAGTAGACATTGGCAAGTTGCTTACATCCTTGGAAACACCACGCGCCCATTGAATCTATATGTTGCATATATATAGACTCAAGACGCTTACATTCCCAAAATACTCGAGGCTCTAGTACAGTTAAGCTTCTAGGTAGACGCACTGACACAAAACCTAATTCACGAAGTGCGCCATCCTGCAATACCCTCAGATCATTTTTAACAACTATAGATTGACTGCTGCTATTTGCTATAAACCTAGATGAATAGCCAACTTTACGATCCTGACTATTAATGTTTCCCAAACATCACACTCCTGACTTATATTATTTAACCTTACACTAAAGGTATATTAACAGCACCCATGCATTGTATAGATAATAAATGCACCCCCTAAAACAATCAACTTCCTCTTATTTGTGCAGAGTAAGCTTATATCTCATTAACAGCAATCACTACTTGGCTTTACCCTTTTTTAAAGAGTAAAGCAACTTTAAGCCATAAACTTTTGAAGAACTTTTTAAGAGCATGCATTAACTTTACAATCATAGATCGTAATCTTTATTAATTAACAACAACTTATCGTAATGAAGGCCAATAATCAAATAAAACATCCTAGCGAATCTTACAAGCCGATCTCATATTGATTGGAGCTCTCTTCACTCTCAATTTCCAGATCATCACCAGCCGTAACTCTGTAGAGACCCTTACCTAATACTGTAAAGTTAAATACAATAAAGAATAATTCCGGTGGTAACGGGGGAACCACGCTACTTGTATCCTGCTTAGCCTCCTCATAAGCATCCCATTCATAAGCATCCCATACCTTACATAGTCTATTCATACATAATAAAAATGTTCTAACACAGTCCATCATAACCGATCCTGATATATACATTAATCCTGCAGCGGGGACATGATCAAAAGGCTTCACTAGGCGAACAACTAACAGACGCTCTGCAATCACTGCCATGTTTAACTCTGAACGTGTAAGCAACTCCCGCATTGTAATAACTTTTTCTTTTAACGCACCCATCAACGCTTCACCTCTTAGATAGCTAGCTTCTAAAGTTAATCTAGCCTTTGTTGTCACAGATGCTCCCGCATCTGCTAAACCTCTGCAGCCCTTAAATGCACAAGCACCAATACTTGTCAAACCACTAGGAAGCGTTACTTCTCTTAAACTTGTGCAGCGCCAAAATGCACAAGCACCAATACTTGTCAAACCACTAGGAAGCGTTACTTCTCTTAAACTTGTGCAGCGCCAAAATGCACCCTGACTAATACTTGTCACACCATCTGGAATCACAACTGAGGTTAAACTAGAACAGTCCAAAAATGTACCTCGAGCAATACTTGTCACACCATCTGGAATCACAACTGAGGTTAAAGCTGTGCAGTATGAAATGCCCACTTATCAATAATTATCACAGTATCTGGTATCACTACTGAGGTTAGACCATGGCAAAAGCTAAATACACCATACTCAATACTTGTCACACCCTCTGGAATCACTGCATGTGTTTGCCCCTCAGCCAGCTTAAACTTTACTAAACTATTATCTTTGATGCCGTATTCATTACCAAATCTATCAGTGTCCATAGGGATCTTTTTACTCGCAAGGACCTCAGATTGTTCTATACCACCACTTGGCTTTACCCTTTTTTTAAAGCGTGAAGCAATTTTAAGCCATAGACTTTTGAAAAACTTTTTGAGAACATATATTAACTTTATAATCACAGGCAAACCCTAATATTTGTTTATTAACAACGCCTTAACCGAGATCAGACTAATTGTCAAATAAAATATCCTAGCCCATCTTACAAGCCGATCTCATATTTGCGCACCGTACTCACATGGTCTAAATTATCATCGTCCGTAAGTGTATACCTATCCTCAGCTAACTTTGTAAAATTAAATATGAAAAACCCAAAAATTGTTTGAATAATATATATTAAGCTTTAAAGTAAATAGACACAAACTAACACCGTAGAAACTCATGAAAACATTAACTGTTGTAGCAACACCTATTGGCAACTTAAATGACATAACGCCTAGAATGAAACAGGCGCTGGAATCTGCTGATTTACTACTTGCTGAGTCAATCTCTGCGACACAACGTTTGTGTAGCCACTTAGGTATTCAAACACCACCTATAAAAAGATACTGGTCGAAAACAGAAAAAACCGTGCATACTTATTTAGAGAAAAGCCATGAAGCGCACATTGTTCTCATTTCAGATGCTGGCACACCTTGTATCTCCGACCCAGGATATCAAATCGTTAAGCTCTTTCATGAAAAAGGCTGGCTCGTTAAAACAGTTGTGGGCCCTTGTGCAGCAATAGCAGCACTCTCCATAAGTGGACTACCCTCTGACCAATTCACATTTTATGGATTTTTAAGCGCAAAAAGAGAAGCGAGAAAAAGTTTTCTTAATAACCTGAGCAAAGGCAGTAGCACATGGATTGCTTTTGAGTCACCCAGAAGAATATTAGACCTGACGAAAGATGTCTGTGACTTATTAGGTGATGATTATATAATTGCTATTGTTAAAGAGATCTCTAAAATTCATGAGACTGTATACAGAGGCACTGCTGAATCAGTACTACAACAGTTAAGTCAAAGCACTCTCAAGGGTGAATATGTCTTGATTGGAGCCCCTATTCAAAACAAACCAGATTGGGTTCCATGTGCAACAGCTCTCAATAAAAGGCTAGGCATCAATGAAGCAGCGTCCATTACTGCAAACATCTATAAAATTTCCAAAAATACAACCTACAACTACCTTAAAGAAAACAGTTAATACTTGACAAACAACTTAAAAAATCATATAATAATAACATTATTTAAACAAATTTAACTATGATTAAAGTACAACAAGAACAAACCCTTAAAGCTATACGTTACTTCCTAGAAAGAAATAGTGCACCAGATCAGACTGCAACCGGAGGCGCACCAGCTGCACCTAAAACAGAAGGCACTACATTAACGGACTCTACCAGCTCATTTGTAGATGTAGCTGCTGAGCACCCAGATGCATTGGCAGTATCTCCTGACCAATCTACCTTCGCCTCGTTATTATATAACTTAATGCCTAGTGATGCTAAACAAATTGCTGAATCTGGTGACTTTACCCTTGAGCAGATCAAGCAAGCTCAGCAAATAGCGATACAAACCACTGCTTTACTTACCGACCAACTATTAGAAGTTGCTGCTCCTTTTAGACTAAATATAAGCACCAGCACACCAAAAGCAGGATCCGTAGTCAGTGATCGCACCCGTAAATATCAAGCCTTTATGAGAGAGAATAATTTAGACACAGTAGAGTTACCAGGTGTGCTAGAGGCGCTCGAACAGTTAAGTGATGCAGGCATAAAATTCAACTTATTTAAAAAAAGAGACAGTAACACGATATGCATTAACTGTGTAGGAACAGACATTAAGGGTGAAGATCATGGAATCAGTATGGTCTTGGATTTGGACCCAAAAATGCCAGCTTTTTCTCTATTCGAAAACACTCTATATGCTTTCGCTATTAATGCTATAACAGAACATATATCAACTTATGATAGCATACAGATTGTTGGGCACAGCCTCGGGTCCGCTACTGGAACGTTATTGGTTTCAGCAATGCTAGAACACCCTGAATTTGATAACAAGCGGATTAATATCTACCATTATCAAGGCGCTCCTCTATCTAAATTATTAGTGAGCAGAATAAATGAACAGCTTGAGGCAAAAGTCAATGTAATACTAAACTCCCTTGAGTGGCGTGTACAAGGCGACTTTATCAATACACTATGCAAAGATACTAGCCTTTACAGCCCACTAGTCGGAGATAAAATTACAACCAACCTAGTCTATTGCCCTAGCACACTAGCCAGTAGAATAGTGCCAACCAGCACACATGCTAAAACAGCAATAACGCAAAAAATTGATAAACCATTTGTGTTCAATATGAAAGACGGAGGGTTTAAGCTATTTCACGGAGCTAGTGGCGTAGATGAGTTTCATAAATTAGTAGACACCGGTGCCGAAGCCATCTTTGGAAAAACAGTCCATTCAATAAAAAATTGGGTAATACTTCCAGTAGCAGGCCAAATAGCACAAATTCCATCCCAGTATTCAGCACCTGCGTTTACAGCATTGGGACTGTGTAGTAACATTTGTTCTACTGCAGCAAAAACAGCTAATGATCCAGTTGGAGCAGTATTCAAATGTTTCGACCCTAAGTTTATATCAGGTCTAACTGATGATGCAGCGGATGCTTATGGTGCAGTAAAAGATTTTTGCCATTACGTATCTATCTCTCCAGCCGGTGCTTCCCTGGCCTCACATAACGCTGCCACAAAGATTCAGTCAGCGTATAGAGGATATAAAGTTCATAAGAAAAAGAAAGCTGCTGCTATCAAGATTCAGTCAGTAGTTAGAATGCTTAACGCAAAAAAGGTAGTTGAAGCTAAGAAAAAATTGGCAGAGGATGCAAAAATTCAGGCTTTAAATGAAAAGGGCCTTGAGGCTGGGCAACAATTTAAACGAAAAAATGACGCTGCTATCAAGATTCAGTCAGTAGTTAGAAGAATGCTTAAAGCAAGAAATACAGTTAAAGCGATGAAAGCAAAAAATCATGCTGAGGTATTAAAAATAAAAGCAAAGTTTAAAGGGTTTAAAACTTGGCTTAAATACCTACTATCCCAAACTTGGAAGCTACTCCGTGGGTTCTTCACATTTAAGTTCCTAAGCGGGAAAACAGGCATACAAAGCTATAAAGATTACAAAAAATCACAAGTAATTGCGACCTGTAAGAAACAAGGTCTGATTTACAGTACAGATCAAAAAGTTAGCAGAAAAGATCCTGCACCAATCATTTCTAAATAAGCACCTATTAAAGCTAAGCATAGGCTACTTCCTGCCTTGCTTGGCTTTTGCTAATAACAGGTTGATCAAAACACTTTAAAGCATCATGCACTAAAAGTCTTATTTGATCGCTAGTAATGACAATATGATTTAACACAACTTTTTCTTGCAATGCAGAAAAATGATGTTAAAATAGTTTCAACTAATTAAGGTAACTATATTTATGGCAAGTATTGATGTAAGTCGGTTTGGCGGAAACCCAATCCCAGCTCTCAAAAAATTAAAAAGAATCTATGAGCGTCAAAACAGCACAGGCGGCTTTAAATCTGGTGGCAGACACATTAAACAAAGCGTCAAAAATCGCCAAAGTAGAATTGCTGCTAAGAAAAGAAGCGACAAACAGAGCTTAATTGAAGCTAGACACATTAAAGATACCTCAAGAAGAAATAGACACCTGACCATTAAACAAATCTTGGCATTGCTCAACCAATAAATCATGAGTAATGAACCAGGTGGCTCGCTTATCCAGGCAGTTATAGATGCTTCAGACATTATCTCAGAAGTCTCTAAACACGTTCAGCTCAAGCCAAAGAACAATGAGTATACAGCCTGCTGCCCTTTCCACCAAGAAGACACCCCTTCCTTTTATGTAAACCCAAGCAAACGTTTATTTTATTGCTTTGGATGCCAGGCGGGAGGCAATGTCATTAATTTTAGAGCAATGATATCTGGCTTACAATTCAAAGACGCCCTGGGGGCTCTTGCTCACGAGCTAAATATCACGCATACACAAAACAATAAGAACAAAGCACAAGAAACCCTTAAGACAGCTTCAAAGCTTTACCAAAGCCAATTAAAATCCACTCCTGAAGCTATAAGATACCTGTCAGATAGAGGCATTTCTCAAACCAGCATTGAACAATTCGAGCTCGGATTCACTCCAGATGAATGGCGCACAATAACCAATCACTCATTCATTAAAAAACAAGATGCACTAGACTCAGGCCTGATCATTCAAAAAGAGTCTAACACCTATGATCGCTTTAGAAACAGAATCACATTCCCCATAAGAGATCACCGAGGGTCACTGTGTGGCCTCGGTGGCCGAGTCATCAATGATGACAAGCCAAAATATCTTAACTCACCTGAAACCGAACTTTATCATAAAGGCAAGATACTATATGGACTCAACCAAGCTATTAGAAAAAATGCAAAACGTATTATTGTGGTGGAAGGCTATCTAGATGTTATTACCCTACACCAAGCTGGGTTTGAAGGAGGGGTTGCAGCACTCGGCACTGCCTTTACCACAGAGCACTTTGACCTAATCTGCCCCTATGCAACAGACCTGATTTTTTGCTTTGATGGCGATAGAGCTGGACATAGCGCAGCTAGAAAAGCCTTTGATGTATTGCTACCCAAACTTCGCGATCAAGTCGCCTGTTTTTTTGTATTTCTAAATGACGGCGAAGATCCAGATAGCATCATCAGCCAGCAAGGACCAGAAGCCTTCCAAGATAGACTGACCCAAGCTATGGGGTTCTCAGACTATTTAAAGAAAATTGCTACTGATGATCTGAACGCAAATAATATAGAGCACCAAGCACAAATCATTAAAAACTCAGCACACCTACTCAAGCAGATGCCTGACTCAATCTACAGCCGCCTCATCAAAAAAGACTTACAAATTAAAATACCTACAAATAACACACCTAAGGTGCCAACCCACAATGACAGCACCCACAAACACATCAAGCGATTAATTGAACTAATCTGCTCTAATAAAAAAACGTTAAAAGACAATCAAGCAGCATTAGAAAAGATCACTCACTACTTACCACCAATCATACAGAACACTATACAAACATTGAACAAACACCCAGAAACCAGTCTTGCAGAAATTTACGCTATGCATAATATCCAATACCTCCCGAGTAAGTGTGTAACTGATAGTGATAGCACAGCAGCAACCACCGAGCTTAGTGATCTACTATCTCACTTTTGCAACAACTATCTTTCAGAGCAAATTAAACAGCTATCCCACCAGGCACAACATAATTCATTAACGCCTACTGACCAGCAAAAACTTCTTTCCTTGCTTCAAGAGAAGAAACACTTGAAAAAAATAAAAATAATACTAGCCTTGAATGCAAATTCATGATTAAATTCAATTAAGTTTAAATAATAGATCTTATGAGCGAAAACGATTCACGAAACCTTGGAATAAACTTTGAGTATGATGGGAGCAGCAACCTTCCAGTAAACAATGAAAAAGCCAAACCTGCAGACCGAGGCGACGATACCGTTCTAATTTACATGCAAGACATGGCAAAGGTGTCATTGCTTAAGCGCAAAGATGAAATAAGAATTGCTATGAAAATTGAACAAGGAACTAAGCTTGTTCACGATGCAATCGTTCAGTTCCCCTTTGTAATTGAACACATCCTTGACCAATATGCCACCCTTAAACACACAGAAGATGAAAATGAAAATGAAAAGCCAGACTTCTCTTCATTGATTAACTCAACCTATGACCCTAATGACCCGCTAGAAGAAATCGTAGACCCAGAAGCGCCACTCTCTAAAAGTAAAAAAGAAGATGAAGTCGAGAGCGTAGAAAGCATCACAGAAAACGAAGACACTGAGCTACAAACTGATCCACTAGAAAAAATTGATGTAAACCTAGTTATTGAAACGCTCGACAAAATTCATCAAGCTTATGATGACCTGAAACAACATCAAGCACAAAATAAAAACACCCAAAAAAATAAAGAAGAGATCAAAGACCTTTTTGCATATCTTAAACTATCTAATAGAACTATAAGACACTGCACCAAGAAAATAAAAGACACTCAAAAATTAATTAAACAATTAGATAGCGAAGTCTTACAGATATTTAACAAAAAGCTACGCATTCCCAAAAAAGCATTACTAGAACACTTCAGAAATAATGAGACAAGCTACGAATGGGTTGAGAAAATTAAACAAGCCCACCCTGAATCTGAAAATAAAATAGACAGCTACAAGTCACAAACAAAGCGAATTGTTAAGCAATACAATCAAATTTCTAAAGAATTTGATCAAAGCATCCAAGAGATTAGAGCTATCATTAAAGAAATTACCCACGGTGAAATGGTCACTCGCCAAGCAAAAGACGAGATGATTGAAGCCAACCTTAGACTCGTTATCTCATTAGCAAAGCGCTTTACCAATCGAGGTCTTCAATTCTTAGACCTAATTCAAGAAGGCAATATTGGACTCATGAAGGCCGTTGATAAATTTGAATGGCGCCGTGGGTTTAAATTCTCTACCTACGCAACATGGTGGATCCGACAAGCGATCACCCGCGCTATTGCCGATCAGGCACGAACCATTCGAATCCCTGTTCACATGATCGAGACCATCAATAAGCTGCACCGCCTTCAAAGAGATATTATGCAAAAAACAGGCAAAGAAGCCTCATTAGAAGAGCTCAGTAAACTCATGGAAATGCCTATTGAAAAAATTGTCAAGATTATGAAAATATCTGAGCCAGTCTCAACTGAAACCCCTATTGGCGACAATAAAGATGAAGGCGGATCATTCTTAAGTGAGTTCATGGAAGACAAAAGTGACACACCAGTTGATAACTCTATGAAATCAGCGCTTCATGAATCTATTGTCGAAATGCTTGAAGGGCTAACGCCTAGAGAAGCAAAGGTGCTCAGAATGAGATTTGGTTTGAAAATGAATACAGATCATACACTAGAAGAAGTCGGTAAACAATTTGATGTAACACGAGAACGCATCCGTCAAATTGAAGCAAAAGCATTAAGAAAACTAAGACACCCTAGCAGGTCTCAAAAGCTAGAAAGTTTCAGAGACATGGGAGATATCGACGAACAGGAGTAATCCCTTGTGTTCTATACAGATTAATGATAGCCTAAACAGGCTTATAGCTTAAGCCGGAGTGGCGAAATTGGTAGACGCGCTAGACTCAAAATCTGGTAGGGTTTTCCCTGTGTCGGTTCGAGTCCGACCTCCGGCATGTTCTTGTTTAAATTGAGTGTAAAATGAATCCTAAAAATGCCATTGCTAGAAGAATGATTTTCCTAAGCATCACGCTTCTTATAGCTCTGATATATGCCCTACCTAACTTATATCCCAATGTCGCTGTTGTGCAAGTTACATCAGAACAGATTCAAACGGAGCAAATCAACATACTCCTAAACCAACACTCAATCAACTATCAATGGATCAACCCTGAAGCCATAGGATTCGAGAGCGTTGAATCTCAAATGCAAGCTAATGACATATTGTCTAACGCCCAAATACCAGATCATAGCTTTGCTATAAACTTACAATCAGCTACACCTAGCTGGCTGAGTGTATTTGGTGCAGAGCCCATGAAATTAGGCCTTGATTTGCAGGGCGGCGTACATTTTTTACTCCATGTACAAGAAAACACTCCAGAAACCACTGATGCCGAGATTAGCAAAATTGAGAACCTACTCATGGATGAAGGCATTCGTTACGATCATGTTCAGTTTTCAGGCGCAACCTACTTAGCACAAATAAAAGCAGAAAAAGACATACAGCGTGCAAAGATACTTATTGAATCAAGCTTCAATACTCAGGCAAACATGACATCATCTAGTCTTTCTTGGACAAACACTTCAGAAGATCGAGAACTACAAAGAGAGTATGCTATTGAACAAACGATCCAGTCACTTGAGAACAGGATCAATGAACTGGGTATTAGCGAAGCTCAAATTGCACGCCAAGGTTTAGAATACATCAGTATTGACCTACCTGGGGTACAAGATATCGCTTATGCAAAAAAAATTATTGGTAAAACCGCAACCCTTAGGTTCCACCTAGTCAGCCCATCTGCACAAACCGATGAAAGGGTCTATGACCAACATGGAAATGCCTACCCTTTAGAACCAAAAGCCATATTATCAGGTAATGAAATAATTTATGCTAATGCGCGCATGGAGCAGATGAGACCCGTTGTTGATATTAAGCTTAACGGTAAAGCCCACAACTTTTATGACCAAACTGCTGCTAGTGTTGGCCAGCCATTAGCTGTGGTCTACAGTGAACTCAAAAAAATTGAAGAGAGCTATATCAATGAAGAACAGGTCATTAGTGCGCCTGTAATACGTCAACCGCTTGGAGATAGCTTTTTCATCCAGGGACTCAGCAGCTTTGAGGAAGCACAAGATCTAGCCTTGCTTTTAAGATCAGGCGCGCTTGCAGCTCCAGTAGAGTTTGTAGAAGAAACCATTATTGGTCCATCACTGGGTGAAGACAATATTCAAAAAGGTATCTTATCTCTTGCTATAGGCACACTTTGTGTATCTGCCTTTATGGCCTATTACTATGGCGCGCTTGGCATGATTGCAAACATTGCGCTCTACATGAATGTTATTATCACCTTAGCATGCTTGTCTATTATTGGCGCAACACTCACACTACCGGGCATTGCTGGAATTGTATTATCTGTTGGGATGGCTGTAGATGCCAATGTATTAATCAATGAACGAATTCGTGAAGAATACGATAAGAAAAAATCGCTACGCACCATACTCAACAAAGGATATGACAACGCTTTATCTGCTATAGTTGATGCAAACATCACTACTTTACTGGTCACATTAGTTCTATTTTTCATGGGCTCTGGTGCCATTAAAGGTTTTGCAGTGACCACTTCTATCGGGATTTTGATATCTATCTTTACCGCCGTTTATGCAACTCGAATTATCAGCACCTATTTAATTGACAAAAATATATTAACCTCCTTTGGCAATAATAGAATGTGGTTTAAAAACATACCCCAAATAGCCTTCATGAAAATAAGACACAAAACATTTTTATTTTCTTCAGTATTGTTGGGCGCATCAATCCTGCTCATCCCTCTTAGAGGATTAAACCTAGGATTAGACTTCACTGGAGGAACACAGGTCGTCTTAGAATTTGCGCAAGATACCAATCAGGCACAAATCAACAGCATCTTACATAAACACAACATTACTGATGCACAGATTCAAACCTATGGCAGTAGTAATGTATTTATTATTAAAAGCGCTAATGCTGCAAAGCTCACTAAAACTACGCTTGCGGCTATTACCCAAGACTTACCGGGTAGCAAGGTACTGCAAAATGAATTTATTGGGCCCCAGGTTGGCCAAAAAATGTTAAGCACTGGAATAATTGCAATCCTATGCTCTTTGCTAATCAGTTTATTTTACGTCACCATTCGCTTTGACTTAAGGTTCGCTATTAGTGCCATCATTTCACTCATCCATGACCCAATCCTAATCTTAGGTCTATTCTCATTATTCCAGATAGAATTTAATTTAATTGCATTAGCAGCAATACTTACAACTTTAGGCTATTCAATTAATGATACTATAGTCGTCTATGACCGTGTACGTGAGTCCATGAAAAATGACACCCGTATTTCAACAACTCAAGCCTTGGATAACGGCATAAACCAGACACTGTCTCGTACCATATTAACATCAGGACTCACATTGTCAGTAGTCATCTCACTCTATCTGTTTAGTGGCACATACCTGCATGGTTTTTCCATTGCTTTTGCAATTGGGATTATTATTGGCACCTATTCATCTATTTATGTTGCAGGCGCATTAGCACTTAAACTAGGCCTGAAGCGCGAACACATCATAACCCCTATCAATAACGAGGCCATATCATGAACTATAACGCAATGCAAAATAAAGTATTTAAAGAAATAAGAGCGTGCTGCCAACATCTCCTTCAAGCCTATGATAAGCTAGGGAATAGCTTTATTGCACAAGAAAAAAGAGCCTCATTTACTCAACGTATTGATCAAGATTTACAAAGTGAACTGATTTCAATACTCAGCCAGACATATAAAGACCATGTATTTGTCGCAGAGGAACCTGATGAAAACGCCAGCCAAGAAATGATTGATGCTGAACATGTATGGGTAATAGACCCCATTGATGGCAGCCATAATTTTGCCAATCATATACCCTTTTTTGCTATATCCATTTGTTATTACTATGAAGGAATAGCAAGCGTTGCCTGGGTATACGATCCTATTCATGACGAGCTTTTTACTGCTATAGAGGGAAGAGGAGCTACTTTAAATCAAAAGAGAATTCGCTGCAGCTTACAAAGCCAACCATCTGAGACGATATGCGGACTAGAGCTTCGCAAACCATCTCAAATTAACGATCTTCCAAGCTTGGTTGCAACACAAAGAAAAATGGGCGCTACAGCACTTACTTTATGCTACGTAGCATCCGGTCGATTTGACATGGCCATCTGCGAACGACCCAGGATTTGGGATTATGCTGCTGGCGCACTTATTGCAAAAGAGGCTGGAGCAATCATCACTAACGAAAAACAGCAGCCCTATTCTGAACAAGATCAATTTTTATTAGTTGGGAATGGAAAACTAATCAAGAACACTCTATGACAACTATCATCTTAGAATGCCCTACCCACCCTGGAAACATTGGTGCCGTAGCTAGATCCATGTATACGATGGGCTTATCAGACCTTGCATTGATTAGCCCTTGTGAGATTACGGAAGAGGCACATACCCGTGCTCGTAGCGCAAGCACAATACTCGATAAGGCATCTATCTTTAAGAGTGAGAAAGAATGCACAGAAGAATTTGATATCTTAATTGGGACAACCTCGCGAAACCGTGCATTACATCTTCCTGTTTATAGCGCATACGCTTTCCCCCACCACCTTTGCCATACCAATAATCGAACAGGAATAATATTTGGACATGAAAAAAATGGTTTATCCAATGAAATTCTTAATAAATGCCAAGCAGTTATAGAAATCCCAACTGAAGGGAAAATGTCTCTCAACCTATCTCACGCTGTACAAGTCATTTGCTATGAGTTACAAAGGAATCAACAAAAGCATGAACTAGATCACTCTTCTGTTGCTGAGCGTGAGCAATTTATGAGCTGGCTAGATGAGTATATGGCTGGAACTAACTTTTTGCTTCCTCACACATCTGAACGGATTAGAACAATTATCAATAAATCCATGCTTTCTAAAAGCGAACTTAAATTAATGTATAGCCTGATAAGTTCAGCTGCAAAAAAATAGACATCAACTACCTATTCCATTAAGCTAAAGCAAAGGATAGGAGAAAAAATGGAATTGTTATCTAGAAAAATATTAGCGTACGACCCTAAGAGTCTGCATGATCTAGTAGAATACTTTAAAGAAGCACTGGTTCTGTATAAAGAATTGAAAAGTAAAAGTAAGAATGCAATTGATAAAGCAATAACGGCTGAGCTACATACAATATTTATTTCAGCTACAGGTGAAGGGGTTGCCAATGACTTACAAATAATAGAAAAATCTATCAGCTCATACATAACATACATATTAGCTCATTGCCTGACTAACAATCACTGCGATCCGATTTATCTCACTGTTATGCATAGAATATTCAATCATCCACCAAGACAATATTTTTATACTTGGAACCTACTCATCAGCCACTATTTGCTTCAGAAGGACGAGGGCATGAATCCTTCTGCAATAACTGCAGAGGAAATACTAACCCATCTTGCAGCCATTGCAAAGCAAGCAGCAGACAACCCTTATGTTGAAAACTGCGCTATATCACTAGCAGAATTTAAGCATAGACGAGACGAACGTGATTGCTTTCTAGGCTATGCCAAAGAGCATGTTCAAGATCGTCTTGACTGTCTAGTACAAGGCTATACTCAAGATAGATATGCAGGCTACTCCCCAACTACGCCGCTTGCCTTGTGCGATAAACACTATATCATTTCAAGAACTATTCTAAACTCTAGAAATTTATCACCTGAAACTATTAAGCGCGCTCATCGATTAACGGGTCTAATAATCGCAATTACGGCAAACCCAGATAGCTATTTGAGATACATTATACAAGAGCAGAGCAAAAAAACACACAATTTAAAATTTCTGAAAAATACGCTAATCCTTCATAGCGCTCTTGTAGGAGATATAGTGGACAACCCTCGTTGGTCCTGGAACCAAGCAATTAACGCCATACAACGTATTTTGAAAAAACAAACAGAGTACATGGTTAGAATAATTGCTGCACACAATGAAATTCAAAGCTTTGATATCACAACGACCGGACAAGAAACCGTAACAGGCTTTCATTGCCTGATCAGTAGCATTCCCTACATAGATTCACTAACTCAGCTAGCAAACATAGTAAAATATTGCTACTTCTCCCTAAGCCATGCATTAGCAATGCTTGAACCTCCTAGCGAGAATAGACTAGCAAAAATTAGTCACGAACAATTAAGTCATGCAATTAAAGAAAGAGGCGATGCTAACACATATGTGATTGGGAATAGACTCAAAATCGCTGCACAAGCTATCACCGCTCCTTCCTCTTATTCTTTTAAATCAATATGATTTAGCTAGCAAAAAAGAATTCAATTTCTATCTTTGCATTTTCTAAGCTATCAGAGCCATGCACTGCATTATTATCAATTGATGCACCGTATAACTTACGAATGGTACCCTCATCTGCTTCTGCAGGATTGGTTGCACCCATAATCTCTCTATGCTTTAATACTGCATTATCACCTTCTAGCTCTATAGCAACTACTGGTCCTGAAATCATAAATGAAACGAGATCATTGAAAAAAGGTCGCTCACTATGTATCGCGTAGAATGACTCTGCTTGCGCTTGTGTCAACTTTAGCATTTTCATATTATTAACTGTCAAACCTGCTTGTTCATACAGACTTACGATATTACCAATATTTTGACCTCTAACAGAATCTGGCTTTATAATTGATAATGTTTGCTCTACCATACTAATTCTCCAAAAATAAGAGTATTATAGTGACAATCATCGGTGAGGTCTAGCACAATCTGATGAGATTTTCTCACCTTTGACTCGAAGGTACGGACCCTCCTGTTCTTCAATGAGCGTAATCACGCCTAACTCAACATCAGAGTCAATAATTTTATCTAAGCCAGTTGTAACAACAACATCACACAACTCAACCGTAATATGCTGATCTATATAGGGTAACTCAAAGCCTTGATCGTCAATCCTAGCTAGAGTAATTAAATCCTCTCTTACAGCCACTGACAATAGCGTTTTGCTTTCATGCAGATCCTCAATAACGACATGACTTTCAACTTCCCTTCTTTTGATTCGCCTAAGTAGAAATGGAGTAAATATCAGACCAAATGCAGCAAAATAAACAATCACACGCACACTTAATTTCCGAGGAAACCTTCGGCGCATAGATTATTCCTCCTCGACCAAATGACGATCACTGGAGTGTGCCAATGTTTCTATAATTTTAGCACCACCTCGACCTACACAGGTCAGTGGGTCTTCTGCAATGATAACTGGAAGCCCCGTTTCCTCCGCAATGAGTAAATCTATACCCGTTAATAATGCACCACCACCACTTAATACAAGGCCGCGTTCCTCAATATCTGATGACAACTCTGGGGGCGCTTGCTCGAGTGCACTACGAACAGCATTAACGATACCCGACAATGGTTCTTGTAGCGCCTCCAAAACATCATTAGAGCTTAATGAAAAGCTTCTAGGAACTCCTTCAGCAACATGACGACCTGAAACTTGAAGCTCCTTAATATCATCAGTAGGGAATGCTATACCAATTTGTTGTTTTATTTTTTCAGCAGTCACATGCCCAATTAAACAACCATAATTTCTTCTGACATAACTTATAATGCTTTCATCAAATCGATCTCCCCCAACACGAATACTTTGGGCATAAACTATTCCATTCAATGAGATAATTGCTACCTCTGTTGTTCCTCCACCAATATCGACAATCATTGAACCATGGGCTGATTCAACAGGTAGATTAGCACCGATAGCTGCAGCCATTGGCTCATCAATCAAGTACACATATCCAGCGCCTGCACCCAATGCAGACTCACGAATGGCCCGGCGCTCAACCTGTGTTGATCCGTGTGGCACACAAATGATCACCTCAGGTCTAAATAACCGTGCAGGAAAAGAAGTCGGTAAGACTTGTTTTAAAAAGTGCTGCAGCATTGCCTCGGTCACTTGAAAGTCGGCAATAACACCATGCTGTAAGGGCCTCTTTGCCTCTATGCCTACCGGTGTCCTCCCGATCATAAGCTTCGCTTCCTTACCTACTGCACAGACATAAGCATCATGACCCGCATGGTGACTTTTGATAGCAACCACAGACGGTTCGCTCAATAGAATCTCCCCGGAAGACGATACAACTAATGTATTGGCCGTACCTAAATCAACTGATATTTTCGTTGTGTAGCGTTCTAATCTAAATTTCATCATTTGACACTAATCCTTTAGTAACCCTCAACACTCTAACTGAAATAGATAGTTGACACAATTATTTAAATCCTTATTATATTGAAGAAAGTTTAACCATTATTTCATCTTATTAGTAATTATGTCTAATCAAACCGAACAAGATAAGGCGCTGTGCGCCTCAATAGTTAGCAAGATCGCTTCCCTCTCAGCGCTGCAGTTAACCGAAGCAGAAAAAAGCGAATACAAGCAAAATTTTGAAGATCTGATTGCTATGTTTCATACCTTGGATAGCATCTCTGACCATGAGGTAGAAAAAAGCAACCTGATCATGAGTGCAAATCAGTGTAGAGAAGATGAAATTCAACAAGAGCGACCTCCTCTTGAGAAAATATGTAAACACTTTAACACTGATTCTGGATTATTTGATGTCCCACAATTTATAGATAGCAATGAAAGTTAATACACCCATACATGAGCACAGCCTCACTGAGCTCAGTGCAGCCATCAAAAACAAAACACTATCAAGTGTTGAAGTTACACAACATTTTTTAAACCGTATTCACAAACATGAAAACTTAAATGCATTCTTAGAAGTGCATGAGCAACAAGCACTAAAACAAGCTAAGTGGTGTGATAACAACCCTGAATCAAGTAAGGACAAGCCTTTATTTGGCGTCCCAATTGCACACAAAGATATTTTTTGTACCATAGATGGGCACACAACATGCGCCTCAAAGGTATTAGATAAGTTTCAAGCAAACTATGATGCAACCGTTGTAAAAAAGTGTGCGCATGCTGGGATGATTAATCTTGGGAAGCTCAACATGGATGAATTTGCCATGGGGTCTACCAATGAAAACAGCGCTTATGGGCCTGTAGCTAACCCCTGGAACCACGAGAACTGTCCTGGTGGATCATCCGGTGGCTCTGCTTCTGCAGTCTCTGCAAGATTAGCACCTATAGCCACGGGTAGTGATACCGGTGGATCAATCCGACAACCCGCATCTTTTACTGGAATTACAGGGATCAAGCCTACTTATGGACGTATCTCACGATATGGAATGATTGCTTTTGCCTCTAGCCTAGACCAGGCAGGCCCAATGACTACAAGTGTATCTGATGCTGCATTAATGCTCAACATTATGTGTGGTTATGACCACAACGACACTACAACTGCGCAAATTGCTGTACCCGACTTTACTAAAAACTTAAACAACGACATCAAAGGTCTCACCATTGGTATCCCCGAAGAGTTCTTTGGAGATGGATTGCAGGAAGATTGCAAACTGGCTGTTGAAAAGGCAATTAAAACCTATCAAGAGCTTGGAGCAATTATTAAACCTATCCACCTTCCTAACTTATCGTTTGCAATCCCAACATATTATCTACTAGCACCTATCGAAGCGGCATCCAACCTTGCTCGATATGATGGCATTCATTATGGTTATCGACATAAAGACGCAGAATCACTAGAGTCATTATACCAACTAAGCAGAGAATATGGGTTTGGAAAAGAAGTTAAGCGACGTATTTTGATTGGAACATTTGCCTCATCTACTGAATACTCAGCAGCATATTATAAGCAAGCTCTCATTGCAAAAAAGATAATCACTAATGACTACAAAAAAGCCTTTACTGAAGTAGATGCAATCTTAACACCCACTACAACCTCTACTGCGTTCAAACTCAATAATAAAGACCAGTCCCCCAGCTCTCTCTATCTATCAGACATTTACACCGTTTCAGTGAACCTTGCTTCACTACCAGCGTTATCAATCCCCGTTGGCTTTGACCACAAAAATTTACCTATAGGGATGCAGCTAATTAGCAATCGTTTCAATGAACAAACCATACTTCAGCTTGGTCATGCCTACCAACGTGCTACGCAATGGCATACCATGTATCCTGAATTATACAAAGGATAGGAGCAACCATGGCATTAGATTCCCAGAATATTTTCCTTAATATTGGCTTAGAAATCCATATACAGTTATCTACAAAAACAAAAGCATTCTCATCAGCCCCCGTGCAATATGGCAATCAAGCGAATCAAAATATCCGTATTGTAGACGTTGCTATTCCTGGAACACTGCCGATTGTAAATAAAGAAATGATGAAGCAAGCTATTATGTTTGGCAAATGTGTGGATGCACAAGTCAACCAAAAAATAACTTTTGCAAGAAAGCATTATTTTTACCCTGATCTACCAAAAGGCTATCAAATTACTCAGGACGAAAATCCGATCTTGGTCGGGGGAAGCATCAACTACGAGCTAAATGGCAAGACAAAACAATGTATGTTGCACCACGCACACTTAGAAGAAGATGCTGGGAAGTCACTTCATGGCTATAAAAAAGGCACCAGTGGTATTGATTTAAACCGGGCTGGCCAGCCTTTACTTGAAATTGTAACTGAGCCGTGCTTAGAAAGTATTGATGATGCTATTGCATTTCTTAAACAGCTGCATAGCCTTGTTACCTACCTAGGCATTTGTGATGGCAATATGCAAGAAGGATCCTTCCGCTGTGATGTAAACATCTCGGTCAAACCATCAAAAGATGCACCACTTGGAAACCGTGTCGAAATCAAGAACATGAATTCCTTTAAGTTTATTCAACGCGCTCTTCAATATGAGATTGAGAGACAAGTTGAACAAATTAATGACGGACAAAAAGTTCACCAAGAAACCCGATTATATAATGAGAAAAAACAGTCTACTGAATCAATGCGCAGCAAGGAAAACGCTAATGATTACCGATATTTCAGCGAACCGGACATCCCAACCATTTGGATTGATGAGCAGTTCATTGCAGATGCAATATCTAGACTTCCTGAAATTCCTGAAGACCGTGTAGCACGATATGAAGCAGCTGGCATGCAACCGACAGATGCCCGTATCATAGCCTATCAAAGACCTATGGCTGATTTTGCAGACCAACTGATTGATTACGGACACGAGATTAAAACGATCGCTAACTGGATTTTAGGGCCTATTTCAGCACTAGCAAACAAAGCTCAAATTGATTTTGCAAGCCTCCCCATTAGCAGCAATGATATACATGATATCTTAACCAAGCTAGTTAACGGCGCTCTTTCTTCCAAAATGGCAAAGGAAGTACTTGAACATATTTGGAACGAGCAGAAATCCGTTGATGAAATTATTGAAAAGTATGGCCTCAAGCAACTGGACTCAGAAGAAGAGATTGCCAAAATAATACAAGATATTTTAGAGAAAAATCCTAACCAGCTTGCTGCCTATCGCTCTGGAAAGGACAAGCTATTTGGTTATTTTGTGGGTCAAGCTATGAAGGCTACTCAAGGGCAAGCTAACCCAGGAAAGCTTAATAAAATCCTTAAAGAAATGCTGTCTGGTTAACGTCAGGTGACATTTCAGTAAGAATACGCTATAATACTCAGGATTATAAATTGAGGCTCAAGTTAATGTCTTCCAATTCCAAGACCCCTAGCTTATTTATCACATTAATGGCATGGCTGACATGTTCATTATTTTATGGATATAGCTCAAGTGTCATTTCAGCGATTACAACAGCATCTTCAGATATGCAAGAAACGCTTAGTATCAGTAAATTTGACTTTGGCATCATCACTTCTACTTTTCTACTCTCTTATGCACTGATGCATATACCGGTTGGTATTATTTTAGATCACTACTCTGTACGCAAGTCAATGTACTATGCTATCGGCGGCTTCACATTGGGTTGCGCAGTCATTAGCGTCAGTCAATCATACCACTTGGTACTCTTTTCACGATTAATGATGGGTATATGTAGCGCATTTGGTGTATTGGGCGCATTCAAAGTTGCTACTGATTTTTTACCCAGAAACTTATTTGCTACTTTAGCAGGTCTAACCGTTTCAGCAGGCATGCTAGGTGCTATCCTTGGAACCAGCTTTATCACAAAATTAAATGGCTTGGGTAGTTATCAGCAAGCATTTTCATATTATACCTATTTTGGAGCTTTATTAACGCTATCAGCATTTATTTTCATTAAAGACTCACCCAAGCGTAAATCCAGCCCATCTTTGAATAATATTTCGCAAGAGATACAATCTGTATTATGCAATAAGATGAGTATGCAAATTATTCTGTATGCAATGATTTTGTATACACCCTACTTAATGTTAAAAGATACTTATGGCATTGAGTTTTTTGAGCAATACTACAACACAACCAAAGAACAAGCATCAGAATATATGAATCTAATTTTAATAGCGAGTGTATTTGCTGCGCCCTCACTAGGCATCATTAGTGATTACCTAGGAAAAAGGCTACCACTGTTAAAAATTACAGGCGTATTACTATTCTTCTTGAGTGCGATTATTTTCACCAAAACAATTCCTGCATACTTGAGTATCAATGTGTTTCTTTTTGGTTTTTGCTCTTGGGGTTTTTTGATTGCTTTTTCCATCTTCAAAGAAACACACTCCGAGCATATTGTTTCAACCGGGCTGGGTGTGATGAACAGCATTAACATGCTGGGAGGAATTATACTCGCACCATTATTTGGAAAAGCATTAGAAACCATACCTAATTTATTTGAAGTCACAGAGATGCAGGCCTGGAAAATAACGTTCTGCATTTTGCCATTATTAATTTTATGCGCCCTCCCAATGCTAAGAAGTATTCCAGAAACACACTGTAAACAGGTACGCACATGAAGTCATTTGCAGATCCTGAAAACAACACCCCTTTATTTTTAGCGTGGCTTGTTACACTAACAGTAGCTAGTTTCTACATGTATGAGTATTTTTTACGTGTACTGCCCTCCGTCATGATCTCATATTTCGTAGGAACATTTGGTGCAACCATCGACCAGATTAGCCAAATAGAGACATCTTACTATTGGACTTATGTGCCACTACAAATATTTGTAGGAACTATATTAGACATCTATGGTGTACGCAGACCGTTATTTATAGCGCTTTCTTCGTGCATCATTGGGAATACACTTTTTTCATTTAATCATGGCCTAGAATGGTTGATACTCGGCAGAGCTCTGATCGGGTTTGGCTCTGCATTTGGGTTTGTTGCTGTTCTTAAAACAGCCAACCTATGGCTCCCTAAAAAGCATTTTCCTATAGCAATAGGTATAGCAACAGCTATGGGGAGTTTTGGCGCAATTATGGGGAAGGCTGCAACGGCTAAAATGATTACTTCATTCGGTGTTACCCCTAGTATGGATATTATTACTACTGTAGGGATAGCACTGACAGCTATTACGTTTATGCTAGTCTATGACCGAGAAACAAAATTTAAAACCCGTCCAAAAAATAAAAAAGTAAAATCATTTTTCAAGACACTCTCGACGGTACTATCCAACTCACAAATATGGATTATCGGTTTTGTTGGTATGCTTTTATATCTCCCCACTCAAATACTCGGTTTATGGGATATTTCATTTTTAACATCTGCATACAAAATACCACCCAGCCAAGCTGCCATGATTGCCACCTCTATTTATTGGGGCTGGATCATAGGATCGCCTTTAGTAGGTTATATTTCTGAGTATATTCAAAACAAAATAAACATTATCATATTTGGATCCATAGGGGCTGCAATATCACTCTATCTTCTCATCTATCACCCTGTGCACAATGTAAATACTCTATCCGTATTGCTCTTCTTATTAGGTTTATTTAGTTCTGTAGAAATCCTTGTTTTTGACTTAGCAGCCAACATCTGCCGAAGAAGCCAAACAGGAACTGCAGTCGCGATTACCAATATGCTTATTATGCTTGGCGGATATCTGCAATACCTCATAGCCTATGTGTTGAAGTCTAGCCAATCCGATATTGGAAGCTATTCAGTTCAAGCTTTCCAATCTGCATTTTCAATCCTTCCTTTAGGCGTTATAACAGCCCTATTATTATCGCTCTTTATCAAGCAGCCTGATAAGCGCGGCAAGATTGATGATTAGCACAATACTGGAGTATAAGCGCAACTCGATCTAAAAGCATAGAATGATTCATACAAGACCTTTGAGCATTTAGCCGATAAACACTGAGAAGCTCATCATAATACTTCCAGAGCAACTTATCATGACTCCCAGATACAATCATTCTATTAATCAACTCCATCAGTGCACTTATCGCATCATGCCCATCCTCTATCTCGGCATGCACACTACAAAAAATATTTTCTGAATGCATAATTGAAACCAACTTACTGATCAACTCCTCTCTTTGCGAGGATAATGACACACCTGCTCTATTTATATATAACTTTTGTACTCTGGATCGGATTGTATTTAACACTCTATTTTCACTTGCTGAAAATAAAATAAAATGCGTTTTACCAGGAGGCTCTTCTAATATTTTCAATAGAGCATTTGCTGCGGATACGTGCATATAGTCTACCCCAGAGATAATCACCCAGTGACAACCACTTACAGCAACTCGTGATAATCGGTCAACAAGAACACGAACCTGATCAATAGCAATTGAGCGATTATCTTCTGATGCAAATACATAAAGGTCTTGATGCCCTTTTGCAAGCAAAGCTGTTCTTATTTTATTAATCAGTTGGTTTTGATCACTATACTGTAACCCACTACATAAAACGCCTGTCGGCAACTCATCTATGTTATCAGTTAAAACACGATCCAATAATGATTGCTCAGAAATACGACTCATAGTATATAAGCATCTAAATGTGCCACTGCTTTTTCAAAAACTAAATCAGAACCGATCTCAGAATTAATAATTAGACTATTTTCTCGTGATTGCACCCTTTCTAAGTAAACCTGCTGCGCTCGCTCAAAAAAGGATAATTCTTCATGCTCTATACGATCCAAGGCCTCAGCTCTTTTCTTCACCCGCTGCATGGCTATATCAGGTTTACACGTTAGCAGAATTACAATGTTAGGCTGATACTGCCCACAGACTAGATTATCGAGCCATGCTATTTTGTCAATATCAATTTGTCGTCCTCCTGACTGATAGGCATAACTTGCATCAACATAGCGATCAACCAATACTACTTCACCAGCTTGTAGCTTGGGCTTAATAAAATCATCCAAATGCAGTGACCTAGAAGCGAACATGAGTAACAGCTCGCTTATAGCACTCATTTGAGAATGGTTGCTTTTCAGGATATTACGAACCAATTCGGCATGAGGCGTCCCGCCTGGCTCCCTTGTTGTTAACAGCTGTACATTACGCTCTGCATAGTGTGCCTTTAGTCGAGCAACGAGTGTAGTCTTTCCAGTACCCTCAATCCCTTCTACAGAAATCAAAATCCCCTTATGCAAGCCCATAGGAGTCCCCAGAATATAAAATCTTTACGAGATCTGCATAATCCATGCCGGGCTCTAGCACATACATACCTGGTAACAGACGTTCAGAAGGACATGAACTTGAAACCATGTAAACAAGCATCAGAAAATATGGGTGATGAATACAGTTATGCGCATACAAATGATTTGCAATACCTGAAATCTCATCATCCTCTATAACATGAACCTTAAACTGATCATTTAACGGCAACATGGTATGAGCAGCTTTTTGGGAAGCTGCTAGTAAGAACAGACAAGACAAGCCTAATACAATCGATATATAAAATAAAAATACGATTGCAGAACGTGAATTCATTAGGCTGGCTCATCATTGATTTCTTTGATTTCATTGACACAGTCAATTATATCTTGTACGGAACGCACTCGCTCCGCCCGTTCATCTGAAATATCAATCCCAAACTCATCTTCAACCGCAATCACAACCTCAACCACATCAATTGAGTCCGCCCCAAGGTCCTCTTGAAACGATGCATCAAGAGATACTTGATTTAAATCTAAACCTAAAATTTTTGCTGTAATTTCACAAACTTTATCTTGCACTTGAGTCATAACTATACCCATTATTAACGTTGCTATTGTAATCAATTCTTATAATGATGCCAAGCAATAATCACCTGCTTTGAAAAACATTCGAGTTAACAACTGGTACTAATTTTAGAATGCTCTAAAATTGCACGCAGCCCACTAGAAATTCCTTCTGATTGCAAACGACCGTGTAACTTATAAACCGGCTTGGAGATCCCTAGAAAAACAGCATAAGGAGCAATAACAGGCTTATTAACCGTATCTTTACCCCATAATGCTGTAACAGACTCCAATAATTTAGTCATTGCATTACCTTCAAAGCCATTACATACAATAATATCAGACTTACCTACTAGGACTTCATGACCTTCAACAAACCCCATGTAGTTTATCAAAGGATCTTTCTCTAGCAGCTCATGAGCCTTTTGTATTACTGGAGGACCTTTATCTGGCTCGGACCCTATATTCAACAACCTAACACTTAAATCGCTATCACCTAGGTAATCTAATGCAGCTTTAGCATTCTCATATAAATCAACTTCTGTACTTTGAATATTGGCACCCAAATCGAGTATCCAAACCTTCTTCCCTTGAGTAACAATATTGGACATAATGCAAGGCCTACGTTTCCCTTGCTTATCCCTCAACCCCATATAGCCTAAGGCCATCAGAGCGGCTGTATTACCTGCAGATACAAATGCATCAACTGTACCTGACTTCAGTAGCGCCATACCCCTTCCTAAGGTTGATCTAGCTCCGGACTTCACCGCTAACATTGCATCAGCATCCATTGCGATCACTTGCTCAGCAATATGAAACACAACATTTTCATCACTGAATAAATGCTTTAAATGCTCTGGACCTGTAACATGAAAAACGACCTGAGGATATTCACCCACCAGGGAGTTAACAGCTTGAACAACAGCATCAGGGGCATGATCTCCCCCCATTAAGTCTATCGCTAGCGTTGACAATGTTAGCTCTCTTGCTGATCTACAGCAGATTGCTCCAACACCGCTTTGCCCTTGTAAAATCCTTTACCCGTAACATGGTGTCTACGCACAAGCTCACCTGTAGTTGGATCAACTACAAGAGGATGTACAGCGATTTGATTATGCGCCCTTCTCGTCTTCGCTCTAGCTTTTGACTTTTTACTTTTTTGTACGGCCATTTAATGCTCCAAATTAATTCAGTAAAGCAATTATAACCAGCATAAAAAAAGCTGTCAAGCTGATACTTATTAATACATGAATATTAATGAATTAAACTAATAGTTTTATTACCTTAACTAGAAACCTTTAGTAACGGAAGTATCTCCTGAATATCACTAACTTGAAGAACATGATCTACCCATGTAGGAAGATCGGCATGACTGACAATAATAATTTTACTACACTCAGCGCGCTGTCCTGCATACAAATCAGGCAATGCATCCCCAACCATCCAGGTGTTCTCAGGCAAAACATGATGTGCAGATTGTGCATTTCTAATCATAACCGGAGAAGGTTTTGCAATATTTTCTTCAGCAACCCATTTCGACTGAATATATTGCTCAATTGGATGTGCTGCTAACTCCATCTCAAGAGAGTGTCTTGATTTATTAGTTACTATTGATACCTGAATATTAAGTGATGCAAGCTTCTTTAACAAAGCCTCTACACCTGGGAATAATGGAGCAATTGGCAATTTATCATAATGCATATGGTAAGTTTTCATGAATGAGTCGAAATCAATATCATGACCAAATACTGCAGGAAAAAACTCTTCTGCATGCATGCCAACAAGGCTTGAGAGTTTATCTTGCGAAGCAGGTTTGTAACCCAAATCAATTCCGGCTGCAATACAAGCTTTTGATATGTTATCCTGTGTATCTATTAATGTGCCGTCCCAGTCAAAACAGACCAATTCTGGTGCGCCCATATTACCATCCTATCTTTGTTAAATAATTCAAACTGAATACGCATATTTTACTACATATAGACCCAGTGCTTAGCCGCTAAAGCTTTTTCAATGATACACAAGCTATCTCATAAAGACAAGACACGGGGGATTAAAGGCAGCAATAAAGCGCACACTGTAAGCTGCGCACCCAATGTCAAGGTTACTTCGGCAAGCTTTCAACCAGCGTTCCTGCTGCTGGCAGCATGCCATTCGCATAGAGCTCACTTCTGATAGCTTGATACGCCACGACACCATGCTTTTGTTCCTGATTCAATTGATCACATTTCAAAAATAAATCCCAAGACCTACCCTCTCCCTCTATGCCTGGGCGTCTAACAACAGGTGCGCTAACTCCGTCCTTTAAATACACACCAACAAGTTTAGGACTCCCTGTACTAAATAGCTTTTTTGCGTCCGCTATATTTTGTGAAAAAGGTCCTTCAAAAGTACTGTCTAAAGGCCTGAGTACATCAGAAAAAACATTGAGTGCTTCCAGGCTAAATTGGGACCAATCTCTAACAGATAGTTTACCAAGCATTCCCCGAAAGTCCTCCATAGCTTTTGACTCTGTTTGCCCATGAACAGACTTGGGTGAGCACGGACACTCACCACACTTACTTTGAACACTGGAACTACCTTGATTTAAAAATTTAGACCACGCATCTAAAGCAACACGCCAATTGCTTACCTCAAGACCTCTCGTCTTAGCAGACTCAGCCACTGCACCACTCATGCGCTGAGCAAGGATTCTCTGATTTACAGCCAACTCTTTTTCATCATCTGCAACTGGCTTAATTGCCTCTAAATTAGCTAACATTTTGGCACCAAATAATTTATTAACTGGTGCGCTAACGATGCTTTTAAAAACTGATGAACTAGAACCAGTTCTTTCCGGAACAATGTTTGTCTTGGACAAAACTTTAGGACTTTCTTTTCTTTTAGCAATTAGGGCATAAAGACCTACACCAACTCCTGCTAGCATAAGTAATGCATATGTAGCCATGATAGTAGATGCAGATACTGATGCAAACCCCACAAACGCGCACACCCCTGTCAAAAGAGCATCAACAATTGAATATGAACGATTAGCCCTACCTTTTAAATAATTATTCCAGTTGAAAGTATTTGAACGAACAACAAGCATCCCGATTACAGTACAAACTAATATCGCTGGTAAAGGAAATGCAAGATGCACAACACTCGTAAGATTATATAGCGCTCTATAAAAACTCCCTAATAACGCTAGTATAACCAGCCATCTTGAAAAAGCCAAAGACTTATATGTCTGATCACCTCTACTATTAGAAAAATAAGTCATCCTAAACACTCCATATCCATATTGAGTCTATAATATAGAATTGACCAATTTAATACAAGTGCTCTCTTGTAAACAAACGTGACATAGATATCATTAATCAGGATCATATACTGACTAAGATCAGTAGCTAAAGTTAAAAAAAACAGCTATATTAAAGTAGTGAATACGGAGTTGATTATGAAAAAGCTATTATGGGTATTATTATTCAGTACAACATTGAATTTTGCTAACAACCACTTGAGCAAGTGGGCTGAGTTTCGAATTGCTGAAATGTTTCACCACCCTCAAGAATCATCGCTTCAAAGCTTCTTTACATCAGATGCTTGGAACTTATATCAAACTAAGTTTTTAGATACAATCATTAGCCCTGTAACTGAAGGGACTCAAGTGACGGTTACCTTACAAAAATTCATCAGCCCTGTCAAAATAACACCCTCCCAAAATGGTCAGTACGTTCAATCAACATTTTTGATTAAATGCAGTGACGATATAGGCAGCTGGGAAACGCCTGTTGAGATGATCCTCAATGTTGTGTCTGACAACGGAAATTATCAAATTGAAAGTTTTGAGGGAATTTCTCAAAGCCCAATCAACGTCAAACATTTTCAACAAGACCGCCAAGCTGCTTGCAATAACTAAACTGAAGTATCATCAGGCAAAAGCTTTTTACGCTTAGCACTAGCATGTCTTTGCTCATCCAAAACATCAATATACAGGCTGGTTGTAGAAATGTTAGCATGGCCGGCATCATCACGAACATGTTCTCCTGGCCTATTTTGCACATCATCTGAGATAGAAGTATGACGCAACCAATGCACTGTAGCACTTTTCAAATGATCCGCATCATCTACCCTGCCTTTAACTCTAAGTGAGTGCTCCGCTAACTCAAAACTTTCAGCAATCACTGAACGAATCTGTCTTTGGCCAAGTCCTCCTATTCCTCTTAGCTTAGGGAATAAGTACACCGTCTCACTGGGCGTTGGGTAACCCACTATACCTAAATGTTTTCTGTAAACCAGCAATGCATCCAGTAAAGCATCAGGAACCGCTATGGAACGTATCTTATTCCCTTTTCCATGCGCTTCATACCACCAGCAATTATTGCGATCTTTATAAAATGAAGACATCATCACTATACGTTTATCTGAGCAGGACACTTCTGAAATACGTACGCCGAGTAAATAAAAGATAGTCAACATAAACAAATGACGCTGATAGCTTGGATTTAACCCTGCCTTTTTTTGAATCACATCAATGACGTGTCTCCACTGACTCGGCGTCAAGCGCCTTTTAATCTGCATAGAAACTTGAGTTCCTACAATTTGTTTTTTTTGCTTTAAGCACTGCACAGGATTAATAGATAGATACACCTCCTGTATTAAGAAAGTAAAGAAGGTAGATAAACAAGCCAGCATGGCTTTAAGGCCAGATGCACTGGGCTGATACTGCCCCAGCTTGGCTACAAACGGTCGCCAATCTTGATTAAAAGCAAGCACAGACTCATCCTCAAAGCGCGGATAGTTTTTATCTGCAATCCAATGTAAAGGAGGCGCCTTAAAAAAAGCAATATATTCCAGACATGTTTCACGATTGACCTCGGTCAATTGCTGCCCTTTTATATACCATAGCCATTGCAAAAATCGCTCTACATCACGACGATAAGCATTATAAGTATCCTTTGAATTAGCATAACTGAGTAAAAACAGCCTCAAATAATAAACATCTTGCTCATAAGGCCCAGAAAGGTTGACTCGTGCCAGTATATGAGCACTAGGAACAATAGACTTAGGTATGTATTTTTGTTTCATTTAACAATCCTTTAAATATAGGCTTGACTTGTATTGTATTTTTGATACAATTTTTGAGACTTAAAAGAAATTACCAACAGAGATTTAATATGGCGCAAAATATTCACCCAAAACGCAATGCTGTCCAAGTAAAATGTAGTGGATGCGGTGCAGAATTTCAAGTTAAAATTGCAAGTGACCAAAATGGCATTGATGTTGAATCATGCAACAACTGTCATGTTGCGTATACTGGAATTATGACCGTGAGTCAGACTGGTAAAGTTGAAGCCTTCAAACAAAAGTATGGCGAGATCAACTGGGACAACTTGGCATAAGCTAACCCACTTAATAGAAAGGCACTCAATAGAGTGCCTTTTTTATTGCGGTAAAGATAAATTATCTAATACCATACGAACCTCGGAAGGTTTGCGACACATCGCTAAGCGCGCACGATCTGACTTAGCTCCATGATAGCCCATAAGAGCGATCACTAGCGGCGCAATTAACCGTCTAAGTTGTAAATCATTTAGGTTCTCATGAATGTATTGAATATAGGTGTGTAACAGTGACTCATAACTTTCATTCAGCCCACCCAGCTCATGAATTAAGCGAGGATTCTGATAAGCAGCACGACCTAACATCACAGCATCTACCTTTTCAAGGCTTCCCTCAATGGTTTCCTTGTCCACTAAACCCCCGTTCAATGAGACATGCAAATGCGGCAGCTCTTGCTTTAAACGATAAGGATACTCATAGCGAAGTGGTGGAATAGACCTATTTTGTCTAGGACTTAATCCCTTTAACCAAGCATCACGCGCATGAACAATCCATGTATGACAACCTGACTCTAATACTTCATCAACAAATGATCTAAAGTAGTCATAAGAGTCTACGCCATCAATACCTACTCTGGTTTTAATCGATACAGGTTTATCTGTATGATCCTGCATAACCGATAGAATTTTAGCAACTAGTTTACCCTCTGCCATCAAGCATGCACCAATTTTAGCATTCTGAACACGGTCACTCGGACAACCTACGTTGAGATTATAGCCACAATAATTATATGCTTCAGCTTGTTTTATAGACTCCGCTACTCGCTGAAGATTACTCCCACCAATCTGCAACACGACATCCCCTTCAATATCAGATTTTTCTAAATATCGATGTGCATCACCATAAGCAATTGCATTAACAGTGACCATCTCAGAAAAAAGCAAAAATTGATCACCGCCTAAAACCCGCATCAGGTAACGAAAATGTTTATCGGTCCAGCCCATCATAGGCGCAATTTGATATGGATACATAATGTTATTGTAAATAAAAGGAATATAATACAAATAGCAATAAAATTCAACAAATTATATCATGAAACAATGGGGAGAGACTCAACAACCTGAGCATGCTGGACCATTAATTGCACTGACCTTTTCCCATTAAAGTCATTAATACTTAGCGCATATATAAGCCTAACTTGCTTTGCTCTAACCGCAAACCAAGACTCCGGACAAAAGAACCAAATCGCATCATACTGCTGCTCACTATCACGTACAGAAAGCTTTAAATGAGCCTGCCCAACTTTACGCACTGATTCTAATGTAAACACATCATCAAAGACTGGCTTCTCAAAACATTGCCCCCAAGGGCCTTTGGTTAAGAGCAATCTAGCAAAGGGTAAATTTCTGTGTGATTGAGGTAACGGTCCATCAACTAAAATACATTTTTGCAGCATATCATCAGTTACTTTTTCTTGAATCAATGCGCGCATGCCTTCAGTAAAGTCTGTCAATCTACTCGCATTCAAACTAAGACCCGCAGCCATTGCGTGGCCACCAAACTTAATTAAAACACCTGGGTGCTGTAGATCAAAATCAACTAAAACATCTCTAATATTCAATCCAGGGATCGATCGGCATGATCCTTTAAGTATTGTGTTATCAGAATCGTTAGCCATAGCAATTGCAGGAATATTATGGGTCTCTTTTAACATTGAGGCAACGAGCCCAATAATCCCTTCGTGCCATTTCTCCCCATAGACAATTGCAATTTTTTCATTCTTTACATCAACCGTTTCTAATGATTTTTGAGCTTCATCAAGCATATTTGCTTGAATCTCTCGACGAGTCAGATTAATACTATCTAAAGTCTGTGCGTAACTATGCGCCTCTTGAGCACTATCCGACATCAAGCACTGAACGCCGATACTCATATCATCAAGCCTGCCCGCTGCATTGAGCCGTGGTGCTACCGCAAAACCCAGATCATCTGATGCTAGTAACTTAGGATTACGCTTAGCAATACTCAATAGCGCTGCGATACCATGACTCACTTGCCCTGATCGCATCCGCTTTAATCCATGATGTACCAATAAACGATTATTTTTATCCAACGGCACACAATCAGCAACCGTACCCAAGGCAACAATATCGATCAGCTCCAACAGATTAAACCTAAGGTCATGCCCTTGATCTCGTAAATACGCTCTAAATGCAATCAACACATAGTAAGCTACACCCACCCCTGCAAGCGTTTTACTTGGGAACGTACAATCTAGCTGATTAGGATTGACGACAACCGCCTCAGGTAGCTTTTCAGCTGCCATATGATGATCTGTTATTAACACAGAAACACCATTCGCATTCGCATAATCAACCCCCTGATAACTCACAATGCCATTGTCTACTGTAATGATACGCTGAGCCTGCATCGAAATCGCACGATCAACCAGTGCAGGAGTTAGTCCATAGCCATCTTTGATTCGATTCGGGATCATATAACAAACATCTGTAAAACCGAGGCCCGCCAATCCCTTAAGCATCACTGTTGTAGAGGTTGCTCCATCAACATCATAATCACCAATAATACAAATACGATCTTGTGCTTTAAACGCGTCATACAACCATGAACAGCATGCATCTATACCTTTAAGTAAATGATAAGGTAACAACTGAGCTAAGGCATAATCAAACTCATCTTTTGACTGTGCATTTCTACCTTTATAGATTCGATCAATCACAGGATCTGAGTCGAGCACCTGATCCGTACTTGAGTTGACTGTGCGACGCTGTATTTTCATACCCTAAAGCCTATTTAAACTAATTATCATTCACAATTTTAAAAGGGTTGCAGATGAATTGATAGGAAAGAATGATAAAGCTAGTATATCAGATAAAAATCATAACCTTACCAGCAAAGTCCTCTGTAATTCGTAACGTCATCATCCATCCCGATACTATCAATCAAAGAACTTAAGCAGCAGGAACAGGTTGTTTTATATCGGCTTCTGATTGATTATCAAACGAATGACCCACTATTTTATCAGTAACTTTAGAAAAGAAGGTTGATGGCTCTTTTGCCACAATTTTGGTTTTCACTGGTGCAGACTGGAAATATAAAACAACCATCCTGTTTAATAAGGTTGCGATAGAGCATAGATGAAGCACCATTAACGGTAATGAAAAACCCAAAGCTAATTTAAATATTGCACTAATCGCCTGATAGCTAAATATATTATTTAATACATCTAGTCCTGCAAGAATTAGCTCTCTCACATATGAAAGTACCCTACGTACAGAAAAACGACTGTAGAAAAATTGAGTGAAACGTGGGTATTGCTCATCAACTTTAGGTCCTTTATCTCCACCAGACTCAAATAAAAAGAGCAATGTATTAAACCCCCAAATGACAAATACTTGAGCAAAAGAGATCAACCCCAGTGTGACCCCTGCCCCTAAACTTGCCCAGAGACCGACATTCAAAGCCTGCATAACTTTAAATGCATTAAAAAAATCTACCAATGTATATAAACTCGCACCGACAGGCAACATAACCGACGCAAACAACACAAAAAATATTCGACTCTTAGGCTTAGCAGCAGTCTTTTCTTCAACTACTTTACCTTTACTTTTAGGCGCCTTCACTTGAGCATAAACAATATACATTAAAGCACTAAATATATACGTTGAAGCCAGTATGAGTAGCGCATGATACCAGCCTATAAATGGAGCAAAAGCAAATACTGCTAGCCCCGACCACACCAGTTTAGGAAGAAATATCTGAAGGACATAATAATAACCATAAGAACGGGTATTACTCGCAACATCATGTACTTTATCCCATCCAATATAAGATACCAGAAAATGTGTTACTGATCCCAATACACCACCTATAATATAACTTTTACTAACAACCTGCTCAAAAACCACAGCTGCTTTGCTAGCAATCAAACCAAACAGTTTTGATGCAACTGTTGTCGATGAAAAATTAACCATCAGCACATACTGACGGATAAAGAACTGAACAGCACCCATTACAGAAAACAACATCCCAAAAATATGGAGTAAAGTCGGATAACGTTTTAACCACTTGGGAAGATGCTTCCGCTCAACATTAGCAGGTTTATTGTGTGTAAAGGTATCCATCAACTCAAATGGTGCTGCACAGAGTAATAAACCTGTAGCAATAGAAGTAGCAAGAACTACGGATATACCAGCAAATACACCAAACAGTATATGAGAGATATAAGCAACAGCAATCACAGAGTAAATAATATTTGTGAGATTAGCACCAATGATATTGATTAATTTTGCTATAGCGCTTCTACTGCCAAACGTATATGAGAAGAATCCATTTTTTAACATTTTTTAACTTACCTAATCCTTAGTTTCAGCTACATGTTAACAATAATTGGATTTATGTACAACATGCCTGTACTTTGATACTTTCTATATACAATGATGGGATAGCTCAAGCGCTTAAGGATGCCGTTTAGGATGCCGTTTAGGACGCCGTTTAGGACGCCTGACAGAAAAGGCATTACTTCTAGCCCTCATGTTTGTATTTTGATCCTCACCAGCCTGTTGGGCAGTTTTTAATGCTTGTTTAGCAGTCATCGTTGGATTGGCAACAATTCCTTTAGGGGCTGGCCCTCTATTTTTTGCTTGCTTAATCATTATAGCCAGTGGATCTGGACCAGGGGCTGGCCCTCTATTTTTTGCTTGCTTAATCATTATAGCCAGTGGATCTGGACCAGGGGCTGGCCCTCTATTTTTTGCTTGCTTAATCATTATAGCCAGTGGATCTGGACTAGGGGCTGGCCCTCTATTTGCTGCCTTCTCATAAAGTGACTGCATAGCCTGTGGAGGTGAATTTGATGGACTAGAGGCTGAACCTCCTCTCGTTACAGGCTGTGTGGTGGCATCCTCAGTACCTGGTGTTTGAGAGCGCTCCGAAATTTTAGACGCACTCTTTAAATATTTTTGAGACTCATCATCCGTTAATATCCCCTTTTCTTTAAAATGGTTAATATCATCTACCACACCTGCACCATCCCAACCATGGGCAATGCGATAATCAAGATCAGCTTTTAGAACTTTTTTAACGTCTTCCGGAAAATCTAACTCCGACAGCTCCTCTACTTTATCACATAGTGAATCATACGCCGCGGAATATTTATCATCATCTTTATTACCTGACTCCTTGAAATATTCCTTCTGAACCATTGTAAGATTATATGCAAGAGGATAAAGCGAGTTTCGACCCTCCACGTCTGTCTCAATACTGCTAAGCCAGTCAGTGAAAGATTTAAACGCATCACTACTACCAGAGAGTTTAGCTTCTACCTTTGTAAATAAGGGGTTTGTTGCCTCTTCTACTTGATAAGGTAACTCTGACTCAAGAACCTCTCCAGATAAACGAACAGCATTGTGAACCGTATTATCGAGCTCACCTTCTATAAAATTTGTACGTGGGCGCTTCTCCATAACTTGTATATTAGCAATCATTTGCTGACGATACTTAGTGAAATCATCTAGAGACATCATACCCGTCAAATACTCATTTAATAGTTTTTCATAAACTGCTTGAAATAATGCCCCCATCTCTCTAGGAAAGTACTGTATCTTATTCTCATTAAAAACAAGACTTTCTCCGCCACCATTTACAAAACTAGACGCTCTACAAGGATTAACATAATAGGTCTGCCCACCATGTTCATACTTAAGTATACGATGGTTAGATTCCTTCTCTTTTACAGTCCCATCTTCTTCCGTTATCGAAAACTTAAACATTAAATCACTAATTTTAGGCATAGACTTTATCGTCTTTTCACTAATAGCAGGCGCTTTAGCCTGGGGCACTATATCTAATTGTGTAGTTATAACTAGCTTGCTTTTATCAAATTCAATTTCTCCCTCAGAACCAGTATATTGGTACATATTTGGCTCCGCTAGTTTAGTTACAGTGGTAGGATCAATCACAACATTACCCACCTTCCATACCTCAGTTTCAAGCTGAACTTTCCTTTCATGAAGCGGCGTATATCCAATACCACCTTCACCTCTAAGTTCAGCAATAAAAGAAGATACTGGATTAGCTTGCTCAACATTGTTTAAAGACGATAGCTCTGCACCCTTAATATCAAGCGCATCTATTGTGTCCGCTGTAAACAAATTACCAAAATCAATGGTTTTCAAATATGGAGCCCTTAAATAATCTACTGACGTAGAAATAGGGCATTCTTGTGCTACAGATGTTTGAGCAAACGCAACAATATTATCTAACTTTTCTAGTATATCGAAAGACTCACTAGCAAGAAATTTCGCAAATTTAAGCTGCCCAGCGATGCCATCTTGTGTAACAAAATTTGCTTTAGACACCATGCCAAATCCATCCTTAACGTTATTATAACGCTTTATATATTTAGGATCAAATGGACTGATATCCCTAAAATCAGCACCTTCAGTCAGTTTTTTAACAATAGGTGCTAGAGATTCTAATACCGACTCAAAGTTCATGCTATCATTCTTTACTAGAGGATTGGTCTTTTGTATCATTTTTTTAAGGAGACCAACCCTTAGAGTAACATCTTCACTCACATCCACTAGCTTTTTATACGCTTCAAGTCTGTCGGCAAGGACCGTAGTAGAAGAATCAGCCTTAGACTTATCATTTATATGATTGATATTTTCTGCCAGCGACGCTAAATTTAATCTCAATAATCTAGGAGAGCCTGCGTAAGCTCTAACCGCTTTCATGGTCGTAGATGGATAAATCTTACCCTTACTACATTCTTCTCCCATAGCTTTAAATTTTTTAGCTATTTTCTTAAACAACTTTTTCTCTTCATCACTGGCTTTGAGTTGTTTTTTTGAGTTAAACTTATCTTCCAATTTTTCAAATATAGCTTGCTGCTGCTTGTGTGGCATTAGCTCTATTATTATTTCAGGATATTGTTTTTTTTTGATCTCGATATCTTCATCTATGATCTTGATATCTTTTTTTACAAACAAAGCTGTAACCTGACCCCTAAGCTCATCTGAATTAAAACCTCTATCATCTGAATTAAAACCTCTATTATTCTTCTTTTCTATTTTTTTAATCTCTTTAATTATCTTAATTGGTATACTCATTATCATACTCTTTGTTCACTTATAACTCGTTGTAACAAGCATAAAATAAAAATCAGATTTAATTAAAAACACCCCCATTGCTCGTGTGCCTCCATACCCTGAAGCATTAATACATCACAATCTTAAGCCTTTATTCATAGTATGAATTGCTAAAATGAGTTTCTTCTTGATCTATCCCGCTAATTTTGCGATACTTAGCCAGTAAATTGTTGAGAAAATACATATGGCAAACGATAAAAATCATATCTTTGCAGAAGGTCAAGTCATAGAAACACTACCTAATGCAACTTTCCGAGTTAAACTTGAGAATGGGCATACCATTATCGCAAGAGTCTCTGGAAAAATACGTAAAAACTATATTCGTATACTCATTGATGATCGTGTAACTGTTGAGCTAACCCCATATGATTTAACCAAGGGTCGTATTACAGTTAGACATAAACCTGGCAAGAATAAGTCTTAATTCTCTTTAGTAGCCTGCTTTTGCTCAAATCTTATATCCAGACTCGTCTTATCCGAGCTTATTGATACCGAAACTCGTCCAGACTGCTTGAGTTTAAATAAGATATAATCGGCCAATGGCTGCTTTAATTCCTTTTCAATTAACCGGATTAAAGGCCTTGCACCCAGTTCTGGATCTTTACCGTTTTGTACCAACCATGAGCGTGCTGCATCTGAAACGGTTAGCTTGATCGACATACTCAATAATTTCTGTGTTAGCTCCGCAATTGCAGAGTCCACAATTTTTTCCATCATCTCAACACTTAACTGTGAAAATGGAATAACGCCATCTAAACGATTCCTAAACTCTGGTGTCATAAAGTGTCTTACAGCTTGCTTTAAGTCACTCTGATGAGCTTGCTGTGTAAACCCTAAATCAACTTGCTTGAAGGTCTCTGCGCCTAAGTTAGAGGTCATAATAATGATACAATCCCTAAAGTCTGCCTTTCTGCCTGAGTTATCAGTTAACACCCCATAGTCCATTACCTGAAGTAGCAAGTTAAGCACATCTGGGTGTGCCTTCTCAATTTCATCCAGTAAAATGATACTGTGTGGATCCTTAAGTACTGTCTCAGTCAGCATCCCACCCTGTTCAAAACCAACATACCCAGGAGATGCACCGACTAATTGTGATGAATCATGCCGCTCCATATATTCTGACATATCAAATCGTGCTAAATTTACACCCAATGTTTTAGAGAGCTGAATGGCAAGCTCTGTCTTACCTACGCCTGTTGGACCTGTGAATAAAAAACTACCGATTGGCTTATTCTCTTCTTTTAATCCTGAGCGAGACATTTTAATGGCTTGTGCTAATGACTCAATCGCTAAATCTTGACCGAAGATGTTTTTCCTCAGTTTGAGTGATAAGCTTTTAAGTAATAGCTTGTCACTGGTAGTGATATGGTGCGCTGGAACTTGTGCCATTTTAGCAACTGCAGTTTGTACGTCCAAGGGTTTAATGTTTATTGAATGAGCACCATCAGAATGTGATGAGCGCATCGCACAGGACTCATCTAATAAATCAATCGCTTTATCTGGCTGAAAACGGTTGTGTAAATAACGATTAGAGAGGGTCATAACCACATCTAAAACCTCATCTGATATTTTCACATTGTGATGTGTTTCTAAATTAGGTTTTAACCCCTGTAAAATCTCTTTGGTCTGCGCATCATTTGATTGTTTGATATCAATTTTTTCAAACCGTCTGGCTAGTGCTGCATCACTTTCAAATACATTTCTATATTCTTTATACGTCGTTGCTCCAATAATACGAATACATCCTCTGTTGAGCTCTGGTTTGATTAAATTTGCTGCATCAATGGCCCCTCCTGATGCTGCCCCAGCACCTACAAGCGTGTGAATCTCATCGATGAAGATAATAGCGTCAGGCCTTTTCTTAAACTCAGAAACAATCGCTTTAAAGCGTTTTTCAAAATCACCTCTATACTTGGTACCTGCTAACATTGCACCCATGTCTAACGCATAAATCTGAGTATCCTTTAACTTTTTAGGTGCCTTATTGTTCTCTATCCAGAAAGCCAACCCTTCAGCAATCGCTGTTTTACCTACTCCAGGCTCCCCAATTAACAAAGCATTTTTCTTAACCTTTTTACATAAGGTAACAGCCAATAATGAAATCTCATCCTCTCTACTGACAATTGGATCAATTGACCCTTCTTGAACTTTCTTATTTAAATGGATGGTATATTTTTCAATTAACCCACCTGAACTACTTTCTTGTTCAGTTGGCATTAATACCGCTGGGAAATCAGTTGAAACCTGACTCATCCCACCATTTATTTGCAAACTATCCATATATCCAATTAAATCATACAGTGAGATACCATTTTCTTTGAATATTTCAGAAGCAATACAGTTCTCACTCATCATTGCAACAATAAGCATTAACCCGTCTACTTCCATAGAACCATTTGTTGTTGCTAAATATACAGACTGTTGCATCACACGATCAAAATCAGGTGTTAATTGAAAGTCCCTATTTGATCTCTCTGGCACGACAATTTGACTCTTCTTTAAATGTGAATTAACTCGCTTTTTAACAGCTCGCACATCTAATTTAAATACTGACAAACACTCTTTGACTGCAAGCTCAGATAATAGACCATAAAACAGGTGATCTACAGAAATAAACTCTAATCTTTTCTTGCGTGCATCTAAATATACTTTATCAATAACTGACTGAACATCTTTTGAGAACATCGTGTAACTCCATTTAACTACACTTGTTCTATACCCAAAAAATGACTTGTCAGATATTTTTTACATTCTTTTACAAATTGCTTGTCCATAAGCTGATGTAGAGATCGGATCCACCCCTTCATAAAACCGTGCGAAGTCATAGGTTAACTGCTTATCATTAATTGCATTTTCAACACCTTGCAAGACATAATCAGCAGCCTCAGTCCAGCCCATATGCCGTAACATCATCTCAGCAGATAGAATCAATGAGCTAGGATTGGCTTTATTTTTACCTGCATGTTTGGGCGCTGTTCCATGTGTTGCCTCAAACAATGCGCAGGTATCACCGATATTTGCACCAGGTGCAATACCAATCCCTCCGACTTGAGCTGCTAATGCATCTGAAAGATAATCACCATTTAAATTCATGGTTGCAATAACATCAAATGATTCAGGTCTTAAGAGCACATGCTGGAAACATGCATCTGCAATAATATCCTCTACTTGGATGATCTCTTGTGTGTGGGGGTTCTCAATTTCATAAAAACCACCTACTTTTTCACCCCCAAATTCATCCACTACGACTTCGTATCCCCAATGACAAAAAGCACCTTCTGTATACTTCATAATATTGCCCTTATGCACTAAAGCTACTTTCTTTCTATTTTGATCAATTGCAAACTGAATGGCTCTTCTCACCAAGGCTTTAGATGCTGGCTCTGATATCACCTTTACCCCAAGCCCGGATTGTTTTGGATAATGAATATTAGAGACTGAATAAACGGTTTTTAAATCACTAATTAGCTTTTCACATAATGCATCACCTGCTTTAAACTCAATCCCAGAGTAAATATCTTCTGAGTTTTCTCTAAATACAACAATATCTACACTTTCTGGCTTTTTAAGTGGAGAGGGAACACCATCAAAATAACGCACAGGTCGCATACAGGTATTTAATTTAAGTTGATGTCTCAAAGCGACATTAAGAGAACGGATACCACCACCAATCGGTGTAGCCAGTGGGCCTTTAATTGCAATATGGGCTCTTTGGATAGCATCGAGTGTATCTTTAGGCAACCACTCCCCTGTAAGATCGAAGGCTTTTTGTCCCGCATAGACCTCTTGCCAATCAATTTTTCGCTGCTCACCATAGGCTTTTTTACAGGCAGCATTAACCACTTCAATCATTACCGGCGTAATGTCTGAACCGATGCCATCGCCGGTAATATAGGCCACAACTGGTTCACTTGGCACTGCTAAACTAGATTGTACATTAATATACTGGCTATTTGACGAGCTCCTTTCATTCATAATCTTATTCCCATTGGTTAATTAGGATACTACCCCAATCTAAGCGTGCACGCAAACTACTGATTTACAACCCCACCTATATCTTGTATAGTATTGAAAAATGTAACTTTATATATGTCTAAGCCAACCGTACTTTTAGGTTTATCTGGCGGCGTTGATTCTGCCGCAGCTGCAACCATACTTTTAGAAAAGGGTTATGATGTCCAGCCTATACTGATGCACAATTGGCAAGAAGATGCTCATTGTACAATAAAAGATGACATTAAAGATTGCCAAGCCATTTGCGATCATCTGGGCTTAACGCTCGATATCATCAATTTTCAAGCGGAGTACCGTAATCGAGTATTTGATCATTGTTTAAAATTATTCAAGCAAGGATTAACACCCAACCCAGATATTTTATGCAACAGTCAAATTAAATTTGATGTCCTCAAGAAACATTGCTTACAAAAAGATTGTCAGTATTTTGCAACTGGACACTATGCTCAGACTGAAAAAAGAGAGGGTGCTATTGCTTTAATGTGTGCACCTGATCTGATTAAAGACCAAACCTACTTTTTAGCGCAGCTAACCCAATCCCAATTAGATAAAACCTATTTTCCAATCGGTAACCTAACTAAAAATGCAGTACGCGATATAGCATTGCGCCAATCACTTCCCAATGCACACAAAAAAGACTCAACCGGCATCTGCTTTATTGGAGAAAGACGATTTGACCATTTCTTAAAAGAGCACTTACTCACACGCCCAGGCAAAGCAATTGACTGTACAGGCAAGGTTGTTGGAACCCATGACGGACTCTTTTTTTATACGATTGGACAACGCAGGCGTCTTGGAATTGGCGGCGTTAAACATGCAAATCCAGCCCCTTGGTATGTAATTGAAAAAAATTTAACCGATAATACCTTAGTTGTTAGCCAAAACAAGTCGTTACTCTATAAAAAAGTAGTTAAAACGGAGACCCCTCATTGGATTAGAGCCCAAATTTCAACACATCAACCTATTCAGTGTAAACTAAGACATGGTCCTAACTTTGTTGATGCCCACATTATATCTCAAGACCCTGAGCATGCAGTCATAGAATTTAAAGAGGCTCAAGAAGCGCCTACCCCTGGTCAATATCTCGTGTTTTACAAAGATAATGAGTGCCTTGGCAGCGCGATGATTACTGAACAGTTATGATTTATCACTACGCCTACGAGCTCTCTAACCTTCTATTCAAGACCAACCAACCTATTGTCGTTATTTTAGATAATGAGCAACAATGTGAGCTTTGTCATCAGCAAATAAAATTTTATACTGCAGGTTTAAAAAAGAAGATTGTTCGTTTTAATTCATATGAGTTAAACGAAGAAGACTTATTTAACCCATCAGATACCATTGTTGCACAAAGGATGGAAGCGCTAAAACATTTAATCGATGGAACCTTTGATCTTTTATTAACCAGTATTGATGCCGTTAGTCATTTACTCCCTCCTCAATCCTTTGTAGCTGCAGCCACATTAAGGTTTTCTATTGGACAAAACTATCCACTATCTAAATTGGTAAAAACACTTACTGCATATGGGTATGAGCGTGTATCAGAGGTAAATAAACCTTTAACTTATGCAATCAAAGGCGAGATTCTTGATATTTTTGCCCCGCAGTCAAATCAGCCTATACGGGTTAACTTTGATGATCTAGAAATTGAAACCCTACACTATTTTGATCCAAATACACAACGCTCAACACAGTCGTTAACTGAAGTTGTTATTACACCACTCATTGAGTATGACCCTTTAATTGCAAAAGAGCATACTGCTTATAAGCAAATATCCGAGACGGTTTTAAAAGCCCTGCAACAAGGACACACCGTACCAACCTGGCACCATCACCTGCACGCACTTCACTCTGAGATTGTGCCTATCAGTGCCTATGTTCCATCTGAGATCCAGGTCTATACTACACCTGACTTCTTCAACCATTTCAATGCCTTTATTAAGCGTAGTTCAAAGCGATTAGAAGCCATCAATATCGACCCTAAGTTACTACTATTAAACCCCAACCAGATTGATCAATTAAATAAACGAACCAGTCACTTAGCCAGTCAAACTAAAATAAAAAATATTGAGCTCAATAAAAAAACACTACAACAGCAAATAAGTGACTTATCACAACATTATGATATTTTATTTGTTTGCCAGAATTACTACCGACTCAATGAATTAGAGCAGCAACTGCTGCAAGCAGGTATAACAACCACTCAATGTGATTCATGGGTTGCATTTGCTTCCAAGCGTGTGTCTATAGGCATAACTATAGGGCAAGTAAATGGTATCACCTTAGTTCCTGAGCTTAAAAAGCTAATTATACCCGAGCAATACATTACCCAAAAAGTATCAGTAACTCCCAGAAAAAAAGAAGTGAATACTGCGCTACCAGCCAGTCAGTTAAAAATAGGTGATCTATTGATTCATGAGGACCATGGTATTGGGCAATTCACGGGTATTGAGACACGAACCATAAATGGGCAGCAACAAGACTTTATTGTTATTAATTATGTAAATGATGATAAGTTACTATTTCCTCCTACACTACTGCATAAAATCCACCCCTACCATGGCCAACAATCCTCTATTGATGCACTAAAATCAACACAATGGTCAAAACGAAAAAAGAAAGCTTTAGAGAACATTGATGCCTATGCTGCAAAACTGCTTCAAAGTGAAGCCAGTCGTAATCAGTCTAACCACCAACCACTGGTAATCCCTGATGAATATGAGAACTTTATTAGTCACTTTCCATTTACAGAAACACCTGATCAACAATCAATCATGCAAGCCATTATCCAAGATATGCAACAAACCGTACTATTTGACCGTTTAATTTGTGGTGATGTTGGATTTGGAAAAACAGAAGTTGCACTTCGATCTGCTTTTATTACTGCGATGAACGGCCGGCAAGTTGTACTGGTTGCACCCACAACAATTTTAGCCAACCAACACTATGAAACCTTTAAAAAAAGGTGCAATCATACGGTTTTAAATATTGCACTAGTCACTCGAGCTACTAAAATTTCCCAAGAGCAAATTGCTAATGGTAAAATTGATATTGTGATTGGCACGCACAAAGCCATTAAACTAAAATACCATAAACTAGGATTGGTTATTGTTGATGAAGAGCATCGATTTGGTGTGAAACAAAAAGACAGTATTCAAGCCTTTGAAAAGTCTAATCGACTATCATTGACTGCAACACCTATCCCTCGAAGTCTTAATATGGCGCTCTCTAAGTTCCGATCAATCTCAATTATGCATGAGCCTCCTAAAAAGCGCTTACCCATACACACTGAGATAGTAGAGGCTGATCAGATGATCATTAACCGTGCTATTGAACGTGAAATCCGTAGAGGGGGTCAAGTGTTTATCTTAATGAATGAGATTACTCAGATACCTAAAATATTAGAAACACTCAAAAAAGAGTGCCCGTTTGCTACATTCGGGACATTACACGGTCAAATGCCAACGGATGTCATTGAGCGTCAAATGGCTAATTTTTACACACAAGCATTCAATGTTTTAATTGCAAGTACCATCATAGAATCCGGAATTGACATACCCAACGCCAATACCTTAATTGTTTATAGAGCTGACAAGCTTGGTCTATCACAACTGCATCAACTACGTGGCCGTGTAGGACGCTCCCACCATCAAGGATTTGCTTACTTCCTAACCCCACAGCACAAAACTATTACTAAAGACGCGCAGATGCGCTTGGAAGCGATTACAACCCATACAACCCTAGGCTCTGGGTTTCAACTTGCACTTGCAGACTTAGAAATTAGAGGTGCAGGTAACTTACTGGGTGAAGAGCAAAGTGGTCATGTCAATGCTATAGGGCTGTCTCTATATACCCACCTATTAAACAAAGCCTTACCTAATCAACAGCATTTAATGATTACTGAAGTGAACAGTACGCGTGACAAACGCATTCCACAGCAGTATATAGATAATACTGAAACAAGGTATCAAACTTATCATCGATTAGCCAACATGGATACCTTAGAGTGTGTTAATCAGCTCGCTGATGAGCTTATTGATCGGTTTGGTCATATTCCCTCAGAAACACTCAACCTTATTGACGAACAAAAAATGCAAATCATTGCTAACAAGTATCAACTTAAATCAGTTCGTATTGATTCAAAAATTATGAAGGTTAATGTAGGATCCGACTCCTCACTCCCGGTGAGTGAAATTATTAAGCTATTACAAAAAAATCAAACCTACATACTTTCAGGACCTACACATATTGATATCCAGCACAACGGAAGTCCCTATACAGCATTAAACCAGTTTATTTCTCTCTTACATTCTCAATAGATAAGTTAACATCAAACTTATTCTTCGCGGTTGCCTTTTCCAACTTAATATTAAGCGCAGACTTTTCTTTCTCAGACATTGCACCTGCTTCAGCTACAGGAAGTAAACTAACTTGCTCGACTATTTGAAGAACTTCTTCATAGTACTCATGCATCAAGTCATAAACTGCCAGCGGTAAATCAGTTTGACTTCCGCACACTGGTAAACTACTTTTCATACTTTGGCAGACATCAAGGATTTTAGTCTCTACTGGTGTGGAAAACATTGATTTGCTCTGATCACTATTTTTCGCATAATAGGCAACTGATGCCTCGAGCAATACGACTGCCTGTATGAATGACGCATAATCTTCTACTTCATTTTGAGATTGCTCACCCATAGATTTAATCATAGCGCTACACTCTCCTCCAACAGAGCATGTATCTAACCATTCATACAAATCTTGCCAGCTATAAACAGACTTACCTTTAGTCCATTCAATCTCAACGTCAATCTTCTTGCTTACAGCCACTAATAACTCATCCAAATAAAGGTCAACTGCAGCCATAAAGTTTTTATTTTCATTATCCTGTGCAACCAACTTCTCTGCTAAATCTTTTTGTAATTTCTGTAAATCAGGAACTACTGTAACCCGAATATACTGATTAATTTCATCAAGACGAGCTGCAACTTCAGGAAGCTCTCTTTGCTGAGTATCATCTAACATAGAATAATCAACATGTTGTATACGATCGACAACTTTATTGATTTTAGCCAAACAAATATTCAAGTAGCTTATGTCTTTTACAAACTCATCAGCTAAAATATATAAATTATGTAATGGAAAATACATAATTGGCTCATCGACTAAATAGCCCAGACGCTCAGAAGTTAGCTCACCCCTACATAAGGTTAATACCCCTGATTTCAAATTTGGGTATGTGTTAATGACCAAATACATATCAGTCGTTGATAAGTGTTTCATAATAACTCCTAAATTACTAAACAGGTTATAATACTAATTTTTACTCTGTCAGAATTAAAAAAAAGTTATTAAAAAACACTCTACTATTGATAGTTATAAATAAAAAAAGTATACTTATTGAAAATTTGAGATAAAAACATGACCTTACTACCTGCAATCACAACATCTTTCATAGCCTCAATCCTTGGTGGCGCACTACCTATTTGGCAACAGCGAAGCAGAAGCCATGGACAATGGATGCATATAGTGCACTCAATCTGTGATGGCATGTTCATTTCTATTGCCTTGACACACTTCTTGCCAGAGCTCTATGAACACAATACATTTCCTCAATTCTTAGGCTATGCCAGCATTATTGCTTTGATGTGTTTTGGGCTCACCCACTTATCTAAAGATAAAAAAGGCATTAATACCGATAAAATTGTTTTAGGGCTATTATTCTCCCATTGCTTTTTTGAAGGGATGGCGCTTCCACTAGCAAGTAACCAACATATTCAAGAATCACTTACTGCTGCAATACTCGCACACAAAGGCGTTGAAGCATTTGTCTTTTTCAATCTTATTATCAAGAAAAACTCATCCAACTTCTCATTAATCAGTTTATTGTTAATTTTTTCATCGCTAACACCGATTGGCATTATCACCGGCGACTTTATCAAAGGTGCGCCTGAGCATCTCTTCCACTTCTTTAATGCGTTAACGTGTGGTGCATTCTTAAGCCATGGAGCACACTGTATGCTACTTAAGGACTGTAATGACCACAATCACACCTCAAAAGCGTGGATGGTCGTTGGATTTATGCTTATTGTTCTAGTTTTAGGCGGCGGTGGACACGAAGGTTGCTCACACGCACATTAAGGGCCAAACTAAATAGCATCATAAACAGACATAATAGTGCACCGGTACTGATAAATGATAGCCATTCATAAGTGGGTGCTCTAAAGTTTATCTCGATTAGCAGCCTAATCCCACCATAAGCAAACATAGAGACACATGCCAGCTGGCCTGGCTTTAGTTTAAGCTTAGAGTAGCAAAACCAGATAATACACCCTAGTAAAAGTCCCTCAGAAAATGCTTCGTATAGCTGAGATGGATGCCTTAGTAGGCTATCCACCCTTGGAAACACAACACCCCATGCTTGGTTTGTAGGTCTACCCCATAACTCACCGTTAACATAATTAGCAATCCTAACAATGCCCAAACAAGGCGTGATCCATAGTGCTAAATTATCCATAATTTGATAAGGGTCGATCTTATGATTCCTAGCAAACTGGATGGTATACAAAATGCCTGCAATTAATGCACCATGAAATGATAACCCTCCATTCCATATTGCAATAGCCTTCATTGGATAAGCCAGTAAATCAGGACGATAAAACATCACCCAACCCAGTCGACCACCCAATATTATTGTGATTAACCCTAAATCGATATAATCATACCAAATGTCTTTTAACCCGTCTGAGATACAATTGAAAAATATGGGTGCATAGCGTAACCACAATACAGCGACTGCCCAGGCAATACCATACCAATGAACAGCGAGTGGGCCAATCTGTAAGGCAACTGCATTACTCATCTAAAAAACCAAGTGCAATAACAGCCTCGCGTTCCTGCAATAACTCTTGATAGGACTTTTCTATCATCGCTTTAGCAGTAGCATCATGATCAAACCGATCATAAACCCTGCCTTTTCCATCTTTGAAATAATATGGCGCCGATACCACAATGCCATCAGGGGCATCATAACACCCACTTGAGACAACTGCCACAGAGAACGGGGTAGACGATTGAGACCATATTTTATGTGCAGTCTCTGCAGCAGATCGAGCAGCTGATGCTGCTGATGAGGAACCTCTTGCTTTAATAACTGCAGCACCACGTTGTTGAATCATTGGTACAAATGTTGTTTCTAACCCGCTTTGATCTAAAACACTGATAATCGGCTGGTCTTTTACCCTAGCATTGGTAAAATCTGGGAACTGAGTTGCTGAATGATTGCCATAAATATACAAATCAGTAATATCCACTACTGGAACCTGGCACATTTTAGCAAGCTGATAGGAAGCTCTAAACTCATCTAATAATGTCATTGCATAAAACTGATTGCTTGGAATGTTTTTTGCATGGCTAAGCGCAATCAAACAATTGGTATTACAGGGATTACCAACTACTAATGTCTGTACGGATGGCTTTGCATAAGCCCCCAGTGCTTCACCTTGAGTTTTAAAGATCAAACCATTTTTTTCTAATAAATCTTTACGCTCCATACCCGCTAACCGAGGAAACGCACCCACTAAAAATGCAAAATCAATTGATTGAAATGCTTGATCGAGTTGCTGGTCCGAATGTATGCTCACTGAAGATAACAAGGTTAAACGTGAATCTTCAAGCTCCATTACCAAGCCCTCGATCTTAGGTAAAACTTCGGGAATGTCTACTAATCGCAAATCCACTTGCGTATCAAACCCAAATACTTCTCCTTTTGAGATTGAATAAATCAAGTGGTAGGCAATCTGCCCACCAGCACCTGTGAGTGCTACTGATACTTTTTTCATTCATCGTCACCTTTGTCCATGTACACAGTTCTTGATGGAAAAGCAAAATCAGCACCGTGCTTTTTAACCACATCATTCACTTTAAAGACTAATTCCTCATTAAACTGATACCATTCTTTAGTATTAATAGAGCTTTTTAAATAGGCCCTAACACGCATCACGATTGAGGAGTCTCCTAAATGGTAAACACGAGCAAAATGGGCACGCCTTTTATTAGCCAATTTATGATTAATTACCCACGCCTCTAACTCTTCAGAAATTGACTTTGCCACACTAATATCCTGATACCTAATACCCACTTCTTTTTGTACAAACCAGTGAGCTTTTTCAGAGTAATTAGTCACAATTGTGGTTGCTAATAACCCATTGGGTACATGTAAAATACGACCATTTTGTAATTGAATCTCCGTGACACGCCACCCAACGTATCGCACTGTACCTTCTTCACCAGGTCGGATACTCACATAGTCCCCCACCACAAAAGGTCGATCACACATAACCATGATTCCACCAAATACATTTGAGAGCACATCCTTAGAAGCAAACGATAAAGCCAAGGCACCGACTGCTGTAGGTGCTAGAATCTGACCCATAGGAATTTCAAATGCATATAATACGACGATTAGAAATACCAAGCCTGATACCAGTCGTCCCAGCTTACAGGCTGTAATTAATGCAGCTGAATTCGGGAAAGGTTGGTTTTTCTCTATCCTAACAATTTGAGCCTGAATATTTGAGAGAAATTTATTGAATATAATAAAAATCAATAATGAGAAAGAGACTGGAAGCATGAGCTTAAGTATTGATCCAAACTGATCAAATAATTTTAATAGCGGCTCTGAGAAAATATGAAGAACCTGATACAACCAAACGACAATAATCGTTAGATACCCTGGAAATCTAAGCGCATACATAAACGAAGAAAACCATATGGTTTGAAATTCAGAAGCATGACTAAAAGCACGCCTCCATGCTACGGTGTAGGCCAACATTAAAATCACAAATGAAGCAGTGACGGATAGCAATCCAGGGCTTAATAATGACTGTAACTCAAATATATTGATATTCATGATTTCTCCTATTCATCACTAATAACTTCCAATCCATTCATATAAGGTTTTAACACTTCAGGAACAATGATTGTACCCTCTTTGGTTTGATAATTCTCAATCACAGCCAATAACGTACGTCCTACTGCAAGACCACTGCCATTTAAAGTATGTAAATAGTTAACCTTTTTTTGATCATCTCGATATCTCGCCTTCATGCGTCTTGCCTGAAAATCAGCAAAGTAGCTGCATGAGGATATTTCCCTATATCTATTTTCACTCGGAACCCATACCTCTAAATCATACGTAATATGTGAGGAAAAACCGGTATCACCCGCACATAAGAGCACTTTGCGGAATGGTAGCTTTAATAGCGTCAAGATAGATGCTGCATCATTAACTAAAGCGTCCAGCGCTTGATGCGCATTTTGAGCATCAACAAGCTGCACTAGCTCAACCTTTTCAAATTGATGTAGCCGCATTAAGCCCGCTGTATCTTTACCATAGGATCCTGCCTCACTTCTAAAGCATGGGGTTAATGCCGTTAACTTAATAGGAAGCTTATCTTGTGCGACGATCTGATCCCGGTATATATTTGTGAGTGGCACTTCTGCTGTAGGAATCAATGCATGTGACTCAGATTGTGTGAAAAACTGATCTTCTTTAAATTTAGGTAACTGGCCGGTACCAAATAGCGCTTTAGGCTCTACCAATAGTGGTGGATTCACCTCTTGATAACCTGCTTCTGTATGTACGTCTAACATCCACTGGCCCAAAGCTCGATGTAGCTTTGCAATTTTACCCTTCATCATGACATACCTTGAACCCGATATTTGAGCAGCACAAGCAAAGTCTAAACTACGTGGGAATAAATCGATATGTGAGCGCACCTGGAAGTCAAAGCTAGGAATTTCTCCATAGGTCTCTACAATTACATTATCTACCTCTGATAGGCCCTCAGGGACCTGCTCACTCAGCAAATTCGGGATGGCTGCAATCGTATTTTGTATTTCATCTTGAACTGATTTCAAAGCAGCTTCTTTATTTTTCTTGTCCTTAGCTAATATACCCAGCTCCTTAAAAAGGCCTGACATATCCTGTCCAGACTGTTTGCCTAATGCAACTTCTTTAGACAGCTGGTTTGACTTTGCTTGCAACCCTTCTGTTTCTACTTGCAGCGACTTTCGCTGCTCTTCTAGTTCTTTAAAACTTGAAAGATCAATTTCCATACCACGCTTTTTCAACATGGCTTCTATTTGATTTAGATGGTTTCTAAAATATTGAGCAGGAATCATAATACGTCCTAATTTATGACCTTATTGAACAACATCTTATAGGAAAAAGCAAGTCCATCAAGCATCGATACCAACAACCTTTCGTTGACCATTGGACTCAGGTGGTGTTACAACACCACAGCGCTCCATTTCTTCCACTAAATTTGCAGCTCTATTATAACCGATTCTAAACTTTCGTTGCACCGATGAAATTGAAACTTTTTTAACTTCTCGCACAAACTCAACCGCTTCTTGATAAAGTGCATCCCCGTTTTCTGAACCACCTTCAGAAGATATTGATTGCTCAGTAGCTTGAGTAATGGACTCTAAATACTTAGGCTTTCCTAGTTTTTTAACTTCTTTAACAACCTGGTGTACCTCATTATCACTGACATAAGCACCATGAACTCGGGTAGGAACACCTGCACCTGATGGCAAATACAGCATATCACCTAGCCCTAAGAGCTGTTCTGCACCTTGCTGATCTAATATTGTTCTTGAATCAATACGTGTAGAAACCTGGAATGAAATCCGACAAGGGATATTAGATTTAATCAACCCCGTGATCACGTCTACTGAAGGTCTCTGAGTTGCTAAAATAATATGAATACCTGCAGCCCTTGATTTTTGTGCCAAGCGAGCAATTAATTGCTCAACCTTTTTACCTACTACCATAAACATATCAGCAAACTCATCAACAACTACGACGATATAGGGTAGTGTCTCGTAACCACTGTCACCCTCGCCCATAGATTGTTCAATAGCCTCATCTAAAAGCCCCTTGCTCTTACTCTGTTTCTTCACTTTATCATTATAACCAGAGATATTTCTCACGCCAAGTGCTGCCATTAATTGATAGCGCCGCTCCATCTCTGCCACACACCAGCGCAGTACGCCAGCAGCATCTTCCATATCTGTTACTACAGGAGTCAATAAATGGGGGATGTCCTCATAAACAGACAATTCAAGCATCTTAGGATCAATCATAATCAACCTTAAGTCCTCTGGCGTTGATTTATATAGTAAACTCAGTAGCAATGCATTTAAAAAGACTGACTTACCCGCACCCGTAGTACCCGCAACCAGCAAATGAGGCATCTTCCCTATATCAGCACAAACCGCTTCACCACCGATGCCTTTACCTAAAGCAACGGTCAATGGCGATTTACTCTGTTTAAATAAATTGGTAGAAATAATTTCTTTTAAATATACAGACTGCCTATTTTTATTAGGAAACTCCAATCCAATGACTGATTTACCAGGAATGACATCAACTACGCGCACTCGTGACACAGACAATGATCGCGCCAAGTCTTTTGCTAAAGTAATAATTTTACTGACCTTGGTTCCATCGGCTAATGCAATTTCATAACGGACAATTACAGGCCCTACCAGAACGTTGACAACCTGCCCCTTAATTCCAAAGTTTGCTAACTGTTCTTCTATTTTTAATGAAAATTGATGCTGTTCTTGCTTATCACCAGAAAAATCAACCGGTTTTACATCATTAAGCAAATCTGAACTAATCTCCTTCTTAACTGGCTGAGACTTTAACTTTGCCGTTAGGGGTCGCTTTTTTTGTACCGGCTTTGACTCGATAACTGGTTCTTCTTTGACGACAAATGGTTCATCATATTCTTTAGAGCGACTAAAGAGTTCTGTCCATTGTATCGCTAACCATAATGTCATCCCTAATAAGAAACAACCCGACAGCAAAATAGTTGATCCAACAACATCAACCCATAAAGCCAACTTCCATGCTGTTAAATCACCTATAAATCCTCCAGCGCCTTGCGGGAAAAAGTTATTTTGAGGAACATGCATACTAACAAGTGCCAGTAGACTCCATAGAGAGAGTAAAAAACCACTCAGCGACTCTCCACACCAAGAATAACTCGGAAACAATGCCCGATACGCAGCAAATAATGAGCATATAGGGATTAAGTACGCCCCGTAGCCTAATAAATAAATCAATGTAGCAGACAAATGCGCACCCAACAATCCTTCCCAATTATGGATATATGTAGCACTAGAATAATGATAAAAAGATGGATCTGAAGCATCGAATGACATAAGTGCTACTGCAGCAAATATTGCCATTAGAAGATTAACTACAAACAGTTTATCCTGCCTTGAAGAATTTTTATACGTGTCGACCATACAGAGCTCTCTTTATCACTCTGTAACTGTACTCCATCCAGAGCAAACATTCAATCCTGAGCTAAATACTCAGTTAAATATCGGTCTGCATCGAGAGCTGCCATACAACCAGTGCCTGCTGATGTAATCGCCTGTCTATATACAGAGTCCATAACGTCACCAGCTGCAAAAACACCTGGGACACTAGTTGCTGTTAAATTCGTAGTCCCATCCCGATTAGGAACCAAGTATCCGTTCACCATATCTAACTGATCCTTGAATATCCCTGTGTTGGGTGTATGACCAATGGCTATAAAAACAGCCGATAACTGAATATCAACATCCGGACCATCCTGGGTATCTGTTAACCTTACCCCTGTGACCTGTGCCTCATCACCCAGTATTTCTTTCACTGTTTTATTCCAAGAAAAGACAAGCTTACCCTCTTTCTCAAGTGCAAATAAGCGTGACTGAAGTGTTTTATCAGCTCTCAAAGCATCACGACGATGAACCAAAGTTACTTTGCTGGCAATTTTACTTAAATAAATAGCTTCCTCAGCAGCGGTATCACCTCCACCGACTACTGCAACTTCTTTATCCTTAAAGAAAAAACCATCACAAGTAGCACAAGCCGAAACACCTTTTCCGCTATACGCCATCTCTGACTCTAAACCTAACCAGTTAGCTGATGCACCCGTTGAGATAATTAATGAGTCGCAACTGTAATTTCCAGTTTCACCCTTTAACTTAAAAGGCTTATCACTCAAATCAACCGCTACAATATGATCTCGAACAATGGAACACGAGAGATGTTTTGCATGCTCCATCATTCTATCCATTAACTCAGGGCCCTGCAAACCAGTTGCATCCCCTGGCCAATTTTCAACATCGGTAGTCCCCATGAGCTGTCCACCTTCTTCAGCCCCTGTAATTACAACTGGGTTTAAGCTAGCCCGAGCTGCATATATAGCTGCTGTTAAACCTGCTGGACCTGAGCCTAAAATAATCAACTTATGATGTTCCACAACCTACCTCTTAATTTGCTAACGAGATTGTAACGAGATCATCCTCAGACATCAAGTGAATTAAAAGCGGAATAAGCGTGCTAAAAACTCAATCAACTGAGCAAACCAACCTAAAGGTGCTTCCTCTTCTACTAGCTCAGCATCCATTAAGTCTAGATAATCAGGAACATCACTCATTTCATCAATATCATATTGAGAATCTACCTCTTCTACTTCAGACACATAGATAGATGATAGTTCCATAGGTTCTTGAACAACAAACTCCTCAGAGATAAGCTCATCCCAAGATAAAGGCCACAATGCTACAGAAACCCCGATACTTAGCGACGACTGCCTATCATATGAGTATAGTGAATCATCGTTAATAGCCGCTGTTAAATCTGTAGACAGCAATGGCAGGCGGTATTCTGCATAGGCATTGAGTGATTCAGCAATTGTGAATGAAAATTTACTATATAATTCTGAATGCAATCCCTGCAAATCAACGTCTGCAGACCACGCGTGGTATACATCCAATCCGAAAGTACAGGACACTTTGTTGTTATAAAGGGGTAAATACGTATAAAGTAAAGCACCAGTCTTCACATGATTACGTAACACCTCAACTTGCACATACGGGTTAATTACGCCATATTGCTCGTGTGAAAACTGCACGCCCGCTGTCAATTGATTGAATTCAGCCGTGGACGCCCCCAAAGCTTCAAAAAGCACTTTATTGTCCCAATAAAACTGCTGTAAATCATAACCTGTACGGTTACCAGAATAAGTTTCTAGAGCGACTGCTTTTGTTCTAAATCCTGAGGAAACATCCAGTGTTTGTTTAATATCAGCATGCGCGAAGCCAGATAGACACAGTGTTGCCATTACACCCATTTTCAATTTTATTTCCATATCTATATTCCTTTAGTTAATGTTGACGCAATCATACTGTAACTTAAGCGGGAACACAATCCTAAATTTAACTAGACAGCAAAATCCATAATTTATCCAACATAGGGTATTGCTGGGCAACATCTTGCTTTGCCAGTAATTTGATCAACATCAGACCTTCTACTGTTTTCCCTTTCATAGGGCCGTTTAAGATATCATTAGGCTTCATGCCCTGCTGTAGATACCCACCGAACTGGCCATTGCGTCCGCCTGCAAGAGTAACCATCAAATCACCAATACCCGAAAGCTCTGTAACCATAGAAGCCTCTCCAGAACGATCAGATAAGAACGTCTGCATTTCCTTTAATGCGCAAGTCACCCAATATGCACGTGCGTTTTCAGAGCTAGAAAATGCGGCAATTGCCAACGCATAACAATTTTTCAATGCACCCAACCAACAGGCACTTTCCATATCTTTCACAATTGATACATCATAACAATCATTTTGGATCATTTGACACACTGATTCAGACATCTCTCCCGCTAGAGCAACATATGAGCGGCCGCCATTTGCAAGATCTTGTGCTATACAAGGGCCAGAGATTGCACTAACCGGGTTTGGTATTTGCGATGCGACATATGAGGCTATAGGAATAAGATCCTCTGCAATAATTACAATGCCCTTAGTCAACAACAATACAGGAACTGATTTAGAGTAGCGAGCCACCTCAGACAATGCCCAATCAATGCCTGCGGAACTAACACCAATCACCAGCAAGTCTGGATCGATCAAACGCTCTGAGCTAACAACTAAACGACTGGGCCAGCTGACACTAAAGCGAACATCCTTACCCTTTGACTCAATCGATTTTATCACACTATGATCATATTCCGTTGGGAAAATATGAACATTATGATAATTAGCTTGATTGTGTGCAAACGCTGACGACATAACGCCAGCGCCTAACACCTGAATATTCAGCATGATTACTTAGAGGAGTCTAAATGTCCTTTCATTAGATCACCAAATGTAGAAGCACTTCCGCTACCAGAGTTATCAAATTCACTTTGATTCATACGGCTCAACAGCACCATCTGATTTCTTCTTTCATCAGAAACCACATACAAAGCTAACTCATCACCCTCTTGTAACGCCTCAGATTCGTCAAACTCACTACGTTTCACACTTCCAGAAATACCAGCATCTAATGCAACAACTACTTTTCTCGCATCAAGTGACAATACCTTACCAGAAACTGAAGACCCTACAGGGTTACTGGATATGAATTGATCAAATGGATCAACATCAAGCTGTTTTAATCCAAGAGAAATACGCTCACGGTCAGAATCAATAGCTAAGATAATAGCTTCAACTTCCTGGCCTTTCTTATATGAATGCAAAGCCTTTTCACCAGGCAACACCCATGAAAGATCAGTAAGGTGTACTAAACCATCAATACTACCTTCCAAACCAATAAAGATACCAAAGTCAGTAATTGATCGAATCGCACCTTTAACACGTGAACCAATTTCGTGATTTTGTCTAAACTCATCCCAAGGATTCAGCATACATTGCTTAATACCTAAAGAAATTCGTCTTCTTGACTCATCAATGTCTAAGACCATGACCTCAATTTCTTGGTCAATTTCTACAACTTTACTTGGATGGATGTTTTTATTGGTCCAATCCATTTCAGACATGTGAACCAGCCCTTCAATACCGTCTTCAATCTCAACAAAGCAACCGTACTCGGTTATATTCGTTACACGACCAAATAATCTTGATTTCACAGGGTTGCGCTCAAGTAAATCTTTCCAGGGGTCTCCCTGAAGCTGCTTCAAGCCAAGTGACACACGCTTCTTCTCGCGGTCAAATGACAACACCTTTACGACCACATCATCATGCACTTTGAGCATTTCAGATGGGTGTTTAATTCTTTTCCATGACATATCTAGAATATGTAGCAAACCATCAATACCGCCTAGGTCAATAAATGCACCATAGTCAGTTAAGTTCTTAACAACCCCTTTAACTTCTTGACCTTCAGTTAGGTTATTTAGTAACTCTGCACGCTCACCACTGGTCTCTTCTTCGATTACTGCGCGCCTTGAAACAACCACGTTGTTACGCTTCTTGTCCATCTTAACGACTTTGAACTCGAATTCTTGTTGCGAAGCAACCATATCTAAATCTTTAATCGGTCTTAAATCAACCTGGGAACCTGGCAAGAATGCGCGAACACCATCAATGTTAACAGTGAACCCACCCTTAACGCGATCAATAATTTGACCCACAACATTTTCTTCACTTTTCAGTGCATTTTCTAAACGATTCCAAACTGCTAAGCGAATTGCTTTTTCTAGAGATACACACGTCTCACCAAAACCGTTATCAATGGTTTCAAGTAAGAAGTCTAACTCTGTACCTTCTGAAACGTCTTCATTACTAGACTGTACAAATTCAGAAAAAGGAACTAAAGCCTCTGATTTTAGGCCGACATCTACTGTAACATAGTCGTTACTCATAGACACAACTCTACCTTTTACTAATGATCCGGAACGAACGCCATAGGATGGCAGGGAAGCAACTAATTGCTCAAATGATTTATCTGACATATTTCTTAAGTTTTACACTTATTTAGTTAGTTTAACAAAACATGGATATACCATGTCACCAAATTCAAGAGAGTTTAACTGAAATAAATAGATAATTCAACATTATCAGCAAAAAACCCACTATATTTTTCTTCGACTAATTGCTGCCTGTCATTTTTAATTATACAGAGCCCTTTTAAAGCATCCTGTCTAGCATGGCGCTCCCTATTAAAGGCAACTGACGTTAATATTGTTTTATAATTCATTTTTCTCACCCATCATTTTATTCTACTTTTTAGCAAGGTTTATCAGATTTATTTTTTAACCCCTCTTCTTACTAAGGCTTATTCTCATTAATATCAGACTTTGAATTCATTTTAATGATTCCCTTATTGGTGATTAACGTACTATCTTTGGGCTCTCTAGATTGTAATGAATTACTAGCGGCCACTAGGTGAATAAAGGACCCCCGTATATTTTACAAAACTATTGTCTCATATTTTAGAACTTAAACCGGCTTTAGCACTTTCTAAAAAATTAGGAACAGAAACCTTTACAAGCCGATCTTTTCCTTGCAAAGCTTGATTAAACTTAGGGCTAAAAACACCGACTAACTCTGGGGCTTGTCTAAATAAGTTTTCTTCAAAAGCCTTGTTAGCACGATCACCTAAACCGCCATTTCCAACACAGCCTAACGCCTCGCCCATGACACTCTCTGCACACCGAAAATCAACTTTTAAATGCTGTGCTGCACGAGAAAGCGCACTTGAATCCTGGTAATTGACAATCACTGGAAAACACAACTTAGCATCCTTTAGTTTACTTTCCAAATACCCTGCTAGCGGATCACCCTTCTTAACAACTGGAGGGTTAACTGATAAGCCTTTAAAATTGGTACTAGACACGCTAGGATCCGTTGCAACAGCAACCACTGCATCTAAAAATATACTTTTAGCTAATGATTGATGCTCAGGAGTTAACCCATACAGAAAAGCACCCGGTGTAACCATACTAAATGCTTCTCCATTCTCAGCTGCAACTGTAATGGCCTGTGCTAGAATTTGCTTATATTTTATAAGCAAGCCCTCTTCTCCTTCTTTCGTTAACCGTTTATCATTACAAAAAGACTGATAGTCTTTTGATTTCTTCGCACTATCATTCAGTTTTGGCGTGTTTACATAGTAGAGCGTTCTAATGAAATCTTCCCCTCTAATATCACAGTCTTTACTCTCCTTGTTCATATCATACCATTGATGAACAGCACCTCGGGCTATTTGATAGGAAGCTAAACTCTCTAGAGCATGCGCATCCTTTATACGCTCGCCTCTCTTAGCACGCTGTATTTCCATTACTAGATCAGGGCTTATATGCGACCCATCATAATAAATAGCAACCTCTGCTTGACGCCCTTGAACCGCAGTATTAGTTTTTAAATATTTTAAGTAACCACTTTCTGCGCTTGGATCACCTATTCCTTCTCCATCAAATAAACTTCTACACTGCTGTCGCAAATATTGCCTAGTATCACGACGTTGCGCATACAGATACTCAGGTCTACCAGCCTCAGCAACAACAGCGCTTATCATATCCGCTTGCTCCTTGCTAAAATCATTTGGGAAAAAAGCCGTGATACCTTTCCCAGGCTCAGTCACGGCTCGCCTAGATACAGGTGCACCAGCAGGTGACGAATCAGAGCGTTTTACACCGCCTCCAGACGGTACTGGATTAACACGCCAAAATTGCTTGTGCCGCTCAGCCATCTTCCCCCACCTAAACGTAATAAAAAACGCAAACTGCTGGAATATATATTTAACTATATTTAAAAACCCTTTTTTTCTCTCACAATTTCTACCTTCTTAAATTGGTTATTGATATATTATATACTAATGTATTAAAAAATCGGATTTTTTTAGATTTAAAAACAATATACTAAAACTGGCTGCTAACCTACTATATCCTGTAAAGCCAGTAGTCGATTAGATAACACCGCATACTGCCCACACAATGCAGCCACATAAAATAATCGCTCATATGAGGGTTTTGTAGCTATAAAGACCGATAGCATTGCTTGTTCTACAGCACTGGTATTTTGCAAAATAGAAAGATGTGCATTAATTGGATCTGGTATAAAGTCTCTTACATAGATAGGACACAACCATGAAGCACCTATTATCTCTCCTTGGAACTTTTTAGATGAGGCTTCACTGCAGCCCTTCCACCAGCGCTCATAATCAGAGACATTGCCTAATTGAGCATAGCGCATACTGTCTTGCCTAACCTGATCAAATATTTGAACAACCTCTTTTGGCATAACCTGTTTCGGTAAAACCATAAGCACCTGCTGATACATTTGCTCTAAATTTTCATCCCAGTGTGCTGCTGTATCTACAAACACCGCATCTTTAGCAGGAACCAGCGGAGAGATAGCCCGAGTTTCATCTTGATGATCTCTAGCCTTGAGCTCCATCACCAATTGATCATAATCTGGACTTAAACCCATTTGCTCTAGCTGAACCTTTCTTCGTTTCGCTCTTACCGCAACATCTGCGGTTAGAAACAGCTTTAAGGTTGCTCTGGGAAAAATAACAGTACCCATGTCTCGACCTTCTGCTACCAACCCCAATCCAGACTGAAAGCCCTTTTGCAAATCAGCCAGCTGAGTTCTTACCGCGACATCCTTAGCAATATCTGAAGCCATCTTCGTTACTTGCGCATCATTAATCTTTGCAGTTAAATCCTCACCTTGTACCCAAACCGACATATCACCCTGTGTAGACTTAAACGCGAGTGACTCTGTTAGCAATTCTTTAATCGCTTCTAGGTCTTTACCCCTTAACATGAAATACGCACATAATCGATATATAGAACCACTACCTAAAAAGTTCATGCCTAAACGATTAGCAAGTGCACAAGCCAATGAGCTTTTACCTGTTGATGACTGCCCATCAACTGTAACCACAATTGATCGTCTATCCTTACTCATCAGTCTCTGTTATCTCTGACTCAGCACCATCTTCAGCTTCATCATCTTCACTCGTAAATACTTGCGCTGCCACTAAACTCTCATTGTTCTTAAGACGGATCAATCGAACACCCTTAGTACTTCTACCGATAATAGAAACACTGCTTGCTCCAATTCTAACCAAGGTTCCACCATCAGTAATTAAGAAGATATCTTCATCATCACTAACCTTTGCAGCAGAGATGACTCTAGCATTTTCAGATAGATTAATCGCAATCACACCCTGACCGCCTCGACCCGTCTTTCTAAAGTCTGATAGTTTGGTTCGTTTACCCATTCCATCTGTTGCAACTGTAAGAACTGGATAATCTTCATTGGCAATAATCGCTGATACAACAAAGTCATTTTCTTTTAAGCGCATGGACCTAACACCTCGTGCGCCACGACCCATAACTCTAACATCTGATAATGAGAATCGAATCACTTTACCGAGGCTTGAGAAAATCATGACATCTTCTGAAGGCTTAGCGAGTAATACGTTCATCAGTGAATCACCTTCATCGAGATTAACAGCTATAATTCCGCCTTGTCTTGGTCTTGAGAAGCTAGCTAAATCAACCTGTTTGATCACTCCTAGTTTGGTTACCATCACAACAGACCTGCCATCTTCAAACTCAGTAACAGGCATTAATGCAGTCACCTCTTCATCATCCTGAAGGGGTAAGTAATTTACAATCGGCCTTCCCTTAGAGGTTCTGTTCGCTAGTGGTAACTGATACAGCTTCAACCAATACAACCGACCCTTATTTGAAAAGCATAATAAGCTATCGTGTCGGTTAGCAATATAAAGTTGTTTTGCATAATCTTCTTGTCTAACTGCTGTTGATGATTTACCTACACCACCTCGTCGCTGTGCTTTATAGCTATCAAGCTCCTGAATCTTCAAGTAACCTAAGTGAGAGAGTGTTAATACAACTGGATCATTAGGTATGAGATCCATATCATCGATATCAACCTGACTATCAACTATTTCAGTTCTACGCTCGTCTTTAAATGCCTCTGCTACCGCTACAGACTCTTCACGAATCACAGCCATCAATTTTGGATAATGGTTTAAGATTTCCATTAATGCTTTAATACGCTCAATTAACTCTTTAAATTCAGCTAAGATTTTATCACGCTCTAAACCGGTTAATCGATGTAGACGCATATCCAATATAGCCTGGGCTTGCGCTTCTGTTAGCTGATAGTGCTTATGATCCGCATCCAAACCTGCACTTTCAGTTACTTTAAGTAAGGTTGCAATACCTTGATCAATCGACCATGACTGAGCAATCAAATTAGCTTTAGCTTCTGCAGGACTTGCTGCTTTTTTAATGAGCTCAACGACCGCATCAATATTTGCTAGCGCAACTGCGAGTCCCTCTAAAATATGGGCTCTTGCTTTAGCCTTAGCTAATTCAAACTGAGTTCTACGTCTAACAACATCTCTTCTATGATCAACAAATAGATTTAATAATGATTTAAGCCCTAAACATCTAGGCTGCCCTTTATCCAACACCACCATGTTGATCCCAAAGACAGATTGGAGCTGAGTCATAGCATAGAGCTTATTTAACAGAACCTCTGGTGAGGCCCCTCTCTTAACTTCAACAACAACGCGCATTCCTTCACGGTCAGACTCATCTCTGAAGGTACTGATACCCTCAATTCTTTTTTCTCGAACCAACCAACCGATTTTATCCAATAGTCTGGATTTATTGAGCATATAAGGAATTTCAGTGATTACGATAATATCCTGCTTACCGTTTTGTTCAATTTCAGCTTTGGCTTTGATATAAATCTTACCACGCCCTGTTTTATAAGCTTGTACAATACCTGCCCGACCGTTAATAATTGCACCCGTTGGGAAATCAGGGCCTTTTACGATCTCAATCAGTTCATCAATATCTGTTTCAGGATTATCAATCAACTGGATAACAGCCTGCATCATATCGTATAAATTATGAGGTGGCACATTGGTTGCCATACCCACTGCAATCCCGGTTGAACCGTTGACTAATAAATTAGGGAACTGAGTTGGCATCACACTCGGACAAAACTCTGTATTATCATAGTTAGGAACAAAATCCACAGTATCCTTAGCAATATCCTTAAGTACAGCGTTGGTCACCTTAGACATTCTAACTTCGGTATAACGCATTGCAGCTGCAGAATCACCATCCACCGAACCAAAGTTACCTTGACCATCTACTATTGGATAGCGTAATGAAAAGGGTTGTGCCATTCTAACTAAGGCTTCATAAGCAGCAGAATCACCATGTGGGTGGTATTTACCAATCACATCACCAACAACCCTTGCTGATTTTTTATGTTGTTTATCGTAGGTGTTACCCAGGTGGTGCATTGCAAAAATGATTCTTCTTTGTACTAACTTAAAACCATCTCTCCCATCGGGAAGGGTTCTACCTATTGCACTCACTGCATAATCTAAATATGACTTTTGTATTTCATCCTCTAGTGAAGAGTGGAGTATATTTCCCAACTTTGATTCTGACATGCATTCACCTATTCTTTGTCATTAATAGAATTGATTTAGCCATATACTACTCGATTTCATACCATAAAGCTATGGCTCTGTTGCACATACTGTAGGTGCCTCTAATCCCTTCCATCAATCCATCAATATAGCCTAATAGCAACATAAACTAAATATAACATAGCTAACACTTAGAAAAGATAATCTACACACCCACTCATAATTAGATCAGAGTCTTTATCTTCCTACATAGAGAAAAACACTTAATGATGAGCACGCCCTTGACTAGTTCTTCGTAAAGCAAAATCAGTTTTGACGGTCCCTGTAAGAAGGTTCTTCCTTCTCGCTTTCTTAAGCACATTTGTGGCTTGCGCATATTTGTTAGCGCTGTCTTTTGGCTCTCCTTGTTTTCGTCGCCCTTGCCAATTAACGGTATCATGATCACAAAGCAGCTTTCCTTGTTTAAATAATGGGCTCATTTCATTACCCATTTTATACTTGTCTGCGAGCTTTAGAAGAAAACCTTTGATAACTTCAGGGTCTGAACCATGAGAGGCAACCGCAGCAACCCCATTTTTTGCTGAATTGATATATAAATCAAGTACAGCTTTTTGCCGACCCTCATCCCCAAAAAGCAAGTTTAAATTATCTTTAGATTGATAATCCTTTGTAGGCTTCCCTTTTGCTGCACTAACCATATTCACTAAATCTTTATAATTATCAATGATAAACTCCACCTGATCAGGAGTGACCGCTTTTCCTTCATAGCCAAGGTTTTCACTTGTACCAAACGTTTTCTTTGCTTCTGCATATAGTGCCCGATATCCCTCAAATGCGGCTTGATAGCCTTCATCAGGACCGCTTCTAATGAGATTTCCTAGCAATACAAGATCATTCCCTAAATGTCTTAAAATGGTTGTCTTATCCATATCGAACAAGGTGACGCATGTATCACCGTTCGCATGAATTTTCTGCTGCATATCAGAAATCTCCTGTATGTTATCTAATGTCATTCCTGTTTTTGAAGTGACCTCAATTCCAGTACCTTTACCGTATTTACGAATATGCGCTTCAATATTAGCCGTTTTATCATCTACCAATAGCACAACAGCATCTCCTTGGTTTGATGGCTTTTTAGCAGCAACTTGCAATTTAGAAACAACTTGTGAAGCTCTAGGAGCAGCCATTGGGATGGTTGGCCCAACCTTTAAGAAAGATTCCTTCATAATGTTCAATAACTTATCTGCTTTTACAAGTTCACCATTCTGAGCAATCATAGTACCCTCTTCACTATTATTAGATGGAGTTAGGCCAGGGAAAAGAAGATTAAACCGTCTAATTTTACCAGGATCCCAAGGCACCTTATTAATTAATGAAAGCAAATAGTCATAATTAACATCGTTTACTTGGTCTTTAGAAAATTGAGGCATGTTGAAGTCATCGCCTTGTATATATCTAGCTAGTATATTTGACAATGCCATAGACTTTAAATATTTTTTCGTATCATCTGTTGAATAAATTACAACTTTCCGCATTGATTGTTGTTCCGGTATCGCCAAACGATGAAGTTTATCTTTATGCTTTTTTTGTGCAAAAACCGATCCAGCCCCAAAAACTTCTTGCATCTTTTTATCCCAAGGGCCTGTCCTATTCATAGACTTATCTTGAGTCTTAAAGAGTCTGACAAGGCCTTTAATCACCCCATCAATATTAGCAATAGATGCCTTCCCTTGTTGCATTTGTAAAAGCTTTTCTATTGTAGTATTAAACTGGGCTTGCGCAACCAAAATATTTATCGTACGCATTTGAGCAAAATTGTAGAATTTACTATAACACACTTTATCTTCATCTTCTTGCTGGTCATCAAACACAAAATGAGTGTAAATGTCAGTATTACGTAGTTTATCATAACCAGGAAGAAATACCGCTACTCTTTCCGGTATAAACCCCTCATGGTTTAGCCTATGCAAATCAGCGCCGAAAGCTATAATTTCTTGTTTGGTAATGCTGGAAGGTAACTCATCAGTCTCACCCTTAGCATAACGAACAAGAGCAGACGCTACACTCATAGTTCCTTGCTTAGCAAACGCAACAGCAGCTTGAGCAGAACCCGGAATGTCAGGGATGACTACACCAGCCTCATTGCCAACAGACTGCGGGCCTGGACCAGTTACAGACCTAGAGGCCGCCGTTACCACTCCCTGGCGCAAGCCACTCTGAGTCTGTGGTTTTGCTACAGTGTTATTATTCTGAGCCTTCAGCATTGCTGCAACCACATTCTTAGGTTTCTTTCGGCCACCAAATAGATTAATCAGCCCAGCCAATCTACCTGTTGCTTTAACTTTTTTTAGATAACGTTCACCATCCTTATCTTTTTCCGTAATAACTCTATCATACATTGTCTTGATTTTTTGTACATTGGATTGTATCTTAGGATCTTCACTAGCCGCGCACTGTGAATAATTAGCTACGAAAAGTTCAAAATCAGCTTTTTTAGCCGTCTTATTTACTATTTTATCCAATAGTACAGAGGTATAGAACTCTAGTGAGCGATCTGTGACACCCTTTTTATCCGACAGTACGACCGCAGACGTCGGTTCTTTATTGAAATGTATGCCTAGACGAAGAACAGCTGTCTGATTACCTATATTATTATAGAGTTCCTGGCTAATATAATTATCACGAAACATCTCTAACTTATTCAGCTTTTTTAAACTAGCATCAGTAGCTTTACCTGTGGCAAAAAGTTCTACAATAGATTTAAATAAATCCTTGTTTACATTGTCACCCCTACTTAATTGATCAATTAAACCATCTAGTTTTTTTTGCTGGTCACTGCTTAATTTTTTATATTCTTCAGGTGCCATAACTAAGTCTCCTTAAACTTTCTCTGAGACTCGTTATAATTATAAAAAACAGATTGTCAGATTAATTTTATAATAAGTCTTAATTAATGTAAGAAAACCTGTTACAGACATACTCCATTCTTGGAACACTACTCCATATCTAGGTAGCTGTGGTTAAACATCGCTTAGCAATTGCTAGTTCCAGGTTTTCGTACCTTAGCAGCTGGCGCAGCTTGAAACGAATCTACTGTTTTCAGGATCTGATCTGTTTTTCCTTCATAGCCATATTTGTTAGTAGTCCCATGCCGACCAACCGTGCTCACTGATTTAGCATCACATTTGATCAACCCATTGTGTAACATTGCACGAATTTTCTCTACATCCTTTCTTCTTCCATTTTTTCTTGCTAGCTCAACTAAGAGCATTCTCATAATTTTAGGCTCTGTCCCATGAGATGCAATACATATTCGGTGGTTATTATCTGCACTCAAGTACATTTTAAGCAACGCCTTTTGCCTTTTAGCAGGTCCAAATATTAACTCAAGCGTATTGTTTGGCGCTGATAACAATGACTGCAAACTATTGCTTTGTAGATATTTTCTAGCATGCTCAGACAGCTTGGCTCCACTCTGTTTTTTATGCATTAGATGCAATACCGATAAGATCTTCAACTCTTTATAATGTGCTACAACAAATTTAGCTGTCTCATCTCTCGTATCTTGATCCCCACAAACACTTGGGTGCCGACTTAGTCTAATATTAAATAGACCTTCCCTTTCACTGTAAATTTGGGGGTTATTACTCGTGAGATAAGAACTGACGGAGGCAATTGCATTGTCACAAGCCTCATACTCATCAGAGCCCTTCTTAAAGTTGATTGGAGGTGCAAACATACATTTCTTATCATACTGTACGTAATTTTCACTAGTGCATAAACTATAAAAATATTCAGCCATATACTGGATATCATTTGTCATATGTATTGCACCTAAAGAATTAGTACCATCCCAATCAATAGCTCTTAATGAGAGTTCGCCCTTATACTTTCCACGCCAACCAGTAACCGTCTGTATCTGCTGTATTGTCATCCCGCCCTGGCCTTCGCGGCTAACGTTCATACCTTCAAAACCCAATTCTATTGCAGTGCTAATATTACGTGTATCATCATCTACTAGTAGAATATTAGGCAACGCGCTTTGGCCTCTTCACACTTTCCAGCCTGAAAGCCTTGCGCAACAGCGGCTGTAGCTGAAGATGAATTAGGGTGCATAATACCAAGACTATGAGCTGCATCTCCCCTAGCCGCATTCTCTCGTGGAAATGCTTTTTCATGCTCTGAATTAAGTTTCGTAAACGCTTGAATAAACCTCATCACGTCCTCAGTATTACTGAAACAGTGCTCTTTTGTACACACGTTGTGATCTTTGTCCATAGTATCAGCATAGCAGTTGAGTGTAACGACATAACCTGCATCTGTAAAAGTGACATTGACCCTCTCTTGCTCATTCTTTTGCTGATCTATAACCATTATAGAACTCGCGAAAGGATATTGGTTCAAAAAATCTTGATATGGTGTCTGTACCTCTTCTTTTTGTGCAACAACCAGAGCTTCAGCAAAGCCTGAATCCTTAGCATTATTAAAAAGATCAGTCAATTGCTCTTGCATTACCTGAGCATTTTTAGCACCAATAACATTCTGAAAATTGAGCATTGCCTTAGCTACACCTTGAGGGGTTTTTCTTGGTTTTTTACCTATTGGTAAACCACTCATTATTGATGTTGAGCGAACTTTTAGGTCATCACTAGAATTCCTTTTCTCAATAACAGAATTATACTTATCCATAACCTTCTTTAATTTAGCTGCAAGATCATCACTTGCATTATCCCTAAATGCTGAGTAATTTTCTGCAAAGAATAAGAAATCCTCCTCTTTGGCGTTATTTTTTTGTATGCGTTCAACTATTTCTGTAAACCGTTTAAACTGGCTTACATTTGCACTCAACATAGCTAAATACTCTAACGATGGGATCACTATAGCGCTCTTAAAAGGAACTACAAAAGGGTCATCAACAGCTACTGCATAGGTTTGACCATTAGCATTAATATTAGTCTCGAAAAGCCGTATTGTTGTTTTTTCAGGAGATTCAATTACCCCTTGCCCTTCAAGCACATGGAAGTCTAATTGTTCTATAGGCGTATCGTTCAAGAATTCTTTATCCCCTTGAAACTTATACCCAGACTTTTTAGCATCAGCTACCAGAGCTTTTAACGCTTCTATATCATTGAATTCTGTAATTGTTTTACTCAATAAACTCGATACAGTTATAATGAAAAAACATAGCGTGTCAGAATAATTATACATACACACTAAACGATTAACTGTTCGTACACCCTTCACTTAATTTAGACAATTAATCTCAGTGATCACGATTAAACATCGCATCCACATCTAATAGTGTTAGCTCCTTTTTAGGTAGGGTATCCATGGCTAAAATGACCCGAATGTAATTCCTGACTCATTTCGTAGAGCAAGACATTCATCTTATTGCTTCTTAGATATCACTACCTTAATTTATAGTGGTCATTCCTATGTTTTGCTTACTATGAACTTAAGTAGCTAAACATGACTAGCGCCTCCTATGGAAAATGTGGTACTTTGGCCCAAGATTTCAGTTGCTCTCTCAGTAACTTTGCCGGCTTGATCATGCTTGTTTTTATCAATCCCCGCCGTATTAACACTGCGCTCATCACAAATTAGCTTTCCTTCTTTAAATAATGCGCTCATGGCTTTACCCCTGCCATGCTTGTCTGCGAGCTTTATAAGAAAACCTTTCATAATCTCAGGGTCTGATCCATGAGAGGCAACCGCAGCAACACCTTTTTTAGCAGACTCGATGTAAAAATTAACTAATGCTTTTTGCCGATCCTCATTCCCAAAAAGCAACTCACAAGTATCTGTTGATTCATATAACTTTGTAATTCTATCTACTTTTTGTTTTTTTACCGCTACATCAAACCCCCTCATAAACGTGCCTACCTCAGCTACTAGCGAAAGATCTCTGTAATTATCCCATATAAAGTCAATTTGGGCTTGACTAATTTTCCCCGTCTTATTTTCACCTAAAACTTTATGAATATTCTGAAATTTTAGATCTGGATGCTTGTCTATACACCATTCCTTTATCTCTTCACGCACATCTTTACCAGTTTTACCATCCTTCTCTTTAAACAGAGTTCCGGCTTCATTATTTAGCATACCCATGATAGTAGTACTATACTTATGGTTAGGTTCAGCCATATTCTTTATCTGTTCAAGACTGTGGGTCAAATGATGTCCAGCCAACGTAGTTTTATCCATATCTAGCAACGTGATGCATTGTTTGCCTTCTTCTTTTGCCTGATCTTGCATTATTTTTATATCTTCCATATCCTTAACGGTCATTCCTATTTTTTCATCTACTTTAACGACAGTACTAGCACCATACCTCTCTGCATGGGCGTCACAATTTGTTTTACTATCATCTACCAGAATCACGCGTTGACTGGTTTGAGAGCTTGATTGTGAACCACTACTCGATTTCGGCATGATAGAATCGAGTGCAGCTTTGGCACCCATACCCTCAGGGGGTACAAGTATAGCAGATTGAGTCTTACCCTTATAAGCCTCATACAATTTACTCGCTACCGCATCAGTTCTATAAACGTCGCTCGATAATGCAAGCCGATATCTACCCTCAAGAAATGGCTTGATATGTAGACCCTGTAGACCCTCAACACCCTCAACATTAGTACCTAGCACACCCTTCAATTTGTCTAAGGCAGTCGCTTCATATGTGCCTAAACCCAATTTAAATAAATTACATAAATCTGTAAAGTCACTCTCTTTCAATTCAGCACCATTCCTAATTTGTTCTATTTTTTCATTAATTTGTTCAAATTTAACTTTATAAACAGCATCGTTTCGAGCCCTTGATTCTTCTGCGTACAGAGCATCTGCCTTACTAACTTGAGCAGGCTGAGGTAAATCATTCAATACGGCTAAAATTTGAGCTGTTTTTCCTACATAACCTTCTGCATTGGAGGTTCCTTTGCGCCCCTTTTTGTTCACAGAATTGTTATTACAGATGATATGCTGATCCTTAAGTTTTTTCTTCATATCATCTACTGCACCTGGTCTTATAGTTTCTACTAACTTAACTAATAGCGCCCTCATAACTGAAGGTTCGGTTCCATGAGAGGTAATAGCAATAGGGTTATCTTTGTCAGCAGACAAATACAGATTGAGCAGTGCCTCTTGCCTATTTTTGTCCCCGAACATTAAATTAAGTGTGTCAGTTGCATCTGTGAATCTTTGAAAATCCAGAGGCCTTGTTGCATAGTCATAATGGCTATTCCCCGGATCTGTATGCTCAAGCATATGTAAGGCTAAGGCTCTCATATCTTTATAATTATCTACAATGAATTCAGCTGTAATACCACGCGTCTCTAAATTGCTATCACTTAGATCTTTACCCAATCTCGTTTGATTTGATCTGTTCAAGAGATGTACATCCGTCTCCATACCTTCTAATTTTTTATTAATTGAACTCAGTGCTCGCTCAGCCATGCCTCTTAGTTTAGGATTGCGGCTATTGCGACTAATACTGTCTTCTCTAATTCTATAAGAGACTTTACTACCTTGCACTTTACGCTCTACGTAATTAAAAATAAATTCCGACATATAGTTAATATCATTTGCCATATGAATAGAGTTCAAAGTACATGTGCCATCCCAATCTAACGCCCTCAGAGAGCATTGTGTACTTGCACTACTAGTACCCCATGCTGCAATGCTATTCATCGTTTCAACACTCATACCATCCTCTCCTGCAAACATCGGATCTATACCCATGGTTTGAGCTACTTCTAAGTTGTAACTATCATCATCTACCAGCAAAACAGCCCTTTTTTGAAAGCTCATAGCACTTTCAACGCTACGCTGTTTTCCAAGTTTAGCAGCATCATATCTTCTATCTTTATTCCGATTAAACTGTTGCTGTATTGCTACCAATCTTTGCAAATTGTCTACAAAAACATGATAACTTGACGAATCCTCAAATGTTTGATGTGCACCCAAGACTTCGAAAGCGCTATCCAACTCAACCTCAAAACCATCCTCTGTCTTTTTAACAATGACTGGATCATCATCATCAAACACCTTATGAACAGGTACGTTGTTTATTTCTCGGAGGCCAGAGATAGATGCTACGAAAGGAAATTCTGTCTTAAAAAGCATACAATCTTTATAAAAACCTTGATCAACACCCCCCTCCAAGGGATCAAAGCCATTCTCGAAAACACGCGACAACCCTAAATTTTGAACTTCATTAAACAAGGAGGTTAATTCAAGGGTTTTGCCTTGATCTATCTCATCACTAGAAGAACTCTGACCAAAACTCGCAAGAGTTCCCGCAATCCTCTTCATCACGCTGGATTTCTCTGGCCGTGGGGGCGCTTCTTGAGATAGCATTGCTGCAGCAACGTTCTTAGGATCACTTCGACTGACAAATGGTTTAGTCATCATATTTTTCAAAAACCCGATGACACCTCTCTCTTTAACTTTTTTTAGGTACCAATTACCATTTTTATCTTTTTTAGCCTTAATAACACCTTTATATTGTAACAAAATGCCAGCTAATTTAGATGGTATATCAGTATCATCATTAATGCTCACATACTGTGAGTAATTAGCTGCGAAATTTTCAAAATCAGCTTGATCAGCCAGATTGTTTAATATTTTGTCTAGTTTTGATCGTACTGAATTATAATAGTAGACAGCACGCATTTCTCCAAATGTTCGTAGCACATCCTGACTATCTACAGCTATGCTAGCGGATTCTGGCAATTTAAAGGCATGTACCTTTAGACCAATGCCCTTTTTAGTCGTGACCTGGCTAATATAATTATATCCTGGCTAATATAATTATATCTAGTGATCTCTAACCCATTCAGTCTGTCTATACTTTCAGGACTAGCTCTACCTGATGCACAAAGGCTTACAATAGAAGCAAAAACATCCTCACCAACATTTGTATTAGTCTCTAACTGTTCAATTAAACCATCTAGAATTTTTTGCTGTTGATCACTTAAATTTTGAACATCTAAAGCTGCCATAGCTAAACCTCCTTAAACTTTCTCTGTGACTAGTTATAATTATAAAAAATAGATTGTCAGATTTATTATCTAAATCATTAAGAAAGAAGCTACGCATCAATAATACTACATACAGTTAATGCAGGGTATCTATTACCCTTACCTCACACTTATTATTGCTTCTTAGATATCATAACCTTAATTTATAGTGGCTACTCCTGTCTTTCGCTTACTATGGACATTAGTAGCTAAACACTAATTTTTTCCAGGTCCAGATGAAGAGGCTTGATCATAGACTGGGCCATCATCATTAGAAGAGGCTTGATCATAGACTGGGCCATCATCATTAGGAGAGGCTTGATCATAGGCTGGGCTACCATCATTAGCAGCCAAACCTTGTTCTACTGCATCAGTAGCAGTAATAGTCGCCTCATTCAGCACTGATAAACTTGATTTATCGTAGTCCAGTAATTTATTAGAGACTCTAAAATCACCAATGAATTTGTCAAATTTAGATTGGTTCTCAAAAGTATGTGATCCCAGCGCCTCGTTTGTTTTACTTACCACGCTTACCTTAATACTAGCACCATCACACTCCACCTTTATGAAATCACCCATGTTTAAACCTTCCGGATCAAAATCATTGCCACCTTGCTCTATAACTGTATCAATGGCCCCCAAGAAAGGATAATTATTTGCAAATTTGTCACTTGTAGAGGAGAGTTTAACTCCTTTTTTAACATCCTTGAAAAAATTAACATTGTCCTCAAGCCTGTCCCCTATAACCTCAGATAGCCGCGTTTTAATATTCTGAATATTCTGAGCCAAAATTCTTGAGGGGATTTTGCTTGCATGATCAATGGCTAACTTATATGGAAACTCATTATACTTGTAATATTTAACCTCTTCCTGTGCATCCGGACCTACAATTGACATATAAGAACTAGTATTAGTGTAATTTGGAAGGAATAACTGGACTTGCTCAACATCTAACTCATCTCGAACGTTAGGAGCTGCTAAGATAGATGCAAATGCTTGTACATCCTCAGCAGTAATATCTTGCGGCATCTGATCTGTTATACCCTTAGCATAATTGAGCATCTCTCCTGCTACCCTCTTAGCCTTAGCCAAATTAAATAACTTTTCAGTTATGTCCTTTGTTGAATAAGTGGCTCCATACTGATCAAAACCATCCGTAGCTATCTGCAAGCGGCACCTTATCGAGCCGTCTTCCAACAAGATCGACTTCGTTCCAAAAATCACATTGCTCCCAAAAACTTCTTGCAGATTATTGTCCATATCATCTGAAATATCCACAGGGTTATAGAATAGTTGCACGAGCTGCTCAACCTGATCTCTTTTTATGCTATCAGCCGTCTGAATACCTTTAATGGCGTCCATTATTTTTTCAGCGTTTAAATTCCGAAGCTTCGCAAGATCCGGTGCAGCTTCATTATTAGATTGTTTAGCTTGTGCATCCTCTAGATTAGCTTCTGCTTTATATGCATTAAACATAGTCTTAGCTACATTAGCAGGTTTATCCCTCCCAATGCTTAAAGCCCTAAAGATTGTTGAACTGCTTGACTTGACTTTTAGGAAAGCTTTACCATCCTTACCAGCTTTTACTTTAATAACGCTGGCGAATTTATCTGTGATACTAGTTACAACAGGGTCTTCTCTTAGTGATTTGTCGAATAATTTATAAGCATTAACGAATGTTGTAAGGTCACTCTCATTTAACTCCTTTTCTTCCATTTTACCAGCTAGTGTTTGCGCCACAGCTAGTTTTTGCTCCCTGTACAATGCTTTCAATTCATCGGTTACTAGAGAACTCTTATAAAATTCTATACGTCCTAGTTTTGTACGTGCTAGTTTTATACGCAGTCGTGTGCCTTTTGTGCTCTTCATAGTGTTTATAACTACCTCAGGAAAAATTTCTCCAAGTCTTTGTACTGCTTTAGATACTCGTTCATCACTTAGAGAAGTGACTGGTAATTTGGCAAATTCATTTACAAGACCCTCAAACGTTTTGTCACTTGCCCTACCCTTTTCTATATCAGTAATTAAACGCTTAATAAGCTTAATATTATCTGGTGTAGGCATCTTACTTCTCCCTTACTTAATTTAACTTAAAACAGTTATAATCAGGAAAAATAGATTGTCAGATTTATTTTCTAAATCATTAAGAAAAAAGGCTACGCATCAATAATACTACATACAGTTAAAGTAAGCTTTCGTCACTACATCATCGGCCACGATTAAACATCGCATCCACATCTGATAGTGTTAACTCCTTCCAGGTAGGGCGCCCATGGTTACAATGCCCCGAATGCAACCCCTGCTCCATCTCCCTAAGTAAGGCATTCATCTCCATAATACTCAAATGCCTATTGGCCCGTATGGCACGATGACAAGCCATGGTAGACAACACCTCATGTACCGAATCCTCTACCGGATTATGATCATTAGCAACACTCATTACTTCTAGTACACTTTGAAGTAATATCGGCGCTTGATCCTTACTCAGCTGTGCTGGTATGGCTTTGATGACACACTGGTCCTTACCCGTAATCGCAATTAAAAATCCTAGCTGTTCAATAACCGCTTGCTTTTCTTGCAGGGTATCCCACTGAGTGGCATTCAAAGAACAGGTCTCTGGAACCAATAATTGTTGTGATTGAATCCCTTCTTGCGCATATTGCTGTTTAAAACGCTCATATAATATTCGCTCATGAGCTGCATGCATATCAACAACAATCAAACCTGACTGTGACTGTGCTAAAATATAAATACCATGCAACTGAGCAATTGCCTGACCTAAAACCTCTGTATGCTCACTTGGAGCCTCACATACCGCTACCTCCTCTGAATGAGTATTATCTGATACCAGGAGTGCTGGCTGCTTAGGCAAATGAGGTGTAACCTCTGATACCCTAGGCTCCAGTACTGGACTTGACACCCTTGGCTCAGCTACTGGACTTGATCGTACTGTCTTTGAGACTTGCTGAGTATCATGAAGCTGAGGCGGTGTAATGACCGGAGCTGCAGCGGCAAAATAATCTTTAGGCTTAATATCAGCTAACCGATTTTTAGCTGTATGAAATAATAAGCTGGTAATTGGTTTAACATCCTGGAACCTAACTTGCTCCTTAGTTGGGTGCACATTCACATCTACTAAGGTAGCATCAACCTCTATCCATAGCACAAAACCAGGCTGGTTTCTTTGATACATCACATCCTGATACGCTTGCTTTACACTCATTGATAAAGACTGATCCTTAACCGGTCGTCCATTCAATATCAAATACTGCATATCTGCTTTTGCTCTTTGAAACTGAGGGTCCGTAATAAAACCATACACCCTAATCCAATCTTTAGCACCAGATACGGGTAATGCATGCTGCGCAAACCCCTGCCCCAGTACCGTCTTAATACGCTCTAAATCCTGCCAATCTTTTGCTTGAGGAATGGAGTAATTCTTACGCTCTGAGTTAAAATCCAAACGTAGATGTGGATTAGCAAGCGCAACCTTGCGAACGACCTCCTCAATATGCCGCTGCTCAATGTTAGGCTTGGATAAAAATGACCTTCTAGCCTTGGTATTGTAAAAGAGATCCTGGATCTTAATGATGGTTCCTGTTTGCATAGCAGCCGGTTTAATCTCATCACCCTCTGTAACAGCCCCGGTCACATTTAATACCCAACCATGTGACTCATCCTGACGTTTAGATGAAAGTGAAACATGGGCAACCGAAACAATACTGGCTAACGCTTCACCTCTAAACCCCATCGTCTCAATCGCATCTAAATCTTGAACCGATCTAATTTTGCTGGTTGCATGTGCGGTCAGTGCCAAGGGTAATTGCTCCTTGCTCATACCACTACCATTATCTTGAACCTCCATCGCTACCATACCACCGCCTTGTATAGACAGCTGGATATGATCAGCTCCTGCATCCACCGAGTTCTCAAGAACCTCTTTCACCGCATCCTTAGGCCGAGTAACAACCTCACCCGCTGCAATCTGATTCTTCAAAATTTCTGATAACTTTTTAATATCAGCTCTAGGTCCACTCACGATTGAAACCCCCGTCTAAACAAAAACTGACGCAATGCTAAACCTGTTCTTTTGCCCGCTTTACGTAACGCAACTGAGCGAGCATACGCCCAATCATAATCACTCAGATCTGCTGTAATATTATGTCCAGACAGCACTTGCTTCACATAGTATAACCCATACCCCCTCTGGATCAGGGAAGTAACCTTTGCTTCTACAAAACGTAAATCACACAGCCAACCCTTTGCCTTGAAGTCAGCAACTGCAGCTAAACTCATCTGTGCATCCACACCCTTTGATTTCAGTACAGAAACCGCTTCATACGCACTATACTCTCTACGCTCAAGCATAGCGCGTAATAAATCAGATGCTTTACTCTGCATCAACCACCTTCTTTTCTGGTAACATCAATGCACGGATCTGTGATTCAACTTGAGTCATAATATCAGGATGTGCCATCAAGAATGCTCTGACTTTATCCTTACCCTGACCGATCTTATCACCCTGATAGCTATACCATGATCCAGACTTATCCAATATTTCATATTGAACCCCTAAATCAATAATTTCAGAAACCTTTGAAATCCCCTGGCTATACATAATATCAAACCGTACAGTTTTAAATGGAGGCGCTAACTTATTCTTAACGACTTTTACCCGAGTCTCATTTCCAGTAATTTCATCACCATCTTTAATCGCTCCAGTACGACGAATGTCCAGTCTAACGGATGCATAAAACTTAAGTGCGTTTCCACCTGTTGTTGTCTCTGGATTACCAAACATGACCCCAATTTTCATTCTTAACTGATTAATAAAAATGACCGAAGTATTTGAGCGTTTGATATTTCCAGTTAACTTTCTAAGTGCTTGTGACATTAAACGGGCTTGCAAACCAACATGAGAGTCACCCATATCCCCTTCAATTTCTGCTTTAGGTGTGAGTGCAGCAACTGAGTCAATAACGACTAGATCAACTGACCCTGAAGACACCAACATATCCGCAATCTCTAATGCCTGCTCCCCGTTATCAGGCTGAGAGACGAGTAACGATTCAGTATCAACACCTAACTTCTTGGCATAGATAGGATCCAAAGCATGCTCTGCATCAATAAAGGCAGCTACACCCCCTTGTTTTTGACAATCAGCGATTGTATGAAGGGTTAGCGTTGTCTTACCAGAAGACTCTGGACCGTAAATCTCGACGATTCGCCCTGCTGGAAATCCACCAACGCCTAATGCTGCATCTAAAGCGATTGATCCAGATGAATAAGACTGAACATCAACAGCAGGCGCATCACCTAAGCGCATCACAGAACCGCTACCACACTGCTTTTCAATATCTTTAATGACAGCATTTAGTATTGTATTATCTCGTTGTTTCTCTTTTGGCATAACCCACCATATTTTGTTGCTTAGGAATATACTAAACACATTTTTTATAAATCGAAACCCGTAATTTGAAACATATTACATTCCAAATACAATACAAGAAGTTGACCGAATATCTCTCAAAAACCCATCAATTGACCTATAGATAAAAAAAGTGAAAATGGTTATGAAATAGTAGCTCATAGCATAATCTACAGCCGCTAAAATAGCTTGCAGTGTTAGAGTATTAATGCCGACGGACAAAAGGTGGTGGTGCAGCTGGAGCGGCGGCCCCACCACCGCCTCCAGATACATTCATGCTTATCGTTCCTTCACCACCTATTTGGTCTGCAACAATACTCCTGACATAGGACTGATACCCATAAGGGATTTCACTCATGCACGCTTTATTACACTGATAGCAGGCTACTAAAAAGTCTAGATCATTGCGTAAATCCTATGACGCATACCTTAGTGCCGGCCCCTTATTTTGAACTGCAGCGAGCACAACCGCATGATCCGCTTGCAATCCCTCTGATGCATATTGCAGTGCATATCCATTCTCTTGAACCGCAGTTATAACAATGGCTCTATCTTCCCTAAGGTGAGACAAGCCCACTTCATTCAGATAATTAGGGTGGACCTTAACACCTAACATAGCTAAATTTTCATTACGCCTTAACTGCGGGTTATCACCAAAAATACGCAATGCATTACCCGGAAACTCCACTTCATCGTATCTAAACCTATGGTCCTGATTCTTAGAATAACAGGCCTCAGCTGCTTTTAAAAATTGACTAAATTCTGATTGACAGTGTAAAACTTTTGCATGGTTGTACCAAAACTCAGGAACCATTGTTGGAAAATGAGAATAACTATATGGAAACAAAAACTTCCACAAACTATTATCCTTCACGACATTGGATAGTTGCTTAGATACCAGACGCAAACAAACCAGTCTTGAAAACTTATACTCAGTCATTTTTAATAACTGAGATAAAATGTTCAACCACACTTCATTTGGAATATGAATCTCCTGACGCTCTTTTGACACCACACTATTTGTCTTTAATTTTTTCATATTATAACGTCCTTTCCATTATGAAGAAATATGTCAAAAAACTCGTAACATATCAATTATTCGTTGAACAGTCTTACCCAATGCGCAGCACAAATAAATATACATCATGATAAAACTGATAGACTAGGCACTTAAATAAAGGGGACATGCCCAACACCTAAACTTAATAGGTTCAGGGGTACCCTAATCAACTATTGGTTTTATCCCCTATACCGAACACAAACCACAGCCCATCCTTAGAAGATAGTTGACACACTCTTACTGGGTTATTAATCTGTTCGACAGAGAAGTGAGGAATATAATGACTGAGACTGTGCAACATACCCCGATGATCCAACAGTATCTATCGCTTAAAGAAGGTCATCCTAACGCGCTTTTATTTTATCGCCTTGGTGACTTTTATGAACTATTCTTTGATGATGCAGTTGAAATAGCTCGCTTATTAGACATCACGCTAACCAAAAGAGGCAAATCAGGCGGGAAAGAAATTCCTATGGCAGGTGTTCCTCATCATGCCGCTGAAAACTATATCGCACGGCTCGTCAAACTAGGTAAACACGTTGTCATTTGTGAACAAGTCGGGGATCCAAAAACAAGTAAAGGTCCAGTTGAGCGTCAAGTAACGCGTTTAATAACGCCAGGAACACTCACTGACGACGCCTATTTAGAACCGAGTGACGCCTCAGTCGTAGCTACTTTATTCAAAAAAGGTTCTCTATATGGAATTGCATGGTGTGAATGCGCCTCTGGACGCTTTTCAGTCTCTTCAGTGAACAGTCTCAACCATGCTGTAGAAATACTACAACAAATACAACCTAAAGAATTACTCTGCCCTGAAGATCAACAGCCCCCAGAAGTGCTCAACTCAATTGGCACCTACCGCTCAAAATGGGATTTTCATTATGACCGTGCCTACGAACGACTTTGCCAACACTTTGGCACGCAAAGCTTACATGCCTTTGGCTGTGAAGATATGCCACAAGCTATCTCTGCTGCTGGCGCCTTGCTGGCATACCTTCAATTCACATTAAAAACCAACTTAGCACATATTAATACACTGAATGCCCCAGCGCTTGATCAAAACCTCATTATTGATCATGCAACAGCACAACATCTAGCACTGACACGTAATAGCCAAGGTACACGTTCATTTACCCTATGGTCTGAATTAAACCATTGCCAAACCATTATGGGGCAGCGAAGATTAGAACAGTGGATTCTAAATCCTCTGAGAGATCCAGAAGCTATTCAAGAACGTACTCAAATGGTTGCCCGCTTGCTGGATAGTGTTCGAATTGAGCCCATACAAACACTACTTAGCAATATCCACGATATTGAACGTATTACCTCCAGAATCTCAATGCTTAACGCAAAACCTGGTGATTTAATTGCGCTTGCTTCTAGTCTCCGATCCATGCCAAGTCTACGAAGTCATGTTAATATTCCTGGCGCCCTACCCGAACGGATTTCAATCAACCTGCATGACTACCCACTTATCACCCAATTGATTGAATCAGCTATCCAGCCAGAACCCGCCCCAATTATCCGCGATGGAGGTGTGATTCGTGATGGTTATGATACACAGTTAGACACACTAAGACAATCCAGTCATGCCAGTGGTGATTATCTACTTAAACTTGAAGCACAAGAAAAAGAAAACACCCAACTGTCTTCACTTAAAGTCTCATTTAATAAAGTACATGGCTATTTTATAGAAGTCAGCGCTACTCAAGCAAAACAAGTCCCTAGTCATTACAAGCCCAAACAAATCCTCAAGCACACCCAAAGATTTACCATAGAAGCACTAGAACGATTTGAGCAAAATGTTAGCCATGCTGGAATGAAAGCCATAGAGCGTGAAAAACAGCTCTATCTACAAATCCTCACACAGATTCAACCTGAAGTAGCTAAACTCCAAAAAACCGCTTCTGCGATCGCAAGCCTAGATATCATTACTGCATTTGCTTATTATGCCCAAATACACAACGCACAACCTGCTATTTTAACCAAAGATATAGGTATTGAGATATATTCAGGAAAACACCCTGTTGTAGCACCTCTTAGAAAAGATAAGTACGTCAGCAACCATACCCACCTAAGTCACATGCAAAGAATGCATATCATTACAGGACCTAACATGGGTGGTAAATCAACCTATATGCGACAAGTAGCAACCCTAGTCATTATGGCACATATTGGATCATACCTGCCCTGTGCTCAAGCAAAAATAGGGCCTATTGATCGAATATTTACCCGAATAGGCTCGGGTGATGATGTTACAGGTGGTCGGTCGACATTTATGGTAGAGATGAGTGAAACCGCTCATATACTCAATCATGCTACCGCTCAAAGTCTAGTTATTATCGATGAAATAGGACGAGGAACCTCAACCTTTGATGGACTTTCCCTAGCCCACAGTTGCTGCCTATATTTAGCACAACACACCCAATGCCTCACCCTTTTTGCCACCCACTTTTTTGAGCTAACACAACTATCAAAAAATCACCCCTACATTTGTAACTACCACTTCAGTGCTGCTGAACATCACGATGAACTCGTCTTTCTCTACCAACTTAAACCAGGCGCAGCAACGAAAAGTTATGGACTGGCCGTTGCTAAGCTCTCAGGAATACCTCAAACGGTGATTGATCAAGCCAACATCGTACTCAAACAACTTGAAGCCAATAAAGCCACACCCACTCAAAACACCTCCAATCCTATTCTTGATCAAGTGAATCTTGATAAGACTTCACCCAAACAAGCCTTAAAAATACTTCACCTACTTAAACAACCCTCACTTTTATCTTGTGATGAGTATTAACTTGTATTCAACCGCTCATTTTGTATACTTAATATAATTTATTGCGAGAATAACAGATGGTTAATACCTTATCCCCCGGTGCAAAAGCCCCCCAGATTGTCGATGTCGTTATTGAAATCACACCAGAGCAAGGCCCTGTTAAATATGAGATTTGCAAAGATGCTGGCGCTCTACGCGTTGACCGCATTATCAGTACTGCTATGCACTACCCAGGACTATACGGCTATATCCCTAATACACTCTGTGATGATGGTGACCCATGTGATGTATTAATTCTATGTCATGAAAGAATACTGCCTGGAACCATCATGGCCGCTCGACCTGTTGGCATGCTCGTTATGGAGGATGAAGCTGGACTGGATAATAAAATCATAGCTGTACCAGATACATCCGTATCTAAAGCCTATGAGCACATTCAAGATTTATCTGATATACCTCAGTCCATTCAAGATAAAATTGCACACTTTTTTGCACATTATAAAGACCTAGATAAAAATAAATGGGTCAAGGTATCTGGATGGGAGAATGCTAAAAACGCTATAACAGAAATTGAAAAATCAATTTCAGCAGTTTCCGAATAGAATTACTTGACGGAACTGTAGCAGACTGATACATTTCTTGTAGATGGCCAGATAGCTCAGTCGGTAGAGCAGTGGACTGAAAATCCTCGTGTCGGCAGTTCGATTCTGCCTCTGGCCACATCTTTTATTCATCAAATAAAAACTGCATCATCTCACTGTCTAAAAAGCTTTGCGCTTTTGGATCTAGTAAATCAAGTCTATACTCATTAATCAGCTTAGTTTGTTGAATCAACCACAAATTCCAGGCAGCATGGGATATCTCTTTAAAGACTCGCTCCCCCACAACACCCGGTACAGGCACATAATCTAATGGGTCTTGCTCTGACTCTAACTTTTTACAAAACATAGCTTAATCTCATTTCATATCACACATGAGACACATTACCGCACTCCATACAAAACATCCACTAAACCCTAGGGGAAAAGATCAAAAACTTTGTCAAACAGTTAAAATAATGAATAATAATCAATTCAATATAAATAAATTATCTATGCATAAAATAAAGTACTCAATCATTACTTGATACCTTCAATGCTCAAAAGTAGCGCTATATTTTTCTCATTTAGTCTTTTAAGTTTTACCTTGGAACACCTGCGTATATAATCACTTATCTACCTAAATTACTATTAAGCCTATTGTACTAGCATTTGGCTTTTTAATTTTAGAAACAATAAAACTATTTAAACAAGACTTCAATCAAAGAGCAAAGGCGCTAACAGTTGGTCCTAAGAACAGTACTCATGAAACAGAACTTTCATTTAAAACTGATACGCTGCATGTCAGTTATTTCTAAGAGAATGGTTTTTCCGAAACCTTTAGAATCTTTAAGTTAGCGACTCTTAACGACTGTTCAAACTCAAGCTGTGTAGAATTAACTCTTAAAGACAAGTTTTCAAAACGGATGTTATTAATATTTGAATTCTTGAGTGTTAATGTTTTCCCAGCGCAATAAAATTGCCCAACACAAACCCTATTTCGTTGATGAGAAATCACTACGTGCTGACCCGACTTGGTTTGAACCTGATAATACTGAGTCCACCCTCCATGAAACTCCTCAGCATTCTTATTTTTTGCAACACTGAGTGTACAGGCCAAGCAAGCTACTATTAAAATCCCTTTTATCATCTTCATCAAATACTCCGTTAATCACGCTCATCTGATGTTGACAATGCTAACTCATAAATTTCAGGCAAACGCTTGTCAAATGGTTCTGGAATAATAGACTCAACACCAGGGTTTTCAACCAAACCAGCTAAGTGAATTGCTGAGCTAGCAATCATATGTGGTGTAATCTGAGCTATCTTCAACTTCAATGCTGCACGTAAAATAAAAGGAAACGCAAGCACGTTATTAATTTGATTGGGTAGATCACTACGCCCTGTTGCATAGATTGCATTAGGATGATATTTGAGCACAGCCTCTCTTGAAACTTCTGGGTCAGGGTTAGAAAGTGCAAATACTACAGGCTTATCTGCCATACCCGCCAGGTAACGTTCTGGCAACGAGTTAGGCGCGGCCAATCCAATGAACACATGTGCACCATTCATAGCATCCTCTATCGAAACATGCTGTTTTTTTGCAAACTTTCTCTTAAAGTCTGGTAGGTCTCTTTCTTCATGCACAACACCTTTTCTATCCATTAAATAGAATAAATCAGGATTTGCTCCTAGATTCAAAATAATATTAGCTACCGCAATACCTGCTGCACCCGCACCTAATAAAACGATCTTTGCCTGGTGCAAGGCAACACCTTGTACTTTCAAAGCATTAATCAACCCTGCAGCAACAACAATTGCAGTACCATGCTGATCATCATGAAAGACAGGAATATCAAGTCGCTTCTTCAACTCGTTTTCAATATAGAAGCAATCAGGAGAACGAATATCCTCAAGGTTAATTGCACCAAACGTTGGTGCTAATGCCGCAACAATCTCAATAAAACGATCTGGATTTTCTTCATTAACCTCTAAGTCAAAAACATCAAGTCCTGCCATTTTTTTGAATAAGACACCTTTTCCTTCCATAACAGGCTTTGCTGCATGAGGGCCTACATTCCCCAAACCTAATACAGCGGTTCCATTCGTAATCACCCCTACTAAGTTAGCTTTGTTTGTATATAAATAAGCATCCTTTTCGTTCTTAGCAATTTCTTCAACCGGATAGGCCACCCCAGGGCTGTAACCCATTGAGAGCTGCTCTTTATTATCCGCAGGCTTTGTAATCTCTGTCCCAAGCTTACCAGGCCTTGGTAACTTATGATAATCTAAACATTGTTCTTTAAATGAAGCCATTATACTATTCTCCTATTCAATTTCCCAAATCTGAGCATTTGAAAACTCAGAACTGGATTTTTTTTCTGCTAAGCTGCTTTCAACATTCCCCTTTTCGACTTTAAGATCTAGTCTATTATTATTATTCAAAACATTATCTTCAAAAAAGCGTTGCAGCTGGCTCTGTGTCATCAGCTCTACCTCACTAGCAGCTCTAACGTCTAAGTCATAAACATAATGATGATTGAGAATTTGTGAGCCATACCTATGATTTACTTCTGTCATATTTTTATCAGTCTGCTGATAACGATCAATTAAAGACTGTTTGATCTCTTCAAACAAGTTAGGATCCATATCAACAATTAACCGCTGATTTTCCTCTAAGAATAGATCCATATGCTTGGATATTTCATCAGGTTGCATTGCTGGAGACTGTGCGACCATCATGATATGTGGCCAGCCACTAACTGATAAGCTTTGCAGCGCAACAATATACCCTATTTGCTTTTCAGTACGCAGCTGCTCAAAAAACTCTGGCCCATAAATTGCCTGAATCATGTTGACACTAACCTTAGCCGTCAAATCACTCATATTACTTTGATAGACTCTAAGTAACGCCATATCACCGTGTTCAGTATTAAAGGATAAATCATCGTAATCCTTAACCTGCATCACGCCTTTATCCATTTTTCGTGTAAAAGCACCTGCTTCATTAGGTATATACTTCAACAACGTTTTCTCTAAATCCTGTGTAGCATTTTCACCTAAGTAACCATAAATGAAGGCCTCTGCTTCTAATGAAGATTTATAATCTTGTATAAACGCTTTAAGTGACTCATAAGATAAAAGATCAACCTGATCATTTAGGTCTGATAGTAAAAAATTAGATGACTGTATTAAATTATAAAAGTTGATTGATGCATAACGATAAGGTGCAGCATATTTAAAGTTAGATAAATTATCTCTCAACGTAGCTAAACTTTGTTCAAAAAACTGGCGCGTTAATGTCGCGTCTAGTTCATCTAACTGATCTAAGACCTGCTGTGCTACTGCTATATGTTTATTGCCTAGCCCTGAAATACGTAAATTTAAATATTCATTATCAAGCCTTAAACTTGAGGACAAGCCAGCTAAATAAGCGGGGTAAAGTGTACTGGATAATTCTTTATCCAATAATAGATGCGTTAAGTGTAAGTACAAATAACTAAGCGGGTCTTTTACTTGACTAGAATACAACCTCAAGTTCACATATTGCTTAGGTAACGCATATGACGCATCCATCATTTTCCATATACGTAGGTTTTTAGACTCATGTGAAATACTCGGCTGATCTTGACTACCTGAGACTTGATCTAATTGACTGGGTAGATAAATATTCTTACCTGGTAATTTTAGCATATGTTCACTCTGACGAGACCACTTTTGATACTGCTGAGCACTGATAGGCTGGACACTGTAGTTAACATCAAATATATCATCATAGCGATCAGTCTCTACATCATTACTGGCATAGATAATTCTTGCCGCGTTCAAACGTAAACTGCCAAGCACTGAGTTGATATGCGTTTCATCAAAATGATGTATATTAGTTACTGATTGAGCTTTTTCTATATATTCAATCGGGTATTGTTGTATTAACTTTGGATATAAGCTTACTTGCCTTATCGGATTAATATTTTGGTAGAATAAATAATCCAACATGCCAGAGCGCTGCATTTCATAAAAACGCCAGCTTTCGACACCGTTTCTTTTAATCAGTTCCAAATAATCATGTAAAGAACTGAGGACATAATCAATCTGGCTACTACCGAGTTGTGTCAACTCTAAGCTTACTGAAAATACTGACTCTATATCTGACAAATGATTTGAACTCACTCCCAAACTCTGGATTAAATCTTGACGCTTCAAAACTTCAGTTAATGTACCAGGCCCTTCATGTCCAAGGATATGAGAGAGATAAGCTAAAGCTGGTGACTGAAAACGTGTGTCACGTGGAATAGAAAACTGTACCTCGAGTGTATTCATCTCCCGCAATGTCTTGATCTTTAACAAAGAGCCCGCGGATTGATTAAATTTATGCTCAGTAATTGGCAACGACTTATTACCCTCTCTAATCATCGACAATTTATCAATGATCATTGCTTTCTGACCTTCGGAATACCGAGGAGAGACAGAAACAAAATACATATTATTTGCGATATAATGTTGCTTATAGAACAGCTTTAAATTTTCCAACAATGACTGCTCACCATGATCAGATAATGTATTTAAATCCCCTATTGTAAAGCGACTACCAGGGTGCTTAGGATTCGCTGTAATATTATTAACATGATACATGCGCCAACCATCATTACTCTTATTCATCTCAAATTCAGCATTAACAGCATTACGCTCCCGCTCTACATAAGCTTCATCTAAGGTTGGCTCTAAAAAGAACTCAGTAAAGGCATCCAATGCATGCTCAAAATAATCTGAGTTTACAGAAAAGTAATACTGGGTATGGTCGAAGGCAGTATACGCATTGGTATATCCTCCATGTTGCGCAACATAAGATTGAAGATAGTCAACTTCAGGATATTTTTTAGTACCGATAAAGAGCATATGCTCTAAGAAATGAGCGAGTCCTTCAAAGCCTTTTGGATCGCTATTAGTGCCGACATCCACCATCATAGATGATGCTGATATCTCAGCATCTGGATCCGTAATAAATAAAACCTTTAACCCATTATCTAGCTGATGAAAATCAAAGGTTCGAGGATCTAGTGGTCCTTGCTCAATAGCATAGGACAGTGTGCATATAAAAAGAACTAGAAAGCTACTGAGAAAGCTACTGATAGGATTAGTCATTATCACGCTCTACAGCAACCAATAAGACTGCGCCACGCTTCTGTGTCCAAAGCAATGACAGATAAATAGCAACATAAAAAATTCCAGCATATATAAACAAAATAACTGGGCTAGGCTCATCCAGATTGGCAGATCCGATAAAAAAGAGTGTGGTTGCAACGGTCAATAAAGGCAGTAAGCAGAAAAATCGCCAAGTGATTGACCACGCTACAGCACCTAAATGTGAATACTTAATCATAATATACTCCTCTCAGGTTAGAATATTCTAAAGCAGTCTAAAGGTCAACACAACTTATCAGCTACGAAAGCGATAGATAGCTCGATATAAATATACCAAAAACGAACAAAAGACCGCACCACTGATTGATTAAAAATGCACGGTTATATTTAAGCTCTGAAACCCACTTTATTTGCATTAAAAACCCAACAAAAACCGCCAAGCAACTCAAAAAGTAACTGTACTTGCAATCTAATAAAACACCCAAACTCAGCATCATAACACCTAATAGGCCATATCCTATGCTTATGACACTGGGTAGACACCCTGAAAAATAGAGTGCAGATGAATGAACTCCAATATCTTTATCCCCTTCAAGGTCAGAGCCAGCATAAATGGTATCATATAAAAATATCCAAACCGCCCATAATGGGTAGAATAAATAAGTACTCGAGTATAAGGTCTCGCACAAGGCATAAGTTGCCATCACAAACCCCCACGAGAAGGTTATTGCTAATACAGCCTGTGGCAGCTTAACATACCGCTTAGCCAGTGGGTATATCACGATCAGAAAAGCACCGACGATACCAAGCAATTGATTAATAGGAGTCAACATTAACAATAGTTGTAATGCTAATATTGACAACCCAAACGCCATCATAAATACACTCGCATCATCAATTAACGAACGCGCCAATGGCCTATTTTTAGTACGTTCAACCAATGGATCTATATCCCTATCCCACCAATCATTGATAACACACCCAAGCGATCGAGTAATCACTACACCTAGCACAAAAATGCACAACAACTTTAAAGAGCCTTTATCTGGGTGCAGAGCAAAAGGACATAACGATGGGCACAATAAAAGAATAATGCCTTGGGGCTTATTAATTCGAGTTAAGCTTAATAGATGACGCACAGTCTCTTTCTAAATAAAAGCTTAATTTACCCAAATCAGCTAAAAACCTCAACACAATTTACATAATGTATCATTGAAGAATATTTATTATTGACTTATTGAAACCAATATGTTCACCTATCGACACAATCACCAAACATTATAATAAACAGAATGATAAACTTATGAAAAGACAACTTGAATCAAATAGCCCTAAAAGAAACTATAGGGAAAATACTCCCAGACAGCTATGCAACATCCGCTCCTAAAAGACCTAAATTTGAAGCTCAATCTGCAGACCACCAACCGGACTTACCTACCTGCTTCATAGATAATATTAGCTACAACCCTAAAGAAGACGAATTTTTAAGAGATTATCAAAAACAACTAATGACTGAGTTCATTGCCAAATGGCCGACACAAACGCATGCTGGCTTAGAAATGCCGACTGGCTCTGGGAAAACAGCTATGATGACTCAAATCGTTTCACTCGCAATAAAATCAGGTGTTGAGCGGATAGTTATCATACTTCCAACTCAAAACCTATTAGAAGAAACGCAGGTTAAAATACCCGCTTATGCAAAAAAACATCCTCAGCTGGGAATTACAGAAACACTTGCTCATTATTATTCGAAAACACGTTCAGAACAAAAAGACTCAATTAGTAAAGAAAAAATTATTCTTTCTACCTACCAGTCATTAAAGAAGCTGCTGCCAAAACTAACTTTAAATAAGAACAGTCTTGTCATTTTTGATGAAGCACATCGCTGTAAAGGTAAAGAAACAAAAATTCATGTAGAGGGCCTTGCCTGCCCTGTAATAGGCTTAAGTGCTAGCTTATATTTATACCCTGAGTCAAAACTACCGATTACAAGCATTGTAAAGTATTCAATTGATGACGCAGTCTCTGACGAAGCTATATCACCTATTCAGTGCATAGACTTTGATCTAAGTCATCAGCCAGATATTAAAGAACTCAGAAAAAGAATTGGGATAAAAGGAAACACACTTACCCAAGAACAGCGAGATCAAATTGGTGAATTTCTAGCCAAGCAAAAAGGCATTGATGTCACTGTTACTCAACTGTTACAGCAACTAATTATAGCAAAAGATCCATCTGCAAAGATTATGGTATTCACACGAACAATACTACATGCTGATAGCCTGAGAGAAATTTTCCAACATATTGGTATTGGTGCCGTTTGTTACCACGGCCAGATAAAACCCAAAGCACTTCTTGAGCAAGCGATGACAGAATTTAAAACAGTAGGGTCCAAAGCTCAAGTTATGATATCTTGCGGAATGCTGGATGAGGGAACTGACTTTCCTGCTGTAAAAACTGTTGTTGATTATGATATTGCCATCAAGCAAGCCCGATTAATGCAGCAAAGAATGGGACGTGCAACTCGAGTACATAAAGGACAATCAGCTGTATACATTAGAATTGCAATTCTTGGATCAAAGCAACTTAGCCCACGCTCAGCGGGTATACTTAACCCTAAAAAACCAGCAAGTCATATAGGCTGTTCCTCTGACCAACTACTATTTCATCCTGAATATAATGAGTCCAAACATCCTGAAGGGCTTAGAGTTGTATCAATTGATGGTTTACCCAAGCCTATGTCTATAAAAGTTAAGTTCTCAAAAAAAGGAACCAATGCAAAAGGCAAACAGAGCTTTTATACCATACTTCAATTAGATAAACACCCCATCAAAGATCCCGATGAGCTTCCAAATTCTGTAGCTGCAACAGCTGAAACGGGTCTTATGGAGGCTTCTGCAATGCTTGCAGAAATTGACCAAGAAAATAAGTCATATCGCTTGCTATACAGATTATGTTGAGGCAAGCAAAAATATGTTTGCTTCAGCTACAGACACCTCTAGTACTGCTGGAGCTTCAGCCCCGATGAGCCTACCACAGGTAAGTATTTTTGATACCATGCTTTTGAGCCCACCCAGTGACCTACCTCACACATATAGCGGGGGTGCTTCAGCCCAAGCTACTGAACCAACATCAGGAGAAGGTCCTGAAGAGGATCCATGCGCATGGCTATACACACCGCTCTAAACAAGCTGCAATACGAACTTAACCTTGCTGCACCCTGTAAAGGCATGAGGAAGTACATACGTTGAATGGTCATTAGTGATACAAACTCTCGATAAACTAGAGCAGCCATAAAAAGCTCTCATTCCAATATATGACACACTACTTGGAAGCATTATATCCGTTAGTTTTGTACAACCTGCAAAAGCTGCATGATTAATTTTAGCTAACTGACTAGATAATTGCAGTACTGATAAATTGGCACAACCCAAAAATGCATTCCAACCAATACTCAACACTTCATGACTCATAATAACGGATACTAATGCTTTACAATCCTTAAAAACATTAGGCGCTATTCGCTTAATAACTTTGGGTAAATCAACGGCAGTGCACCTATATCCAAACTCAAACCCCCGTAGAACACCGGCATGAAGATAATAGGTATTACCATCGGTATGATGAACTTTTCTGAGCTCAATTTTTTCCACGAAATTTCCTTAAAGTTAATTCTGTTTATTTTATCCCACAAAATATATAAAAAAAAGGGAAGAACTATTCTTCCCCTTTTTCCAGATAGATACTGAGCGTATGTTACATCATACCCATGCCGCCCATTCCACCCATGCCGCCCATGCCGCCCATGCCGCCAGCAGCGTCATCAGCATCCTCTTCTTTTGGCTGCTCAATCACTAAGCACTCTGTCGTGATCATCATACCAGCAATAGAAGCTGCATTTTGTAATGCAGTACGTGTGACCTTAGCTGGATCCAAAATACCCATCTCAACCATATCACCATAAGTATAGGTAGCAACATTATAACCAAATGCGGCCTTACCTTCAGCCACCTTATTCAAGACAACAGAAGCATCTTCTCCAGCATTAGAGACAATTTGACGCAAAGGCTCAAGCATTGCTAGCTTAACCGCCTTAATACCCATATCTTGATCATGAGTCGCACCTTTTACTTTATCAAGTGATGATGCAATTCTTACCAATGCAACACCACCTCCAGGTACAACGCCTTCTTCTACCGCTGCTTTCGTTGCATTAAGTGCATCTTCAACCACGGCCTTATTTGCTTTCATTTCAGCCTCAGTTGCAGCACCTACTTTCACCACAGCAACACCTCCTGCTAATTTAGCAAGGCGCTCTTGTAATTTTTCACGGTCATACTCAGAAATGGACTTGTCCTTAATCTGAGTCTGTAAGCTGTCGACACGCTCTTTGATTAATCCTTCTTGACCGCTGCCATCAACAATCATCGTATCATCTTTACCGACTACGACACGTTTAGCAGAACCTAGATGATCTACAGTCGCTTGCTCCAATGTTAAACCAACTTCCTCTTTAATGACTTGTGCCCCTGTAAGTACAGCAATATCATCTAACATTGCTTTACGGCGATCACCAAAACCAGGCGCTTTGACAGCAGCAACTTTGACAACACCACGCATGCTATTAATCACCAGTGTTGATAGAGCTTCACCCTCAACATCCTCTGCAATAATTAAAAGTGGACGCCCAGCTTTAGCAACAGATTCTAGTAAAGGAACCATATCTCTAATATTACTAACCTTCTTATCTACCAATAAAATATAAGGGTTTTCTAACTCAGCAATCATGCTTTTTTGATTGGTCATAAAGTACATAGAGATGGCACCTCGATCAAACTGCATGCCCTTTACAACATCTAGGGTTGTATCTAATGTAGATCCTGTCTCAGCTGTAATCACACCATTGATACCTACCTCTTCCATAGCCTGTGCAATTAATGAACCAATTTCTGTATCTCCATTTGCTGATACCGTACCAACACGTTCGATTGTTTTGTTGTCCTGACACTTGATGGATAATTTCTCAATCTGCTTTGTTAAATGTTTTACAGCTAAGTCAATACCTCGCTTTACTTCCCATCGATTACCTCCAGATGCAATCAAACGGGTTGCTTCTCTAATAATGGCATGAGATAACACGGTAGCTGTCGTTGTTCCATCACCTGCTGTGTCATTTGTTTTAACAGCAGCCTCACTCATCAACTTGATTAATACATTATGTAAGTGTTTTTTACACTGTGCACGTTGTGCAACAGTAACACCATCTGTTGTTAAGGTTGTATCACCATTATCATGGAGCATCACCCCTACACCAGCAGGACCCATAGTCGCTGCAACTAAATCTTTTAAAATAGTGGATGCTTCTAGTATCTCCATCCTGACCTGATGGCCTTTTAAAATATTGGATTGTTTTGCGCTCATCATTAAACTCCTAGTTAATTACTGCTAAAATATCATCTTGGCTGATGATTAAATATGTTTTGCCTTCATGTGCTACTTCTGTACCTGAAAACTGATTACAAATGACTGATTGACCAATACTCAATGACATTGGCTGAGCCTTACCATCAACTACTTTACCATCGCCTACTGCAACAATTGATCCTCTGACAACTTTTTCATCTTGTTTCGTAGGCACATAAATACCGCCTTGTGTTTTTGCTTCTGCCTCAGCAGGCTCAACGACCACACGGTCACCGCAGGGCTTTAACTTTAAAGTGGACATCATTACTCCTTAGTTTTGAAATTTAGCCTTATTCGGCCACCTAACTAAATGATAGTAATGAAAAGAAATTTCTAAAGATGTGCAAACAATAACACCATTAAAAACATATAAATAAATTAGATTATATTCTATTTTACTGTTGTAAAATCAAGATTTATAAAGATACCCAACGATTGTTTAGGCCACAATCTATCAAAAACTTGGCTTCCTGCCTCTACTTCTATGGCTTCCTGCCTCTACTTCTATCTTTGTTATACTTACTTTTTAAATCAGTACTATTAGCATTAAACTCAGCCCTCTGCACAGACCTTCTTTTTATTTCCTCCTTAAATCCCGGCGGTGTACCATGTGAGTCATACCCCCTTCTTTCGTGAGTCCCCAGTCCACTCCCTCCTGACAAGGCGTTCATAATGCTTTTAAAGACTCCAGTGGCACTTTGTTTGATGCCTGTAGCAGTCCTTGAAATCTCTCCTTCTTGCAAGCCGTTATTATATTTTTTACCTGTAAGTACATTTTGCACAATCTTTCCCAGTGCAAAAAATCCAAAGAGAATGGCATTACCCATAGTTCTAAACAATGGTCCCAGGAAATCATCTTTAAAATATGAAGAAAAGCCTTCATCATTCTGTAGAATCCCTTTAATTCTATCCTTTAGTTCACTCAAAGACTGATTTAAGTTTGCTCTGTGTTTTGATGCATATGTTCCCATGACATTACCTCTTAAAAAATTAATTCAGGTATGTTGTACACATATACTTTAGTTTGTCAGGAAATAATGAAAAAAACCTGACAACACATAAATTAACGCTATAAAACATACGCTTAAGAACAACAAGAACAATGTATCAAAAAAAACTATTAAACCAATATACAGACCGACTGAAAGAAATGTACAAAACTAATTCTGGTTTATACAGCCATAATGAGCTTTGTGAGCAAATTAAGAACATGCCTGACCCATCCACTTTAAGTTTATCAATCAATAGTCGACATCGAGTTTTACTCTGTCGAGAAGGGTCACAACTATACCTATATGACCCTAATGGACAATTAGCGTCTGACAAGTTATCTAACCAAGTATTGAGCAGCTTGTTGAATTTTTAAATAACACCTACCCACACAATTATAACCAACATACACTGGATTTAATACATGAAGCAATCCCTGCTATACCCTCAAGTAAAGAGAGAAACTCTAAAGTATTAAAGTTAATAGTAGAACAGTTAACACTCGGTAAACTCAGTAGCAAAAGCCCGGAACCTATCACGAAAATAATTATTGGGCCAAAAATAGATGAACCTTTTGTTAGTCAAACTAATATTATTCCAGCAATTGATAAAGAACTCGCTGCGCTTGGTGTTACAGATGAAAAGGCTAGGCAGAGCGGGGTATGCTATGGACTTTGCTACATTCTAAGGGAAGTAATTACTCAGTATGGGTCTATAACAAAAGGTTTAACTACCTTTCAATCCATGTTAAAAGAAATTGAGTCATACGCTCAAAACCTTAAAAAAGCTCCACTTAGCCAGCCCGAAAAACCCGAGATAATTAAACAGCTAGTTGGGTTAGTCATTTTAGCCCACAAAAGCCAACACTATAGAATCACCGACACAAGTAAAAAAAGCATTCACAGCCCTAGATCTATGAATAACGTCGCGGATAGGCCCGACAGCAAAATTATGCTACCGCTGGCACTTCCTGCATTTGACGACAAACAAAAACCCTCATATTACTTCACTCAAGGCAGGTATATTCGATGGGCTATATCCTGGATTGCTAATAAAATACGCTCACTACTCAAAACAACGGATAAGTCCACGTCTGTCCCTTTAAACCCTTTAGCTGTTTATGAGCTACTGCAGTCTGAAAAAGCACGCTCTCGCATAATAAAGACTATATCTCACACGAGGAGATTCATTTCAGATCGTAAAATAGCTACTCAACTAGTTCAAGAGGACTACAAGCACTTTATATATAATGGTATCTTATCGAAAAAAGCACAGAGACATGTAGCCACCAAGCTAACAAATAACCATCTCTTGCCTAGCCTTTTCATCTGTAACGATCTCATCATAAGCAAGCACATTTTTGAGATTAATCAGAATCCGGATTACTTTCAATCTTTACCAGAAGAAATTAAAAATACCTCCAGGGTTTATATGGCTGCAATAAAAATAGATCCATATAACCTTGCATATCTAAGAACAGATGTACAAGTCAATATTATTACAAAAACACCCCGTATGATATCGTACGTTACTCCAGAAACAATAAATAAAATAGGGACAATAATTAAACAAACAGATGAGGCAAACCAAAAAAAATTAGTGAAAGATAATATGCCTAGACTACTAAAATACGCATCTCACTCTGTACAACAATCACTTGTTACAGAACGCCCCAACTATCTTGCGTATGCTTCTCTTGAAGTTCAACGAACAGTAATAGCCTCAGACGGTAATTTATTACAATATGCAGCCGAAACAATAAAAAAAGATAAAAGAAAACCTACGATGCTTAGGGCGAGACACAAACCTAGATCAATAAGAAAACCTTAAAAAAATCTGACAACATGAAAATTTACACTATAAAACAATTAATTAAAAAACAAAGAACAATGTATCAAGAAAAACTATTAAATCAATATACAGCCCGATTAAAAACAATGTACCAAACCAATGCTGGTTTATACAGCCATAGTGAACTTTGTGAGCAAATTAGGAATATGCCTGACCCATCCACTTTAAATATAGGAATCAATGGTCGACATCGAGTTTTACTCTGTCGAGAAGGGTCACAACTATACCTCTATGACCCTAATGGGCAATCAGCGTCTGACACGTTATCTAACCCAAGTATTGAGCAACTTGTTGAATTTTTAAATAACACCTACTCACACAATTATAACCAACATACAATGGATTTAATACATGAAGCAATCCCTGCTACACCCTCAAGTAAAGAGAGAAGCCCTGAAGTTTTAAAGTTACAAGTGGAGCAGTTAACACTCGGTGAATCGAGTAGTAAAAGCCTGGGACCTATCACGAAAATAATTATTGGACCAAAAACAGATGAACCTTTTGTCAGTCAAGATAACATTATTCCAGCAATTGATAAAGAACTCGCTGCGCTTGGTGTTACAGATGAAAAGGCTAGGAAGCGCGGGGTATGCTTTGGACTTTGCTACATCCTAAGAGAGCTCATTACCCAGCATGGGTCTATAACAGAAGGTTTAACTGCCTTTCAATCCATGCTAAAAGAAATTGAGTCATACGCTCAAGTGCTTAAAACAGCTCCACTTAGCCTGCCCGAAAAACCCGAGATAATTAAACAGCTAGTTGGGTTAGTCATTTTAGCCCACAAAAGCCAAAACCATAGAATCACCGATACAAGTAAACAAAGCGTCCACAGCATTTCATCTCTTGAAAGCATCGCAGATAGGCCCAATGCAAACATTATGCCACCGCTGTCACTATCAGGATTAGATTTCGAACAAGTAGCTTTACTTTACTTTAAACAAGGCGATTATATTGGATGGGCTACTAGTAAAATACGATCACTATTCCAAACAACGGATACGTCCAAGTCTATCCCTTTAAACCCTTCAGCTGTTTACGAGCTACTGCAGTCTGAAAAAGCGCGTGCTCGCATAGTAAAAGCTATCCCACACACAAGTCGATTCATTTCAGACCCTCAAATAGCTACTGAACTAGTCAAAGAAGACTACACGCACTATGACTATAATAGTATTTTATCAAAAAAAGCACAACAGCACGTTAAAACCAAGATAGATAAAGACCTTGATCTTACAATAAGAAAACATATTTTTAATATAAACACTAACCCAGCTTACTTTGCTAATTTACCACCTGAGGCTAAAAACATACCTAGAGTTTACATGGCTGCATTAGCAAAAGATCCAGAGAACTTCATATATCTACCACCTGAGACTAAAACCATACCGAAAGTTTACATGACTGCTCTAAAACAAGATCCATCTTACCTCATGAGACTGAACACAGAGATACAAGTCAAGCTTATTACCGAAAGCCCCTCCAGAATAGAGTACGCATCCACGGATGCAATTGATCAAATTAGCACTACACTTAATTCTAAAGATGAAGAAAGCCAAAAAGTTTTTGTAAGCCTCGAGAGGTCCCTGCTCAAATATGCGTCTAACTCTATTCAAGAAGCAGCTATTAAAGAAACACCCTCTGATCTCATGTACGCTTCTCATGAAGTGCAACGAAACGTAGTATCCTCTGACGGTGATTTATTACAGCATGCATCCGAAGAAATAAAAAACGATAAAAAAGCTCTTGTGTATGCGATACATAGCAAACCTGAATCATTGAAGCACGCAGCGAAAAAAATGCAGACTGAATTTCTTAACTTTAAAAACCATAAAGAAAAATATTTGAAATATGCATCCCCCAATATACAAAAACAGTTTGTTTCTAAGTACCCTGAGCTAGCCAGCTATTCATCTCTTCCATCTAGAACGAAGCCCCCTGCACCCTAATTACATTATATTTATTTTTTTATAAACTATATGCTGATATAATTAAAAGATGATACATGAATACGCCTTGCTTAAACAATTAATTACCAAGCCATCTATAACACCCGATGACTCTGGCTGCCAAAGCATTATCCGCCAATTCCTTGACTTTCAATCATTTGACCTATCGGTTAATAACACACAAAACACCCTGATACTAACCCCAACTCATGGACCGCTACTACTCTTCCTTGGGCATACTGATGTTGTAGCGCCAGGATCTTTAGAACAATGGGATTATCCTCCTTTTGAGCTCACTAAAAAAAAGAATAAACTCTATGGCAGAGGAATGGTTGATATGAAAGGTGCTCTATGGGCGTGGTGTAGTGCTATGAAAAGAACACCAACCTCTAATATCCAGCTAGGCATGCTCATTACCAGTGATGAAGAAGGATCTGGCACAAACGGAATCAAAGCTGTTATTCCCAGAATGAAGGAACTTAACATGCTTCCAAAGTGGGTATTGGTTGGAGAACCTACCAGCAAAGAAAACTTCGGTGATTGCTTCAAGAATGGCCGCAGAGGATCTGCACACTTTTATTGGACTATTGATGGCAAGCAAGGTCATATTGCCTATCCTACTCATGCAAAAAATCCATCTAATGCCTTACAATCTGCTCTAGCCTGTATTGAGAAGATTAACCACACCCTACCTGCAAACAATCGAATCGAAATCTATTCGATTAATACAAGCTCACATATTGAAAACGTAATCCCGCAATCTATTACCCTAAAATTTAATATCCGTTTTACGCACAATGAAATTATCCAAGAAGTCTCTGAGCAGTTAAAAGAAATGCCCTTTACTCTTGAATGCCAAATCCGTGCACACCCCTACCAATCTAAATATGGTACATTTACAGACCTATTGATCCACTCTATACAAGACACGTTAAATACCACACCCACTCCTTGCGTACTTGGTGGAACCAGTGATGGCCGCTGGCTGGCAGATCTTTGTCCCGAAATTGTAGAGTTTGGTTTGAAAAATAAAACTGCGCACCAATGCAATGAACACTGCACAGTACAAGAGTTACACGACCTAGAACTGATTTACCACCAACTCATTAAAAAAACGGACCAAATAAATTCTGAAAAAAATTTAAAACACACTATAACAAAAAATAAAACACATGAGGTACCAATTTGAGGAATGATGATAACACATTCAAGCTTTATGACCCTGAAAACACACTTTCAGCGTTACAGTTCGACTTTGATCATGCGCTTAATATCACATCTCAGCGAATTCAAGCACCGCTCAATATTCAGCTAAACATTATTGACGATCCAACCATGATGCAAATGAATAACCAAATGAGAGGGAAGCCTACAGCCACGGATGTACTGTCACAACCCTATGATAAAAATATGGGAGAAATATTTATCTGCCCCAGCTTTATAAAAAATCAAGGCTATGATCTTAATCGGATCATTTACCTTTTTATTCATGGTATGCTTCATATTGCAGGCCATACCCATGATCATGATCATGACTTTGCAACCATGCGAGACCATGAGATTCATATTCTTACACAGCTAAACCAACCCAATCCTTACCATGAAGATTTTTAAACAATTATTTACGAACCCATCTAAATCTATTGAATCATTCAAGCAGACAGCCCATGATTTGACACAAAAAAATCAACTGGACTCTCTGACACATCAACTAATTATTAACTTAATTGATAGTAGCCAAATTACCATTAAAGATATTATGATGGACAAGTCAAATGTGGTTACCATCAATGATCACGCTAGCATAAAAGATTTACTCGATTTATTTGAGATCCATAAGCACTCTAGGTATCCAGTCATGAACTCATCTGGGTCCGTTTGTGGCATTATTCTGATGAAAGATGTACATAACATCCTATTACAAGAAAGCCAGAAACATAAAGTTAAAGATTACCTCAGGCCAACTATTTTCACACCTGCAACGCAACGCATCCCTTCTTTGCTCCTTCAATTGCAACAGTCTAGGAAGCATATGGCCATAGTCCTGGATGAATATAACCAGTATATAGGCGTTATCACTATTGAAAACCTAATCGAGTCCTTTGTGGGTGCAATAGAAGATGAGCATGACCAACCTGATGAAACTCATATACGCCCCCTCAGAGGAGGCGTGTACCAAACACAAGGTAGTATCACGATTGAAACTATTAACCAATATTTTAACTGCGAAATTGATACTACGATGTTTGATACACTTTCAGGCATTCTCACTCATCAATTTGGACACATCCCAAAAGCAGGAGAGAAAATCCAAATTCAAGACCTACAATTTACCATTAAGCAATCAGACTCAAAAGTAATTCAACTCATTGAAATTAAGCTGTTAAAGAATCAATAAAATAAGCAAAAAGTTTCTATTCACCGTCTATTTTGCTATCATGGAAAAAATCATATAGTGAAATAACGCATGACCATTAATTATGACCCACATTTAATTCAAAGTAGTACTAAAGATCAACTAGCCAATCACCAGCCTGCTGATTGCTCTAACAAAAAAAAGTACATTCTAGCTATGTTTCCCTACCCGAGCGGTCAATTTCATATGGGGCATGCGCGCAACTATACCATTGCTAACACATTATCGGATTACTACCGTTTAAATGGTTTTAAGTGTTATATGCCCATGGGTTGGGATGCATTTGGTCTGCCAGCAGAAAATGCAGCCATTAAACATAAAAAGCACCCAAAAGACTGGACTCAAGGCAACATCCAACAAATGAAGGGTAGCTTTGACCAAATGGGTTTATATTTTAACTGGGGTTATGAGCTAACCACCTGTGACCCAGAATATTATAAATGGCAACAATGGTTATTCATCCAGATGTACCAAAACAACTTAGCCTATCAGAAACAAGCAACCGTAAACTGGGACCCTGTGGATCAAACCGTACTAGCTAATGAGCAGGTCATTGATGGACGCGGCTGGCGATCTGGCGCACTGGTAGAACGCAAAGAAATCAAACAATGGTTTTTAAAAATAACCCAGTATGCCGATAAGCTACTCGATGGCTGCAAAACACTAGACAAGTGGCCTGAACAAGTGCGTCAAATGCAAGAGAATTGGATTGGTCGATCAGAAGGTTTAGACATTCATTTTTCCTCTGACCAAGAAGATATTAAAGTATATACGACACGGGGTGACACCCTGTTTGGCGCTACAGCCATTATGGTTGCACCAACACATCCAATCTGTAAAGAGGCTTTAAAACGGGATCCCAAACTAGCTGATCCACTCTCAGAGCTCATGACCAGTGGCGTTAGTGAGGCTGAAATAGAAAAACAAGAGAAAAAAGGGCTTCCACTTGGACTCTATGCAACCTGTCCTATATCTAACAACAAGCTTCCTATATGGGCAGCAAACTACGTACTAATGGATTATGGGCATGGTGCTGTTATGTGTGTGCCTGCACATTGTGAGCGGGACCATGCTTTTGCTAAAAAATATGATTTATCGATTCAACCGGTTATAACCAGCGAGCAACATGACTATGAGCAAGGTGCTATGAGTGAGATGGGCCAGCTAATTCACTCCAATGAGTATACAGGACTTGAATCCAAAGACGCCATAATCCAGCTTGGGAAAGTACTACAAAAGATCAACAAGGGTCAGCTCAAAACTCAGTACCGATTAAGAGACTGGGGCATTTCTCGTCAGCGCTACTGGGGCTGCCCTATTCCTATTATTCACTGTGACCACTGTGGGATCATCCCTGAATCCTTTGAGAATCTACCCGTAATGCTTCCGACTGATATCGAATTTGAGCCTGGCAAAAACATACTGCAAGCTCACAAGTCCTTTATCAATACGACTTGTCCAACATGTGGGAAAGCCGCGAAAAGAGAAACGGATACTTTTGATACATTCTTTGACTCTTCCTGGTATTACAACCGATTTGCATCAGGAGGAGATCCTTCTCAGCTGTTAGACTCAAGTATGAAACCAGCATTACCTGTTGATTTATATATTGGTGGTATTGAGCATGCAATTTTGCATTTGCTCTATGCTCGGTTTGTTAATCACTTTATGCATGATATTGGGCTTGTAGACAATACGGAGCCATTTACTGAATTACTCACACAAGGCATGGTTTTAAAAGACGGCACAAAAATGTCTAAGTCTAAAGGAAACTTAGTGACTCCTTCAGAGCTACATCAGCAGTATGGCTCAGATGCAATACGTTTATTTATGTTATTCGCAGCCCCTCCACAACAATCACTAGAATGGTCAAACTCAGGTATTGAGGGTATGCACCGATTCCTAAAGCGTGTACACCATTATTTTGAAACCCCTAGAAAGACCAGCAACCAAGAGGATAAAACGGTTTGGGCTAATGTACAAAAAATACTGCAACAAATCAGTCAAGACTATGAAAAAAGACAGCTTAATACCACAGTTGCAGGGGCTATGAAGATATTTAACATCCTTTCAGAGCATCATACCGCTAAACAAGAAGAGATTGAGCGCATTTTCTTAATTACGCTATTTCCACTCGCACCACATATCAGTATGTACTGCTACCAAAAACATTTTAACCAATCCATACTCGATGCACAATGGCCAGAAGTTGATACTCAAGCACAAGCTTCCGCACCTATCATGATTGCAGTTCAAGTTAATGGCAAAAAACGAGGGCTTATCACAGTAAATGCTTCTAACACAAAAGAAGAGATTGTGGCAATTGCTACAGAAGAGCCTAATGTTAAGAAACATATTAATGCTATTCGCAAGGTCATTTATGTGCCTAATCGATTGGTCAACATTATTGCTTCTTAATCAAGCGTTTTGCTCAGCATAAATGCAACACCGTTGCTTTGCTTACTGTTTAGGAATAAGAGACTCACTCTTGAACTTGCTTATAAAACACTTAACACAATAAGAGTCATCCATGACAGTTGTAACTTGTCATTATGGTGATTGAGATGGATCATCAGACCACTCATCATCTGAGTCTGAATCATCTGGATCTTCATAAGCAGAGCGTATAGCGCCTACCCTTGCTTTAAGGTCTGCGTCTATATCTGCGTTAGCCTTACTCTCTATCTCTTCCACTGTAAGCGGAGAATTTTTCTCCTCCAAGAACTCTCTATTAATAGAAGCCTCATCAACACCCTCGCTTGTCTGCAACAGTTCCTGATATTTTGACCTAGGTGGCTTAGGTTTCAGCGGAGGCTTCGGCCCACTAGGGGCTCCCCACTCACTAAGGGATGCATACATCCCATTACCATCTTCGGCAGAATCCGTAGAGTCCACTGCCGAAGCACCAGAGGGCGTATCTGACCTATCCCCTCCCGCAATAACAGAATTAACTTTATCATACCAAGCTGTCTTCAGGTCTCCCTTGGCTCCAGGACGGTTTGCGGCTTCCTCAGAATCAGTGCTCTCTGAATTAGCTACTTTTCTTAGAATCTTACCTGCTCTTATCGCGGCAAAATGGTCATCCTTGCGAACCTTTGAAGGATTAGCATTAGCGCTCTCTTGACTTTCTTCAACTTTTTCTCCTATCTGGGCATGCAAATCAGCATTGTCAGCCCTTAGACACCCTTGTTTCAGCGGATTACCTTTAGGAGATTGATTTAACTTTCCTAGTTTATTGGCATCAACTTTTTCGCTCTCAAACTTATATACACCCAGAGATGAGCTTGTTAAAGTTGATTTTAATAGCTCACGTTTTACCCAAAATACAACAGCTAAAACGAATAAGTTAAAGAGCAATACAGCAAGAGATAACAGAATTAATAACAAAGACACTTTATTTAACTCCTTTAGCTTCACGAGCAGCAAAAGCTAGCTCAAGTTCAGTAAGTTCTTTACCTGAATCAACCTTCTTCTTACTTGGCGTACTACTAAGATTAACTTTCAGAATAACTGCAGGATCAAATTCCTTGGACTTTGCAGGCGAGCCATTATATCTTGGTACTTTTTTAAGCGGTGTAGCAGCTTGTATAGCTTGTAATAAATTTCCTCTAGTATTACTTTTTGGGGTCGTGGATATTGCAGGCGATCCATTATATCTTGGTACTTTTTTAAGAGGTGTACCAGCTTGTATAGCTTGTAATAAATTTCCTCTAGTATTACTTTTTGGGGTCGTGGATATTGCAGGCGAGCCATTATATCTTGGTACTTTTTTAAGAGGTGTACCAGCTTGTATAGCTTGTAATAAATTTCCTCTAGTATTACTTTTTGGGGTCGTGGATATTGCAGGCGAGCCATTATATCTTGGTACTTTTTTAAGCGGTGTACCAGCTTGTATAGCTTGTAATAAATTTCCTCTAGTATTACTACCTCCCTCAACCTTTTTTGGGGTCGTGGATATTGCAACCGTTGAACCTGCCGCACTTTTACCTGGTGGTGGTGGCGGTGGTGGTGGTGTTGAACCTGGTAATGGTGGTGGTGGTGGTACTGGTAGTACTTCAAACACTTTTTCACCATTCTCACCCGGAGATTCTTTTACAAAAGATATATTTTCTTCAAATTGCTCGTCACTTTTATACTTATTAAACAAATTACGCACTAGAATAAGTGATGAAATTGCTATTATTAAGGATAATACAGACACTATTATTGTAAATATAACTTCTAACATGGTTTTTCTTTTTTATTTAACTTGCTCAACAATACCTATTAAACCATTAAATGTCAACAGCTTAATTAATTAAGATATTATTAATATTCATAATTCCTCATTATAATTTGCAAACTGAACCAACATTAATTTCGCCTTTAGTGGATGCACTAGGAGAACAAGACAATCCTTTCTAATCAAATTTATTACTATTTGAATACGAACCTGAACCAGATTCCGCATTCAAAGACCTACTCTGCTTCCAATGACTATATAACTTACATAAGGCATTACATAGCCGATATAAAGCGAAAGCAAGAATATGAGCCAATACTATACACCCTACCTACTGATAATATAAATAAATGAATTAATGCCTGGTTTAACCCTGACGCTATACCTCTTTGTACTGGTGTTGACATAAGACCCCTCCTAATTAATAATTATTCTTCGAATTAACACATTATAAATTTTTTTGATTAAACTCAATGACTTATGAGAGGGCATGTATAAAAACCAGTATGATTTGCATCTATACGTTAAACCAGAAGCTAATACTAGTTAGCGCATAAATTAAAAAAGATCTATAAACAAGAAAAAGTAGAATGAAGGATAATCATACGCTCAATAGTCTAGTACACTCTTAGCACGTTTTTGTTAAATCTCGTAATCAAAGCTGTATCGCTAACTCGAGTGTGCAAGAAAAACCCTTTTCTTTATCTTATCAATAAAGAACATATCCAACTAAAATTACACTTTTCAAACTAGATAGTTGTGATTAGCATATTTCAGATTCATATTCAGCATATTTGCTAAAGTCTTCAACACCATCATCACGAAGCACTTCCTCATCTATAAAGAACTCACCCGTCAATCCCATAGCATTTTTGGATAACAAACTCCAACAGGCATCCCCCATAATAGCGGGGTGTCTACTGTATCGTTGTGTTTCATAAGTTCCTTGGATCACATTACAAAAGTCCTTACTATTTATATTTGTTTTAGGCCATAATGCATTTACAGATATGTTATCAGCTCTAAACTCTTCTGAAAGCCCTACAACCTGCATACTGCATAAATACCGACTTGCAGTGTAAGCTAAGTACGATCCTAACCATCTAGGATCTAAATTAATTGGTGGCGCAATCATAATAATATGAGGCGATTCAGCATAACGTAGATATTTCTGAGCATACTTAGCAATTACAAAATTACTTCTCGCATTTACACTATTCATGAGATCATAAGCTTCTAAAGAAATATCCTGAGTATTACTCAAGATCACAACACTTGCATTTAATACGCAAACATCTAAACGCCCATACTGCTGATATACTTTATCAATAGACTCAATAATTTCACTGTCATTACGAATATCACACTGAAACATTACGGCTGATCCACCTAGCGTCCCAAGCTCTTCACAAACTTTTTTAGATTCTTCTGAAGCATGATCTTTAACGAGCATCACGAGTGCAGCACCCTCCTGTGCAAATTTTGCTGCTATTGCTAAGCCTACACCACGGGTAGCCCCAGTCATAAGAACAACAGGCTGGCTTTCTCCTAAACTCATGTTATCTTTCTCCATAATATTAAACACTATTCTATAAATAAAGAGCCCTTTATTCAATAAAAATTAATACTATTTTCATAAAGCATAAAAAACATAGTGACAATAGCAATACATTCATTCAGTATGCTAATGATTTTCACATACAATTTACATGCAAACGTTTTCAGACAAGATTATTAACTGGCAAGCTGAACACGGGAGGCATCATCTACCCTGGCAACTTCAACCCACACCCTATCGAGTATGGATATCTGAGGTTATGCTTCAACAGACACAAGTCAAAACTGTCATACCTTATTTTAATAAATTCATGCAAGAATGCCCAAATGTGAAAGCACTCAGTACAATTGAAGATGACGCTCTCATGAACCTTTGGCAAGGGTTAGGTTACTACAGCAGAGCACGCAATTTAAAAAAGTCAGCCCAAATAATTGTTAGCGAATATAGCGGATCTTTACCCTCAGATATGCACAGCCTAATACAGCTTCCCGGGATAGGTCGCTCAACAGCCGCTGCTATTTTATCACTCGCCTATGAACAGCCCGCTGCAATTCTAGACGGTAATGTCAAACGTGTTTTAGCTCGGTACTTTGCAGTTACTGAGGATCTAAAAAAAAGCGCTACACTTAAACAACTATGGAAACAAGCAGAGTCCCAGCTCCCTCAAAAAAATGCTCGAGCCTACACCCAAGGCTTAATGGATTTAGGGGCTCAAATCTGTATGAAGCGTAACCCTTTATGCAGTGACTGCCCTATAGAAACAAACTGCCTCGCACATCAAAAATCTCTAACTGATGTTATCCCAAAATCAAGAAGTGGTAAAAAACCGAAAAGTGTCAGCCTATATGTTGTAATCAACATCTATGATCAACAGATCTATTTTATAAAAAGGCCCTCAAAAGGTATTTGGGCAGGACTCTATACCCCAGAAATTTATGATGACTGCTCTACCATGAGTCACCAATATCCACATGTGCACCCACTAAAACCGTATCAGCACAGACTAACTCATCAGTTACTCACGATTCACCCATTTATAGCACATTACCAGCCAATATCTGAAGCCGTGAGTCAGCCTATCGATCAAATCACTTTACCGATACCGACTGGCATCAAGCCAGCTCTGACACAAGCTATCATGCACCTAAATAATTAGGGCGAATCATACCCAGAATCAGGCTCTTCAGAGGCCGTATAATAATCGCTGCCTGAATCATCATCTGCGGCGCTCGCAGGCGCAGCCGCGCCTCCTCCTGCAAACATACTTGTCATAGCATGGGAGCTAGGAGCCAAACCTGATATCTCATTGCTAATGCTTCCCAGCAAGGTATCTCTCAAAGCGTCCAATGACTCTTCGTCTGATGCATCTATTTTTACAAAATCAGTATAGTCAACCACAATACGCTGCAAAAACTGAAACATCAGAATACGATCAGTATCAGGCATTTCTGAGCCGAACTTTTCAATAGCTGCTTTTAATGATTGGACAATACTAGACACTGTCTTCTCATTTGAATTCAAAAAATGTTCATGAATATGATTAAACACCACACTCATATCTACATGTGCTTCATCCAAGCCAGGAACAACACTCCTACAAACAAATTCTCTAATTTCTTCAGAGAACTCAGACTTATGGGCAGCTATTATTTCACTTTGTCTACTCGACATTCTGTTTTTCTTCATAACTTTCTCATTATTAATTGACTTATTTTTAGCATCAATTAATTAAAGGTCAGAAAAAAATGATATATATTACAGAGCTCACTCAAATAAGATAAAACATCTAAAATCAGAAACTAATTGTTCAAAACTATCAGATGCAACATCCAAACTAACAACCGGACCAATAAACAAAGACTGAAGCATATTCTCTCTAATCTCTGAGCTTTCAGATAAGCATGCTAACTGATAAAACTGACTTCTCGATTCGATATCCTGACTCCTAAGATATTTCTTCTCTGAACATATCCCTGAATAAAAAGCCTGACCATAGCCCATACTGCTACACAAACCTAGCATAGGCAGCCATGGCGTTAACTCCTGTATATAATTCAGCAGGTATGTATATCCAACTGCATATATAATATTACCCAATAATAATCGCTTAACATAACTCCTGAATACAATAATCATGAATCGATTTACAGATTGGCTCCCGGAAAAGGTATGAAAAAGCAAATTTACATCATGTTCAGAATCAATATGTAGATCATCATTGACTAAAAAAAGAATTTGCTTGCATATAGTGATAGAAATAAAAGTTATGAATGACCAATGAAACATATAGGAACACGACGGTTCAACACACAGAAACGTCCATGCTAAAATCAGGAAGAGATACACCTCTTTTCTGTTAAGTATCAATTTTTTTTCCTACTCTTAATTTATAACCCAAATACGCCTCAACAGGATAACATCTCGAGATCAAACATCATAATTAAAGTAGTTTTACCTTCCAGCACTAGCAGAGGGAGCCCTTACTTTTAATTTAGCCTGTACATGCTTACTAGCATACCTAATCGCCTCAGGAGAAAGTTTAATGGCCTCCTTTACAAAGCCCAAATCTTGTTTCAATTCATCATCAGCATAACTTAATGCCAATCCTTTATTTTTAACTGTCGCCAACACGATCCTTTTATCATTTTCAAAGCGATCAGAAGCATACATTAAGTTTCTACCATTTCGAGATAGAGCGATCTCAACAACCTCATCATCATCTTGTAGAGACGGCAGAGCATAACTTAGCACTTCAGAAAAAGGATACCCCACTCGATCGCGCACCTGCACACTTATACTTGCTCCTGCTAAAACAATAGTCCGATCTGCACGCATCTCTACTGGTAGATCGCTGAACCATAGCCTAGAAGAAGATGGAGTAAAGCTACCATTAAAAAATCCTAGACGTTATGAGAAAATATAAGACTAAATCATATAAAATGTCATCTCTAGTATAGCTCTCTTCTAATAGATAAAGACCTAATCAGTCTCTTTGTCCACCAAACATCATGAAAATTCTTAGTAAGCTTAAGAATAGGTTATAGATCGCTATAAACAGCGAGATTGTGGCCACAATATAATTCCGCTCTCCACCGTTAATAATTTGACTGGTATGGAACAAAATAAAGCCAGATGACATTAATGCAAAGATAGCAGACACGACAACGTGTAAGATAGGTGATCCCAAGAAAATAGACGCCAAACTTAGTACAAACCCAGTCACTGCTAAAGTGAACAACGCACCACCTAAGTAACTCATATCACGGCCTGTCGCTAACACATACGATGATAACGCTAAAAATGTGATACCCGTTGTTGCCAAACTCATACCAAGAATTTGGTAGCCATTCGTTGTTGACTTTAAGAGCATGCCAATTATTGGACCTGTAGTATACCCAAGAAAGCCAGTGAACAAAAATGCAAACAAGACACCCATTGCACTATGGCTATAACGCTGCGTCAAGAATGATAAACCGTAAAACCCTGCAAGCATAGGTAAAAGCCCCGGATGTGGCAACTGTAATTGTACACTCACCCAAGCTGTAAATGCACTAAAGATCATTGTTAGGCCTAGCAAGGCATACGTGTTTCTTAATACTTTATGTGTAGAAAGATATGAAATATTTGATGCTGTTTGTGTTCTATAGCTCATAGCTTCACCTCTATAACTTACAAAAATTATAACCCACTTTTAGATAAAAAGCTAGGCCTGCAGCGCCCTGGGATCTTATATAAGTCTAAGGGTAGTCTCGACTTTTCAAAACAATCCCCTCTATCATAAAGATTAGAGTGACGACAATAAAAAAGCCTGGGCGCAATCATTGCATAAAGATCATCCTGATAAGGTCCTCTCTTTCCCAGACTTTGGCATTCATCCTAAACACCACTCATAGAGCTTGTAACCATTTTAGCAGCCATTGAGAGATTTGTGCAACCAAATACCTTACACGAAATGACTGGCTAACACACTAAAACATTAAAAAACAGTTGATTAAAAAAAAACAACATTGAAAACTGAGATAATGCGCACATTAAAACTTGACTAATGCTGATGCGTTTGATTAACTAAGTAATGCATGGATTAGCCAACGGACAAAAAAATGCATATTGAAAATTCTCAGCTGATAGCGCTTTACGGAAACCTAGGTTCAGCACAACCCATCATTGATTTATTTATCAAAAATTCTCCAGAATTAATCAAAGATTTAGAAAAGTGCATCATGCTGAATGCACACAGTCAACTTGACGACCTGTGTCATAAGTTAATCGGACAATCTCGGTACATAGCCTGTAAAAGAATCGAAGAAATTGCTGAGTTACTCCCCACGAAAAGCAACATAGAAAAGCTTAATTTATTAGATGAATTAAAAATAATTATTTCTGAGATTAAGCATGAACACTCATAACCCGTTTACAGATCAACCCGAAACATGGTGGGACCCAGGCGGCCCCTTTTGGACTCTGCACGCCATCAACCCTATTCGTCTAAAGTTCATTAATCAACATGTCTCTAAGAATCAGATAGGGCTTGATATAGGATGTGGCGGTGGAATTCTAACTGAGCCACTCAGCAAATCTCACAAAATGACGGGGATTGATATTGATCACTCACTCATTAACCTTGCAAAAAACAGGCCAAACACTGGACATATCCAGTACATAAACGGAGACCCTCGAACACAAATAAACACTCATGAATCATTTGATTTTATCGTTTGCCTTGAAGTGCTAGAACATGTTGAGGATCCTGAATCAATGGTTACACATATTTCTAACTTAGTTAAACCCGGGGGGCTGATTATCTACTCCACCCTAAATCGGAACCCAATCTCATTTCTAGGTAGCATTATTGCAGCTGAATACATACTTAATATATTGCCAAAAAATACTCATCAGTATGATAAATTCATCAAACCCAGTGAACTCACTGCATGGAACCTTGACAACCAATGTCAGCTAATAGATATAACCGGGATACACTTCAACCCCATTACACGACAATTTTTTACGTTAAACAACACACTGATCAACTATATCGCCTGCTTTAAAAAAGAAGCCCCATAGTACGACGCATATGCTGAGACATATGTGTAATGACATTTCGAGCATACCAAACAGATCCTGACTGACATGTGATACGAATCGAGGAACATCTCCCAGAATCTAATAGTTGAAGCAAACCATCAAACGTCTCCAACTTAAGCAAACTTGAGATAGATGAATCCATTAATAATACACAGCCTACCGTAGGGTTAGAAACCCAATCTTGTAGACTTGCACATTGTTGCCATAAGTGGTTAATCCCCTGAATATTTGAGAAACATAGTTTATGCTGCCTTAAAGCACGCTCACCTGAAGTACGCGCGACTCTTACACTCGTAATCGGTAACTGACCTTGATCAACGCGCTGCTGATTAAACTTAGCAGAGTAAAAAAGTAACTCTATTGACACTGATCGTGCTAGCTCTTGTAAACTATCATTACCGTTCAAATCAAATAGATCATTACCAATCCCCTCAAAATCATGCAACCAACACAAATGAGAGTCATGCGCACGAATTGTACTGAATGCAGATTGTAATAACTGTGACATCAACAAGTAATGATCCTTTGAGATATCAAACTGCGGATAGACTCGCTCCTCTTTTATAGCAACCGGAACCAATAAGCTTGACTCAATACCTGGCAATAGCCAATCAGTACTAAACCCCCTCTTTGATACTAGACCGCATTGCTGTAAAATCTCACGATGTGAATACTCCCCGTCTATATATACTGGCTTTGGCCACGCCAGTTCATGCTTACGCAGACAATTTTCACCCAATAGAACTACATCAATATGCTTCATTCTACACTCCAAACTATGATAATATTATAACCTGTAAATAACACCCATGCTCAATATGAAACTCCAAGAAAACCATCTCGTAAAAGCACCTGTCTTTAATCTAGACGATCAAAGCATACAGGTCAATCGAACACAGCACAAAACAAGCATAGTAGTCACGAAAACCTGGGAGATCCTTGCAATTAATATAACTGAGATTAAACAGTGGTCAGAGCATCCTAAAAGTAAACCCTGCGCTCAAATTATTACAAGAACCGACAACAGAATTCCTACTTGTAATGATTTTGATTTATTTTGGGCACACAACAAAGGGGTAGATTTTCTACCACTCAACCAAGCCATTCAACAAGTTAAAATAATGATTCTGGATCAAATTCACTATCAGTGGCTAATCTTACTGCCCAGAAACTAGCTGATCTATGCTATTAGAAACATCTGCATTTGGAAACTCAATTGCTAGCTTTGCCAAACGTCTTCCAACAGCCTCAGGTCGACCTGACTTAGCATTAAGAGCAGCAATCTTCAAATCATGCTGAGCCAATACATTCTCAAGCTCACTCGCAATTTCTAATACTGAAGCAACCTTTGGGCTTTGAGGGTAGTTTACAGAAAACGCACGAGCCTCCTGGAAGATTTCATCTAACTTTTGCATATTGCAGTAACGTTCCTTCAGATTGAACTTCCTAGCCATCCAATGTTGTGACCATAAGTAACCAGCAGAAATTTTGAGATAAGAAACCTCTGAATGATAATGAGCAGCAACCAACCCATTATTTAACAGGCGGTCTGCATATTCCGACGCTAAACTATAACTCCCTAACTCAACATAAGCAGCTAAAACACCTACCCTAAGCTCCTCAACGTGAATATCAGTAGGATACTGCGCAACAAAACTTTGCCCTATATCTAAAGCATCTTGGTACTTTTCTGAATTTGCAGCACTTGTATACGCTTGATACATAGCTCCTGCATCCATATCCTGATAGCTTTTTTTATCTGCACAACCGGCTAGCATACAACAAAAAACCAAACACCATGTTTTTTTCATATAAAAATCCTCTTTTGTTAATCAATATATCTATTGTGAGCATGATAACAAACTCCAACAAGCTATCCAATATATTTTTTTAACAAACACTGTGAATTGCTAGATTGAGATAGACACTTGACAAAACCCATATTAAACATATGATAAAATTACTTAAATCACAATCCAATATGATTAGACATACTTTTGAACAAGACTCCGACAAAGAACGTTTAGATATTGCAATAAAAAGACATTGCGAGGAACTATCCCGATCTGCAATACAGGCTTACATAAAAAATGGGTCAGTATCAGTGAATCAAACTATTATTACTACACCCAAGCATATTGTAAATACGAACGACCTGATTGAATACCAATTTGAACCACAAGTACAATGCACTGACCTTCCGGAAGCCAGGACGTTAGAAAAGGCCTACGAAGATGAACACCTTGTCGTAATTAATAAACCGGCAGGATTAACCGTTCACCCTGGCGCAGGACAAAATGCTGGCACCTTACTTAATGCACTCTTACATGACTACCCTAATAATTCTGATTTACCTCAAGCAGGGATGGTACATAGACTAGATAAAGACACCACAGGGCTTATGATCGTCGCCAAAACTCTTGAGGCACATACCAAGCTAACAGCCATGATGCAGAAAAGAAAAATTAAACGCCAATATTTAGCGCTGGTAACGGGTCGAGTACTCCAACCCGGAACAATAGATGAACCCCTTGCACGCCATAGCCATAATCGGCAAAAATTCGCAGTACACCCATACGGCCGTCAAGCCATCACACACTTTACAATAGCAGAGCGATTCCTCCACTTCACGCTACTTAATGTAGCCCTAGAGACCGGGCGAACGCATCAAATCAGAGTACACATGAGTCATATTAAACATGCTATTGTTGGAGACCAAAAGTATAAACCTCAATTAAAATTTAAAAAAGGAGTTATAACGCCAGAATTTGAGAAAATTATCCGCTCTTTTTCTAGACAAGCATTACATGCAACTCGACTGGCATTCGAACACCCTATTACAAAAAACAGTATTGATGTCAAATGCCCTACCCCGCAAGACCTTGAGCAACTATTAGCTGCAGTTAGATCCGAAGACGAAGCCCAACACGGCAAGAAGCATCAGTGACCTTTAAGCCATCATCAATTGACAGCGTCTCTTCACCCATTGCGTAAGCCTTAGCTGATTGATAGTAAAACTTAAACTCAGTTATGTAATCAAAATACTCACTTAATGAGCGGCTATAACCTGCGCCATAAAAATTAGGTCTAACTTGTAGCGAAAAATTATGATCTTTTTCAGAAATTGTTTGCTTAAACCCTCGCAACTGAAACCCTACTAACCCATAAACCTCATGATCATCCAATCGAATCCCTGGTCGTAGCAAGATTTCAAATGGATCCATAACAGACTCATCTCCATTTTCAGAATTAATCCAAGATTCTAAGGAGAGTGGCTTACCTTCTAACATAACCGGTAAAACAAACATATTCTTAAAATTAAACATATAGCCTAACCCTACATCATAGGGTGATGTCATTTGCTGATCAAACTGAACATAGTACCCAGCCATCCTAATAATGGATGGTGACAACTGTGTCCCATAACTGGCCTGCAATAATACCTGAGCTGCTGATAAATTGGTTGCCAACAACAGTGTAATTATTTTTTTCACGTTTTCTCCTTTATTTCATTTAACACCCGAATCTACTTTACCCAAAATTAAGTAATCTTGTAAAGAAATATCAAATCGGTTATGCTGAAAAAATGATTAAATGGAGTTTAGTAAATGAAACACATCTTAACAGCGGTCGTATTCGCTTTTACGATTACCCTCGCTCAATCAGATTCTAACATAGCTAGTACTGCCTCTGACTCCGTGGTTAGCATATATGTTGAATACCCCCAAATGAATGCCTACGGTTCACCTGCTCAAGCATTTGGGACAGGTGTTGTTCTCTCTGATGATGGCTATATCATTACCAATAATCATGTTATTAGCCATGCTAACAACGTTGTTGTACAAACCAACGGTGGGCATAGAGCTTATGCACAAGTTGTTGCCTCCGCCCCAGACTTTGATATTGCAATTGTTAAAATTGATCCTGCTTCAAGAGAACCTTTACGCCCTATCCAGTTTGCTAAAACACAAAATATATCTGTTGGGGACCAAGTAGCAGCTGTTGGTAATGCATTTGGATTTGATCAGACCTATACCCAAGGTGTTGTTAGCAAAGTTGATAGAAATATATCACTCGGCTCAAGGGTGCAAAGTTTTACACAAGTTGACTGCGCGGTCAACCCCGGAAACTCTGGCGGACCGTTATTGAACAAACAGGGTGAACTCATTGGGATAGTCACTGGTATTTATGGTCCCAAACTACAAACAAGCTTCAACATTGGAATTGCATTAGCCATACCTGTAGATGTTGTACAACCTGTTGTAAATCAGCTCCTGAAAAACGGATCTGCAACACCTGGATGGCTAGGCATTGCTTCTCAAAAATTAACTCCAGAACTAGAATCAGCATTCGCTAAGAACCATATCGCTCACGGTGTATTAGTTAGCGAAGTCCTTCCTGGTTCACCAGCAGCCAAAGCAAAACTTAAGCCAACTGATATTATCACCCAAATTAATCACATACCTGTTCAATCTCCTCACCACTTATCTAGTTTAGTTACTGCTCTTGGAAGTAATGCAACTCTAGATATAAATTATATACGCGACGACCAGCCATCATCACTTCGTTTAAAAACTGGGCACCCTGGCAACTACAGTCCTCCTAGCACACATGGCCCCTATGGGTTTAGCATGACGGAGCAAGCTCACGCACAACTTGGAGGAGCCACACATAGAGGGGTTTACATTAATGACATCGCTCCACAATCCCCTGCAGCACTCAATGGGCTTACTATAGGAGACAAAGTGGTATCAATTAACAACAAAAAACTCACTAAGCTCGAAGATGTCAGTGCACACCATGCAAATGAAAGCCCTCAAATAATGGAGATTGAGAGAAATCAGCGTACCTTCTTTGTATCATTATGAGTAGTATCACTCAGCTCATCAGCAACCCATTAAAAAGAGCTTGGTGTCTTTTTGACTGGGCTCATAGTGTTTGGCCTGTTGTTATTATTACATTTGTATTTCCTAATTACTTTACCAAAGAAATTGCAGCAGACTCCTTCACTGGGAGTATTCTTTGGGGGCACGCCATGACACTTTCAGGCCTACTCATTGGATTAATCACCCCATTTCTGGGCGTGATATCTGACACCCTAGGCAACTCAATGTTTTGGCTGAGACTCTTTACGATTATTAATATTATTTGCGCTTTTGCGCTATGGTTTGCATACCCAGATCCTTCATATATTTATTACTCTCTAACATTTGTTATTTTGGGTGTCGTTGCTTTTGAAGTATCAAGTGCCTTTTATAATGGTCAGCTCACCCAAATTTGTGATAGCGACGAGATCTCAAAAATTTCAGGGCTTGCCTGGGGACTGGGCTACATCGCAGGTATATTTTGTTTGGCCATTGCATTTATCCTATTCATCAAACCAGACATACCAGCCTTTGGATTTAGTGAAGCGAACCATCAGTCTCATATTCGGATTATTGGGCCACTAGTCGGCCTCTGGTATTTAGTGTTTGCAATCCCACTCATGCTCCAAAGCGAAGATAAATTCCCCAATAAATCAGTCATTAACAAAAATGAACATCCGCCACTACTCACTATATTAAAAAGTGCATACCGTAAATTTATAGATTCAATCCATAAAGCAAAAAAAACATCCTTTATCTTTTATTATCTCATTATTCGTATGATCTACACTGATGGAATCAACACACTATTTGCTTTCGCAGGAATTTATGCAGCTAACACATTTGACATGGATATGTATGGCATTATGATCTTTGGGATTGCTTGCAATCTAGTTTGTGGCATTGGTGCAATATTATGTGGATGGCTTGATAGTATAATCGGTGAACAACGCTCTATTACTATTGGACTGACCTTTATAACCATTATTACTGCTGCAATCTTATCCGTAGATACACTTGAAGCATTTTGGGTCCTTGCATTACTTGCAACATTCTTTATAGGCCCTCTACAGGCATCTAGTCGCTCCCTCATGGCCAAAATCTGCCCAGACGAATCACGCGGAGAGTTTTTTGGGCTCTATGCACTATCCGGACGTATTACTTCGTTTTTAGGCCCCTTATTTCTAACAGAAATAACCTTAATCACTGGATCACAGCGCAGTGGAATGTCAACCATACTCATCTTCTTTATTATAGGACTTATTGGTATGTTATGGTTGGAAATCCCTCAACAATTACTCGTAGCCACTAAAGAATCTGACTGATACGATTAAGTATCTCTTCTTTTGTTAGTAAACTTCCTAGCACCTTAATCTCCATCCCTGAACTAACACCCAGCAATGCCTGACGGATAGGAGCGAATAACTTGCGTCCCTTAACGCCTTGTTCTTCTGAAATCTTACTAAGTATCCCTGCTATTATTTCTGGATCTATATAGATAGCATCTACCTGATCAATGCCTTGTTTAAAGCTTTCTACCACATTTTTTTCAGAATCCTCTAAGCTCAACACAGGCATTTTCATTCCTTGTGAAAACAAGTCAATCGTTTCTGCAACTTCAACTAATGTATAAAACTGCTGGCTAAGTGAAGTCCAAAATAAGTCCATCCATTTAGCATCTACTTTACCATACTTAGCGTCAACTTGATTGACCAATGCAGCATGCATGTGTTCAGCGCTCATTCGAACCAAATGTTGATGATTAATCCACCTTAGTTTTTCACGATCAAACATAGCAGGAGACTTATGCACACGATCCAAACCAAAAGAGGCTATCAACTGCTCAACTGGCAGGTATTCAGTAGCATCAGCACTACTCCACCCTAATAGCGCAACATAATTAAGCAATGCTTGTGGTAAGAATCCGCTCTTTACAAAATCCTCTAGTGCTGCTGAGTCATCCCGCTTAGACAGTTTCTTCTTATTAGGCCCTAAAATCATGGATAGATGACCAAAGCTAGGTGTTTTCCAATCCAATGATTCATAAACCATAAGCTGTCTAAGTGTATTAGATAAATGCTCCTCACCACGTAACACATGAGTTATTTTCATTAAATGATCATCAATCGCACAACAAAAGTTGTAGACTGGGTGCCCATTGGATCGTACGAGTACAAAATCTCCTACCATATTAGCTGGCAATCGTGTTTCTCCATGAACTAAATCCTTGAATGTATAAACCTTATCCGCAGCATCATTTCTGAAGCGTATAACATAAGGCGCACCTGCTTTTAAACGCTGATCAACTTCTTCTTTCGTTAAGTCACGATGAGGGCTTTTAAGCTGTCTATTTTCATGAGAGTGTAGATCTTTTAGCTCTGAATCTGACAAAAAGCAATAAAAGGCCTTCCCTTGCTCCAATAAAGTTGCTACATAAGACTGATATAAGTCCAAACGCTTGCTTTGCTGATAAGGCTCATAATCTCCACCTATATCAGGACCTTCATCCCATGTTAATCCCAACCATTTTAAATCATTTAACTGACGACTGGCTGCATCATCAATATTACGGGATAGATCAGTATCTTCAACTCTTATGACAAAACTTCCCTGGTGATGTCTAGCTAACAGATAATTATACAACGCAGTTCTAACACCGCCTAAGTGTAACGAACCCGTTGGTGATGGTGCAAAGCGCACTCTAACTTGATCACTCATACTCTTCTCAATCTATTAAATCCTATTAAGGGTAGCACAATGCAGTCATTATTAAATACCTATTGAGATATTTTTAATACATCAGATACACAAGTCAAAATAAAAAGGGGCATTAAGCCCCTTTTAATCCTATAAAACCAAACTGAAAAACACTTTACAGAGATCATATGGAAGGGCCTCCCTTATTATGTTCCAAGACAGGAGGAGTACCTTCTTTAGTAACTTGCTTGGTTCTACGTAAAGACTGTGTTATTTTAAGATCAATAGTCGCGGTATATTTTTGAACATACGGCCCTACCAGCTTCGAGGTTCTTACACTTTCATCTTGTGAAATATTATAAATACTCTGTAATGTAGCTTTATCTAATTTATTCACTGTAATCTCTAGATCTCTAAACCCGTGCTTGATTACGGTTTTTTCAAGTGACTTAGCAAGGTCATTCCCATCTTTATCTTGCTTACCTCTTAAACTTATAAGTAATGCTGCGATTACAATATCAGGCCTATGGGTTACAAGTTGTTTAGCATGCATACATAACTCAGTTAAAGAAAGCACACTCTTTAGACTCTGTGTTTTGACTTGCTCATTAATTAATCCTGTATCAGCCACTTTCTTTACATTTTGAAACATTATGCTTTTCTTAAATACACTTAAATTACGTCTGTTCACAATCCTAGGGACTGCAATTAATAAAACCGATAAGGCTGCAATATAACTCGTTGCAACTAAAGCTAGCGTTTCTATAAATGCCAATGTTGAGACCATATGAACAAAGTGATGTATAACCATACCCAGGGTTGCTATACCAATTGCTTTATTTGCTGTATGTGCTGTTACATTCAGCTTTTCCACAAGACTGGATTTTTCTTTATGCTCTGGATCTAAAGATAAGTCATTTTCAACACCATCATTGACTTTAACGTCTTTAACATCAATTTTTTGCATATTTAATCTTATAGTATACATTCCTTTAGGTAATGCATAAAATAATGTATAAGCAGCAATGAACCCAAATAGAATAATACTAGCGGTTGGCATTACTACCTTAGCCCCCAGAACCTCAAATGAAACTTGCAGCGTAATAAGTGCTGCGTTCATGAGCGTGAGACCCACAATACCCACTAAAGTGTTTTTAGAGACAGTAACTTCTTTTCTGTTGATATTTGATGACTCTAAATTTAACGTAGCTTTCTCTGATTCTTCAGATTTACTGCGTTGATCGGCACGATATTCTTGAATGCGTTTTACAACAATATAGACTGTTGTTAAAGCAAAGATAGCAATTGCTGCAAACTGTAAACCTGGTAGAAATACGGCAATTGCTTGAAATATAGGTCCAAGCTTGGTGAATAGTGGCCCAGCACTGTGGCTTAAAAAATATATTATAGATGTAAGTGTAAGTATAGATTTTGATGTATTACTTATTTTTGAAGCAAGTTGCTCTCCTTTATTCTGAAGCTCATTTTCAGCATCTACTGCTTTTTCAAACTCACTTGAGCTCGCAATACTTTTACCGTCGTCTGTTTTTACTGATTTTATAAATCTAGGTAATACTTTATGTAATATATATTTACCTGAAGCATATCCCAATAATACTGCACCCAGCATTTCTTCAAGCTGAAGACCTAAAAAAGATTTTAATACGACCGATAAAAACAATGCTAAAATTCCAGCATAGAAGGCTTTTGCTGAGTTATCTAAACTATTTGCAACACTAAGCGCCTTCATACTCAATGTTGCATCAGAGACCTCCTTTACATTATGTACTGTCTCAATTACTTGCTTTACTTGCTCTATGCTCATATATATCTCCTTAGTTAGTGCAGTTATAAAGAGACTCATAGCAATGTCAGAATAATTTATAACCAATAGGCATCTAGAACTTAATAAGCCTGCCCCGTCATTAGATTTTCAATTACCAAAGAGATTCTAGGCATCAAATTTATTCCTAAGCTAGACACCTACCTTCTTGATCAACTGCCTTTACCAAAGGTCTTAAATTAATTATTAATTTTGTGATTAATAAATGCATATAGATACATATTGCGATTAAATCTTTCGGTAAATAAGGAGTATAATCTGTTCTAAAGACAGATAACTGTCCCACACATCTTGACAATATAAAGTCTGACAACGTAAACTTATTAGCTATAAATTAAAATAATTCAAGAGAAAAGTTTATGTTAAAATATAGTAGCAGGATAGATATTAATAGTGTAGCCCATAAAATCTATAAAGATATCCATTCTAAGCCTTATACAGAACAAACAGGACGTGACTTAACACGTGATAGGCCTTACCGACGGATTCATGGATTTACGAGCTCATGTAGAGCAGCAGCATTTATTAGAATCTTTCTAGACATTGCTGAAAAAAATCGTTCAAAATTACCTGGCAATATCCAGGCTTCACTAGATGAATTTTTGAAAGACAAAGAAAACAATATCATACTATTACAAGTTATTGCGCTACTTCGTATTGCGGGTAGAACAATTGATACAGATAGTGGCAAGTTTTTTGCAGAACGAGGTAAAGTGGTTGCGGGAGAATATCTAACAACTCATTTAGGCTGGCCTAAAGAGGCTGCAGAAGATTGGGCTAAGGCCATCCATGAATGTGACCCCATGAATCCTCTTAGTAAAAATAATGTCACTGATATTCGTACAATATTACTCGGTGATGCAGCAACATTAGATACTTTTAGAGATACGCATGCAAAAACAGTAACACCTGGTTATTTCTTTTTGTCCCTACTGTCTAAGGGGGATGAAGGAATACATGAAGATTTGAAGCAAGTTGTGCAAAAAGCGCGTGAACTAATATGCCGGCAACAAAAATTTTGCTATGTAACATACACAGAAGGAGCGCAAGATATTTTATACTATGATGGCACTAGCCTACATAGCAAAGAAAATATATATCAGGCACCTATTCCAAAAACAGCTACAGATTATGATAAAAGAGAGCTGTTAGAAGATTGTTTTTCATTGATGGAGGCAGAAGTTCAAACGGATTGCGGTATAGCTCATAAAGTAGAGGCAGCCCGTGCAGTCAAAAAAAGAGATCATGATGAAGATCCGTCCAGAACAGTGTTAAGTGCCAATCGTGCAGACCTTAAAGTAAATAAGGTGGATGGTGCAGCCAGTAGTAAGGAAAGTGACACTCCAAAAGTCAGTTTTTTAAAAAGAATTATTCAAGCTATTTTATCATTTTTTCGAAGATTATTCTTTGGGGTAAAAAAGATAAAAACTATAGAACGTAATACCAGTAATCCTAAAGTAAGAGCTGAAAATCTGCATACATCTGATCTGACTACTCCTGGTTCACCCACTCCAAAAAAAACGTACCAGCAACAGATCAAAATATTTCCAAGGGTGTATAACTACCCAATATCCCTATTACCCAGGCTAAGCACTCTAAGATATTGTTGTCAGAAAAAAGTTTAGATAGTACAGTTAAGCACCTATGCCCCTAATAATAGGTGGATGAAACAATTGATCACCTAAAATAATCTATTGATTATTGATCATCAGTGGGCTCCTTGGCATTAAATTCATTACTGGGTTAGGCAACATACTCATTGGCATAGATGATATAGATTGTGGTGCTTCAAAGGAAAAACCATCTGTTTTTTGTCTATCGTAAGCAACCAATGCTTCCTCCAAAGCGTCTACCAACTTGCTCGATTTTTTCTTTCTAAAAATCTGAAATCGAGTATTTATCTCAGAGTTTATTTCACTAATTAATAAATGAACATAGGTTCTTATTGAACTAGGGTCCTTAGGTGAGTCCGGGTTACAATACCTTCTCAATGCAGAAAGTTGCCCCGTGCGTGTACTATGTATTTTTTTATCGCACACTTTTTCATAAGCCTCTAATACCTCTAAAATATATACCCTTAGTTCTTTAATCATACGCCCCCTGTGTTAATGATAAATTCAGCCTTTTAGCTGCACTTAGCCAAAAATCTGAACTCTTTTCCTCTTTAGATAAAATCTGTTCAACCTGAATACTATCCCTTGTATTTGCATGTACGGACATAAAAACATCTACTAAAAAAGGAGTAAACTCCTCATGCAACAACCCAGAGCTTTGATAAGCATTGTATGAAATATTGAATCTAGAAAAATCTTTTGCTGGATAGACCAAATGCATCAGCGTAGACCACGCATGTTGGACCTTCTGAACAAATTGGTAATGATAATTATGTTGAATACATAAAAATAAACTATACGAAGCTTGGTGAATTATAGCAATACTACTCCATGACGATAGATCGCTATAATAACACAATGCATGTGTAATACTCTCTTTTGAAAACACGTACCATGCTACTTTTTTGTCCAATTTATTTTGATCACAGTAAGCCCTGAAACAATAATGACCAGCTAGTTTTATTTGATAATAATTTTGCGCATGTAAAATAAATAAGTCACTAATCGGCAACAAATTAGCGTTTGTTACCTCTTTTTCAAACTGTTCTTTAGCACAACAAGAAAATAAAAAGTTTGCCAATGAATAATCTAACAACATTTCTCCAGAAATTCTTTGTATCTCTGATAAAGAAAGGCAAGAAGCCATACTTTTCCCAGAATTATATAATTCGTACCGTGCTTTAAAAATAGGGTCGTTATGTATTTGTAACCAAGATCTCCAATCTGATACTGCCATCCAGTCCAATACACCCGTATTTTTAGGGTTCATCAAAATAATCTTTCCAATACTTGCTTGCGCTTTAAATTGTTTTCGCACAAAATCCTTTACACCATCCATTTGTTTATTAACAGCAAGCAACATCTGTTTTATAAGCATCCGCAGCCCCCAATGCCACCAGCAACTTCTTTGATATAGCTCATGATAAAACTTTATAAGTAACTGCTCATATTTCTGTATGACACTCAAAACAGACATTACTTCGCTTGCTGATACACGCTTAAAGCACCCAGCTACTAACTGATACAGAAAGAAAGTTTTATTCTTCGCGATCAATATGTATAAATGAGAACCAAAAAGAATAGATTGCCACCATCGAATGACCTTATATCGTGAAGATTTAGGATGTAAACGCCACCATACCCATTGCCCTTGAATTAAAAAGTCTGATAAGTCTACACTCAGACCCAAGACCTTCAACTCATTCAGTAAGTAATCCACCCCCCTATTTCCTTTAATCACTTGAGCCCACTGGCACTCAATAACAGAGTATCTATAATTACACAGGTACAACCAAGTACTGTTATCTAGTATTGATTTATAATAAAGTCGTTTAAGCCAAAATTGCTTAAATAAATGATACTCCTGCACATTGATATCAGCCTTACCAATACACTTAATCAGCTGAGATAACAGCACATAATCTTGCTTTGAAAGCTGTTGAATGTCTATATACACTTAAATACGTCTAAAATTTAACGAAGTATATAGAGCATACTTGCTTATTTACATACCGTACTCATCACAAAATTATGTTCTTATCTTTATTCAAACAAAAAGGAAAATTTATCAGATGGAGTCTATAAAACAATTAACCTTAGAAGGCCTAGGTTTCTTAAGTGTTCTGAAAAGATGGCTATCAATCACTTACTGTATTATGAATTTTTGCAATTAACCAGCCTGAAATAGCACCATGAATTATAGCGAAGATTAAGGCAATCAAAATCCCTTTAGGACCCGTACCAGACCCTGGGTAAAGAGCATCCACAGACTCCATGAAGCTTACGCCATACCCAGTGAAGTGACCTAACAGCCCGACAATTACAACCGTCATACCCCATGTACCAGCTAACGCCAATGCAAACCCTAATGTATTGATTTTATGATCCATAAATCCCTCCATTGACTTTATTTATAGTAATCTGTTTTAAAGATTTAGTCTAGCCCTATCAGCGAACTTCTAACTACGTCTAGCTGTAATATTCCATGTAAACACATTCTAAGATTTGCCCTAAATGATTTTAATCCCCAACAAATTCAGCACTTATCTGTTTATTAATACACGCTTCTAGCATTTCTCTTGGATTACGTTTGATCTTTCCTCCAAGCATTTGATGGTATAAAACGGTTGATGCTGTAAGTGCAGGCAATGTATTTGCCTCTATTATCACCATATCATTGGTTAAATGATTAAAAAAAAGATCAATACGACAATAGTCTTTAAACCTACACTTTTGAGCTAAAATTTTAACGCTATCTTGTATCATTTTGCGTTGGTTCAGGCTAATTAAGTGCGGAGGTGGTGGCGTTAAATTTATACCTGTACCACCTTGAAATTTTTCCTCCTCACTTAAAATTTTATTTTTAGCAATTGTAATACTCGGTGGCATTACTTCATATTCACCACTAGATTCCCATACAACCACTGTTAATTCGAACCAACCCTCGAAAACCTCATGTACTATCTGCTTGTCAATCGCATACAAGGAGTCTACTTGAATGTAGCGTTCAGCAATGAATATTTGATTTGGTTTTTCTTCTAAAACTGAATCAAATTCACGCTCTGAACTACACATATAAATATCAAAAGAGCAACCCTCTGACTGAGGTTTCAAAATAATTTCTGTGGCACTTAATATACTTGTAATATAGCTCCAATAAGAAGCGGGACGGGCTCTTGTTTCTACTTTTAGTTTAGGCAAGGCCGATAACTTTGGAATTTGAAACCGATTAACTGCTAGACCAAATGCATATTTGTCCATTGCTAATTGAGAAGCCTGAGGACCAGATCCATTATGCTTAATTGCGTAATGATTCAATAAATTCTGAAGATATCCATTTTCACCCATACCACCATGTAATGCAATAAACACCAATGCGTTATCACTTCTGCGTATTTTTCTACAAAAATCATTCAATGATATCGGCTGTGTAATAGGAACAATTTCTGTTAACTCTATATCTCTTAAACCTAACCTTCGGCGCAGTGTTAAGATAGAAGTAGCTATGCCTATTCTAATTTGATGCTGCTTAGCAAATAAGTGGTTAATTTCTTGTGTTGTGTGGCTCACTAAATGTATTGCATTTAATGGCCAGACCTTATCCTGTTCATCCAAAAAATAAGGTACTGCTTCATATTGACAAGAAGCGTGTAATTTGAAAACAACATTTGCTCCACTCATTAAAGAGACTTGCCTCTCAACTGTACGCCCTCCCATTAATACCGGAACCTTTATCTTCTCAGGACAAGATTTGAGCATGAGACTTGGCAAACTATAACGACTCAAAGCATGGTTCATTACATACGCTAATGCCTCTGAATGAGACAAGCCAAGCCTGCTTGCCTGTATGAAGAAAAAACTATTTTGCTCCATTCCACTGATTGGGTTAATGTCAGTCCAGTATATTTTACCTTCAACAACCCAGCCATCTAAGCGTGCATAATCTCGCATATCAAATGCTTTGAATAACTGTTCTGCCTCTTCTTGTATCGTGTTAACTGTCTGGGCGGGGTAACGCGGCGGACAATGCAAATGAGTTTGCTCACTAGGAAGATATTTATGCCTATAATCAAACAACTCAGAGGACTTCAACTCAACTTCTGTTGGCAATAAGGCTACAGGGCCTTTACTATGATCCATGACAATCACCGTAAACTCTGAACCCTTGCAGTAAGCTTCTAACAATATCGAGTGCCCATATTTTTTAGTAATTGAGTGAATAGCCGTATGTGCACTATGCTCACATGTTGCCACATGAACACCTAAGGATGACCCACCTAAGGTAGGCTTTAAAATTACTTTCCCATATTTAGATAAAAATTGAGTAATTTGTTCCGACGGGTTTTTTAAATCTAGCAAGGTACAGGGCCAAGTTTCAAATGCAAGTTGTTTTAAATACTGTGTAGCTGACCACTTACAAAACATCCGTGCACAAGAACCTGAGGAGCTACCTATAAACGGGATATTATAAGCTTCTAATAATGATTGGAGCTCACCATCCTCACCATAGATCCCATGTATTAAAGGGTAAACAAGATCACAAGTCTTGAGTTCTGTTTGTAACTCCGCCACAGACAAACCATCATCTAGACTGAGTAAGTAATCAAAATCTTCTGGTGTATTTGAGTACAAATGATGCAAATCTAACCGATAAAAACGCTTATTTGTATCCACATATAGACTACTTATTTGTACATCAAACAATTGCAAATGATCTAAAATACTACGTGCAGAGTTAATTGAAACCCCTCGCTCAAAAGATGGCCCCCCACATATCAATACAATTTTGAGAAGACCCCTGTCAGTCATACACAACAACCTCTAACTCTGGTTTAATTTGGTGCGCAGCATACAATGCATCCTGCATGCAATGTATTAAAGCCCAAACGTCCTCCGCAGTAGCACCTTTAGCTATATTTTCAATAAAATTAGCATGTACTGGAGAAATTCTAGCACCCCCTATTTCCAACCCCTTAAGCCCTAGTTCATCAAATAACTTCCCAATGCTTTTTCCTGGAATGTTTCTAAATACACACCCACAATTAAAAGTCCCGATAGGTTGCACTAAATTTCTATTGCTTAATAACATCTTCATATATCCCATCGCATCACTGACTACATCAACTGTAAATTTTAAACGTGCTGATAAAAAACAATGTACGGAACAGCCTCTGCAGTGTACAGAGCGATAACCAACATCAAAATCTTCTGGATAAAGTGTTTTCAATCCTGAATCAGTATAAACTTCTACACTAATTACATAGTCCCAAATAGATGCGCCATTCGCTCCTGCATTCATTTTTAAAGCACCACCTAAAGTCCCTGGGATCCCTGCTAAAAATGCAGCTTGCTTCATTCCTAGTCGTACACCCGCTTTAGCAATTCTTGCTAATGTTACACCTGAATCAACACACATAATATCATGTTGCAGCGTAAGTTGATTGATATGCTTCATATTCACAATATGAGCATCTAATACCCCATCTGGAAAAAACACATTGCTACCTAAACCCAAAAAAACTAAACCATGTTTGGTATTTGACCCTGATTCAAGCAACATCATTAAGTCTGCTTTATTTTTGGGTAATGAGTAATAAGAGACACAGCCACCCAGCCGCCAGCTATTCAAACGTTTAATAGGTTTATTACGCTCTATCAGCATTCAAGTCCCCTACGATCGTATCCACCATGCTATGAGCACTGCTTTCCTTATGTAATTTTTTGATCTGATGTGAAAAGCCAGTGCGCCTTTTAATATCTGATATAAAACTATGAATCTTACTTTTACTGGATGCACAATCTTGCTGTAACACATCAATTGCTTTATGCTGATGATAAAACAGTGCATTCAAATATTGATGGTTCTTTGAAGCCGTTGGTAACGGGACAATTATCGCCGGTAATGCATAAGCCGCTAGCTCTGCTAATGTCATAGCACCTCCGCGCGCAATCACCATACTACTCCATCGATATAAATCATCAATTTTATCTGTAAATGAAATAACCTGAGCATTAATACCTAATGCATCATAACGTGCTTGAACCTCAGCCTGACGACCCCCGGCAATATGTATGACAACAAGATCCGAACAAGATGATAATAAATCAGGCAACGTCTCATCAAAATACCGACATCCTTGAGACCCACCGATAATAAGTAAATTTTGGACTTCATGTTTGACCTCATGATTGCCAACAATCTTCACCGGGTTGCCTACATACGCCATACCTGCAGACATTGGCAAGCCTAAAAATAACCGCCGACACAAATAGGTCAAACATTTATTTGCATACCCCATTACAACATTTTGTTCATGCACATACACAGGAATGCCTAATATTTTTGCAACCAATCCCGGCATCAAAGTCACATAGCTACCTGTCAAAAATAATGCGTCTGGTTTGTTTTTTTTAAGCAACGAATAGATCTCTCGAAACCATTGAAGCAAAGAAACAGTCGTACGCCACATCCCTACTTTCATAATAGCACGAAGATTAACAGGATGGTGTATTTCAAACGGAAGTCCTAATTGTTTTGCCACACTGGCTTCTAAACTATTAGCAGCACCCAACCATACACAAGACCCCGCTTCCTCCAACCAAGCCTGAGCAACTCTTTTAGCAGGCATAATATGGCCCCCTGATGAGCCTGCAACGACTAATAACTGCATATAACATCCCTTTGTAAATCACGCGTCATACGCAAGAAAATAGCAAATGCACATACATTGACTAAAAGATTGGATCCACCGTAGCCAATCAATGGCAATGCAATACCTTTGGTAGGAACTAAACCTAAATTAACAGCCATACTAAATGATGAGGCACAAACCCACCAAACCATTAGCCCAAAAATATATGATGCATAAAAAATTCTATCCTGATAACAGGCACGTATGACCCAATAAAACATTCGAGCAAATAATATAATATAACACGCAATTAAGATATAGCAGCCAAATAACCCCGTCTCTTCAGCAATAACTGCATAAATAAAATCGGTATGCGCTTCAGGTAAATATAACTGTTTTTGCAACCCTTGGCCTAAACCTACCCCCCAAAATCCACCTCGCCCAATAGCCATCAATGATTGTGTTAATTGATAACTGCTACCATATGGGTTAGACCATGGGTCAAAAAAGCTGGTTAAGCGTGCAACCCGATATGGTGCCGCAAAAGCTAATATAGCTAACACCAAGGTACTCACTAATGTTAATAGTAAAATATAACGCCATGGAACCCCAGAGAAAAATAACATACATGCCGTAATCATCAAGATCATGAATAACCCACCAAAGTCTGGCTCTAGCAATACAAGCCCACCGACTAAACCACACAATACGAGTGGAATCAAAAACCCTGATATCTCATTTTGAATTTCATACTGGCGCCTACTGATATAACTCGACAAATATAAAATCACACCTACTTTTGCTAACTCAGAGACCTGAATATTAAAACCTAGTATCGATAACCAACGAGAGGCACCATTTACTGAACGACCTAATCCTGGAACCAATACTAACCCCAACATTACCAGCACCCCAATTAACGCAAGTGGTGCAACCCTCTGCCAATTTATAACCGGTACTAAATAAATAACAAAACCGACTCCAAGTGCTAAAATCAAGTGCATTAAATGACGATAAAAGTAAAACCATCCCGATGAAAGCTTATGCTGTGCCATGAAAAATGAGGCAGAAGTCATACATACCAGCCCCCACACCAGTAATAATGAAACAATGAGTAATACAGTTGCGTCAGGTCCTTGCCAGTATTTTTTTAACAACTCGGTCAAATGCAGCTCCTCTTGCTAGATAATCCTTATACTGATCATAACTTGAACCCCCAGGTGAAAACAAGATGACTGAATACATTTCAAAATAATATAAGAGGTCATCTAAACTATTTACCCGATTAAGCGTATAATCATCTAATGCAGCGTGACCATCACCTACAATCACTAAATCCACTTCATACTTTTGGAGCAATGATTCAAGTTCTGTATACACATCATTCTTACTCATGCCAGCCATAATCAACAAGACCTTTTTTGTATACTTGTGTAGTACACCAGTTAAAGCAGCAACTGTCGCATGTAAGTTAGTTGCTTTGGAATCATTAATAATTAGTGGCTGATAACTGACTTGAGCAAAACGATAGGGTAAAGATGGTGGTTTTCTAGGTATATCACATGCAACACCAAGCTCAGATAACAACATAGAAGCAGCAGCCATATTCTCAGCTTCAATAGTACGATAACCGTTTACAATAAAACGTCTAACCTTATCGTGATAACATAACGCATTAGCAATACCAGGAGCAACACAGATCTCACAAAGCCCTATTAACCTTTTTTTTATATGCTTATAGGCGTCCAAACTTCCATGCCAATCAATATGATCTGAAATAATATTTGTGATTATTCCACCGGCAACCCGGCAATTGGATAACCGTGCCAACTGAAAACTTGATAGCTCTATAATAACCCAATCATACTCCGTATCTAAAGCTTGTAAAAGCCCTGGCTGAAAATTACCATATATCTCTGCACTAAAACCCGCCTGATTCAGCAAACATTTAAGATACAGGCATACCGTGCTTTTACCGTTGGTTCCAGTAACAAAAATAACCTTAGCTTGCGTCTGTCTAACAAAATAATCAACATCTAGAATCTGATTAACCGAAGGTTTTAAAGATTTAATCAAATCATCATCTAGACGAATCCCAGGGCTAATCCAGTAAATTGATGGGTAAGTAGCATACTTGACATATAATGCTTTTAGATGATTAGGTAGTTGATTCGGTTGATTTGATAATATAGATACTTCATACCCCTTTGAATATAAATAGGTTGCTGTTGCTTGTGCTGTTGCGCCCTGTCCTATTACAACATTCGTGCTTAAATCCATAGCAGCCATGCAGCAATTAACCCCATAACGGTAGTCACACACATTCCAGAAAAAACAATTTCTAGCTCTGACCACCCCTTTAGCTCAAGATGATGATGGTAAGGTGCCATTCTAAATAGTCGACCATAGCCTATCTTAAAGCCTCCAACCTGTATAATCACTGAAACAACTTCACCAATCAGAACAACTGATGCAAGTGCATACCAAATCTCCAACTTTAAGATTACCGCCATTAAACCAATCACAGCACCAATCGACAATGAGCCAACATCACCCATGAATATAGAGGCTGGATGCCAATTAAAACAAAGAAATACTGCAGCCATAGATAACAAAGCAAGTGTAAATAGTACAATAGATTCATTACCAATAGCCTGTGCATACACCCCTAAAAACAACAACATGATGATCATTTGTGAAGTAGCCAGCCCATCAATACCATCTGTTAAGTTCATTGCATTAGAGCTTGCAACAATAATAAAAACAGCAAATACATAATATAAAATACCTAAGTCATAACTTATATTATTATATGTCAGATGTGTATCAAGATCGCATAAAACGAGTGCCAACATTGATAAAACAATTTGCGAGATAAACTTTATTTTTGCTGAAATACCAGAACTAGAAGTATACTTAACTTTCAACCAGTCATCAGCCAAACCAAGGAGCCCAAAGCTGCATAATACAAACCATACTGGGTGCGTTATGAAGCTTATACACTTTAATAACACAGGAAGGATAATTAACACCCCACCCATTGTTGGCGTTCCTATCTTTTGCTGGTGTTTTGCTCCATCAGTTCTAAATGGCTGACTGAATCTGCGCATATAACCCATCATAATATAAAAAAAAGAAAAACCTGAGATCATCATCCACATATAAATACATCCTCCAGCTGTAAATGCCGAGATCCCTTTACCAATACAGTGTGACCCTGCGTATCATACCTTTTAAGTGCTGCAACCAAATCACATACCTTATTGAGCCACTGAGCAGACCCTGAGTAGGACCAAAACAAGGATTGCGTACACGGTCCATAAAAAATGATATGGTCGATTCTAGAGCGCTCTAAATAAGTGCGTAGTGATAAATGAATAGCCTCCGAGCGATAGCCCAAGCCACCCATTTCTCCCAGCACCAAAATACGCTGCCCATCATGTTGGCTCAACATCCCAATGGCACGCAGATACGATAAATAACTAGCATTATAGGTATCATCAATCCAAAGCGCTCCCTTATCCATATAATGTTCACTTAAACGTTGTTTAAGTAATAGCTTAGGTATGACATCTGGAAAGGGAAGGTCAAGCAAATGAAAGACACCATAAATGCCTGCAATTAAGTCACCAAAAGCAACATCAGGAACTTTACCATATAAATAAGATAATCTTTGCCCTGAATCTAGAATGACATGCTCTGAATCAAACCATACGTTTATATGCCCAGATGTGCCACTGCGCATAAAATTTTGCTTAGGCGCTATACAAACACTAGAAGCATCGTGAATAATTTTAGACTTTTCATGCCAAATACCCAGCGTAGATTCTAATAAATCTAAATGTGTCAGTCCAATACGCGTAATCACAGAAATATCAGGTCTTACTATATCAACCAAATAATCCATATCAAATGGCTTTGCAACACCCATCTCCACAATAATAAATTGGGATGAACTCTGAGCTGAAAGTACCGTTAAGGCTGCACCAATTTCATTATTTTGGTTCCCAACAGTCGTATGTGTTTCCCCGTACTTTTCAAATAACTGTGCTAGTGTTTGTGTTAGCGTTGTTTTCCCAACACTACCTGTTACGCCAATTACCCTCGCTGACAACAAAGTTCGTTTCAAACGTGCCGCCTGCCCTAGCCATACTATACTATCCGGAACATGAATGGTCTTCGTTGGCATGCTTCGTTCTGAGACAACTACATCAGCCCCCCTTTCAAGAGCGTCATTGATAAAATTATGACCTGTACGAATGGCAACAAATACTTTCCCAGGACGCACCATCCTGCTATCGATAACAATATTATCTAACTGTTCTAACTGAGTCAGTCCCAGCTGAGTCAACATCCCACTAACACCCATGGATAACCGACTCAATCACTTCTATATCTGAAATATATTTCCCTAAACTTGGAACATATAACTTTTCATCACCCATACCTGCTATAAGTACCGTATCATTAGCTTTTGCATTGAGTAAAACATGCTCTATAGCCGCATAACGACATGAGTTGAGCATCACTAAACTCGGGCATTTAAACCCAGATAAAATATCATTTAAAATATCCTGAGTAGCCTCACTACGTGAATTATCCTCAGTTAAAACCACACTATCTGCATAACGTTCAGCAATTGCACCCATCTTAGGTCTCTTTTTCTTGTCTCGATCTCCTCCACACCCAAACACAACCCAGATCTTGCCCTCTGCTAACTCTTTTAATGTAGATAAAACCTGCTCCAATGCATCAGGTGTATGCGAAAAATCAATAAAAACCTTAGCATTTAAGCTTTGGTAATGAACAGGCATTAATCGTCCAGGAACAAACGAAATACGCTCCAGAGCCGATGCTGCTTGAATACAAGGCATACCCACTGCACACAATGCTGCATGCGACAACATCAAATTATAAGCATTGAAAAGCCCCAGTAACGAAGTACGTATAGCAACTTTATGCTGATGTGTCACAATATGAATCAGCATACCTGAATACCCCAGATACTGAACCTGCCCATAACTCCACTTTTTATAAGAGCGTGGAACTGCTTCAAAACTACATGCCCAAATAGGCTTTTGAATATGATGTGATACATAACCGCCACTCGGATCATCTACGTTAATCACTGCAGTATTAACTGATATCATCTCAAATAGCTTCATTTTTTCAGAGAGGTAGTGATTGATATCCCGATGATAATCTAAATGATCATGCGTAAGATTAGTGAAAACCGCTACATCAGCTAACATTGAAGGAACGCGTCCTTGGCTTAAAGCATGTGAGGATGCTTCAAACGATAGATACTGCATATCTCTATCTCTAAATTTAGATATTTTTTCATAAAACTCTGCAATATCTGGCGTAGTCAACGATTGTGCAACCAATTTATTGACTGTTCCCCAACCTAAAGTTCCTATATACCCAGACTTATTATTTAATAATTGTAACGCATACGCACACAAGTAGGCCACTGATGTTTTACCATTAGTACCCGTTACTCCAATAACCTGCATTTGCGCAGCAGGTGCCGAATAGAAATCATCCAAGATCATTTCTACTGATTGTTGCCAATTAGGTAACTCAAAAAGATCACTTAAGCCCTCACACCCCTTAGGCTTCCTAAAACAAAGAACAGCAACTGCGCCCTTTTTCCGAGCTCGTACAACCTCCTCCATAGACGGTTGATACTTCAACCAAATATCTCCTTCCTCGAGTCTATCTATGTTGGAGCGCACTCCAGAAACAGATGAATCTACACTACAATCAAAGCCCAGCTTTATCAGCAAGTCCGACAGTTGTGCCTGATAATGCCCCCTCACCTCTAACATATGTTCCCTCCTTGGAATCATAATAACTTAACGCAAGATGCAATAACTTTGCAAATATTGGTGCTGCAACTTGCCCTCCATAATGACCATTTTTACGGGGTCGCTCCACCATAACGGCAATCACAATTTTCGGATTATTAGATGGGGCAAAACCAGCAAAGGATGCAATATACTCATCTTCATATTTACCATATTCTGACAAAGTATGAGTGGTACCTGACTTTCCAGCTACCGATACACCCTCTATAGCAGCACTTCTACTGCTCACCCCATACTTTGTTACACGAGTCATTAACTGAGTGATATATTGAGTCACATCCTCTGAGAGCACTGCTTCAGGACGGACTCGATTCCCCTTCAATAATAAATGTAAGCCAACATCTAGCCCCTTGTTAGCTATAATATTATATGCTCTAGCCATTGACATTAAATTTACTGCCAAACCATACCCATAAGACATCGTTAATTTATTCGCATCAGATACTTTTAAATATTTACCCACATTTTCCCCATACAAGGGTAAATAACTAGATGTGAACAACCCCATTTTATGATAAGTATTAACCAAATAATCATCCGGCAATTGCTCAGTTAGCTTAATCATTGCAATATTTGATGACTTAACCAATACATCTTCAAATTTCAATACCCCTAGATACTTGTGATCTTTAATATACTGGCTCCCCACTAGGTGTCCCTCAGCACTCGTCTCAATCATATAATTAGGTTTATAATATTGATGAGATAATATACTAGCCATAGCCAGAGGCTTGATAATTGATCCTGGCTCAAACAAATTACTAATACTTTTATTCTTTGTATGCTCATCTACTTTACTTAATCGTATATTAGGATTAAAACTCGGGTAATTTAACATGGCCAATACATCACCCGTCTCAACCTCTAGAATCACTGCTGATGCTGATTTAGCATCATGATGGTCTACAGCATTTGCTAGTATCTGATAACCCAACTGTTGTAATCGTGTATCCAATGTTAACAATAGATCACCACCTACAACGGGCTTATGATACGCGTGTACCGTATGCACCTGATGTAATAGATTCTGCGTATACTGCATTGAACCATCCGTGCCTGTTAACCAGTCATTGAATTGATACTCTAGCCCAAGCAAGCCTTGCCACTCTCGTCCTAATACACCGACTATTGCTGACGTTGAATGAGAAAAAGGATAATATCGATTAGATACCTCTTCGATTTCTACACCTTGTAATTGAGTTAACTGTTTTACCTGGGCTCGCGTCAGTGTACCTGGAACATACACAAAATTTTGCGATGCATTAAGTAGTTTTTCTATTGAATGAGATTTACCTAAGACCTGCTTAAGCTTCTTTACATCTGCAGGGTCCTTGACTTGTTTTGGATAAATTTTAAGTCGATATGCTGGCAAATTAACCGATAGTGGGATCCTATTTCGGTCTAAAATAGCACCTCTTTGTGCTTTTAATTGCATATTACGCTTTGTTCGCTCAGAACTTTGCTCAACCAAAAATTCAGCCTGCCTAGTCACTAAATACAAATGCCGAACACCTACTGACACAAAACAAAACAACAGTAGTAGTGCAATCAAGTACACACGAAAATAAAAAAAACGCTTTACCATATTTAGTCTATAATCAATCCTTTACGACTCATCTTATTTGGTATCCCTGCCACTAACTGATAGTAAGTAACCTTAGCCTCATTCAAATCATACTGCAACTGCTTCTTAACAACAGCATAGTCTTGTCCTTGAATAAACAGCCTCTGCCCATCTAAGCGAACAAAGAGTAAACCCATGAGCAAAAACAAATTAAAAAAGTATAAACAGGCCCGAATTCTTACTCTCATCGGCATTTTTCCATAATACGAGTATAGGCACTCCTGGACCTAATATTACTCTTAACTTCAAGTTGACTGGGCTGCTCTTTACTTAATAGTTTAAAGCCATATTGAGCGTCTTTTTTGCGATACTTTTTAATAAAATCTTTAACAGCTATATGTTCTAATCCGTGGAAACTAATAACTACGAGACGTCCTCCTACACTAAGAATCTCTGGTATCTGAGCTAATGCTTCAGTTAATACTCCAAGCTCATTATTTACAACCATACGAATGGCTTGAAATGTCTTTGTTGCTGGATGCTTTTTACCTACACGCTTACCCAGTTCTTGCTCAATAATATTAGCTAAGCAAAGCGTAGAGTTAAGCAATTGTTTATTCTTACGCGCATCAATAATTGCCCTTGCAATTCTGCGAGAGCTTCGTTCATCGCCTAATGTATAAATTGTATCTGCAAGCTCAGTTTGTGAAACAGACATTAGGTACTCATATGCCGTTAGCACCTGTGTTTGATTCATTCTCATATCTAGCGCCCCATCACGCATAAAGCTAAAGCCTCTGTTGGCTTCATCCAGCTGAGGAGAGCTAACCCCTATATCCATTAAGACACCATCAACTTTACCCAGTAGCCCTAAGCCCGATAGAGTTGAATGCATCTTCATAAATGAAGCGTGTATAACCATAACACGCTCATCACTTAAGAATCGTGTCTTTGCGTGGGCTACAGCCTCAACATCTTGATCAAAACAAATCAAGCTCCCCTTCGGACCTAACGAATCCAAAATTGCTTGACTGTGTCCTCCCCGACCATACGTCGCATCGATATAAATACCTGCAGGATTAATGGCCAAGCCATCGATACAGTTTTTTAACATGACTGGTATGTGCATATATAATTTCTCTTTTGTCTCTAGTATTTTGCAGCAAACAAAAATGATACACAAGTTCTCTTGCAGATTTAATAGTGAAGGCATAAACTATTATAGACTATCAAATGGATTGACTTATGTTCTCAGGACTTAGAGCTGGAAAAAGCTTAATGAAAAAACTATCTCCAGTCCTACTTGAGCTTATATTTGATCTCTTACTGCTCGACAGCGAAGACAAGACGACTCTAATATGCGGCCGAATTAACGAATACAATCCGACAAACAGTGAAGTCCCTCTCATTGCTAATATTGAAAAAGCAATTGAAAGCATTAAGGGCCTGATTAAAGTACGAAAAGATATTAGTACTGATGATTTACAAATTGCATTCGCCATACAAATGCTTGCGGTCGAGATCAATAAAGACGCCCCCCCTGGGGACAGCCCATCACCGATTGAGACCCGTCTATTATGTGAAGCAATTAGCCAGGAAAATCCATTAGCCTACTTAGCTGAAAAGGGTGCCTTCAGGGATACACTTAATCAAGTTATTAAGGATACACTCGCTAACTCTATAGCAACCATTTCAAGTACCACTCAAGTTGCAGCACCTGCTGCTGCTGAAGACAATGAATTTGATCTATTTAATCAACTACTTGATGGCTTACTAAGGAATCAACAAAATCATGTCTCTACAGACCTGACTAAATGGCGCGAAGCTTTTGAACCCATGCTGGGCATAGATGCAGAACAACTCCAATCCTGTACTGAATCCGCTGGTTTAATTGCAGAAGAATGGCCCAGAATACAGGGAAGTAGCCCACATGTTGCCAAGCAACAAGACACGCTTAATCTAGCTATAGCCTGTACCAAAGAATACTATGAATACCCAGCAGACGCTGAACCCCATGCAGAACTCGTCATTCAAAATCTCAGACGTACTATTAACTACATAAACAACAAGCCCTATAAAGAACGCGGCCTCAACTTTTGTACCCAGGTTATTGGTGAAACACTTTACCGATATGAGTTTTTCACTCCCATTCAATACGCACTATTTATCAATACTCAAGATCCCCAAGTACCACCTAGTATTCGGCTTGGATTTTTCATTTTTGCAGCTATTTTTTGTGCGGCTGGCCCTACCTCAAATACCAGTGCAACTAACATAAGATCACAATCTCAATTAATGGATATATTATGGCGTAATATTTTATGGCACGTAAAGAACAATGCCACTGATCATATAAACTTTTTACAATTAGCTCAGATTATTGCTTTAGCAGCTAGTGATGTTTTTCGGACCAACCAAAGCATTGACACAAGCCTAGCTGAACAAGCAGGGGACTTGCTCACTGAATTGGCAACTCATAAAATTCATCCTAATGCTATTATACCATTCTGCACAGGTCTAACCGTATTTTCATTCAACCATAACGTCCCTAAAAAAGAACATATGCTTGGTATCATACCTCTTTTTGAATGTAGCACTGAATTAATATCAACTGAAAGTCCAGATGAACCTGATAAGACCAGCATTATGAGAAAAACAGTTGAAGCACTTACGCTGGCTGCAGCTTATTATCAAAACTATAAAGACCTTCAAGAAAAACAATGCCCTCAACCAGAGATCATCTGTGCAACACGTGTTTTATTTAATCTGCTTCGCCCCGGTTATGAAAGTGCATTTGATATATCCAACGGTGACTCCTTTGTGGCTAGAGCATTAGTCGAGCTTAAAAAAGCCGTTAAAGAATCACCAGGGACCGCCATAACCTTAGAAAGCGCAAAACAAGTAATCGAGCTAATCAATGATCAAAAAACTTTATTTGAGCAGCTTTCTGTTCTGGCACTCAGCACCGTCTCCAATGACTTTTATGGGCGAATATTAGCTCAACCCTCAATAACCAACCCTATAGCTAAAGGCATCCTATTTGAAATCAGCAACAACCCTGAAGTATGGAATACTAATGACCTTCGAGCGATGTTTAGCCATGCCTTTCTACCTGATGAAACCACTGAAGGTCAGCCGGTAGAAGATCAACAATTCTGGAAATCCTTAATGAAGGCTATCTGGGATCAGTTGCCTGAAAAGACTGGATCATTTAGCGATATTTATAACAGATTGAGTCACACTGATGCGCCATTGAAACAGTTCCTACAGTTTACAATGGCTTCACTTTCATCCGACTATGCTAAGCACCTTAAACTAGGAACCTTTTATTTACCCCACAAGATTTTTGCAAGCCTTGCAAACCCCGGTAATAAAGAAGATATATGGAACGCTAAAAGTATTCCAGAATTGATCTCGGAAACCCTTAAAGACAACAGTAATCCCGCCAATCAAAAATCAGACAATTTCTTTACTCGTCCAACTGCATACACACAAAAAGTACTGAAGGTTGTCACTAACCACCCTCCCATCAGACACTTAACCCGTAATACCATTAAATTATTCAGCAGCCACCTATTAACTGCACATATCATATCCAATACTACAATCACAGCTGCTGTTGCATTAACCTGCTATTTATCCAGCATCAGCCTCTATATTCCATATCTAGCACTTGGATTTCTAAGTCTCAACTTATTCAGTATTGGCACACAATATTTATTTGCAAAACTATTTTTAAATCAATTCAAGAAAAATACACCTATTGATCAAGTATTTTCTAATGAACTGATCGATAAAGTGATCAAAACCGTACAAACACCGATCCCAAAAAGCACAACCCCCTCACCGTCAACGACCCCAGCTCCAGGCGCATAAACTTGGGTTAGGCAAAAATCTGCATGACATCTGGATCAATAGTGATTAATGAAAGTGAAGATACAACGCCTCCAATCACAAATAAAGTGACCACACTCTCCACCCGCTCAACAACACGCTCCTGATAGTATTCAGCATAACGATAGACTGCAAAACACATCATAAGTAACCCAGAATACAAACATACTGATTGTAGTAATGATGAAAATGATTGCACCACTGTAAACAAATTAGAGTATTGTTTTACTTTAATTACCGAATAAGGACGTGACGCCATGACACAAGAACCTATCAAAAAAATCAAATATAACATAAAAAAAAACCACTTAAGTATTATCTTGGAAAAATGCAGTGACTCTCTGGAATCTCAACCTTTAAGGCACATTTTTTATCATAATAACACGTCACTTTTAACGATTCAATTCTAGCACGCGGCCCCTCCAATTCTGGCAATCTAAGCGGGTTCTCGTCTTGAATCATCCAACCTTTTTGAATTGGATTAATGAAACTTAATATCTTCGCCCTAATTTCAATAGGTAAGTAAATACCGGCGTGACTGCTAACCCTATTAAAACAGCCATACACAAGCACTACCCACTCTAATATTTTTGTTGAAGCAACCTCAAACTTAGGCTGCCATATATCCCAAAAAATTTGAGGCGTTAAACGCTCTATGCTAGCCTCAACAGATTGCTGCTGCAAATTCAAGAAGCCCTTAGCGACTAATCCAGGTATCAAACTTTGATAAAATGACTTATGCTTCGTAAAGACCCAATCTGCCGGTAATCTGTTAGAAAAATGACCAGGGCACATTGATGATTGCTCTTCATAATAGCTCTGATCTTTTATATGATTCAGCACAAATACAATATTGCTCTTATTAGTCTCATTAACAGGAATATCCGCAGCCCCGCATTCTAGATTGATATCAAACAACATTTTATTTAGGATATAGGGAAGCTCCAGGTCTTTTCTCGTCCAATCAACCCAGCTTAATACTGACTTAATAGACGCTGGATTACCCTTTAAGGTCAAAATGTGTAGCGGGCAAAGTGATTGTGAATTTCCTGCTACCTTATGACCACAATCTTTGAATTTCTGCTTTTTACCCAGTAAATACTGCATCATGTCTTGAGCTTGACCCCAAGCTAATTTTTGCGCCCCCGTTCCTTGTTTATCATTGGGAAGACCTGAAAAATGAGGCGCCATAATAGCATAAAATGGCAAACTGAACCAATGTAGGTTGCGAGTTACACCCTCTTTAGTCTTCTTATACTTATCACCCTGTAGTAAAGTTTGAATTGTACTAGGCAACTTAAACTGTCGACACATAGCATCCCAATCTCGATCCTGAACAGGATAGTCAGACCTTGCATTTAATACGGCACCCGCGCCAACCAAGAACTTCAATATCTCTAACTGACCATGTAAAACAGCAAGTCGGGCTGCTGTAAAACCTTCATGTGTGACAGCATTGACTTTCTTATTGCTTTTTTCAACTAAACGCTTCACGGCTACTAAGTCATGATTACAAACTGCATGCATTAATTCTGTGGGCTTCTCAACAATGTACCGAAGCGCCTTTGTTTGATCTGTATATGATTGTTCTTTAGAAAAAGGAGCCCAATAGTAATAAGTAGCAACCAACAGCAAGGCGATAACTGCTAACAATATCCATGCAAGAATAATATCAACCATAATTTTATATTTATTGTAAACTTACATACAAAAATACATTATTTCTTGTTATAATGCAATATGTTTATTGGAATCACACTGACGTTACTCTTATTTTCAGCCTTCTTCTCAGGGACTGAAACTGCAGTGATGGCGTTAAATCACTATCGTGTCAAATCAGATGCTGAAGATGGCATTCATCCAGCCAGACAATTAAAAGCATATATTGATCAGCCAGAGTATTTTCTTAGTATTGTTTTACTGGGGAATACACTATGCAATATAGCTGCCGCTTCTATCTTTACCCTCTGGCTCCAACAATTAACACAAGAGGGATCCATTATAGCGATTGGCACATTATCTCTTTCATTATTTATTTTGATATTTTGTGAAATGCTCCCCAAAACCATTGCCGCTAAAAATAGCTATATTTTTGCTACTCGTGTTCTCCCTATACTCAGACTTTGTGAACTCATTTTATACCCACTCCTCAAACCCTTAAACTGGATCACTCAGTACTACTCAACCATTAAGCAAGAACATATGACTGAGCACGACATGCGTCGAATTGTTCGCACAGCTGCAAAACAACTACCTAAATATGACCGACTCATGCTTGAGGGTATCTTAGACCTTAGTCACACCACGGTAGAATCCTTAATGACGCCTATGCACCTTATCCACATAACCACTCCAACAGAGCTACAAAGAATAAAGGATAAAGCACAGTCAATAAAAGAAAACTTCGTCCTCGTTCAAGAACATGAAAATAGTGAGCACATCCTTGGTCTAATTAAAATAAACCAACATACAATAGACATCAAAGATAACGAGATGATCCCGCCTTACTATGTCCAAGAAGGTACGCTGTTAAGCACCCAACTTATGAATTTTCAAAAAGACGATCAAACGACTTGTATCGTGATTAATGAGTATGGGAAAATAATTGGCGTCCTAGAAATTCAAGAAATTCTAGCTGAAATTTTAGGAGACTCTAACGAAAAAATACTCTACCCCGTTGGCGCAATTCGCATCAGCGCCAACAATCAGATTGCAATCAAACCCCAAACAAGAGTACGAGACCTAAACCGAAAACTAAATTGGGACTTGCCTAAACACCATGCACGAACTATATCCGGACTCGTCATACACGAGATTGGCTGCCTACCCGATGGGCCCTGCTGCATCCTGATCAAAGATATAGAGTTTACAGTGACTCATATCTTCGACAACAAAATTTTATGGATACAAGCGCATCCAAGGAAACAATAACTAATGATTGAAGTCAAGATAGCGTTATTGTAAATTATTGAGACTCAAAAAACACGAACAGACATGTATAGAACTCTTGCCAAAAAGCTTTCCAATATATTCAGACAAAAACATGTCACCCAAAAAGATATTGATGCTGCGCTACTTGAAATCGAAAAGGCATTAATTGATGCCGATGTTGCACTTGAATCCATCAATGCCTTAAAGATTCATTTAATGCATAAAATGAGTCATCTAGAAACCATTGAAAACCTGGATATTCAATCTCAACTCATGAACGAGGTTAGGCAAGGATTACTTGAACTGTTAGAAAGCCCTACCCCACCAATTACCATTCAACCCAACAAATTACATACAATCATGTTTGTTGGTTTACAAGGTGCAGGTAAAACAACGACCTGTGCTAAACTTGCCAACCAACTTAAAACCCAGGGTCATCATAAGATCTTGATGTGTTCTACCGATACATTTAGACCCGCTGCAATGGAGCAACTAAAAACACTAGCTGATTCTGCTCAGGTTGATTACTTTGATGCAAACACCAGTGATGCACCTGAATCAATCAGTGCTCAAGCAAAAGCCTATGCACAAAATAACCAGTACCAAATCTTAATCATTGATACTGCTGGCCGACTCGAGGTAGATGAGGCCCGTATGAATGAAGCTGCACTCATTCACAAAACAGTTCAGCCCCAAGAGTGCTTATATGTTATAGACAGTATGATTGGACAAAGTGCGTTACAGGTTGCTAAAACATTCCATAAAAAGCTCCCTCTTACTGGTGTCATTCTTACCAAGACTGACTCTGATACCAAAGGTGGCGTCGCACTCTCAGTTAAGCAAGTCACTCAAAAACCTATATTGTGGCTAGGTAGCGGCGAACATATTGATCAGCTTGAACCCTTTGACCCCAAGCAAGTTGTTGATCAAATCCTTGATATGGGTGACATCATGACACTGGCAAAGCGTGCTGAAAAACATATTGATCAAGATAAAGCCAAGCAGATGACTCAAAGAATGCAAAAGGGTCAGTTTACATTTGAAGACATGCTCGGCATGATGGACCAAATGAGTGCTCTAGGCGGCGCTAAATCAATCCTGCAGATGCTACCCGGGAGCTCACAAATACCACAGCATATGCTAGATATGGCTGATGATAAAAAATTCATTCCAATTAGAGCACTTATAGAGTCTATGACGGCTAAAGAAAGAAACAACCCCATGCTTGTATTCAACCAAAAAACACGTCAACTTCGAATTAAAAAAGGCTCTGGACGCACAAATTCAGAATTTAATGAATTAAAAAAGATGTATAGCAAAATAGAAAAGATGATGTCAAAAATGAAGAAAAGCAGATTCAAGGATCAAATGGCCAACTTCATGAACCCAGAAAATTGACATCTCAACCACAAAGCAATATAATAAAAAAAACTTTATAAGCAATGATTTACCTAGACTACGCCGCAAACACACCCTTAGATGACCGCATAAAAAGCCAGCTACATTATTGGTATTCACTCTCTGGCAATGCACAATCTAAACAAATGACTCAACTTAATGAGATCATTGCACACAGTAAAAATCAAATTGCTAGCTATATTAATGGGAACTCTGACTCAGTTTATTTTACATCCGGTGCAACTGAGTCAATAAACTTAGCGTTACTCGGCTCTGCTCGTTACTATCAACATAGTGGAAACCACATTATTACCTTTGAAACAGAGCACAGCGCGACACTCAATGCCTGCAAGCAGCTTGAGTTAGAGGGGTTTCAAGTGTCTATATTGCCTGTCAAACCCAACGGAGCAATTGATTACCAGCTTCTTAAAGAGGCCTGCAACTCAAATACCATCCTAGTCTCAATTAACCATATCTGCAACGAGACTGGCTTCATACAAGACTTGAAACCACTCATTGAATTAAAAAACCAGCTTGGCTTTATGTTACACATTGATTGTAGCCAAACTGTTGGAAAAGAAACATTTGATGCACGCACAACACCTGCAGACTTTATTACGCTTTCTTCACACAAATGTTATGGCCCTTCAGGTATTGCTGCACTTTACATTCAGCCAAACCGCCATGTAAGACCTCTGATTTATGGCAATGACCCTATCCGACCTGGGACCCCCTCTGTAGGACTTATTGGAATGATGGGTGCTGCATATGAAATAGCACATCAAGCACTTAAACAAGACCAAGCGCACGCGATGCATTTAAGAGAACAATTCCTCTCCAAGATCAAAATACCCTATTACATACACACTCAAGACGGTGTAGCTGAAATTATTAATATCTGCTTCCACACGTTAAGCGAGCAAAAAATAGCACATATCCTATCCAAGATATATTGTCAGCAAAGCGCATCATGTCATCAACAAGGGCTCTCACATGTTTTATCAGCTCGAAATATCCACCCATCTGATATAAAGCGCAGTATTAGACTTTCAATAGGTCGAGTGACCACCCAAGCAGAAATTGATCAAGCACTACACATTATCAATACGCTCAACTCATAATACTCAGAAAATTTGATACCGTATCCGAATACAAACATGGAAGCCCTAAAGTAGGCTCCCTAATAATAGCTAGAAGACAAAGCTTAACTCCTCAAATTTATAAATATCACCTCATCTCAGCTACCTGAATCTATAGACCCTGCATTTAAGGCTTTACTTTACATAAAAAAAAAGATAAATTATGGTCAAATAATTGAACTTAGAGGTAAACTCAACATGGTAAAAATACGTTTAGCAAGGCATGGCAGGAAAAAAAAGCCATTCTACCAAATCGTTGTTGCAGATCAAAGATTCTCAAGAAACGGTCGTTTCATTGAGAAAATTGGTTACTACAATGGGCTACGTGACAACTTCAGTGAGTGCAAATTAGACATCGAGCGCATTGAATATTGGATTGGCGTTGGCGCTGCTCCTACCCCACAGGTAGCATCTATCTATAAAAACATGAAAAATAGACCTACAACCAACACACAAGTGGATGCAGAGTCAAAATAACACATCTGATTTAGTTCACATAGGCCACCTTGGAACCGCACACGGAATCAAGGGTGGTCTTTCTATTTTTAGCTATACGACACCTGCTGAATTGATTAGCCAGCTTGAGATCCAAACGAATAGCAGACAGATCCAAATCATTAAATTTGAGCAACATACCAAAAAGAATGTTGTCTACATCCAGGGGGTATCTTCAAGGTGTGATGCTGAGCAACTCAACAACACAAATATCTATACCAATAAAACAGATTTTTTTGAGCACTATCCTGAACAAATTCTAAATGATTTTTGTGCTCAGTATATACTTAAAGATTGTAACGGACGACCCATTGGCACCATTGAATATATTGAAGAGCTTGAGAATATCCTCATGGCATCAGTACAGCACGACGAACTCAACAGAAAACTTTGCGTTTCTCCCCAGTATATTCATGAAATAAACCACAAACAGCAATTTATCCAAATCAACTACTCGCCCGAATGATTATTAACCTTATCACTCCACTCCCAGAAATCGTTGAGCTATGCCGCTTTGGCATACTTGGAAAAGCGATAGAGCAAGAAAAGGTTAAAATTAATATGATTAATATTAGAGACTTCAGCGCTAGAAAGGATAGAAGGATCGATGATACAACCTATGGTGGCGGTGCGGGCATGGTAATCACTCCAGAGCCAGTCTATCAAGCCATACAAACCTGCCAGCCAAGCCACATTATTCAACTTGACCCCAAAGGGACTCAACTCACTCAAAATAAAGTACAACAATTAGCTAGCTTCACTAACATTACATTACTGTGCGGGCGGTATGAAGGAATTGATCACAGAATTGATAGCTACATTGATGAGTATATTTCTATCGGTGATTACGTATTATCAGGCGGCGACATTCCCGCGCTTGCGCTGATTGACGCAATTACACGACTCCTTCCAGGAGCAATGAGCAACCCTGACTCACATCTAAATGACTCTTTTAGCTCAGATCTCTTAGATCATAATCATTATACAAGGCCGCAAGCTTGGCGCAATCAAATGGTTCCAGAAGTACTTTTACAAGGCAATCACAAAGAAATTGATGCCTATCGTAGGATGTCAGCAATCGGCAATACCTGGTTAAATAGGCCCGATTTACTGATTGGTAAAAAATTTTCGCAAAATGAGCTTGCATTATTTATGAAATTTGTGCAAAATCATAACGAATGAGGTGAATGATATGAGTATATTACTGAAAAAATTTGAAGATAAGCAATTAAAACAGCATGATGGTTTAACATACCACCCTGGTGATACATTGGCAGTAGTCGTCCAAATTGAGGAAGGCTCCAAAGTACGATCCCAAAAGTTTGAAGGTCTACTAATTGCCAAAAGAGACAGAGGGGTAAATACATCCTTTACACTTCGAAAGAAGTCTTATGGTGAAGGTGTAGAGCGTACATTTTTCCTAAACAGTCCCAATATCAAAAGCATTGAGGTATTGCGAAGAGGTAAAGTACGTAGAGGTAAACTTTACTATCTCCGTAGTTTAAGTGCGAAGGCTGGTAGAATTGCAGAAAAGATTCAACATAATAAAAGAAAAAAAGCAGCTAATACAGACTCGACTTCCTAAAGTATGCGAAAATGAGCGCAGCACAAGGCAATATTCTTTTTTCCCACTCAGGTGGAGTAAGTTGCCTTGTGAATATCGTTGCATCAACGCTACATAACCATAAAGACAAGCAAAAGCTTTTTATTTGTCGAAATGGTATATCCGGGCTCAAAGCACATCAGTGGCACTTATCTGATGATTTTACACACTGGCAACAAATAGCTCAATCCCCAGCTAGTGCATTTGGCTCTAGTCGAGTTTATGTCCCTAATGTAACAGACAATGCTCTGTTTTATGAGCAGCTGTTTACCCAATTTAAGAAAGACAACATCACTACATTTTTATGTAATGGGGGCAATCAGTCCCAAAACATTGTGCGAAGAATTCATCAAGCAGCAAAAGCCTTAAACTTTCCACTAACCTGTATTGGTATACCTAAAACCATAGATAATGATATTTTACAAACAGATACCTGCATAGGGTTTGGATCCGCTGCTAAATATACGGCCATATCCATGCTAGAAGCTAGTCTCGACCTCCAATCTATGTGTCATTCTGCTTCGCAAGTTGTTATTTATCAAGCAATGGGGCGAAATAGTGGTTGGTTAGCCGCTGCGAGCAAATTAGCAAGCTTAATCAGTCCTAATACCCCCCACATGGTTCTAGTACCTGAAGCAGATATTCAACAAACAAACATTCTAAACTATGCTGATGATATACTTACTAAATACAACCACCTGACGATTTGTATCGCCGAAGGCGTATCTCTAGGGGGCGACAGCAATCTTCCACCAGGCTACCAATTAAACCAACTAATCGAAAACCATTTAAACACACAAAACCACGTTGTTATACCAGATTATCTACAAAGATCAGCACGCCATATTGCATCTACTACAGACATCGATCAAGCACGTCAGCTTACCCTAGAGGCACTCAAACTTGCCAAGTTGGGATATTCTGATATAATGACTACAATAGTAAGAGAAAAAGATACACCTTATTTATGGTCAGTTGGCCACATAGAATTAGAAAAAGTTGCAGGATATGAGAAAAAACTACCCAGTCACTTTATCGAAGAAAACCAGATGAATGTTAATGATACATGCATTGATTTCTTAAAACCACTGATCCAAGGCGAAGCTTATCCGACTTACCTTAATGGAATGCCAAATTATTACCCTATGAAACTTTGGAGTTAAGCAATGATTAACACATTAGATTTATTGAAAACTAGAAAATTTCTACCACTCTTTATTACACAAATGTTTAATGCGCTGAATGACAATATTCTGCGAAGCTCGATTACTGCCTTCATTACCTTCCAGTTATTAGATAACGATTCTATACGCTCTAACTTTTGGACATCCATAGCTACCGCTATGTTTATACTACCTACTCTGCTTTTTTCTTCTATAGCTGGAGATCTTGCTGATAAATACAAAAAAGTTACTATTTTAAGATCCGTAAAAGTAGCTGAGCTACTGATTGTATTGGTCACATCTGTACTTCTTTTTGGAGACGCTACCAGCCCCTCTAGCTTAATGCTCTGCGTTTTTTTAATGGGTACGCATGCAGCAGTCTTTAGCCCTGCGAAATTCTCATATCTACCTGAGTACCTTGAGTCAGATGAACTACTTCCTGCAAATGGTTTAATTGAAGGCTCTACCTTTATAGCCATCGCCATGGGAGTCTCACTAGGGTCCTTGGTTGGAATTAGTTCATTAGGGGTATCCTTTATTTCAACTACACTCTTTGCCCTATCTATCTCTGGTCTTATTGCTAGCTTTATTATACCATCAAATCGAGCTCAAAACCCTGATATTAAAGTGCGTAAAAACTTTATATCAGCGACACAACAACAAATAGAAAGCGTGCACCAACATGATAATATTTGGCTTCCTATCATAGGAATCTCATGGTTTTGGGTTACTGCTACTATCTACTCGGCCAACTTAATTAACTATGTACAATTTAACTTACACGCAAACTTATCAGTTTTTGCGCTGTTAAATACTATTTTTACGATTGGCATTGGAATAGGATCTCTGACATGTAACAAAATAATGAAAGGCGCTATTCATACACGACTGGTACCTATTAGCCTGTTTACCACTTCAGTTTTTGGGCTCCACTTATTTTACAGTACGGGTTCGATTATCTCTGGTAATGAGCTTGCTAGCGTAGGTTCATTTCTGTCATCTTTTCATAGTTATAGCATAATGTTTGATCTTCTCATGATTTCGATTGCAGCTGGTATTTATGTCGTACCGCTCTATGCTATTTTACAAAAGAACAGCCCTCTAGAAAAATGTGCGAGAATCATGGCCGCTACAAACGTTATTAATGCGCTCTTTATGATCCTTGCTACGATTGCATCGTTTATATTTTTAACTATTTTAAAACTCTCTGTGATCAGTTTATATTTAACGCTAGCTCTTGTGAACCTAACATTAAGTATTTATCTATGTAAAATGCTACCCCTTTCTAGTATAAAGCCCTATGCTGCTAAAGTTGTTGCATGGCTGTTTTCTGTTCAAGTAAGTGGATTAGAACATTTCCAGGCCTCTGGGAAAAGAGTGGTTGTTATTTGTAACCACATTACATTTATCGATACGATATTTTTAACACTTTTCTTACCAGGTCAGTATATATTTGCAGTTAATACGGATATTGCAAAGCTATGGATTGTAAGATTTATCCGCAACTTTGTAGAATGCCATGAAATAGATCCGACAAACCCTATTCGTACAAAAACCATTGCAAAACGCATCGAGAAAGGCCAACCGTGCATTATATTCCCAGAAGGACGATTAACGAACACTGGGAATATAATGAAAGTGTATAGTGGTCCTGTTGCTATCGCAGAGTGGGCTGATGCAAACATTATTCCTGTTAATCTAGGTGGAGACCTCAAATTCAATATCTTCTCTAGACTCAAGGGAATCTTTAAACTTAGATTATTTACACCAGTTACTATCACGGTACTCCCTGTCTTCAAATTACAACCTGGTGCTGACAACATCAGTAGCAAAGAACGTCGTGAGCTTCATGTACAGCAAATTTATGAAAAGATGGTGCAAAGCAGCTATATTGGCCATGACCGCCGAGATCTATATAGTGAGCTACGCCATGCTACAGTAAACCATGGTGGATCCCATGTTATTTTAGAAGACTTTACCCGTAAACAACTTACCTATAGATCGCTTCTCCTTAAGACGCAAATCTTAGGTAAAGCTTTACTGCAAGACACACAAGATGAGTCTTATATTGGGGTATTACTCCCCAATACAAGTACCTGTGCTGTTACTGTATTAGCACTACATGCTTACCGGAAGGTTCCTGCTATGATCAATTATACTGCTGGCGCTAGCGCTATGGCTGCAAGTTGTGTCACCAGCAATATAAAAATACTGATTACTTCTAGACAGTTTATTGCTAAGGCAGAGTTAACTGATGAGTTAAAAGCAATGCGCAAACATCTAAAACAGGTTATTTTCTTAGAAGATATTGCTAAGCAAATTTCAACGTTAGATAAGATATCTGGTGCACTACGTTACCTCACCCTCGATCGGTTTTACCGTAACAACCCACAGTATGTACCCCATATTGATGCGCCAGCAGTCGTACTATTTACCTCAGGCTCTGAGGGCACACCCAAAGGTGTGGTCCTTTCACATAGAAACATTACTGCCAATAAAATTCAGTCCTTGGCACTTATGGATCTCAACCCATTAGACTCCATGTTTAATGCACTACCTATGTTCCATGCATTTGGCTTTACACTGGGAACTCTTACACCGATTATGTGTGGAATAAAAACCTTTTTATATCCAAACCCAAAACAGTTTTCAACAGTGGTTGACTTCGTTTACGACACACGATCTACGATTCTAATTGGAACCAATACATTCTTAAATGCGTACTTAAAAGTATCTACACCATATGACTTTGCCAAATTAAGAATTGTATTTGCAGGTGGTGAAAAGCTCCAAACGGATACTTATGATAGCTGGCTAACACAGCGCGGTATTTTAATTTTAGAAGGCTATGGCGCTACTGAGGGTGCTCCTGTATTCAGTGTTAATACAACCATGCACTTCAAACCAGGCACAGTGGGTAGACTCCTTCCAGGTATTGAATATAGGTTCAACCCCTTCCCAGGTGTTACCAATGGGGGTGAACTCTGTGTCCGTGGTGAAAACATTATGCTCGGATATTTATATCATGACACCCCTGGAAAAATTACGCCACTGCCTAATGGCTGGTATGATACAGGGGATGTTGTTAAAGTTGATGAACAGGGCTACTTAACTATTGTAGACCGAGTTAAGCGCTTTGCTAAGGTGTCCGGTGAAATGATATCACTCAGTGCTATTGAAAACGAAGTTGCTATTTGTTGGCCAGACCAGAGGCATGGGGTCATCAGCATCCAAGATACCCGACGTGGCGAAAAATTAGTTCTAGTTACCGAAAAACAAGATGCTAATCGTTCTGAGCTTGCTAAAAAACTAAAAGAAAATGGTGTTAGCCCATTAGCAGTTCCGAGTCAAATTGAAACAATTAAGCAAATTCCATTGCTAGGAACAGGTAAAATAGACTATCCAAAGGTTATGAACTTTATCAAGAACCTACCGGGAAAGGCAATTAAAGGTCAGATTAAAGACCCTTCTTCTGGGGAAGAGTAGTCAGCGTTTCGTTTAGTTGGTAAGCTGCCAGAAAACTTAATAGTAGCGCTAGTGGAAATAGTGCTACTGCATTGGTATATGCAGAAACTTCATAAACTCTGATCCCTGAGTCCAACTGCCCCTTCCACGATAGGTCTAAAACAAAACCAATAGCAGGCATTGCTATTGTACCACACAAAATTGACCACATATTGCAAAAAGCAATGGATACACCTGAAACATCATCACCATTGATCTCCCCTGCTTTTGCATAAGCCAATACTAAGCCTGTGTTTGACATACCATACAGCATTAAGCATGTATAGATACCCATTGCACTCAAACTATTAATGTACAACACGGGCAAAATAAATAATAAACTTAAAACCGACGATGTCATCATTATTTGTCTTCTTTGGCCTAAGTAATCCGATAAAAATCCGGTACAAACACCACCTATGGCCCAACCAATAAAGATCATACTTACAGCAATACTTGCCTCATGCTCACTGATGACAGAATTGGTATGTGTGAGGTAGTCTACACCCCAGAATTCTCCAAAGGCTGCTGTTGGTAAATAAATTAAACCTGCATATAATGCGTTATACCAAGTTTGTGTATTACTCATTACTTTTTTTAGTCCTGCTAGTAATGATACATCATTAACAGGCTGCTCCTCATGCTGTGATTGTAAGAAAATGAGCATAAAAACAATCAATGCTAAAGTAGCCATTGATAATAACTTAAGCACCCCCCTCCACTCATAATTAACCAGCAAGAGACTGACTAACCCACTACCTAGCGCAGCACCTAGCATACCCATGACCTGGGTTAGAGCTGCAAATGTCGCTAAATAGCGCCTGTCAAGCCATGCCATAGCCAGCTTCATTGTCACCACAAATGTAAATGCACCGGCAATGCCCTGTAGACCACGCGCAAAGAGTGCACTACTCATTGAATGCGCCTCTGAAAACCACTGGTTACCCATCAAGAACAGGACCGAGGTAATGATTAGCACCTTATGTGCAGCATAACGATCTACGATTCGACCGACAAAGAGTTGCATCACTAAATATGGATAGTAAAAACCAGCAGCAATCTGGCCTAATTCAGATGCATTGACTGACAAACTGTGCATCAGTGGTGTATGCATTACACTAACTGCAACTCGGCAGATATATTGCATCAAAAAACTAGATGCCCCTAGAAACCACATAAATACGCCAAAAACATTCATACTCTTATTATCTCAAGTTAACCGACTGGATTTAATGTAACATACTCTTATACGCATCGCTACTTGCCAGCATGGCATAGGTATGCTATCAATGTTGTAACTTAAGTGTATCAACCATGATTAAATTTCACATCCATGAATCCAGCCCAAAAGATTGGCAAGCATTAGCAGGCTATATTGAATCCATCTGGCCCCAAAAAAATCTATGCATTGTTTGTGAACTAGAAGATAAAAATGATATTCAAAGAGCGATTTGGAAGCTGCCTAAACGCTTCATCGCTATTGATGACACACCTGTCAACTCATCGGTTATCTATATAACCTCTGAGCTACCAAGCTCTCAATATGACTGTGTAATCAATACATCTGATCAACAGTTACAGCATGTTAATATTGAATGGGTTCAGCGAGACAAGCAGCTCGCTAGAAACCGTTATAAACACTGGAAAAGTGTCAATAAAACAATAGAAATTGTCAATCATTAAAATACATTATTTTGATTAAAAAATTACAGATTCTTCGTACTTTGAGCGGCGTTATGATCGATACTGCTACCATCGTTATCACCTAATTCCATAGCAACCACAGCTTCTTGAAGATAATCATTTCGCCCAGCTACCGCGCTGGGATCTGCGCTATGATCGTCTTTTAGTGGGTTAGCACGCACACATAATTGTTCAGCTTCTTCACGATTTTCAATCAGTTTTGGCAGCGCCTCCTGCATCATCTTAGCGATGTCATCTTTCTCTTCCTGTTCTGAAATAGCGCCAGTGCTCTCTTCATTGAGCGCATGACTGATAAGTGGTGCAATCTGTGAATCCAAACTTCCGTCAAATGATTGGCTTAAAATAGAATGTAATGCAACTTTATCATGCTTTATAAATGCCTCTTTCAGTGCACTTAACTTAGAGATATTAACTGACCACATAGCTGCCCCTGGCTGTAACTGAGGCATCATGCCATGGCCGCTTTTATTCTTAGACGATTGTTCTTGTCTGGCCTTAACCTCTGAGCTTTTCTCCGCAAGACCCTCTATGATCATAAATGCAATATTTAAGCACTCTTTAGCTTTAAGAGGTTCTGTATTACCTTTCCCAAACATCTCCTTTACATCTTGTGGTAGATGCTTATGGTTGCTTTTCCCAAATTCTAACAATTCTTCATACATTGTTGCCATGTGCTTCTCCAATATCATTGATCATGTTATAGAGCGAAACGTCTTACTGTCAGAATTATTTTGTTTCAAGGTCAATATATTTGCACTCTAACTGTCTGGGGGGTAATATAAATGAAATTCATAAAACAGCACTTATGTTAAACCAAAATTTTACACCATCAGAACTTGAACCAAAAATTAGTGCATACTGGGAAAGCATTAACCAGGGCGCACCAAAAAATAATGGACCTGCTTATTGTATTATGGTTCCGCCACCTAATGTTACCGGAAGCTTACACCTTGGGCATGCACTCCAACTCACTTTGATGGATACATTAGTACGCTTTCAACGCTACCAAGGTAAAAACGTATTGCTGCAAGTAGGTACTGACCATGCTGGAATTGCAACACAAATGGTGGTAGAAAGACAGCTTGCTGAACAAAACATAACTAAAGATCAGCTTTCTCGTGAAGAGTTCATCGACAAAATATGGGAATGGAAAGCACAATCTGGCGGAAGAATTACGCAACAAATGCGCCAAATGGGTGTATCGGTTGATTGGGATAATGAACGATTCACCCTAGATCAAGGATTCTCACGTGCTGTGCAGGATAGTTTTATAAAGCTGTATCAAGAAGGCCTCATCTACCGCGGAAAAAGACTGGTTAACTGGGATACCCAATTACTGACAGCCGTTTCAGACTTAGAAGTAATCAATGAAAATCGGAGTGGTCAACTGTGGTATATTGATTACCCTATTGATGAATCCACCACCATAACCGTTGCCACAACTCGTCCTGAAACCATGCTTGGTGATCAAGCAATTTGTGTCCACCCAGATGATGAACGCTATCAAGCACTCATCGGAAAAACTGCAAGCATCCCACTTACAGAGCGCCGGATACCCATCATTGCTGATACCCATGTAGATCCTGAGTTTGGTACAGGCTGTGTTAAAGTGACACCCGCCCATGATTTCAATGACTATGAAATCGGTATGCGTCATCAACTTGAATTAGTAAACATCCTAAATCCAGATGGCACTCTAAATGAATACTGCCCTAAAGCTTATCAAGGTCTAGACCGAATAGCAGCGCGCAAGCAAATCATTCAAGATCTAAAGGAACAAGCGCTTCTAAATAAAATTGAACCCCATACCTTAACCGTCCCGATTGGGGACCGTTCTATGACCATTCTTGAGCCTATGCTCACCGACCAATGGTTTATGAACATGAAGGTTATGGCTGAAAAAGCACTTCAGGCTCAAACACAAGGTGAGCTTGGATTTATACCCAGTAACTGGGATAAAACCTATGCACAGTGGTTAACCGATATACAAGATTGGTGTATTTCTCGGCAGATCGTGTGGGGACATAGAATCCCTGCTTATTACGATTCAGATGGTAATGTATTTGTGGGCAACTCAGAAACAGAGATCCGCAAAACACATCAGGTCAAGGGTGAACTCACTCAAGATCAAGATGTACTTGATACGTGGTTCTCTTCTGCACTTTGGCCTTTTGCAACGCTTGGTTGGCCTGAAAAAACAAGCCGTTTATCTGAATTCTACCCGAATCAATTACTCATTACTGGTTTTGATATCATCTTTTTCTGGGTTGCACGCATGGTTATGCTTGGTATGCACTTAACGGATCAGGTCCCCTTCCCGCAAGTTTATATCACAGGATTGATTCGTGATGAGAAAGGACAAAAAATGTCTAAGAGTAAAGGAAATGTACTCGACCCACTGGATTTAATTAATGGCATCACTTTAGACGCACTTGTTGAAAAGCGTACAACAGGCCTCATGCAACCAGCTATGAGAGAAAAAGTAAAACAAGCAACGCTTAAAGCCTTTCCAAATGGTATAGAAGCGCATGGAACTGATGCTTTGCGTTTTACCATGCTCAGCTTATGTACTCATGGTAGAGACATTAAATTCGATATACAGAAATTAAAATCCAGCCAACATTTTTGCAATAAAATTTGGAATGCAGCCCGCTTATTGAGCAGCTACCAAGATACTACTTTAACTAAAGACCATCCATCTGACGCACTTGTAATTGATGCATTAAACCACAAAATCAATCAGCTGATCCAAGACCTTGACCAGCATCTTAATAGCTATCGATTTGATCTATATGCAACCGCATTATTTGATTTCTTTTGGCATCAATACTGTGATTGGTTTATAGAATGTTTAAAAGCTTCTCAAAGCCAAAAGCTGCTAGATGCCATGAATCAAGCGTTTGATGCGATACTCATCCTATATCATCCTAGCCTACCTTTTATCACAGAATCTATCTGGCAAAATAGGCATGGCAATGATCAATCAATTACTGAGCAAGATTATCCAACCATCAGCACTTGGATCACTAATGATACAACACATCAAGCATTTACTGCATTACAAGCACTGATTAGAGGTGTACGATCAATCAGGTCAGAGCTAAATATTGCACCAAAGTGTACGATTGATCTATTTAGTGTCAAAGATGAGCAAAAAACACTATCGACACACAGAGATTTAATCCAAAAATTAGCAAAAATAGGCAATATCATGCATGAACAAGCACCAGAGGCAGCTTGTGCTTATGTCGATGATCACTACCATATTGTTGTGCCTTTAGAAGGACTGGTAGACGCCCCTCAAGAAGCAGCTAGACTACGTAAAAAGATTGCCAAAAAAGAAAAAGAGATAGAAAAGATGCAAGCAAAAAGGTCAAGACCTGATTATGCTACTAAAGCACCTTTAACATTACAAAAACAAGATGAAATAGCCTTTAGTCAGCTACAATCTGAGCATAAAACACTCATGCAATACCTGCATGCATTAGAAAAAATTTGCAACTAAATTATGTTATCTATTTTCGATCACACCCGTGAGCTTGCAAAAAATGGTTCTTATCATGAACTCCTTAGTCATCTCCCTAGTTGCTCAGAAGTCTTTATTAGCAAGTTATTAATAGAACTAGAGCAAACTCATCCTAGCGGACTCAATCAACGTATGGTGCTTCGCCTCCTAGGAACGCAAAACCCTAATCTAGACCTGATATTGAATGTAACGTGCCGGGAAGATATTTTGAGCTGTATCCAAAGTAATAATGATACTGGTCTGTCAATTATACTCTGTTCTCTGATTCAAAGTTCAATAGATATCAACTTTTCAGACTGCATAGAATATGCAGATACAGTTAATGCTGCTTCTTGTTCACAGCTATTGAGATACTACTGTAAGCCTTTACAGGAATTAGACAACAGGTTATGGCATAAAGAGCAAGTCCAACCAATCACTGCAGACAGTGCATCTGATATATTCAGTTCTTTTGGAGAGCCTGAAGAAGCTCCAATAGATTTCATCATCCAGACTCCTAGAAGCCCCTAATCATTACGATACGACCATTATCCAGAGGTTTATTCTAAAAAACAATATACTCAACCCCTTCTTATATAGCTAGCTCATCTAAAAGCTATGGCTTAGGCTTAGACGGATTTGAGATTCTCTCTTCATTCCTCGATTTCACAGAAGGCTCACTAACAATTTCACTCCTCGAACTTAAGCTTTCAGAGCATGAAGATTGTATACCTGATTTAGTTGTATCCAAGACTAATGGCTGAGTTTTACTTGCAAACATTTCTTTTATTTTAGTCAACAATGCTCTAAAAAGCCTCAAAATCTTTACAAAAATTCTGGTCAGTGTGGGCAGCTTATTAACTGATTCGTTTGATAAATAATATGATGCACGCGGATAGGATTTAATTAATTTATTCAACTCATTTTCTTCAAATTCGAAATGAGCAAGGAATTGAGGTGCTTCATCTTTTTCTAAGCGACCTAGAATACTCAACATAGTATCAAACTTAGGCTTTATAAAAGCTAAATTGCCCCTTGGCTCAGATAGTAATACTTGTTTCCAATCGAAAGGCTTATACTTTTCCAAAAGGTATTCATCTCCTAGTTTTCTTACCTCTTCTTTTATTTTCTCTATAGTATCCTTATCTATTAATAGTAGATAACCAGGACCATACTTTCTTATTCCAGCTTTAGCCTTCGAAGAATCTTTACAGATTAAATTTGGTTTATATGCTTTAAGCGTATCTGCGCCTTCTGCATCTAAGGCTAGATTCTTCTCAATTAACACCTCATCGCTTATCGTTGGATCAATAAAGCAGCAGCTAATAGGTGATAATTTATTCAATGATTGAAACGCTCCTTCGCCTAATAATAGATCATCTCTTGTAATATTGTCCATTAGCTTTGCATATTCGTCTTTGGATAAACCTTTTAAATATTTATATGCTATGTTCGGGCTACTTACACCTCCTACACGCAATGATAGTGGGAGTGTCATATACATATCTTGACTACGACCTCGTGCACTATGATGATATTTGTGTCTTTCACTCTTTTCTGTATTCGGATCAAGACTAAATCCATACTGACTGCCTTGAGAGTCCTGGAACATATACACCATCATTAGCGTCTTAATGATAGGAGGCACTACTTTGCCTCTAGACTTTTTAATTGCAGTAATCAGCTTTTTCATATACCTATCTGCTGAAGCTATAGATCCTGTAGATAAAACAACTTCTTTGAGCGCGGTAGACAAACCATAACAAAGGCCTTTTGCATCAAACTTTTTCACATGATAATGCTCTCTGATATAAGTATTTACCTCTTCAATGAGCTGATTTTGTATCATACGTGAACTATCTAAGTTACGAGGCGGCTCACCCCCTTTAGGGACATAATCTGTTATGCATAAATCAAGACATGCTTTTCCAGTCAATTTAGTACTAGAATCGGTTGTAGATAAATCCTTTACTCTATATACATCACAATATGAAAAGATCGTCTCAACATCACTCATCCTAAGTGATTTCCCACACCGACTAATACCAAGATTAGGATCATAAAAATAGAAAACACCTTGCTCCTTACAAATCAACATTTGGTGATTTGTAGCTCCCACATCTATAGTAAAGGAATCTTTATCTATACTGTTAATATAGTCTAAAGTTTCAGACTTGCTCATGACACGACGAGCACGTAAGATTGATGCTTTTACTTCAGCACTATATCTTTCTGAATATGGCACTTTCAACTTTATTGGCACCTTCATCTTTGCAGAACGCATTTACAGCACTATTAAGGCTTGTTAGCTTCAGAAGATTTCTCATCTTTTGGAGATTCTGCTTCAGGTTCTTCTTCCTTGACATCTGTAGCCTCCTCTTCCTTTGTGTCTTCAGCCTTCTTTTCATCTTTTGAGTCGTCAGCTTCGTCCTGCTTTTCATCTTTTGAATCTTCAGCTTCAGCTGCGCTTTCTTTTTCTTCTGTTGCTACTGCTTCCTTTTTATCTTCAACAGATTTTTCATCTTTTGAATCAGCAGCTACTTTTTCACCCTTCTTCTCTTCAGATGATGCTTTATCCGCGCTCTTACTGTTATAGTTATCAATCTCTGATTTTGCACGATTAATAGCAATCTTAGCTAGTGACGATAAACCACTACCCAATTCTTTTAGTGAACCAACTACCTTGTTCACTGCTTCATTTGTTTCATTTTCATTAGCCATGACATACTCCTAGTAAATTATTATTTTTATAAACAATAAAAGTAGTTTGTCAGAAATAATTACAAATAAATGAAATAAAGCAATAATATACTTAGTAGACTGAGGCAAAAACCTACTTGACTCGTCTTTGCAATACTGATTTTCTCTGTTGCAATAATCATTGCATTAGGAGGTGTTGCTGTAGGCAACATAAATGCTGAGTTTGCACTCAAAGTAATAATAAATATACAAGAAATAACACTCATACCTGTCATGCTTTGTATGAGATCAATTAACGTAATGCTAAGTGCCGTTACCGCTGTATTGCTGCATAACTCAGTAACCATACTAACCATAGAAGAAACTAATAACAACCATGTAGTATTTGACATATGGGCCAATGTTTTCAGATGATCTGCTATCAGCTCTACCGCACCCGATTGACTCACTGCTTCTGCAAAAAATAGACTCGCAATCACCATAATAATGCTTGAATAGCTAATCTTTGTAATATCTTCTAATGCCCACAACTGTTTTTTATCAGGACAAAACTGAAACATACAAAAGACGAGTGTTGCCAAGCCTATAGCCTCCTCAGAATAAATTCTAGAAAGACCTGAAGGAAGTCCTCCATTAGTAACCCATACTAACATACCTTCCCAGCCTCCAAAAGGGAGCGTCTTGGTAGCCCACAGTAACACACATGTACTCAATGCACGGATAATAGTCATCTGGTGTTGTGTAATGTTAGCCTTAGCTTGTTTAAAATTAATCGTTTCACTTTTGGAAAACCATAGATATGCCGCAAAAAAAGCCATAAACGTTAACACAAATGGCGCCACCCCTAAAAACCACTGCGCAAACCCTATTTTCAAATCAAAGAAACGTGCAGCATAATCAATGGCGACTAAGTTTGCAGGTGTGCCTATAGGTGTGAGCATCCCCCCCATAGTTGCACCATATGCAATAGCTAATAACATATTTTCAGCAGAACACTCAATCTTACTAGAAATTGCTAATACCACAGGAATCAACATAACAACAGCTGACGTATTAGAGATCCACATGCTTAAAAAAGCAGAAATTAACATCAAGGTTACTGACAAACTTGAAAGGTTCTTGGGTGATATATAAGCAAGCGCATTTGTAGCAATGATCTCATGGACCTGATGCTTGACCATCAATCGAGAAAACGCTGCCCCCACTACTAATAGCGCAACAACGTGGCCACTTAGTATATTTTGGACCTCAACAAAAGGAATATAACCAAAAATCATGATTAATAAACAGGCTGTTATGCTAAAATAATTGCTATACTTAGGAAATTTTAGCCACCCCATTAAACAGCCTGCAATCATCGCCCATAAATGGGGATAAGGCAAGCTAAAATATTGAGCAAAACACTCAATAATAAAAAGAATTGATAATGACTTAAATAAATAAAGCATACAGTAAATATTACGTAACTGCACTGATTATATCATACCTTAGCACTACAACGCAAACAGCAACATCTTGACTTTCCATTGAAAAAAACTTATCATAAAACACAACAAAAACTATAATTAACATGCCAATATAAGAAAGAATTGTTCTCAAGAAATTATCGACTAGGTGTCCGCGCTATGAGCGATAGTGAACTAATAGGTTTTATTAATACATTAGAACCTGGTGAGGTGATGACCCTTCACACAATAAACCACGCTATGCTGATTTACGCAACGCATTTTGAAGGTGAAAAAATTTTTAACTTCTATGATCCTAACTGCTCTTTAATCATCCATCAGTTGGATCCATCATCCATCCAAAAACAGATTTGTAGATATAATACTGACTATCAATTTCTATCTGCTCAAATGAACAATCAGAATATTTATCATGCTGAAATTATTGAGTACGATAGAGCCCCTGAGTCTACCTCCTTAAAAGCTTATCCTTTAGTAGAACAGAGCTCTATTATACCAATTCTAACTGCTGCACATAACTGTTCTACAGTTCATAAAATAAAAACTGGCGGCTAATGCTACGCTTTATGTATTTTGCTACGTAACCTAATACTAAATAGTGCATCTACCGATGAAGCTCTAACTTGTTTTCAGAATAATTTGGAACAAATTGAAGAGACTGCAGATAAATTAATGCCTAAGATGACCAAGTCTAATAGTGGCCAACATATTGTTGAAGATGACATAGAGCCTGAGGTATTAAAATTAATCAAGGAGCTAAATCAGCTCATGATCACAAGCTATAATACATTCATGCATTTACCAGAATTTACTTCCCTTTCATATAGCCCATTATCATATGATTCTTATGAAAGAATTATAAACATAACACCTTCCATATCAAAAGCAATGCCATACTGGCATAGTAAACCTAACTAATTCTAAGGTGCTACAGGAACTTAGCCAGCACTTAACACAGAATAATAAAACTATTTACCAATTATTAGGGGCGTTAAACTTATTATTACCCAAAGAACAGCATACAGCATTTACAACAGCCGACACCCATTCAAGTAATTGTTTTACTTCCAACGAATACATGCCTATGAAAATTAAAAGGGTTCCAGGTTATCTGGGTATGTGGTTAAAAACATTAAAAGATGTAGCTCAAACTAAATACAGTAAATCTGTTATCCTTGCTCAAATCTTAAGGGCAATTAAAGCGAAACAAGCTATTACAGGCAATGAACTAAATGTGCTCGCTCGAAGAGATATGTTAACAGGTACGTTTATCTCTCAATTACTTAGTGATGATGCAACCTATATGTATTTACTAAATAACTATGAATTAGTTGATGCAACTTTACAAAAACCGATTCTGGCACACCCTAAACTCCCAAAATTGTTTAGTGACGCCGTAACACCAGATAACTTTAATAAAATGGTAACTGTAATCACACACAAAAATCACTTCCGCGATTTTGTTAATCCTGTTAAGATAGCTCGTTTGTGTAAAATTGCTTTACAGGCAATCCATCAGAACTTACTGACTCAGAAGCTTACTTACTTAATCCGCCAATGTACTCTAGAGCAACAAACCATATTTATTCATACTCTTGGAAAGATCAACACCTTAATAAAAGGTGATTGTGTATTTAATCTAGGACAACTAGTACAGGCATTTGATAGGCCAGTGCCTACTCCAATCCTGAAAATTATGGCCACCCATAAAATCTGGGATGAAGAAATGGTGTACTCACCTAACCATTTCTTCAGATTAGACCTTAGCAAGCAACGTGAATTATTCCTAAACCCTAGATTAGCTCCTACCTTATTGAATCAGCGCGCATACGCATCGCAACTCTTCGTGGTGATGCGTAGCTGCAACCCAACGGAATTGAATGAGTTGTTTGAAGAGGTAGATCATAGCGAATTAGTCAGCCTCCTGACTAACCTTTCTTTTCAAGATGAGCGCGTCCTTGATCTAAAGCATACATACAGCAATCAAGTCATTTACGATCCATACGCACCTATAACTGCTATTAAACGAATGACCGACACGCACAGTCAAAAAAAGCTTGCGCTTAATTTCTTAAAATTTGGAACTGAAACGAATAAAGTTGCAAAGTTAGCTGAACTAGCTCCATCACAGTATAAGAACTTTGTTCTCCATTATCTTAAATCTAAAATGCAGGCTAGTGTAAGTCATCTTTCTGATGAAATGAGAGGATTTATTGAACATGAGATTTCTAAGAACAGTGACATAAGTCAAAAAACAATTAGGGCACTAATACGCTACCAAGCAGCAGATAGTTGTGAACTTTTAGGAACTGTTTCTAATCCTGAGCTCCTAGCTACGATAGCCACAACCATAACTCCTGCTTATCAGTTAAATTTAGACTTATGTCCGAATATTCTTGCGTATCTAAGAGAACAGGTTGTATCTCATTGGGATAGATATACATACAACCCCAAAATTGACTTTTTCAAGTCAGCTAGTTATCAATCTAGCTTACTTCGTAGACTCAATGACTTTAGTATCAGAGAAAAAGTTTTGTCTGGTATTGAACATCCTGGCTTGCAGACCTATCACGCATATACTTCTGCAGATAAAATCCAACTTAATGATGAAATAGTGAATGCAGTACTCAATACCTACCCAGACTCTATTAGCATAAGTGCAATTCAGCAATACTGCAGCTCATCAACCTGTTTAACGCTACAACAGACACTCTGTGCTGTAATTCGAGGCTCTGAGAGCCCATACAAAGCCTTAGAACAACACCCAGTGATTAAACTAAGCCTACAGCGTATTTTAGAATCAAGCAGCCCTGGGATGAGCTATGAAGATATCGTAGCAAAAAATCATACTGAACTATTTATTAAACTACTTAATATAAAAGAAGTTCAGGATAATTTAAGTGGTTGCTATCAATATGATCAACACGCGCATCTAAAACATTTACGAGATGCATTATGTGATTGCATTAAACAAGCAGCTAAAGACAAAGCATTATACCGAACAGGATTAAACGCCTCATTGTTTGCTCAAGTTCTCTCCTTAGGACACAGTTATAAAGAGATTATGAAGTCCTATACACTATCCGTTCTTGCAAGAGTGCTGCTAGTTAGTACAGATAAGAAAGTTAAAACAACAATTAAAACACACTGTTCTGGTTGGACTTACTTTATGAGTCGAGTGTATGCCTTCTTCCTGCGCTTATTCAGGCCTAAGTATTGCTCAAAATTATGCAAGCAGCAAATATCAGCTACAACGCTCAATAGCCGTTTAATAGCAACCATAGCAAAGCATGATGACATCAGCAGTAAATTGGTTAGTGGAAATGGTCCCCTACCAATATCTCTATAAACAATTAAACGCACCTAAAATGGTCTAGAATTATTGTTCATATTGACATGGATGCTACTTTGCATCTATAGAACAATTAGATAATAGCAAACTTATTGGCAAAACCACTTATAGTAACTAGCCACACTAATAATGAATATTGATTACTTAATTAACAGTCGTAAAAAACTTTAGGCAAGCGAAAAAACAGTCATAACTTAAATACAAATTGAGCTATGCCCACATGACTAAAAAATATAAAATAACAGTAAATATTAAGTAACTGAACTGACTATATCACTGCTTAACACCATAAGGTAAGCATCCACCTCCTTGACTTTAGTCGGAAATAAAACTATAATAAAGATATAAAATATGAATTAAATCAATATGTTAACCAATTACGAAAAAGAATTAAAAAAACGAAACTATAAAGTTGGATTCCGTGCAATGGACAGTACTGAGTTAATGCAATTCATAAACACATTAAAAGACAATCAGGTCTTGACGATACATACAATAAATCACGCTATGTTAGTCTTTACTATGCGACTTGGAGAAAGAAAGCTATATAGTTTATATGATCCTAACCTTGATATGATTATCCATGATAGATCACCTAGTCGGTCTGAAATTATCTGTAAACGCATTGAGAAGTACCATAAATATTATAATTTTATAGCAGAAAAAATGGCGGGGCAGAACTCTTATTATGTTGAAATTTTGGAACATAATTCTGATATTTTATCTAACGGTTCTGATTACTGTATAACTAAGCAAAAGCAAATAGTTTCAATGCTAACTGCCTTATACAACTTTGATCTCCCTTCAGAGAAACCCAAAATAGAAAAGAATGGATACTGCTACGCTTTGTGTATTACCTTACGTGATCTTATACTAAACAGCCCTTCAGTCCATGAGGCCCTTACTGAATTTCAAACAAATTTACAGTGTATAAAGAGTCTTACAGATCAGTTACAACCTAAGATGACCCAATCAGATAGTGGGCGTAAATTTTGCAAAAAAGACATTGAGCCTGATCTTTTAGAAAAGATGAACCAACTTAATACATTGATGCATGGTAAATCTCGAAATACTTTTACGCATTTACCCAAATTCACACATATACCTTATTACCCAGAGTCTAAATGCTTTAGAAGCATTATATCCAAGAGCAAGCTTATATCAAAAATGATGTGTGAAGCTGGTGTTGCACAGTTAACAAACCCCGAGGTGCTCAAAGAAATTTCAGAACATATAAAAAGTAAAGAACTGGTTCTATTTAAACAATTACGATGCTTTAGATACTTATTACCTGAAGAACACAGACAAATCTTTTTAGATGATGTCGCTTACCATCACAATATTTTTAATTACTCAATTAGCCTTCCAGTAAGTGATCAAACACTGAAAGACCAAGTCTTAAAATCAATCGAATCTGGAATTGAACTTAAAGATCTCTTAGATCTAAATACAATTAGTTCCGCAGGCAAGATCACACCTGAATTTATTGCACAAGTCCTTAGAGATGATCGAGCTCATCTGATCCTTCTTGAGAATATTAATCAGTTTAATAGAGAGTTACAATCAATCGTAGTACACCATAAACTTCCAGAACTATTTAGTGACGCTGTAAGCATCAAGATATTTACTAGCGCTATAGGGAAATTAGATCGTAGCATAAGTAAAGACGAATTAGCTAGCATATACAGAATTGCTTCCAAAGCAAGCGAAGATCTTTTACTGAAGAAAATGGAACAACTCATGTATTGCCATACATCTGCTCTTCGACGACAGTTCCTAAAAGACTTAGGGGAAATAAAGAGCGACACCCGAGCCTTCAATTTTATACAGCTAGCAACACTATTAGGTGGAAGAATAACAGAACCCATGCTAGAAATAATGACTGCTAATAAAATCTGGGCTTCAGAGATTGTTCACTCACCTGATCATTTCTATAGATTAAAGCTTACTAAGCAGCGTGAATTATTCCTAAACCCTAGATTCACTACTACCTTATTGAGTCAGCGTGCATACGCGTCGCAACTCTTTGGGATTATGAAGGGCTGGAACCCAACAGAATTGAATGAGCTGTTTGATGAGCTAGATGCTAGCGAGTTAGTCAGCCTCCTGACTAACCGTTCCTATCAAGATGAACGTATTCTTGACCTAGAACATGCATACAGCAACCGAGTTATCCACGACCAGTACGCACCTATAACTGCTATTAAACGAATGACCAACACGCACAGTCAAGAAAAGCTTGCACTCAATTTCTTAAAACTTGGAACTGAAACGGATAAAGTTGCAAAGTTAGCTGAACTAGCTCCATCACAGTATAAGAACTTTGTCCTTCATCATATTAAATCTGAACTTCAGGATAAAACCAGTCCTCTTTCTGATGAAGTAAAAGGATTTATTGAACATGAGCTTTCTAAGAACAGTGACATAAGTCAAAAAACAATTAGGGCACTAATACGCTACCAAGCAGCAGATAGTTGTGAACTTTTAGGAACTGTTTCTAATCCTGAGCTCCTAGCTACGATAGCCACAACCATAACTCCTGCTTATCAGTTAAATTTAGACTTATGTCCGAATATTCTTGCGTATCTAAGAGAACAGGTTGTATCTCATTGGGATAGATATACATACAACCCCAAAATTGACTTTTTCAAGTCAGCTAGTTATCAATCTAGCTTACTTCGTAGACTCAATGACTTTAGTATCAGAGAAAAAGTTTTGTCTGGTATTGAACATCCTGGCTTGCAGACCTATCACGCATATACTTCTGCAGATAAAATCCAACTTAATGATGAAATAGTGAATGCAGTACTCAATACCTACCCAGACTCTATTAGCATAAGTGCAATTCAGCAATACTGCAGCTCATCAACCTGTTTAACGCTACAACAGACACTCTGTGCTGTAATTCGAGGCTCTGAGAGCCCATACAAAGCCTTAGAACAACACCCAGTGATTAAACTAAGCCTACAGCGTATTTTAGAATCAAGCAGCCCTGGGATGAGCTATGAAGATATCGTAGCAAAAAATCATACTGAACTATTTATTAAACTACTTAATATAAAAGAAGTTCAGGATAATTTAAGTGGTTGCTATCAATATGATCAACACGCGCATCTAAAACATTTACGAGATGCATTATGTGATTGCATTAAACAAGCAGCTAAAGACAAAGCATTATACCGAACAGGATTAAACGCCTCATTGTTTGCTCAAGTTCTCTCCTTAGGACACAGTTATAAAGAGATTATGAAGTCCTATACACTATCCGTTCTTGCAAGAGTGCTGCTAGTTAGTACAGATAAGAAAGTTAAAACAACAATTAAAACACACTGTTCTGGTTGGACTTACTTTATGAGTCGAGTGTATGCCTTCTTCCTGCGCTTATTCAGGCCTAAGTATTGCTCAAAATTATGCAAGCAGCAAATATCAGCTACAACGCTCAATAGCCGTTTAATAGCAACCATAGCAAAGCATGATGACATCAGCAGTAAATTGGCTAGTGAAAAAGGTCCCCTGCTAACACCTGGATAAACAATTAAATGCACCTAAAGTGGTCTAGAATTATTGTACACATTGACATGGATGCTTTTTTTGCATCTGTAGAGCAATTAGACAATAGCCAACTAATCGGAAAACCAACTGTAGTAACCAGCCATATTAATAGCCCTACAATCATAGCTGCCTCTTATGAAGCAAAGCGGTTAGGCTACCAAGTGGGTATGCGCTACGTTGCTAATAACGGTGTATACAGATGCGCAGCCCGCCCAGAGCGCTACTTAAATGTTTCTACAAGAATAATGCAAGCGTTAATAGAACTATGCCCAGAAATAGAGATATTTTCAGTTGATGAAGCATTCATGGACTTTACCAGTTATCAAAAAATTTATAAGGATATAGATCAGTTGGTTGTAAGCATCCAAAGCACGCTAATAGACACCATTGACTTACCTTTTTCTATTGGTATAGGAACAAATAGAACCATTGCTAAACTTGCATCTAGTGAAAATAAACCTAAAGGTGTATGCATTATCCAACCAGGACATGAGGAAAAATTTGTATACAACAAGCCTATTCAGTCATTATGTGGCATTGGAAAAAATATAACTCAATTTTTAAATAAACAAGGTGTGTTCCTGTGTCAAGACATGAAAAAAATCCCAATCAGTTTCCTATCTGACAAGTACGGTCAAAATGGTCGGCATATTTGGCGCATGGCCCATGGAATTGATGAGCGGCCCATTATACGTAGCAAAGACAATAGAGCTTATCCTAAGCAAATGAGTAATAGTAAAGTCGTCCCTCCTCAAGATCAAAAACAACTTGAGAAAATTAGGCTATATCTACACTTCATCTGCTGGCGCATTACCCAAAGAATGAGAGCAAAACAATTATTTACAAAAGAGTTTACTGTTATAGTCTATGGATACCATCAAGCATATAAAATAAGCTATATACACCCCTATCCCACTCATTCCTATACCACTCTCAAAATGGTATATACGGCTCTTCTAAAAAAAATTAAATGGCCCAATCAAATTCGCAAAGTTATAGTTAATACTGGATATATATTTCAAACCCAGCAAAAAGACTTATTTGATGAAGAGGTTGATACCTCTGAGCATACAGTAGATCAAATTAATAGTCGCTTTGGGGCAAACACGATACAAACAGCAGCTCACTTAGAATCAAATTTGAAAATATATGTCATACCTTTTAAAGGAGAGAACATTTAGCAGTATCTACTATTACAGACTCACTGGAATGATAAATAGCTGTACTATCATTAATAATATCTGGATTATACTTTGAATCAGAGGAGTTTACATAACCTTTCTTAGACCAACTACCTATTTGCCCACTATACAAATCTTTAATGAAATTAAGAACCTTCAAGAATAGTTCCTTAACTGAAACCACTAACGTACCTATTGTCTGCGGAGATGGCATAAATATTACTGCAAGTATTGATGCAGACATAGAAAGTATAGAGAACAATATAGAAGCTACGTACGAAAGAAAGTTATATACAGGAGTAGTGATATGCTTAACCCAAGGGAAAATTACTCCCACAACTTTAGATAAATTAATCCAGCGTGTACCTAAGTATTTCTTTACTTTATCTCTCCCTGATTCTACTCCATCATTAGTAAAGCATTTCATTCTATCACGTTTAGCTTTACTCATTGACTCTTCTGAGAACAATAATGAATCAACAGTAGATTCAGAATTAGCGTTTGTATAAAAAGGCTCAGAATGTGGGCGAGGTCTTAATTCTAAGAATGATAACAGGTAATCCATCAAACCCATAGATGAGCGTACAACAGAGACTTTTGCATATTTAGAATCTATATCACTTAATATATGTGTACCAGACATATTCGCAGGATCAAACTTTTGCTGATGTGCTGTAAATGACACCTTAGTTTTAATAGGCTTGCTTTCTAAATTACGCTTAAGACAGCTTGCTACCTTAGTATTTACAGGAGCAGAATTAAAAGTTGAACAATTAATTTCACTAAGCTGTGGGAAGTTAAGATTACCTAATTTTAGTTCTACTGAAATAAACCACAATAACAACTGACTGACTGATCCCCCTAAACTATGTCCTGAAATATTTAAGGTCGTACTCGACTTAGAGTTACGAATCGCATTAGTTAGGCTTTCCATAATACATGCACGACTCCTTGCCATAATTGAGTATCCTGGGCCATGTGGATCAAGATCTGCGACTACGGAAGCATCATCTAGTTTAGTACCTCGGCAAAAAACTTGCACGGGTAAATCTCTTTCTTTGCTATAGGCAACATAAATAAACAAACCGGAGTCATACGACTCTGGTGCAATCGCTTCAACACATTCATAACCTAGTTTTCTTATTTTGTTAACAGCAGCATCATGTTTCATTGATTGATCTGCAGTCATACTACTTGCAAGACAGATATTATAAGCGTGATTAGAAAAGAATTCTTGAGTCTGAAGAAATTCGATTTGACTTTGATTACTTACCATATATTATACTCTTTTTTTTTACTTATTATACAATAAAGAAATAAAAAAGTCAATACAGACCAACTAGTAGCGGTGCGCAGCTAAATAATCGAATACTTATACTTCTTCTACAAACTGGATAATTGCCATTGGTGCATTATCACCAGTTCTAAACCCTGATTTTAAGACACGTGTATAACCACCAGGTCTCTCACTAAACTTAGGACCAATCACTGTAAGTAACTTTTGCACACTTGCTTTGTGATTTAAGAACTTCTTTAAGTATCTAACCGTATTAAAGTCATTCTTTTTGGACTTGGTAACTAGACGCTCAATGTATCTCTGAAGCTCTTTAGCTTTAGGCAAGGTCGTCTTAATACCACTTGGGTGCTCAATTAAAGCAATACTCAAATTTTTTAATAATGCTTTGCGATGTGCAGATGTTCTATTTAACTTACGCATAACTATAACTCCAACTATACTTTACTTTGATCAGGAGATTCCCAGCCTTCAACATGTAAGCCTAATGATAAACCTTGATCTGCTAGAATATTTTTTATTTCTGCTAATGACTTCCTCCCTAAATTAGGGGTGCGTAATAACTGTGCTTCACTACGCGTAACTAAGTCACCAATATAACGAATGTTTTCGGATTTTAGACAGTTAGCAGCTCTGACCGTTAACTCTAGAGCATCAACACGCTCATATAGTCTTGGGTTAATAGAAGACTTAGGCTTATCTTCTACCTTTTCGACAACATGCAACTCAACAAAAGCAGATAACTGATGCTGTAATATATTTGCAGCCCACTTAATTGCATCTTCAGGGTTAATAGAACCATTTGATTCTATTTCTATGACAAGCTTGTCTAAGTCTGTTTTGTTACCTACACGAGCATTCTCAACCTTACAAATTGCACGGTGTATTGGAGAAAATGATGCATCTAATTTGATCATATCTACATCAACCTCTACTTGGCTCTCAGAAGCAGGTACATAACCAACACCGCGAGAAACAACAAGATCAATACGTACTGCACGACTGGCGTTAACAGTTGCAATTACAAGCTCAGGATTATGTACCTTTGCTTTACCCTGGGTATCTATATCTGCAGCAGTAATTGTTCCTGGACCTTGAAAATCTATAGACAAATGAGCTTCTTCATGCTCATCTTCTAACGAAATAACAACCGACTTCATATTAATCATTACTTCAACTAGATCTTCTTGAACACCTTCGATTGAAGCAAACTGGTGGGTTGCACCCTCAATTTTGAATGCAGATACTGCAGAGCCTGGCATTGAAGACAACAGAATTCTGCGTAATGCATTACCTAAGGTGTAACCAAAACCACGCTCGAATGGTTGCAAGCTTATTTTCATTATATTATCGCCCAACTCTGCTGACTGAATGTCATTTGGAATTAGCGTGGAATATGCTTTTTCAAGATTCATAAATAACACCTACTATTTAGAGAAATATACAATCACATGACCAAGTAAATGTGGGTCAAAGATATGGATATGTTTAAGGGAAGGATGAAACTTATAAGTACCACTGAGTGATTCATAATCACAGTCAACCCACTCCTTAACTTTACGATCACGTGCCAACTCAACAGACATAGCTACACGCTGATGCTCTTTAGCAGAATTTTTAACCGCAATTACATCACCAGGTCGCACATGATATGCTGGGCAAGAAACAACTGAGCCATTGACTGTGATATGTTTATGAACAACCATTTGACGACACTGCCTCTTAGTGACACCAAAGCCCATTGTAAAGACAACACTATCAAGTCTAGATTCTAGCAATTGAATCAACATCTCATCCGTTGATCCATTCATTTTTTTAGCACGATTAAACAAACTTCTAAATTGGCCCCCACGTATGTAGTAATAACCTACCATAGAGTTTACTGCTTCCTGCTGTTCACCGAACTGACTAGCAGGTGGGCGACGCTTTGCAGCTTGACCAGGACGCTGACCAGCCTTCTTAGACTTTTGTTCTAAGGATTTTACAAACAGACCTAAATCAATATCTGATGATAGACCTCGGTTGATTTTAGCGCGCTTTGCTCTTTGCTTACCATATTTTTTAGCCATGAATCTATACCTCTAGTTTCTCTTCGCTTTCTTTTTACGTGGACCATTATGTGCTGTAGGCGTAACATCAGATAATGATGTAACATTTAATCCAGCTGAAATAATGCCTCTAATTACACCTTCTCGACCAGGACCATAGCCTTTGAACTTGATTGAAATAAAGGACATACCCTTGTTTTTTACGATTTCTGACAAACTACGAGCAGCCTGTTCAGCAGCTTCTGATGTAGATTTTTTTGTGTTTTTGTAACCAGTTGTACCACCAGAACGCCAGTTTACTGTACGACCATTTTGGTTGGTAGCAGTAATAACTGTATTGTTGTAAGTACACTGAACGTGGAAACAACCGGATGAAGTTGTTGCGCCACCTACTTTACGTTTACCACCTGATTTATCACCAGTAACTCTACGTGAGGTACTACTGTTTGTTTTAAATGAAGGTTGTGCTTTAGCCATTTTTTATCCCCTAGTGCTTATCATCATTAGTCTTTACGTCTCGAAACACGCCTTTTGCGAGCTGTCTTTGCATTCTTTTGAGTCTTTTGACCATTTACAGGCAAGCCTAAAATCAATCTTCTACCCTGGTAGGAGCGGATTGTAATCTTATCTTTAATGCATTGATTAACTACACGTTTAAGAGAAGTACCCAAAACATAGTTTTTCTCAGAAATTACATTACGTATTTTTTCAACTTGATCGCCCAAATCTTTAACCTTTGTCTCAGGGTTAATTTTAGCAAGCTCACAAATGTCTTTAGCACGGGAACGACCAATGCCATGAACATGTGTTAAGCCAATTACTATATGTTTATTATCTGGTAACCTGCTACCTGCAATAATAGTCATAATATCTCCAAATTAATAGTCAATTCATTCATGCACAATAGCGTACATGTTTTATTAATATAAATCAATGTTTTTATCATATATTGATCTAACCTTGTCTCTGCTTATGTCTAGGATTCTTAGCACAAATAATTCGGCGTACGCCATTACGAATTACAAGCTTGCAATCTTTGCACATTTTTTTAACTGATGCTCTAACTTTCATATTAATTACCTAAATAATTGTAAACTTTGCTTCTTGCTCCCCTTTCCTTTAGATACCATCTCATGGTATTTATCAGGAATCAGATGTGCATTAAGCTGACTCATAAAATCCATCACTACGACTACTACAATCAATAGCGATGTACCCCCAAAATAAAATGGTATCTTCAATGTGCTCACAAATAGCTCAGGAAGCAAAACAACAAATGATAGATACAGAATCCCAAACAATGCTAAACGAGACATTACCTCATCAATATAGCGCGAGGTTGCTTTACCAGGTCTAATACCTGGGATCATTGCCCCACCCTTTTTTAAATTCTCTGAAAACTCATCTGGATTGAATGTCATTGATGTAAAGACGAATGAGAAGAAACTAATGGCAGCAACCACTACAATGCTATATAAAAGCTGTCCAGGCTGCAAAAGACGTGTAGCAATATTTAACAAATTAGACTCAGCTGGAGTAGTAAAGAAGCCTGCAATACCAAGAGGTGTAAACACCATAATATTAGCAAAAATCGGGGGCATTACACCAGCCATATTGATCTTTAGTGGTAATACATTAGCACTGGATCCAGATGGACTTCGAGAGGGGTGCGTTACTTTAATCTGTCTCTGGCCTTTTTCCATAAGTACTACAAATGCTGTAATCATAAAGATTGCAGCTAGAATGACAATTAGAGATAAAATTTGTAACTGCCCTCTCGAGAACATATCAAAAAGATTTGAGAATACGTCAGGGAAACGTGAAGTAATACCCGCAAATATAAGCACAGAGATACCGTTACCAATACCTCGCTCTGTAATCTGCTCACCTAACCACAGCATAAACATTGTACCTGTTGCCAATGAGATACTTGTAGTAACAAAAAATAGTGCTGATGGATTTAATACAAACCCATTACTCAGAAGCTGGCGAGCAACTGGGACTGATTGAATAAGTGCAACGATCAATGCTAGGACGCGCGTATATTTTGTCAGCTTATGGCGGCCTTGCCCACCTTGCTTCCGTAGCTCTTCAAGTGTTGGCAATACATAAGACAGTAGATTAATAGCAATAGATGCTGAAATATAAGGTCCAATCCCTAATGAAAACACACTCATCCTAGAGAGCGCGCCTCCAGAGAACATATTCAAAAAGCTGAGGAAACCACCTTTGTTTTCTGTGAAAAACTGCCCTAGTTTTACTAGATCAACCCCAGGGAGTGGTATGTGTGCACCCATGCGAAAGACAAATATAGCAAATAATACGAACAGAATTCTGGAACGTATTTCTGATACTGCGCTTTTTTTGGGAGCATTCACATTCATTGTTTACGACTCTACTAGTTCACCACCAACTGACTCTAAAATTTCTTTAGCACCCTTTGTTAGGCCGATGCCTGATATTTTATAAGCACGATCTAACTTGCCTGCAGCATAAAACTTGACAAACTTAGTTGACTTTTTGATTAAATTAGCTGCACTCAACACTGATAAAGTAATTGGCTCATCAGCTGATAACTTATTAAGCACACTAACAGGTAAGTCTATTCTATAGAGGCTTTTTCTAGATGTGAAACCACTTTTAGGCGTCACACGGTAGAAAGGCGTTTGCCCCCCTTCAAAGCCAGCTCTGATATTACCACCCGATCTAGACTTCTGACCTTTGTATCCTCTACCTGCAGTATCCCCACATTTTCCAGAAGATCCACGCCCTTTTCTTAGCTTCTTGTGCACTGAACCGGGAGCAGGTTTTAGTGTATTTAAACCATTCATACCTTTACCTCTTAGCTATCTTTTTTTTGGTTCTGGACTCGTCCCAGCACCTTTGATTTAGAAATATTACGTCTCTTAGCTACATCAGCTAAAGATTCCATATCACGCAGCCCTTTAATTGTTGCCTTTACTACATTAACTGGATTAGAAGAGCGATAACGCTTAGCAAGCACATTCTCTACACCTAAGCAATCAAATACCGAACGCATTGCTCCACCTGCAATTACACCCGTACCAGGACTTGCTGGAGACATGTAAACTATCGATGCGCCATACTGGGACTGTATTGCATGGTGCAAGGTGCCATTGATAAGCTGAATCTTGTGCATACTCTTCTTTGCTTCATCTACAGCTTTCTGCATTGCAATTGAAACCTCTTTAGCCTTTCCACTACCTAAGCCTACTTTTGATTTACCATCACCTACAACTACGTGTACAGTAAAACTAGACTGTCGACCAGCTTTGCTAACCTTGGAAACCCTGTTGATTGTAACAACCTCTGTAATTAACTCTCTATCGTTCGCCATTATTATACCCTAAATATCAACTTTTACAAATCTTAGTCCTTCAGCTACTGCTTTAACACGACCATGATACTTTAAACCTGCACGATCAAACGCCAAGTTTTCAATTTTTAACTTTTTAATTCTTTCACCCAAAACTGTACCTACATGATATGCAGAAGCAACGTTACCTGTGTGTGTTAACTTCGACTTATCTTTTTCAGGCAAAGCAATACTGCTACAGTATGTTAATGTCTTACCTTCAGGTGAGATGACCATAGCTCTAATATGGTTATTAGAACGCAAAACAACCACTCTGTTTTTAGTGCTTTGCATCATTCTCGACTTTAGACGTGAACGTTTGGAAAATCTACTGCTCATAACTTAATCCTCTCTAATCTTTCTTAGTTCTGTAATGACGACCTCGCAAGCGAACACCTTTTGCCTTGTAAGGATCTGGTTTACGCAGAGCACAAACGGAAGCAACAAAATCGCCTAGCTTCTTTTTAGAGTATGAACGACAAACGATTTCACGCTCATTTGGTACCGTTACCTCAAGATGCTCCGGTATCTCCACATGATCATCATGAGATTTACCTAAGGCAAGTGTTATTTTATTACCAGCGAGCTTCGCTCTGTAACCTAGACCATGTATTTCTAGAACTGACTCAAAGGGTTTTGCCATGCCATCAATGAAGTTTTTTACATGACGGAAATCTGTTCCCAGCATGGATCTTGATAAGACATCTTTCTTATCAGATTCATCCATAGAAAACTTTATATTATCTCCATCTAACTCAACCTTAACAGCCTTATGAGCCAACCATATTTCTCTGGCACTACCATTTGATATCTCTATTTCGGAGCCATTAACTTTAACGGTAACACCTGCTGGAATGGAAATGGGAATGTTTGCTAATCTTGACATAATTATTACCTGTAATCTATTTCACAAATTAATTCACCACCAAGCTTAGCATTAATAGCTTGCTTGCTAGTCATAATTCCTGAACTGGTTGAAACAATAAGATACCCCAAACCATTTCTAATGATTGGCATATCAGAGTAACCACGATAAACACGTAAGCTAGGCTTACTAACTCGCTTGCAGGACCTCATTGAAGCAGCTCCATCAACATAGGATAGTTCAACATCAATAACAGGGAAAGTTCCAGACTCGTTAACAGTGAAACCTTGTATAGAGCCTTGTTCTTTCATAACAGATAATATAGCTATGGCAACCTTTGAATGACTGACAACAACTGAGTCTTTTTTGACAGCATACGCGTTTTTAATTCTATTTAAAAAATCAGCGATTGGATCTTGTAACATAATTTAATACCTCATTACCAACTTGCTTTTCGTAAGCCGGAAATATATCCTTCACGAAATGCTTTAAACAAACAACACCGACATAACCCAAAGCGGCGTAAAACACCTTTAGGACGTCCACAACTCCAACAACGACGGACCATACGAGAAGTAGACTCATCTCTAGGTCGCTTTGATAGCGCAATCATAGCTAACATCTTTTCATCCATAGATGAATCTACGCTAGAACACTGCTCTTTCAAAGCCTGTCTCTTTTCTTGGTTTTCTTTATGATTAAATCTGACTTCTTGCTGCTTAGAGCGTGCAATCATTCTTTTAGTTGCCATTGGAACCTCCTTCCTCTTTCTCGATAAATGGAAAACCCATTAATTTTAAAACATCATAAGACATTTCTCTATTTCGACCTGATGTAGTTACTGTAATATCTAGCCCATGAATCGATAATATCATTTCAAATGGAATTGATCGGAAAACAGACTGATCCGGGATACCAAGTGATAAATTGCCTTGCTGATCTAATGACTGTTTTTTAATACCTCTGAATTCTCTAACAGCAGGCATAGTCATAGTGAGTAAGTAATTAATAAAGTCATCCATACGCTCTTTTCTTAACGTCACTTTGATACCAATAGGCCAACCTTGTCTGATCTTGAAGTTTGCTTCTGATTTACGCACTTTAGTTACCACAGGTTTTTGACCAGTGATCAGCGCCATCTCTTGAAGGGCGTTCTCTAACTCCTTCTTATCATTTGCATTCTGGCCCAAACCCATATTTACAGTTACCTTAATAACTTTTGGTACAGCCATATTAGACTTAAGCCCGTACTTTTTCATAACCTGCTTTTCAATATCTTGACGAGCAGATCCTGTTTTAGCCGACACTTTATTCTTACTTACACTAGCTTTTATTGCAGTCATAATATAAACCTCAACTTACTTCTTTATCTGTTAATTTGTTGTAGCGAACCTTTTTGCCAGAGTCATTCTCCCTGAACCCAGTTTTGAAGCGCTTATTCTCCTTAACATCGTAATGAGCGACATTAGAAATATCAATAAATCCTTCAACTTTCTTACGCTCACCTGCCTGATTTTCTTGGGGATTAGCTTTCACAAAATGCGTTTGCATGTTTGCAGACTTAACCTTTACTTTAACAGAGTCTTTGACTTTTTTGATTGCAATAATTGGTCCATCTACACCCTTTGAGCGACCGATAGTAACCAATACATGATCATTTAGTTTAAACTTTTTGCTCATATTAACCACCTATTATAATACCTCTGGAGCCAACGATAGAATTTTGGTAAACTTCTTACTACGCAATTCACGTGGAATTGGTCCGAAAATACGTGTACCGATCATTACGTCATTGTCTGTTAACATAACGACAGCATTAGAATCAAAACGAATCACATCGCCGACATTTCGTCGCACTGGATATTTCGTTCTAACAATTACTGCTCTATATGTTGTACCCTTCTTAACTTTACTATTTGGAATTGCTTCTTTAACAGTAACACGAATGATATCACCTACTGAAGCATTGTTCCTATGACTACCGCCTAATACTTTGATGCACTCTACTCTTTTAGCACCACTGTTATCAGCTACCATTAATTCTGTTTGCATCTGAATCATACGAGACCTCCGTCATGCTTCTTTAAGATGGAAACTAAAGTCCATGATTTTGTCTTAGAAATAGGCTTGGTCTCAGCAATCTCAACAAAATCCCCGATGTTCAATTCATTCTTAGCATCATGGATGCTTAACTTTGAATGTCTTTTGATATACTTACCAGTAAAGTGCACAACTGTTCTTTCAATAAGAACTACAGCTGTTTGATTCATTTTGTTACTAATAACTTTACCCTGAAGTTTTCTCTGCTTACTTTCCATTATTTAGACTCCAACTTTTGATTCACTGCTGTTTTGGCACGTGCTATTTTTTTTCTTAATACTTTGAACATATGCTTACTATACTCTTGACCAGTTGAACGTTGCATTCTCATCTGAAAGATCTCTTTCTTGCACTGATCAATGATCTGATGCAAATCTGTTATAGACTTGCTATATAAATTATCTAACTTACTCATTTTCTGTCACTTCTCTTTTAGCAAATTTTACTTTAAAAGGCAGTTTAGCAGCACCCAGCTTAACAGCTTCTTTGGCTACCTCTTCTTCAACCCCACCAATTTCCATAATAACTGTCCCAGGCTTAACATTAAATGCATAATGATCTACAGGACCTTTACCTCTACCCTGCCTAACCTCTAATGGCTTTTTAGAAACGGGAATATCCGGGAACACACGAATAATAATACGAGCAGTCCCTCTTTTTGTAACTTTAATCAAAGCACGACGTGTTGCTTCAATCTGGCGAGCATTTAATCTACCTCTACCATCAGATACAATCCCATAATCGAGAAAATGCAGCTTTGATGAGCGTGCCATTCCCCTATTGCGACCTTTCCTCGCAACTCTAAATTTTCTATTTTTCGGTGGATTTTGCATATTTTACTCCGTATCTTTTGGATACCACTTAATCGTCAAACTTATCGCCTTTATAGACCCAAACTTTAACCCCTATTACACCATAAGTTGTATTAGCTAGAGATAAAGCATAATCAATATCTGCTCTAAAAGTATGTAAAGGAACTCTACCTTCTTTATAAGTCTCGCTTCTAGCAATTTCAGCACCAGATAAACGACCGCTTACCATTACTTTGACACCCTTTGCACCGGATCGCATAGCAGAATGGATTGCTCTCTTTACAGCTTTCCTGAATAATACTCTTTTTTCTAACTGTAATGCAACTGATTCAGACAATAATTTTGCAGATAAATCAGGCTTTTCAACCTCTCTAATGTTAACATGCACATTAGTTTTCATTATTTCTTTAATCTTTTTCTTTAAAGTTTCAGCATCAGAGCCTTTTTTACCAATGATCATTCCTGGCTTTGCACAGTGAATCGTCACATGAGCATCATTAGCTGTACGATCAATAATGACCTCATCAATACCGGGGTATTTATTTGTTATCATTTCACGAACCTTCATATCAGATCGAGTGAACTCAATGTAATTCTTTTTACTATTTGTACACCAATTGGATGATGGCATCAAACCATTGTAAAGACGAATTGCTTTTGGACTAACCTTACTACCCATTTTACTTAATCTCCGACTGTTCTGCTAACTTAATCTGAATATGTACTGAGCGCTTCAGGATACGTGTTGAACGTCCTTTTGCACGTGCACGCCAGCGCTTAAGCGTTGGACCTTTATTCACTCTTACTTCTGATACATACAGCGTATCAGAATCTTTGTTCTCATTGTTTTCAGCATTTGCTACTGCTGACTTCAAAGCTTTTAGCATAGCAGCACATGACTTTTGTGGGCTGTACGCTAATGCATTTGTGGCATAAGATACTGACTTACCACGAATCATATTAGCAGCAGGCTGTGTCTTCTTTACAGATGAGCGCTGGTTATTTAACTTAGTCTTAGACATATCTTATTCTCCTTATTTGCGCTTATCGTCACTTTTATGCTTTGCTTGCTTTCTTGTAGGAGCAAACGCACCAAGTTTTTTACCAACCATTTCAGGAACAATATGCACTTCTTCATACTTATTTCCTGTATGAACCTGGATATTCATTCCTACCATTGCAGCAATAATAGTACTACGCCTACTATTTGTCTGCACAGGGCGTCTATGGTTATCAGCACTACTCTTCTTAATTTTACGAAGTAATGATTGATCAATAAATACACCTTTTCGTGTCGATCTTGGCATATTAGCTACCTCTCTTTTCTTTTGACTTACGTCTTGATTTCAAAATAAAGACATCAGTTCGTTTGTTAGAACGGGTCTTTTTACCTTTGGTTTTCCAACCCCATGGTGAACAAGGGTGTCTACCACCTGAAGTACGACCTTCACCACCACCCATTGGATGATCTACGGGGTTCATGACAACACCTCTAACAGTAGGCCTGATACCAATCCAACGCTTTGCACCAGCTTTACCATATTTTCTTAGGTTATGCTCAGAATTAGAAACCTCACCAATTGTTGCACGGCATGTCAGTAAAACCTTTCTAGTTTCACCTGATCTTAATCGTACAATTGCATATTTATCTTCTTTACCTAAAAGTGAAACATAAGATCCAGCACTCCTTGCAATCTGACCACCCTTACCTGGGCGCATCTCTACATTATGAATCACTGTACCTACAGGAATCGCGTCAAGCGCTAAAGTATGCCCAACTTCTAAACGTGCACCAGAGCCAGACATAACTTCATCACCAGCTCTTAAGCCTTTAGGTGCTAAAATATATGACCATGTACCATCTAGGTAACAAATCCTAGCGATATGCGCTGTTCTATGTGGATCGTATTCGATACAGTGCACTTTAGCTACTATATTATCGTTTGAATTACGCTTGAAGTCTACATCCCTAAGCTTTGATCGGTGCAAACGACTTGAGCGATGCCTAACCGTTATACGCCCATTAGAGTTACGACCACCCTGCTTAATACCTTTTTTAGAGGAAAGCAATGACTTGAGTGGACCCTCTTTAGATAAATGCGTATGTTTAATTGACTGCGCACCACGCTGACCAGGGGTAACAGGTCTTTTTACCTTAATGTATGTTGATTCTTTAATCATAACTACCTCTTATTGTCCTGATAAATCAATTGTCTGACCTTCTTTTAAAGCAACTAAAGCCAACTTAAATGATTTAGTCTCACCGCCTTTACGTACTTTTTTCTTACCTGGTCTTGAAACAATTCTACAAGATGTAACGTCAACATCATAAATTGACTTTAAGGCACTTTTGACCTTAGTTTTATCTGCAGATTTTGCTACTTTAAATGTATACTGACCGGTTTTTTCAAAAGCATTGGAAGACTTTTCCGTTATATACTGGCCTAGTAAAACGTCATATAATGTTACATGCTTACTCATGATAACCACTCCTGAATTTGATCTAACGCAGCTTTAGTGATTAGTAACTCGCTAGCATGTTTTAATGATAATGGATCGATACCATAAACGTCAGATACCATATACTCATACAAGTTCGTGCATGAAAGGTAGATATTTTCAGTAATCATGTCTGTTATTATCAGTCCAGTCCAATTTTTTGGCTTGCCTAGATTGGTGAACTCTATACCCGACATTTTAGATTTAAAATCCTTTGTTTTATTTGAAGGAACATCGATTTCACTAACTACCTTAAGCGTACCATTTCTAACATGGTCAGAGAACATAACTTTGATCGCTTTACGATATTCCTTCTTATTAATCTTAAACGAAGAAATTCTATCAACAGACTTTTTAGCAAAAGTTACACCACCTTTTCTCCAGATTGGACTACCACGTGAACCTGCACGCGCTTTACCCAACCCTTTCTGCTGCCAAGGCTTTTTAGTACTATATGAAACTTCTGAACGACCTTTATTAGCAGCTGTTGAAATACGTTTTTTATTGTAAATTGTGATAACCTTGTTAATCACATGATCATTTTCAGCTTCAGAAAAGACGCTATCTAGCAGTTCAACTGTCACTTTTTTATCATCAGCTAATGCTATTTTCATGACTTATCTCCAGATGACTTCTTAATTGACTTTTTAATAAACACATAACTACCTTTTGGTCCTGGTACTGAGCCACGTACTGCAACTGTCATATTGTCGTGATCTATCCCCACAATCTCTAAGGCTTGAATAGTACAGTTAACTCCACCATGACGTCTAGCCATCTTCTTACCTTTGAATACACGACCTGGATCTTGACACTGACCAATAGAACCTGGAGCCCTATGTGACAAGGAGTTACCATGAGAAGCACGCTGTCCAGCAAAGTTCCATGCCTTCATTACCCCAGTAAAGCCCTTTCCGGTACTCACTGCTTGTGCATCTACATACTGCCATGAATCAATTTTATCCAATCCAATCACGCTTCCTACACTAATATCAGAAACATCATCACATCTATACTCGTATATCTGCTTCAATGGGTCAGAGCTAGAAGCAGCAAAATGACCTTTAGCTGGCTTTGTAGGCTTCTTAACTAATTTTCCAGTAGCAACCTGAACAGATTGATAACCATCTTTTTCAACATTCTTAACTTGAGTTACAACATGCTTTTCGAATGATAACAGTGTTACTGGAACACGCTCACTACCAACATTGATTGATGTCATACCTTCTTTTTTAAGTCGTAACCTAATACTCATTATTCAACCCTACTTTATATCGTCAACACTAATTTCAACGTTCACACCTGCAGCTAGATTTAAACGCATTAATGCGTCAATAGTTGCTGGGTCTGGCTGAATGATATCTACCAAACGAGCATGAGTCCTAATCTCATACTGATCACGCGCATGTTTATCTACGTGCGGAGAGACTAGAATAGTAAACCGCTCCATCTTAGTTGGCATAGGGATTGGTCCTTGAATTTGAGCACCTGACCTCTTGGCCGTGTCGACAATCTCTTTTGTCGCTCGGTCAATCAACTTGTAGTCATGGGCTTTTAACCTAATCCTAATGCGAACCTTTTTATTTTTGGCAACCATAATAACCTCTCATTCGCTAATTATTCAACAATCTTAGATACAACACCTGCACCTACAGTCTTACCACCCTCTCGGATCGCAAAACGTAGCCCTTCTTCCATCGCAATCGGGCTGATTAACTCAACCACGAACTTGACGTTATCACCTGGCATTACCATCTCAACATCTGCTGGAAGCTCTACTGCTCCTGTTACATCTGTTGTTCTGAAGTAAAACTGTGGTCGATACCCTTTGAAGAATGGTGTATGTCTTCCACCTTCTTGGCTGGTTAGAATATAAACCTCTGCCTCAAACTTTGCGTGTGGTTTAATTGAACCTGGTGTCGCTACTACTTGACCACGCTCAATGTCTTCACGCTTCAATCCTCTTAATAGAATCCCTACGTTATCACCCGCTTGACCTTGTGGCATCTTCTTACGGAACATTTCCACACCGGTACACGTTGTCTTTTGTGTTTCATTAATACCAATGATCTCTACTTCATCACCAACTTTCAACACACCTGTTTCGATTCTTCCTGTCGCTACTGTTCCACGACCTGAAATGGACATTACATCCTCAACCGGCATCAATACTGCTTTATCTAAATCACGTACTGGATCTTCAATGAAGCTATCCAACGCATCCATTAATGCATCTACTGCTTGCGTACCGATCTCTGTATCATCACCTTCGAATGCTTTCAATGCTGAACCTCTGATAACCGGTGCATTATCACCATCAAAGCCTTGAGCACTTAATAGCTCACGAACATCCATCTCTACCAACTCTAGAAGCTCTTCATCATCTACCATATCCACTTTGTTCATGAATACTACAATTCTTGGTACACCAACCTGACGTGCAAGTAAGATATGCTCTTTAGTTTGTGGCATTGGACCATCATTAGCTGAAACCACTAAGATCGCTCCATCCATCTGCGCAGCACCAGTAATCATGTTTTTGATGTAATCTTTGTGTCCTGGGCAATCCACGTGTGCATAGTGACGTTTTTCACTTTCATACTCTACGTGTGCGGTATTAATAGTAATACCACGCTCAGCTTCCTCAGGCGCTTTATCAATATCAGTTACGGATACACCCGCCTGATCACCTTTTAATTTTACCATTGCCGTGGTAAGTGTTGTCTTACCATGATCAACGTGCCCGATGGTTCCCACATTTACGTGAACCTTATTTCTTTCAAAGTCAGCCATTTTCATGCTCCAGTTTCATTTCAATTTGCGTTTATACTTACAAAATGGTTTGTATTTTTTAACATTTTAGTCTAAATAAATCAAGATATAAATACATCTATCATTCTGACTCCCCTTTTATCACAGTCTCCGCAATACTTGCAGGGACCTCACCATAACGTTTTGGATCAATATTAGGTACCGCTCTACCTTTTGTCATTGACCTTAATTGCGTTACATATCCAAACAACTCAGAAAGAGGCACCTCTGCCTTAACAATCTTTCCAGAGTGCCCATCATCTAGCCCAAGAATTAATCCTCGGCGTCTATTCAAATCAGCAACAACGTCCCCAACATTCTCTTCAGGAGTCATCACCTCTACATTCATAATTGGCTCAAGCAGGAAAGGATCCGCGTTCTTTACCGCTTCTCTGAAGCACTGAGAGCCAGCAATCTTAAAGGCAACTTCACTAGAGTCAACTTCATGATATGAGCCGTCATACAGCGTTACCTTTACATCTTGAATAGGATATCCAGCTAAAACACCGTTTTCAGCTTGCTCTTTAACACCTTTATCTACCGCAGGGATATATTCCCTTGGGATAGCACCACCAACAATTTCGTTATGGAACTCGTAGCCCTTACCACTTTCAAGTGGCTCAATGCGCAAGTACACGTGTCCGTATTGACCACGACCACCACTTTGCTTAATATACTTACCCTCTTGTTCGACTAACTTACGTATACCCTCTCTGTAAGCAACGTGCGGTTTACCCACACTAGCCTCAACACCAAATTCAGTTTTTAGGCGATCTACAATTACTTCTAAGTGTAACTCACCCATTCCCATAATAATCGTTTGACCTGAATCAGGATCAGTTTTAATTTGGAAGGACGGATCCTCAATGGTAAGACGACCTAATGCGACCGAAAGCTTCTCCTGAGCGGCTTTATTCTTTGGCTCAATAGCCACACTAATTACCGGCTCTGGAATATGCATTGATTCTAAAATAATTTCTTGACCAATGTCACACAATGTAACACCTGTTCTAACCGTTTTCATACCTACCGCTGCAACAATCTCACCAGCCTGCGCACTTTCAATATCAACCCGCTGATCTGATTGCATTAAGAGCAATCGACCGACACGCTCTTTTTTACCTGTTCCCATGTTATAAACTGAAGAACCTGCTTTAAGCACACCAGAATAAACACGTATATAAGTTAGCGTTCCAACAAAGGGATCTGTAACAATCTTAAACGCTAAAGCTGACAATGGCTCAGAAGAGTCTGACTTACGAGAGATTTCATTACCACCCTCATCTTGTCCTATAACAGCTGGAACGTCTAATGGACCTGGAAGGTAATCAAGAACGGAATCTAGAACCGGCTGAACACCTTTATTTTTGAATGCTGAACCACACATCATAGGAATTATTTCATTTTGAAGCGTTAGAATGCGCAATCCTTTTTTTATCTGTTCTTCAGATAAATCGCCATTTTCAAAAAATTCATTCATTAGATCTTCGTCAGCTTCTGCAACTGATTCTAACAACTCCGCGCGCTTCTCGTTTGCAAGATCAACCATATTTTCAGGTATAGCAATCTCATCCCAAGAAATACCCTTGTTTTCCTGATTCCAAATAAGTGCTTTCATCTTAACAAGATCAACAACACCTTCAAAATAATCTTCTTTGCCAATTGGAATGTTCAAAATTACAGTTCTGGCTTTCAATCTTGTCTCTACCTGCTTTACTACTTTGTAAAAGTCAGCACCAGAGCGGTCCATTTTATTAACAAACCCAATCCTAGGAACACCATACCTATTTGCCTGAACCCATACTGTTTCAGATTGAGGCTCTACCCCACCTACAGCACAGAAAACAACTACAGCACCATCCAGAACTCGTAATGATCGCTCAACCTCAACTGTGAAATCAACGTGTCCTGGAGTATCAATAATATTAATACGGTGATCTTTCCAATAACATGAGATAGCAGCAGACTGAATAGTAATACCGCGCTTACGCTCAGCATCCATAGTATCCATTACCGTATTACCGGAGTCTACGTTTCCAAGCTCTCTAGTTTGACCTGTATAAAACAAAATACGTTCAGTTGTGGTTGTCTTACCCGCATCTACGTGCGCAGAAATACCAATATTTCGCATTTTGACTAAGTCAACTTTCTGTTGGCTTTTCTTAATATCTTCAATTGAACTCATAATATACTTCCTCTACAGGCCATACTTAGTTATTGGCTTGTTTTTACCTCTTGACTTGGATTCGTACGACGAACTAAGTTAGCATTAGCTCTATTTGCATTCGCCATTTTATCTTGTGTCTCTTTCTTCGTAATCGCTGCACTCTTACCTTCGACCGTCTCATACATTACATTAGATAGCTTATCAACCATGCTAGCACCCTGAGATCTATCTCTAGCAGCCTCGATCAACCAACGAATTGCCAATGCAGTACCACGCTTTTTGTTCACAACAATAGGCACCTGGTAGTTTGCACCACCCACACGCTTACTCTTCACTTCGACTCTAGGTGTAATACGATCAATGATAAACATGACCATTTTGGCTTCTAACTCTCGAATATCAGAATACTCACCAATCTCACTCTTTTGAGACTCAGTTAAACGGGCAGCAGCTTTTGAAATTGCTTGATACAAAATTCTTCTTGCCAAGGAGCTTTTACCGTCGCGCATTAATCCACGTATGATTTGTGAAACCAACTCACTTAACTCGCCCTCAGGGAACTGGTTATCTAGTATTTTTTTAGCTACGTTGCCATGCGTTCGCATAGCGTGACTTTTACCTCTGGACATTCTCTTCTCTACCTCTGATTAACTTTGTTTATGACTCTTTAGGACGCTTTGCACCATAACGTGAACGACCTTGCTTTCTATCTTTAACACCCGAAGCATCATATTTGCCTCGAACTACTTTAACATTAACACCAGGCAAATCTTTACGACGACCACCTTCAATCAGAACTACTGCGTGCTCCTTGATCTCATGGTCAATACCAGGGATATAAGCTGTAACTTCGTAACCTGTACGTAGCTTAACACGGCAAACCTTACGGTTAGCTGAGTTTGGCTTCTTTGGTGTAACCGCTTTAACTACGGTAACTGTTCCCGCAACCTGTGGTTGTCCACACATTGCTCTTACTTGAGGCACACGAGTTTTACGTTTGCGCCCATTTCTAACTATCTGTTGTTTTGTTGGCATAATTCACCTTAATCTATCATATTCCAATGCGAGTATTCTATTTGATTCACTATTATTTTGTCAAGCAAGATTTTGAGAATCATATAGTTACCTCTACCTTATGCATCATCACTTGATTGCACCTCTTGTTCACCAGTATCACTCTGGCCCTTATTTACGCTACTTTCTTCAGTTGATGTCTCAATAAATGTATCCTCATCATCAGAGCCAAAAAGAGAGCCTGTAAACACATCATCTAAGTTATCTTTTTTAACTGCTGCAGCTTGCGAAGAGAAACCTGTACCTGCAGGAATTAAACGTCCTACAATTACATTTTCTTTCAAGCCTTTAAGATGATCCGTTTTTCCAAGAACAGCACTATCAGTTAAGATTCGTGTTGTTTCTTGGAATGACGCTGCAGAAATCCAAGAATCCGTCGTTAATGATGCTTTAGTGATACCTAATAAATAATTTTCATATTTAGGTAGAATACCATTGCCCTCTAATCGAGCACACTCAGCTTCAGCTTCAGTCGTAAGAACAACATCACCCTCAGAGAAAACTGAGTCACCAGCCTTTACAATCAACACCTTACGAAGCATTTGTTTTGAAATAACCTCAATGTGCTTATCATTAATACGAACACCCTGGAGTCGATACACATCTTGAACTTCATTGATAATGTAGTTAGCAAACGCTCCAACGCCTAAAAGTCTTAATATGGAGTGTGGATCTGCAGGACCATCAACAATGATGTCCCCCTTCTCAATCGTTTCACCTTCGAATACAGTGATCGAACGCCACCTAGGGATTAACTCTTCTATCGTTTGACCATCAGCATTTGTAATAATCAAGCGTCGTTTTTCCTTAGTTTCACGTCCAAAACTAACCACCCCAGCCATTTCTGCATAGATAGCAGCATCTTTTGGCTTTCTAGCTTCGAACAGATCAGCTACTCGAGGTAGACCCCCTGCAATATCTTTAGTCTTAAAGCTTTCTTTTGGAATCCTAGCAATAATATCACCCACCTTAATTTTGGCGCCTGATTCTAAATTAGTTACTGCACCAGCACCTAAGAAATACGCCGCGGGCATATTAGTTCCTGGAATCATCACGGATTGCCCAGACTCATCATTCACTGCAATCATAGGACGCCTTTGGTTTGATGACTTCTGATCAGTAGGTAAAACGATAATATTCGACAACCCAGTTAACTCATCAACCTGTCGACTAATAGTAACACCTTCAACCATATCATTTAGTTTAATAAATCCTGACACTTCAGAAATAATTGGGTGTGTATATGGATCCCACTCAGCAATCACTCCACCAGACTTAATATCAGCACCATCTTTGTACATAATTTTTGTACCATAAGATACAGGGTACTTTTCAACCTCTCTACCAGACTTATCTATAACACTGATACTACCGGAGCGTGATGTAGCAATTAGCTGACCTTGATCATTTTCAATAGTCTTAATATTATTAATTCGAATACTACCATCAACTCTTGCCTGAATATTATTATCAGCAGAAGCCCTAGAAGCAGCACCACCGATATGGAACGTTCTAAGGGTTAGCTGAGTACCCGGCTCACCAATGGATTGCGCTGCTATGATACCTACAGCTTCACCCTGGTTAACAATGTGCCCACGAGCTAGATCACGACCATAACAAAGACTACAAATACCTTCTTTTGCCTCGCAAGTAATGGCTGTTCGCACCTTAACACGCTCAACACGATGTGGCTCTAGTAAGTCAACATTAGACTCATCAATCATCTGACCTTTTGCGATAATAACTTCACCGGAAAGTCCAATAACATCCTCAGAAAGTACACGACCTAGGACACGGTCAACCAGTGACTCAACTATCTCACCCCCCTCAATATGAGAGGTTACTTCAATACCTGTTTCAGTTTGACAATCATGCATAGTAACGACAAGATCTTGTGCCACATCAACTAAACGTCTAGTTAAATAACCAGAGTTAGCTGTTTTTAACGCTGTATCAGCAAGTCCCTTACGAGAACCGTGCGTTGTGGTATAATACTGTAATACGTCTAATCCTTCTTTGAGATTAGCCTTAACAGGTGTTTCAATAATACTACCGTCTGGTCTAGACATTGGACCACGCATCCCAGCAAGCTGTCTTAACTGAGCTACTGATCCCCGAGCACCTGAGTCTGCCATCATGAATACGGGATTACTTGAAGGCTGCTTCTGTTCTTTACCATCAGCATCAATATAGGTCTCTGTCGACATATTCTTCATCATTACATCAGCTACACGATCAGCTACATCTGACCACACGTCAATGACTTTATTTGAGTACTCTTTTCTAGTAATCAAACCACTATCAAACTGCTTCTGGATCGTATCAACCTGTGAACCACCTTTTGCCAGCAACTGATCTTTTTCAGCTGGAATCTCAATATTATCAACACCAATTGAAACACCAGACTTGGTTGCATATTCGAAACCGAGGTACATTATTTGATCAACAAATACGACTGTTTCCTTATTATCACAGCGACGATAACACTCATCTACAAGCTTAGAAACATCTTTTTTCTTCAAAACTTTATTGATCATTTCGAATGGAATCTTGCTAGGAATAACGTTATGTAAAATAACACGACCTGGTGTCGTTTCAACAACCTTCTTCTCACCCATATCAGTAATTCTAACTTTAACTGATGCGTGCAAGTTAACAATACCTTGATCATAAGCACGCTTAAGCTCAAGCATATTTGCAAAGACCATACCTTCACCTTTAACAGCCGAAACTTGCTTAGTTAGGTAATATAGTCCCAATACAATATCCAGCTGTGGATCTACTACTGGCTTACCACTTGCCGGTGACAAAATGTTGTTTGTTGACATCATTAAACAACGTGCTTCAAGCTGCGCCTCATAAGTTAAGGGCACATGAACGGACATGGTATCACCATCAAAGTCAGCATTAAACGAGGCACAAGCCAATGGGTGTAACTGAATAGCTTTACCCTCAATAAGTTTTGGTTCAAATGCTTGAATACTGAGTCTATGCAATGTTGGCGCACGGTTAAGCAATATTGGATGCTCACGTATCACATGTTCCAGTACATCCCAGACTTCAGACTCCTCTCTCTCAACCATTTTCTTGGCTGATTTAATCGTAGTAGCCAATCCTAAACGCTGTAAACGACCATAAACAAATGGTTTAAATAGCTCTAAAGCCATCTTTTTAGGTATTCCACATTGATGTAGCTTTAGTGACGGTCCAACAACGATTACGGATCGACCTGAAAAGTCAACGCGTTTACCCAATAAGTTTTGTCTAAATCGACCTTTTTTACCTTTCAAAAAACCAGTAATTGATTGCAACGGACGTTTGTTAGTACCAGTAATTACTTTACCTCTACGCCCATTATCAAATAATGCATCTACTGATTCTTGAAGCATCCGCTTTTCATTATTAACAATGATAGACGGGGCACCTAGCTCCATCAGCCTTGTCAAACGGTTGTTTCTATTGATAACGCGACGATATAAGTCATTTAAATCTGAGGTAGCAAATCTTCCACCTGGCAAAGGCACTAAAGGTCTTAAGTCTGGTGGCAATACTGGTAATACAGTAAGTACCATATCCTGAGGACGGTTACCTGAAGTCTTAAACGCACTCATCATGTTCAAACGTTTAATTAGCTTTTTACGCTTAGCTTCAGAGGTAGCAGACACAAGCTCTTCCTGCATCACAGCGATCTCTTCATCTAATTCAATCGTTGAAAGCATTTGGTGAATAGCTTCACCACCCATTTTTGCAGTAAAATCATCACCGTACTTATCAACACATTCAGCATACTCTTCTTCAGTAAGAATATGTCCACGCTCTAAGTCAGTCATCCCACCGTCTATGACAATATAAGCTTCAAAATACAATACACGCTCGACATCTTTACGCTTCATGTCAAGCATCCAGCTTATTCTTGAAGGCAGTGATTTCAAGAACCAAATATGAGCAACTGGAGTAGCAAGCTTGATATGCCCCATACGTTCACGACGTACTTTGCTTTGCGTAACTTCAACACCACACTTTTCACAAATCACACCGCGATGCTTTAGACGCTTATACTTCTTACACTCACACTCCCAATCCTTCATTGGACCAAAGATAGCAGCACAGAACAGCCCACCACGTACAGGACCAAAAGTACGATAGTTCACCGTTTCTGGGCTTTTTATCTCGCCATAAGACATTTCCATAATTTCATCAGGAGTGAATATCTGTAGCCTGATTTTATTGACGGCTTGTGGATCATTACCTTCAGTCTGAATTGCTCCTGAAGTATAAAGATCTCTTCTTTGACTAAAACGTGCGTTATTAAAATTTGTCATCTATAAAATACCTACTAATCGTTCATTGAAACCTTAATACCCAATGCCATGATTTCTTTAACCAAAACATTGAATGATTCAGGAACACTTGCTTGGATCTTGTAATTACCATCCACAATATTTTTATACATTCGTGTACGCCCAGCCACATCGTCAGATTTGACGGTTAACATTTCTTGCAAGGTGTAAGCAGCACCATAAGCTTCTAGCGCCCATACTTCCATTTCACCAAACCTTTGTCCACCAAACTGCGCTTTACCACTTAATGGCTGCTGTGTTACTAAGCTGTATGAACCAGTAGATCTAGCGTGCATTTTATCATCAACTAAATGGTTTAGTTTTAAGATATACATATATCCAACTGTAGACTTTTGATCAAATGGTTCACCACTTCTTCCATCATACAACTGTGTTTGACCAGACTCTGGCAATCCTGCTAATGACAAAATATCTTTAATCTTATCATTTTTTACACCATCAAATACAGGCGTTGCAAGTGGAACGCCGTCTTTTAGATAACTTGCTAACTCTACAATTTGCTCATCCGAATATTTATCAATTTTAGGTCTATCAATTGAACCCAGCGCATAAACCTTTTTGATATATGCCCTTAATTCATCAACATTTCCTTTATTCTGAAGCGCATTTATTTGAGCACCTAAACCTTTAGCGGCCCAACCCAAGTGCATTTCCAAAATCTGCCCTACGTTCATACGAGAAGGAACACCTAATGGATTCAAAATAACATCAATAGGAGTACCATCATCTAAATATGGCATGTCTTCATTAGGCACAACAATTGAGATTACACCCTTATTACCGTGTCTTCCTGCCATTTTATCACCCGCCTTAATACGACGCGTTGTAGCAATAAATACTTTGACGATTTTAATCACACCCGGAGCTAATTCATCACCCATCTTGACCTGAGCTTCACGCTTAGCATAACGGTCTTCAAAATTACTTTGCAATGTCTTTAGCTGATCAGCGTACTCTGCAGTTACATCGTCTACTTTACTGTCATTAACAATAATTGAAGATAAATCATTATTAGGAAGATTTGACAACCATTTTTCAGTCATCTTGGTTCCAGCTTTAACACCTTTAATGCCCTTAGAATATACTTTATTCACAAAATGTGACTTCAGTGCATCGTACACAATTGCAGATTTTAATGTTAACTCATCTAAAAGATCTTTCTTAGCTAGCTCTAACTGCTCTTGCTCAATAGCCAGCGCACGGTCATCCTTTTTAACCCCATCACGCGTAAACACTTTTACATCAACAACGGTACCTGATTTACTGGAAGGAAGCCTTAGTGATGTATCTTTTACATCAGACGCTTTTTCACCAAAAATAGCACGTAGAAGCTTTTCTTCAGGAGTCAGCTGAGTTTCACCTTTTGGCGTTACCTTTCCAACTAGGATATCTCCCCCCTCAACTTTAGCTCCTACATATGCAATACCCGACTCATCAAGTTTAGATAATGCTATTTCACCTATATTTGGAATATCTGCTGTTACTTCTTCAGAACCAAGCTTAGTGTCTCTTGCGATACATTGGAACTCTTCAATATGCACAGAAGTAAATCTATCCTGCTGAGCAACACGCTCAGAAAGAATAATTGAATCCTCGAAGTTGTAACCGTTCCAAGACATGAAGGCTACAAGCATATTTTGACCCAGTGCTAACTCTCCTAAATCAGTAGCTGCACCATCAGTTAATATGTCACCCTTAGTTACCTTATCACCCAGTCTAACAATTGGTCTTTGGTTAATACAAGTGTTCTGATTTGATCTAAAGAACTTAGTTAGACGATAGATATCAACACCTACGTCTGATCCTGACTTGTCATCTGTTCTTATTACAATTCTTGAGGAGTCTACTGACTCAACCACACCCGATCGCTTTGCAACCATGGAAACACCAGAGTCAGCTGCAACCAAACGCTCCATACCGGTACCTACTAAAGGCTTATCGGCAGAAATTAACGGAACAGCTTGACGTTGCATGTTTGACCCCATCAACGCACGGTTAGCATCATCATGCTCAAGGAATGGGATAAGAGATGCAGCAACCGACACGGGTTGGTTAGTTGCAACCTCAATATATTTTAGCTGGCTTGGAACACAACTGGTGTATTCACCGTTGTACCGACACTCAATACTTTCATCAGTTATTTTACCTTTTGAATCACGACTTACATGTGCTTGCGCAATATAGGCATCATACTCTTCATGCGCAGCTAGATATACAACTTCTTTAGTAACAATCCCATCTACAACCTTAAGAAAAGGAGTAACCATGAAACCAAAGCGGTTTAAATCAGCATAAACAGCAAGAGAGTTAATTAAACCAATATTTTGACCCTCAGGTGTCTCAATCGGGCAAATTCTACCATAGTGAGAAGCGTGAACATCACGAACATCAATGGTTGCACGAGCACGATCTAAACCACCTTGACCAAGCGCAGAAATACGTCTTAGATGGGTAATCAATGACAATGGATTACCACGCTCCATGTACTGAGACAATTGGCTGGTACTGAACAATTCTCTCCACCCTGTAATAATCGGCTTTGAGTTAAAGAAATCTTGCGGCAATTTACCATCAGACTCAGGTTGAGCCATACGGTCTAGTGTCGTACGTGACACCTTAGACATTGCAATTCTAAATTGGTTAGCAACCATTTCGCCTACACAACGAACTCTTCGGTTACTTAGGTTGTCAATATCATCAATCGTATGACCTGCGATACCATCTCTAGTATCGACTAAGTTTTTAACCACAGCTAACACATCATCAGGCTCAAGAGTCCCTAGTGATTCTGGCTTATCAAACTTGAAGCGATCATTAATCTTCATACGACCGATATGAGAAAGATCATATCGACTTGAGTCATAGAATAAAGACTCAAATAAATTCTTTGCTGCATCAGGTGTCGGTGGCTCACCAGGACGTAACGTCCTGTAAATCTCTACCCATGCATCTAACTGTGTAACAGATGAATCAATAACTAACGTATCTGAAATGTAACCCCCACGATCTAGCTCATTAATATAGATTGTTGAGAACTCAGATAAGCCAGCTGACATGATTTGCTCTAAATGCTCTTCAGTCAATGACTCATTAACATTAGCAATAATTTCACCTGTTTCTGGATCTACGATTGCATGTGCAGCAATCAGACCCAATAGGTAAGAACGCTCTACTAACAACGACTCCAGCTTAAGCTTTTTCATTTTACGGATATGAGAAACCCAAATACGCGTTCCTTTTTCACAAATTAACGTACCGTCATCTGCAAATATATCCTGTGTAGCAACTTTACCTTTTAAACGATCTGGGTCAATTTTAGCAATAATCTGACCATCTTTAATTTGGAAGTGATCACGCTCATAGAAGTGATCAAGAATTGCCTGCTGATCATACCCCATTGCTTTAAGCAATACAGTAACAGGCAACTTCTTCCTACGATCGATTCGAACGAATATTGTATCCTTAACATCAAACTCCATATCAATCCATGCACCTCTGTATGGAATGACACGAGCAGAGTATAAGAACTTACCTGATGAATGAGTTTTACCACGGTCATGTTCAATTGACACACCTGGTGAACGATAAAGCTGGGCGACAACAACACGCTCAGTTCCGTTAATCACATAACTTCCTACCTCAGTCATACATGGTATGTCACCGACGTAAACGTCTTGCTCTTTAACTTCACGAACTTGCTTTTCACTGCCACTGGTATCGTAGTACACCAAACGCATCTTCGCTCTAAGCGGCATTGAATATGTTAGACCCCTAACCTTACATTCATGCTCAGAGAACACAGGCTCTCCTAGTGAGTATGAGTCATACTCCAAGGAGATTGCATCACCAATGGGAAATGCAAATTTAAATTCTCTATGCAAACCTTTATCTTCTAGTTTACTAGGTGCGACACCTAACTGTAAAAAGTCTTCATTATATGACTTTAACTGCAAACTAATTAAGTTTGGAACACGAATCTGCCTTTCAGAAGAACCTAGATTACATCTAGGCCTCTTCTGTCCGGCTGGTATTGTTTCTATCTCATTCATACGAGCAACCCTACGAATTATTAATCAAATCGATGTATTTGTTGTTATTTAAGATCAACTGAAGCACCAACTTCTTTAAGTGCATCTGACAATGCTTCAGCAGCAGCTTTATCTAAAGCTTTAGCTATAATAACAGGTGCGCTTTCAACTAGCTCTTTTGCTTCTTTTAGACCTAGATTTAGCTTTTCTTTTACAGCTTTAACAACTTTAATTTTGTTATCACCGAAATTACTTAGCTCAACATCAAACTCAGTCTTCTCAGCAGCAGCAGCTTCACCACCAGCAGGGGCAGCAGCTACAGCTACAGGTGCAGCAGCAGAAACACCGAATTCTTCTTCGATCTTACTTACTAAATCAGCACACTCAGCAACTGTTAGTTTTTTTATTGCATCTATCATTTTATCAACGTTACTCATTTTACTCTCCAATTATAAAGTTAATTTAACTGTCTTTCTGCTCAGCGACAGCGTGCAGTACTCGAGCTACCTGCCCATACACTTCTTTTAGCGACATTGCTAATTGAACTGTTGGAGCCTGGATACCTCTTGCAATCATGGCAATAGCTTCCTCACGTGTAGGCAGCTTAATGACATAATCTATGTTTTCTGCACCATAGCGAACGCCTTCTATAGCGGCAGATTTAATTACTAGTTGCTCATTCTCTTTAGCAAAATCAGATAATAACTTAGCTGAAGATGACAAATCAGATAATGAGAAACCTAGCAAAACTGGGTTGCTTAAGTCATCACACAATACACTGTATGCTTCGTTTTTTAACAAAACACGACGTGAGAGTGTGTTTTTAGGCACAACCAGCTCTACATTCTTAGCGCGAGCCTCTTGGCGCAAGCGCATCATTTTTGTTGCAGTAACACCTTTGTTCTCTGCAATAACTAGTGCTACGGAATTTGCACACAAGGACTCAAGCTTTTCAACCTGTAGTTGTTTTTGTTTTTTAGAAACGGCCATTGTTTACTCCTTAATCTAATGAATGGGGATCAACTTCTACACCTGGCCCCATAGTTGTATTCACATAAAAAGAACGGATATAAGCACCCTTTGCTCTTGCTGGCTTTAAACGCTTGATCTCAGCAACCATTAACTTGACATTATCAGTTAATTGATCAACTGTGAATGAAGCAGGACCAACACGGGCATACACTGCACCAGTCTTATCTGTTCTGAAAAATATCTGGCCTTTCTTAGCATTATTTACAGCATTAGCAACATCTGGAGAAACCGTTCCAACTTTTGGATTAGGCATCAAACCCTTAGGTCCCAACACTCTTCCTAGCTTACCGACTACGCTCATCATATCTGGAGATGCAATGACTACATCTACGCTAATCTCATCTTTAGAAAACTTTTCAGCTAAATCCTCAGCACCGACAAATTCTGCACCCGCTTTTTCAGCAGCAATAGCAGACTCGCCTTTAGCAAAAACAGCCACCTTTACATCTTTACCCAGACCATGTTCTGGACATACAGAACCTCGAACTGACTCACCTACTGGAATACCTAAACGCATTACTACGTCCATGGATTCGGTAAACTTTGCACCCGTTTCTTTATCTTCTGACAAGCGCTTCGACTCCTCTAAAGCAGCACCTATTGAAAGGCGCTCTTTATTCACAGCCTCTGAAACACGCTGCATTCTTTTACTCACCATCATTGCTCTCCGCTTTTGTCTTTAGCTCACTCCAGTCAACATCGACTTCAACACCCATGCTTCTTGCTGTACCAGCTACTGTTTTTAACATTGCTACCTCTTCAGCACCTGTCAACTCAAGCTTCTTTTTCTCAACGATCTTACGCATATCTGCTAGTGATAGCTTACCAACCTTAGTTTTGTTTGGCTCACCACTTCCTTTACAACCAATAACATCCTTGATCAAAACAGCTACCGGTGGTGCGAATACATCCATATGGAATGAACGATCCTTGGAATTAATCTTAAGCACCACACGAACTAGAGTACCTTCACTTTCGTTCTTCAAACTTCTTTCATTGAACTGAACACAAAAGTCACGCATGTTAACACCATACTGACCTAGAATAGAACCCACATTACCTGGGTTTGCCTTACCGGCTTCTACCTGTAGCTTTACAATCTGAAATCCAGCCATATTATTACCCTTATCTTTATGTTAATTTCTCAACCTGCCCAAACTCAAGCTCCACTGGAGTTGAACGCCCAAATATAAGTACCGACACGACGAGTCGACCCTTTTCGTAGTTTACTTCCTCAACAACTGCTTGGAAGTCAGCAAATGGCCCCTCTGAAACACGAACCACCTCCCCTACATCGTATACAACACTGACTCTGGGCTTGGAAGCAACAACCTCTCCAGCACTATCACGATTCAAAATTCTATTTACTTCAAAATCTGGCATATGCACAGGCTTTTGACCTTTCTTACCACCTAGGAAACCAAGCACCTTTGTAGCATTTCTCACCAAGAACCAGGCATCATCATGCATCACCATCTGTACTAACAAATAACCAGGCATTAACTTCTTGGTCCTGACATTCTTTTTGCCATTCTTGAGCTCTACAACTTCTTCAGTTGGCATAATCATCTCACCGAAATAAGACTCTAAGCCTACTTCAGCAATTTTACGCTGTATCTCTTCAATCATTTTATTTTCAAAACCAGTTGCTACATGCACCGCATACCAACGCAACTGCAAATCATCTTGTTTTTCTACCATTTATCTAACCTGTAATTAAAGATAGTACTCGAACTAAAACACCATCAAGTAATGTGATTACCCCTGAAATAATTGCAACAGCAACGCCAACAGCGATTGTTGTTACGACAATATCTCTACGATCCGGCCATACAACTCTCATAACTTCTGCACGAGACGCCTTTACATAACCAATAAATTGATAACCCACGTGGCTAAACCTTAAAAAGATTGCCACTGAAACGAGTAAACTGAACCAAGCATATAAATTAAGTGGATAAGAACCCACCATAATATACTGGAAATAGAAAACTGCCAGCGTCGCTAAGGACACTAACCCTATAATAATTTTGTCTTTAATATGTACGCTCATAAGCTCTGTTTCCATGCAAACACTCAAGTGCAAACCCACTTAAATTTTTGCAAATGAAGACGAATTTGGTGATACATTAATACACAAATACTTGTTTGGCAACTAAAATATTAACAAATTTACAAATATATTGAAATAACCCCCTACAAATCCCCTTCTTTTTATCCCTAAAATATAAAACTGACAAATAACCAGCCTGTACTATAAAGCACTTTAAGTCTAAAGAACCACCAACACGAACATCACGAGATGGTTATGGCGAAGGACCGAACGCTTACAACGCCCCTTAACCAGAAGACAACACTATAACACCACTCTATTGCTAATAAACCATCCTACTGAGTATTGCCTACTGCACCCCTTGTGTAGGACTGTTATTTTTTGTGCCTCAAACTTACTTGACTAGTGACTTCTGTTGTAGGCTTACTAGCTTGCGTTTTCTCTACAACCGGCTCGTCCTCAGGCAAATCACTAGCTGAAATAGGGCCTACACGGCTGTAACTAGCATCTAAAGAGTTACTAAGAGCCTCAATAATTCTGGGATCTGAAAAATTCTTAGCTTGCTCTAACACTAATGCTTCTTTAATAGCTGTCTTGTCCCGTCCAATAGCTAATAACATATCTTTGACTGGCTGAATATTATCCATAGCAAGGTGCATCATTTGGATTAATTCAAGTAAATCCTGTTTATCTGCAGACTGAATCGTACTAGTTCCATTCTTGATATTAATCCTAGAGCTAAACAACCGTTTGAAAAAATCCAGAGTCCTTTTCCAGAAGGGTCTTAACTCAGTAGCAGCGTTAATCTTTTTGGCTTGCTTATTAAGCACTCTTGGCGTCCATAATCGTCGAGCGTAAGCTTCTTCAGGCGCATCAACCAATTGATGTAAATCCTTTTTTATACTTGCAAACCTGTGATCTTGACAACCTGCAGCTAAGATACGGGCCGCTATTGAGCTACAATTTTTAGTCAACAAACCAAATAAATGTGGCTCTTCAACAATTTTAACCATTTCACTCAGCATCGCTTGTGTGGACAACCCTGATCCAGAGTCATTTACAGGAAGATAAACTCGATGATCAGGATTCTCCCCTACACAGGCAAAATCTTCAAGGCCCTCTTCATATAAGGCTTCATAGATATTTTGTATATGACGTTCTAATTTAGTAATCTCTGACTTTTTACCTTTCAGATTCTCTGGTATAGCTTCGCTCCAAGGACCCGATAGTGATGCGCTTTCAATTGAAACAAGCTCCCTGTTTTCCACTTCAACCTCCCGATATAGCCACTCTAGGTGGCGCACAATTTTAACTAAAGAGTAATCTTTTAAAGTATTTCCAGACCTGGGAGACATGTCAGAATATTTATCAAGATTTACAGATATCCTAAATTCAGATAAGTGGTCAGGTATAGCCTTTCCAACTATAGGGGCTAATAAATACTTTGTACCAGTTTTTATAAAACCAAAAACTTTCCTTGCACGTTTAGCCCTTTTTTTCAGAACCTTTCTAACCTCTGGGGGGAAGATACGATAAAGAGCTTTAGAAACAGGCTTTCCTGATCGACAAACATGGTAGTCATATGACTTCTCAGCATACACTACAGGAGCAGGAATGTCTTTACCTGAAGCCGCTAATATCTTATTTCTAGGTCTAATCCCTTGTTGATCACCTGGATTCAGATGGCGTGGTCTTGCGCTAAAGTATATATGGTGTAATCCATGATGCGTATGAATCGGCACCCCCGCCTTTTTCAGAGCATCAATACTTTATTTATATGCTTCAGATACTGAGACAGTCATCTCTAGTGAACTATGCCCATTACTCTCACCCAAGATAAATTGCCTGGACAGCATCGTTTTACTTCCCCAAGTATTAACCCACAAACCAATCTGCTGATTGTTTTGAAAAACCTGCTCTACTTTTTCTCTTATCATATCTATCTTGTTTTATTTATAGCTCAAGTTATAGCTCAAAAATTTTTTTATGCAGATATATTGAATTATACCGACAAGGCCCGCATAACTACTAAAGAAAAAGTACTAAACGGGGTCAGTAATCACCCAATCTTTAAGCATGCGCACAGCCGCCCCATAATACAGGAGATAAAAGCACTTATGAAAAATAAGCGGACCATACTTGAAGATGTATTGGTGCAGGCATGCCCAATCCTAGCATTAGTTGAGTTTAATAAATCCTGTATCCTTCATACGATGAGATAACATCTTCTCTAGCTCAGGGGAGGCTTTACGGACTACTGGCAGCTCTTTAGATGGTGTCTTACGCCTAAAGTTACTCGCTAACCGTTTTTTAACAGCATGCCCATAAGTAGCTCCACAATCCAATCCAAAGCGTCGAAGCATATCCTTAGGCAAAGGCTCTGAAGAGTGATGTAATCTTGCAAAAACTCTGCGCCTAACATTATCCATTAATGAAGCAACGACCCTTCTGTGATCAAGCGTTACAAAACCTTCTTCCACCTCAACAAGATCAATTGGCTGAACCAACCGACCATCATCACCACGTATCCAGCCTTTTTCTTTCATTGTCGCAGACAGAATCTCTAAAGGTATTTTTTGGCCCTTATGTGTAGCTAAAGAACTGACACCATCTTGTGAGAACAGTATCTTACTTCCAGATGGTTTGCGCTTACTACCACCAAAGAGAGTCCGAGGGTTCCTTGGCCTCATTGCATCAAACGCTTCACGCGCCTGCTGCTTTAAGATTAATGGCTTCTTAGGACTAATAAGGGCAAGGAATCCCTCACCACTACTTCCAGATGGACGCAACGCACTTGGGACACGATGTATACCTGACGTCTTACTAGACTTACCTGCAACTAAATGCTTGTTAATTGAACGCGAAGATTTCCCGCTACGACTTTCTTTTGTATTTGATTTACTCATTATTCTCATTATTTGTTTTTATTCAGAAACTTATACCAGCTTAAAAACAAAAAGTAGTAAAACAATAATAAGATACTATTTAATAACTTTTAATACATTTAATAACACAGCTTATTGAACCGAGTTAAAAAAAACTGACAAAAAATCAGGGTGTGCTAAAAAACTACCCAGGAATAAAGAAGATTAATATGATTTATATGAGTAAACAAACAAAGGATGCAATAAAGGTAATAGAAATAATTAGGGTTAAATTACAAAAAGAGAAGCCTCTTAACCTAAAGGTTAAAATGAGAATTGAAGCTTATTTAAACATAGTAGAAAATGTATGCAAAGGTCATAGACTTGGCAATGATGCGGTTACTCATTTAGGACACGCGATGTTATGCACAGATGTTCTTAGAAAACATTATCTTGAGACTGGCACAAATATTGCCAATTACTTTATAACAACAGTCCAAGAGAAAGCCAAGAAGAAATATCCAGGTATATCTATTCCAACAATAAACACAGTTAAATATGATACCAAGCCATTGTTTAGCGACTACATATCGCTACAGGGGATTCCTCTTAGCTTACAAACTGAACTAGTATTCTCTACATCTGTAAAAGAGGGCACAGAAATGTACATGGAGAAAGAAGACCTCCTAACATATACCAAATCCCAGGTTAAAGAAATTTACAGGAGCATGGTACCAATGAAAGAAATATCTTCTAAATTATACAATGCATCAAAACAACATCGAATATTCAAGTTCGCCTCTAGTATTCATGCTACAGCTAATAACGACACTTTTGATTATCTAATAACAAGCTTAGAAGATGATCCTGATTCTGTAGAACTCTTAGCAGCGCTCAGAGCACATAAAAGCGCAGAAGACCTTTTTAAATATTTTAAGGAAAGAATAGATGCTGTGCCGGCACCTACTTCATTTCGTGATAGAAATGATATATATCTTATTGAATATATAAAGTTAATAGAAGCAATTATTAATACAGAGCCTTCACTCGATTTATTATTAGGCAATGGACGTTATACAAAGAAACAAGGGTACCAAGAAATGTATAGAAAATTAGCGCTCTCAAGACTTGAGGAATACGGATATATTAATGGTATACCAACCGCTATAGCTGTAAAATTGATGGTCGCTGGCGTTACTGACAAAAATTACGCTAACTTTAACGCGGAAGAAGATGATTCAGTTTCTAAAACCCTTTACGGCGTTAAGAGTGAATATGATGCATATACGGGTTCCTTTAATAGTATCATCAGTAGATGTTTCAATCAAAAAGACATAAACCAAGCATTTAAAATAACCAAAAAAGAGAGACAAAAAATCTATAAAAGTTTGGGTTATAACAGCAAGCCGATAGAAGAAATATTACTCAAAGCAGTAATTGATAAGGATGACAACCCTGGTATCACACAACTAAGCTACAATGAGCTTAGATTTCTTAAAGAAATCACCACCGATGAAACACTCACATCTGCGAAAAACAAAGATGTTGCCAGGGCTATCATTGCAAGAGTTGCTGGGAACGAAAAGGATAAGCTAATTTTAAAAAAAATTGGTAAAGCAACCAAATTCAGTAACGATGAGCTAATACATATGGCAAACATGGGTGAGGATAGGATAACAAAGCTCTGCGCTATAAAAGAACTAAAACTAAATCAAAAGGCGATAATAAATAGTAAAACAAAAATATTAAGAGATATACTCAAGAGGGTCAAAGTTGAGGATGGGTACCGTTGTGTCTATACACAGCTAACACATACAGAGCTAATCGTAGCAGCCAAGTTAATCAACAAAGTTTCATTCGACCAACTAGGAATAGATGGAGACCTTCCAAAGACTTACACTATTTACGAAGACTTAAAAGAGCTAAACAAAGACATTACCGCCATTGAAAATATAAAAAAATGCACCCACAAAGAATACGGTAGCGAACCAAATAAAGAAGACTTAAATCACGTATATACAATGACTAAAGAAGAACGATTTAGCATGTATGAAATACTTGAAATTACCTCTGAAGAAAGCAATCTGATAGAAGAAAGATTACTCAAGGCAGTAATAGATAAACTTTGGTATTATGGTCACAACCAGTCTTTTGACACCCGTGAATTAAGCCCCGATGAGTTTAGCTTTCTTAAAGAAAGCACCCCCGATGAAATACACTCTATTTGTGAAAGATCAGAATATGCCAAGGCTATCATAGATAAATTGTTACCACCACAAGATAACTTTCCAGTTGTTGCTCAATCTAGCTCAGAAGGAGCTCAAGATGCAGTAGGAAGCATCAGAGAGAAAGCGAGTGAAAAATCAGGAACAAAACAAAATCCAAGCGCAAACCAAGATCCTGATATAGGAGTCCACCTTTAACCCCCCCCAGCCCATAATGATGAAACCATGGATAACAAAAAAGGCGCCCAAAGCGCCTTTCATGCATTAAAACCAGGTCAGGAGGGACTTGAACCCACAACCTGCGGTTTTGGAGACCGCTGCTCTGCCAATTGAGCTACTGACCTAAACTTAACTATTCAACAATTTTAGATACAACACCTGCACCTACAGTCTTACCACCCTCACGGATCGCAAAACGTAGCCCTTCTTCCATCGCAATCGGGCTGATTAACTCAACCACGAACTTGACGTTATCACCTGGCATTACCATCTCAACATCTGCTGGAAGCTCTACTGCTCCTGTTACATCTGTTGTTCTGAAGTAAAACTGTGGTCGATACCCTTTGAAGAATGGTGTATGTCTTCCACCTTCTTGGCTGGTTAGAATATAAACCTCTGCCTCAAACTTTGCGTGTGGTTTAATTGAACCTGGTGTCGCTACTACTTGACCACGCTCAATGTCTTCACGCTTCAATCCTCTTAATAGAATCCCTACGTTATCACCCGCTTGACCTTGTGGCATCTTCTTACGGAACATTTCCACACCGGTACACGTTGTCTTTTGTGTTTCATTAATACCAATGATCTCTACTTCATCACCAACTTTCAACACACCTGTTTCGATTCTTCCTGTCGCTACTGTTCCACGACCTGAAATGGACATTACATCCTCAACCGGCATCAATACTGCTTTATCTAAATCACGTACTGGATCTTCAATGAAGCTATCCAACGCATCCATTAATGCATCTACTGCTTGCGTACCGATCTCTGTATCATCACCTTCGAATGCTTTCAATGCTGAACCTCTGATAACCGGTGCATTATCACCATCAAAGCCTTGAGCACTTAATAGCTCACGAACATCCATCTCTACCAACTCTAGAAGCTCTTCATCATCTACCATATCCACTTTGTTCATGAATACTACAATTCTTGGTACACCAACCTGACGTGCAAGTAAGATATGCTCTTTGGTTTGCGGCATTGGACCATCATTAGCAGAAACCACTAAGATCGCTCCATCCATCTGCGCAGCACCAGTAATCATGTTTTTGATGTAATCTTTGTGTCCTGGGCAATCCACGTGTGCATAGTGACGTTTTTCACTTTCATACTCTACGTGTGCGGTATTAATAGTAATACCACGCTCAGCTTCCTCAGGCGCTTTATCAATATCAGTTACGGATACACCCGCCTGATCACCTTTTAATTTTACCATTGCCGTGGTAAGTGTTGTCTTACCATGATCAACGTGCCCGATGGTTCCCACATTTACGTGAACCTTATTTCTTTCAAAATCAGCCATTCTAACTACCCTACTTATGCAAAAATTTATTAATTACAGCCCACAACCGGACTTGAACCGGTGACCTCTTCCTTACCAAGGAAGTGCTCTACCGCTGAGCTATGTGGGCAAAAAACCCAATTATGAGCGGGCGATGGGGATCGAACCCACATCATCAGCGTGGAAGGCTGAGGTTCTACCATTGAACTACGCCCGCTTAATGGTGGGAGAAGGATTCGAACCTTCGAAGGCTAAGCCGTCAGATTTACAGTCTGATCCCTTTGACCGCTCGGGAATCCCACCAATGATTGGATTTTGCGCCAGTTTTATAAAATTGTCAAGACCTGAAGTATGAATTATTGTATCTTTAGCCAATTGTTTCTAGGTAGGCTTCATGTGCTGCTTTATCTTCGTCACTCAAAGCCACTTGCAAACAAGGTAATTGAGCCGCAGTAGAAGACTGACTGACTGCTTTATTGAGCTTCATATTGAATCGCCCCTGCTTACTGGTCATCATCAAATAAACCTGTACCAAAAGCTCTGTATCCAATAGTGCACCGTGTAGCTTACGATGTGATCGATCAATCGATAAACGCGTACACAATGCATCCAAACTATTACGCTGACCGGGATACATTTTTTTTGCAATCGCTAAGGTATCAACTACATCAACATCACGACCAATCATAAAGTCAACCCCGGCTCTTTTAAACTCCATGTTAAAGAATCCAACATCAAATGGCGCATTATGCGCTAAAAATATACCACCCTGCATAAAATCAATCACTTCTTGCGCAACTGATTTAAACACAGGTTTATCCTTAACATCATTCCAGGAGATCCCATGCACTCGATAAGCACCTGCTGATACTTCCTGCTCAGGGTTGATATATAAATGTAATACCCGACCCGTTTGCTGTCGATCGACTACCTCAATCAAAGCCAGCTCTAACATCCGCTCACTTTTAGGATCAAAACCAGTTGTTTCCGTATCTGCAAATATAAACCGACTCATCGATGATCCTCTATTGCTTTTCTGGCCGCTTCATCTACACGCTCATTATATTCATCACCCGAATGACCTTTCACCCAGTGCCACTTCACTTGATGCTTTTGCGCAAGCGTCCACAACTCAACCCAAAGGTCCTTATTTTTAATATCTTTCTTTTGTGCATTTTTCCACCCATTCGCAGCCCAGCCTGGCAACCACTCAATCATTCCTCTTCGGACATATTGAGAATCCGTCCATAGATCAACCACTCTACTCCCTTTAAGTGACTTTAGTCCTGAAATCGCAGCTTGCAACTCCATCCGGTTATTGGTTGTATCAGCCACATACCCAGACACCATCTTTTCTTTACCTTGATACATTAATAGAGCCGCCCAGCCACCAGGCCCCGGGTTATGTGAGCATGCGCCATCGGTATAAATGACAACCGGTTTTTTATTTACTACCAAAGATCGCTCCTCCAGTATCTGCCCAACTTGGCTCATATTTTTCACAGACTATTGTCATCGGTTGCACCACTTGATTACGTACGGTTTGCATAACCGATAGCTGGTTGGGTAATAATGACCACGATTGTTTATCATAAATACCCCACTGATATCGTTCACACGCCATATGAATATCGCGCATTGCAATATAATTCAAGTCTAATTCAGGAATTGGGTGAAATAATCGTGTTACACGCTCACCCAACCAATGTCCGACCCAAGCATGTATCACGATCATCCCCATTGGCGACATCACACGATCAATCTCCTCCATCACTGAGGGTAGATCTTTAACCAGCTCAAAACAGTGTCCTAATACCAATAAATCTACACTTTTATCTGCAAAGGGTAATAAGTCCGCTCTTGCTTCAACTGAATACCCGGGAGAAACAGCTTCAGCATCCATAGATACATGATAGTAAAAACCATAGTCTGGGAACCGCTCTAATAAGGAAACCCCTTCTAGCTGTACTATAAGCTTAGGCCTATTTTTAGATAATAATGATTGTGTTTGCATCATTTCAAGATCAAGCAAACCAGCCCCTTCTTTGGAACGCTGCCAGGACCTGAGTAATGAATTAGGTGTCATCGTTCCCCCGCATCATATTTATTTTTCCACGTCCGCAATACCCCCAGCATTGCCGCCTCATCCAAAGCATCTGCTTGCGCATAACCTTTAATTGCTGCTTGCAACTTAGGATCATCTAACCGTAAAAAGGGATTAGTAGCCAGCTCAACCGATAGAAGCTGAGGCACCCCTGCTTGTTCCCCCATCCGTTTTACAACCGCTTCATTATCTGGCATCACATGTTGAGCGAAGCCTAAATTAGCTTGAGTATATTCATGCCCAAAATAAAGTTTGGTATTAGGATCTAGAGCTTTAATTCGGTTCAAGCTCATCAACATTTGCTTAACTGTCCCTTCAAAGATACGCCCTGCTCCACCCCCAAATAAAACATCACCTGTAAAGAATTGATCCCCGATTAAGTACCCCATAGCACCTAATGTATGACCCGGTAGACTAATGGCCCTTAAAGACACATCATCAAACAATGCATACATCTGATCATGTTCTAGCTTCTCATAAGGAAAATCAAAAGGATCAGCACCGAGCACAACATGATCAGGGGTTCTCATCGCCATCACCCCACCGACATGATCAGGGTGATAATGAGTCAGTAAGAAACCCACCACATCAATATCATTTTCTTTAAGCCAGGACTGCACAGGTTCAGCCTCACCTGGATCAATCACCCAAGCTTTATTCTCATGCACAAGCAAATAGGTATAATTGGTATCCAATGTCCTTAAGCTAATCGTCTTCATAAGCATACTCCTCTCAATACTTTATCATACCCACTCTAGATGGCAACACATCCAGCATTTGCATAAGCCCACCCAATTTTTTATAATCAATATATAACCAAGGAGGAATAATGAACGCAGTAATTTTAGCCGCACTCAGTGTTTGGACCATTATGACCCTAACATGGATCGTATCCGTTTTTAAAAAAGATGTATCCATCGTTGACACCATTTACAGCTTAAACTTTATCGGCATTGCAGCAGCCTATCAAAGCCAGGCTGAATACACCCTGACAACCACCCTATTAAGCTTATCAGTAACGCTTTGGGCCCTTAGGCTCATGCTACATCTAGGTTATAAAAATTGGGGGCAACCTGAGGATCACCGCTATCAACGATTCAGAAAAAACTATGGTGCAGAGCGTTACTGGTGGTTTAGTTATTTGCAAGTTTTCATGCTACAAGGCCTTTTCGTCTGGATATTTGCCCTCCCCATTCATGTTGCTTATCTAAATACACAAACCACACTGATCACTCCGTTATTCTATCTAGGCGCAGCCCTATTTACCTTTGGATTTTTATATGAATCTATCGCTGACTACCAGCTCGTCAGGTTTAAAAATAAAGCCCCTGAAAAAGCGCTTTTAACTTCAGGCCTATGGAAGTATAGCCGTCATCCCAATCACTTTGGAGAAATCGTTTTATGGTATGGTATTGCAACCCTAAGCGCCAGTCAATTTAATCCATATGCTGTCTTAGCCTATATAGGAGCTATTGCAATCATGTTCACACTACACTATATTTCTGGACCCGTTCAGCAAGAAAGTAGAATGGAAAAAAACAAAGATAAATTCAATGACTACAGAAACAATACCCCGAGGATTGTACCTAAAATATTCTAACCCATACATAAGTCTCTAAAAGATGATTAAAGCATAAATATGCTTTGACGCTAACGAATTTTATCGTTAATTTGGCACGAAACAACTGAGCCAAATATGTCAGAATACATTCAAGAATCAGTAGAGCAATACTACAGTATTGAGCTTGCGATACTCAACCAAACAAGCCACTCGGCTTCAGTGACACAGCACATAAAAACAGCTCATCCTGATCTTGATGATGAACAACCAAAGGTTTATTTATTCAAACCTGGAAGAAGTCAGATTACCTATCAAAACACGCTCAGCTTTATTATGGAGCTATCTAACATACATCTGAAGCAAATAGGCTGCACAGGGCAGATTCAACCCATCAGCCTTCAATCATTCCTTAAAGAAAACCCCCATAAAGGCCGATACAGCATTAAAATCATGAACAAAGACAAACAGTGCATGGTTTCTACTGAGTTCATCCCCACACCCTAAAAAGAGCCTTACACAGCCTATATTAAGCGCATAAATGCATTCAAACAACTAAAAATCCTTAATTAGATTTGAGCAACATTAAGCCCTAGCGTTATAAATATTTGCATGCTATTAAAGAAGGTATCTCTAAAAGCTACGTTATTATTTATCAGCCTAATAAATTCTTTAGCTTCAGATTCAGCGGACTGATTTAAGGTTGTCCACGCTTGAAACCCCACCCGTACATCACCTATTGATTCATTAACAGCTAAATACGCATGCCCAGAAACACCCACAAAGAAGTCCTCACCCTTGAAACTGCCATCAGTAAGGCCCAGACTGGTATAATTAGCTTCACTCATACCATACTTCATACCCAAGCCTAGTCCCAACCTGCTTGCAACCCAAGCTAATCTCCAGATTCCTGCAGGTGAAGTCCATATGAAATCAGTAATTAGCAACCTACCCAGCATAGAAGCAAATACATGATTATAATTAAAAAAGAAAGAGCCGGAAACCGGCTCTTTCTCTCAGCTTGAAGCTAAAGTGACGACCCCATCCTTAGGGTAGCATCACAACTTAACATTCATTAGACATTAGCTATGCCAACTGACAGTGTTATTGCAGCATGAGTACTATTGTAGTATGTATCTGTCACATCGGTACCACTATGCAAAGCATTCACAAAAGTAGTAACATCAGACTCAGCACTGGTATTCAAGGTAGTGTAGAACTCTGTGCCAAGGAACATCTCATTTAAGTCAGAACCCCCCAAATCTAAAGATGTTCTACCAAAGAGACCAATGTAGAAATTGTGGTTTTTTACATTTACTGTGTTACCTGTTGCAGTTGATAGCACGTAATCCAAGTCAGCAACGTTGTACTTTACACCAATCCCTACAGGGCCGTAGAAAAACTTAACACCCGGAGCATAGGCAATTTTATGCTCAACAGTTGCTGTTGCAGGAGCAGCTGCGCCTGCAGGCAAGCCCAGTACTACAGCGTCGTTACGTAGCCCTGAAACCTCTAAGAACGCCTCAACGGACATCTCATTATCTAGATCCATTCCGAAAGAAATCTCTGCAGCGCCGTATAGATCCATCTTATCCGCAGACTCTTTAAGAACCGTACCACCTGTAACTAAGGCTGCCTGACGAACCTGGTTTGCTAGCACATTACTATCTGTAGTATTCGCCCCGTATGTAGCAGCACGAGTTCCTTTAGCTGTGAGAACATCTTGTGCAGAACCTGCTTTGAAAGAAGCCTTTATGTTAATACCTGATTCACCATCAGCACCGTTGTAGTCACGTGCTACTGCAAATGGGGATGCTAAAACTAAACCTGCGATTGTCGCTTTAAGTAAGTGTGTCATAATCCTATAACCTTTAAAATTAACCTAACGTTAATATAACCAGCCAAACCCCATTAAATCAACCCTTCACAAGCACTACCTTCTCCTTATTCGCAATTTCCTATATTTTTCATCACTTTAAAATTACAACTTTTCTAGATACTTTATGAATAACTATATCATCCCCCACACCACTTGCCTGCCACCCTAGAGATATGGCATAATTATATGAATTAATCATGGATGAGTATTAATATGAGCAAACTTAGCAGGCTGGTAACCTTAACCGCTCTCACCTCTTTATTAGCTGGCTGTCAAAAGCATGAGCCTCAAGATATAGATACAGAAATGCATACTGAGCCGACTCCATCACAGAGTGAATCCTCAGCCTGGCAAAAGCTCAAATCACGTATGGGCCTATCACAAACAAACAGCCATTTGTCTGAAGAAGCACTCGAGCAGCTTTCACTACATCTAGCCAATAATAAATCTCAGTTTGCGTACGTAGCTCACCAATGCGAACTCCAAGGTCTACCTATAGAAGTCGCATTCATCCCACTCATGATTTCTAACTATGATCCTAGCTATCAAAACAATGGTCAACACGGTCTATGGGGTTTAACCGACGCACAAGCTGCACAATTCGGCCTACCCAATGATTATTGGGTCTCTGGTAAAAACGACCCGGTACTCGCTACAGAAGCTGCTCTCTCTTATATTAAGTTTTTATACTCAACCTTTAATCAGGATTGGGAACTCGCTGTTGCTGCCTTTACCAACGGTATCAACCCTGTCATGCGCGCAGTTCATCACAACCAAGCCCAAGGACTTGATATCAGCCTTTCATCACTTCCTCTAGAAACATCAGCAAAATCGTTCGTAGAAACACTGCGCACCACTGCACACAATACACTTGAATACTCCGATACACACAGCCTTAACATTTCAGAACATGATCAGTTCCGCATTATTAACATGCCTAGCCAATTTGATATCAAACAAGCATCCAGCGCACTCAAAATTGATGAAGATGCTCTCAAAAAACTCAATGCCGGTTTCAAACGACCCATGACTCACCCCAAAGGACTCTACCGACTTTTAGTACCTGCATCTTATTATGATAAAGCCAAACGTATCAGCATGGATCCAAGTATTGTTAGCTTTATTGCTAAAGAATCCTGGATTAACCATAGAGTTCAACCGGGTGATAGTCTCAGTGTAATCGCTCAGCGCAACAATACCACACTCCATGAAATCAAAAAGATTAATCAGCTAACCTCTGACCAAATCTACGTTAATCAGCTGATCTTAATTCCACCCATCGCGAGACCCGATTTATATACCGAGTCTGATCAAAGCAACCTACAGCGTGTCATTCATAACGTTTCTGATAATGAAACCCTCTATAGTATTGCGCGCAACTACAATCACAAAGTATCTGACGTGATGTACTGGAACCAACTGGATAGTAAATTCCTAACACCTGGACAACAACTGGTCATCTGGAAGGCACCCAAAATAGAGAGCCCCTATCTCTATAAAGTTAAAGCTGATGACTCACTCAGTAAGATTGCGCGCAAACACCATACAACGGTTAGCGCTATTCAAAAAGCGAATAATATTACATCAAGTATTATTCACCCGAATGACAGCTTAATCATCCCTCAGCGCACTAATGCAGAAGCACAGGATAGTAACGCTGAGGAAGAAATAAACCCAGTATAATTACTGGGTTCTATTTGCATCAACCAATTGACGCTCTAATTTATCATACACACCATCTATCGATGCATACATTTCTTTTGTTGTATGATCTGCCTTAACAGTACGCTTTTGTGGCAAGTGCGCTACTACTGTTACAATGTGATCTAGCTTTTTAACCTCTAACACCACATGAATATCCTGAATTCTACTGTAGTATTTCTCAAGCTTTTCCATCTTTTTTCTACAGTACTCCTCTAACAGATCTGAATGATGCATCTGATGAAATGTAATATTAATATCCATAATTTATCCTTAACTTGTTAATCCAATGACCTGTGCAAAATATGCGGTTGCAGCATACAAAACACCACCCCAAACCCAGTCGGTTAATACTAAAGACCATGTCCAAGCATCAACAACAACGTAGTTTGTTAATCCATATACACCGTATACAACCACACCAAAAACAAAACCATACAATACAGGCTGAGCACTCGGCAATACAAATACAAACAAACCTAAAAGCAGCATGCTATAAGCTAATATAGCCCCTAAAGCAAAATCCACCCCACCCCGATCTGCCATCAGCGATTGCAAAACATCAGCATACAAAGGTTTTGCAAATAGACTGATCCACAAAGCATCTAAAGCCAAAAAACAAACCATTGTTGCAACGACTTTTAAAATATACATTACCTACTCCCTGTTAAAATCATGATACGGTCCAACTGGAACAATTTGTGTTGGATTAATCCACGGATGAGATTGATAATAATGCGTCTTAATCGCATCAACATCAACTGTGTCCCACACTTGATCATAAATCCTCATCATATATGCAGTCAACTGCGGATAGTCTCTAATCTGTCGCTGATTACACTTAAAGTGACCATAGTATACGATATCAAAACGAACCAAAACCACAAATAACCGTACATCACATAAGAGTATTTCAGAACCCAACAAATATGACCGACCATCCAATAGCTCAATCTCTAACCGATCCAATGCTTCAAATAATTGATTACACTCTTTTTCATAGACGGACTGCTTGCTCGCAAAACCTACTCGATAAACTGCATTCGCAATCTGCTCATAAATCCAATCACATTTGACCTGAACATCATAACGAATATTATTCGGCATTAAATTAAAATCACCCTCCACGAAATGAGACCACTCATTATTCATCATCATAATAAGATCCATAGACTCATTATTGACAATACATTTATTTTGAGTATCCCAAAGTATAGGCACTGTAACCTTGCCTGTAAAATTTGGATCAGTTTGGGTATAAAGCTCGTGTAGCATCTTTGCACCCGTTTCTTTATTTGGTTTCTCAAGCATCCATCCTTGATCACCCATATAAGGACTTACATAACGAACTTCTACAACAGACTCTAGTCCAGCCAATTTTCGTACAATTAATACACTACTTGCCCACGGGCAAGCTAGTGACACATAAAGAACAAATCGGCTAGGCTTACGCCCCATAGTTTTACGACTAATTATATCTCGATAAGGTGACTCCGGCCGAACAAAACCACCCTCTATATTTTCTGGATTTTTTACCTGCCACACTCCATTGACCAGCATTCCCATAGTATCTCACCCACTAATTATCATCTGTATATTTGCAATATCCCTATAAATATCGGAGTTCTTCAAAAGGTATCGGTGCGTACCTTGAGCTTGAACCTCTCCTTGATCGAGCACAACAATATGATCAGCATCCATTACAGTTGCTAGCCTATGCGCAATCACTAAAACCGTCTTCTTAGCAAAAGCACCTTTCAAAGCTGAAGTAATTGCTTCTTCCGTAATAGCATCTAACGCATTTGTTGCTTCATCTAATAATACTATATCTGCATCACGAATAATAGCCCTAGCGAGCGCAACCCTTTGGCGTTGACCTTCAGATAATAAGACACCACGCTCACCCACAACCGTATCCAACCCATCTGGAAGCATTTCTACAAAGGCATCAATATTCGCCATCTTAATAGCAGCAAGCACAGCTTCTTCCGTATAGTTGCCACCCAATGTAATGTTTTCACGTAATGACATCGGAAAGATACCCGCTTGATGAGACACCAACGCTATGGATGAACGTAGTCCACTGGTACTCAGCTCAGTTGAGTCACTCTGCCCAACTTGAATACTTCCCTCATAGTGCTTATAAAACCCCATGAGTAATTTAAAGATAGTGCTTTTACCTGCACCAGAGATCCCTACCAAAGCCGTTACCTTACCTGCCTGGGCTTCAAAGGACACTTTGTTTAAAATTTGGATATTCTTACGTAGCGGATATATAAATGACACTCCATCAAAACTAATATCATAGGCTTTGAGATCAGCACCGCTATCTTGCACATCAACCGGCTGAGCCAACAAATCAATAATGCGACTCATAGCACCAGATGCACGCATTAAATCACCCCAAACCTCCGATAATGCAGCTACTGCAACCGAAATATACACTGAATACCCAAAAAATTGACCAATATCACCTGCAGTTAAACCAGAGTCTCCAGTAAATACAGCCAATGTACCTAACCACAAGACCGCAACCATAGCAGAGATAACCAACACCATGATCATGACTGTCAACTGTGAGCGTGCCCAGATTCGTTTTTTAGATGCACGGAACCCCTCTTCGATCACACCCGAAAAATGACGATGTGCAGCAGCTTCATACTGATATGCCCTCACCGTTTCAATCAGTGATAGAACTTGATTTGCATACGCATTTGACTCCGCGATAAATGCTTGGCTTTCCTTAGATAATAAACGATATTTTCTAGCAAAGTAAATCACTGGAGCAACCACAGCAGGCGTGACCACCAACATTAACATACTCAAATAAGGACTGGTCATAAATAAAAATACTGCAGACCCCAGTAGTAACACAAAGTTCCTAAGTGCTACTGATAAACTGGTACCTACAACCTGTTCAACCAATGTTGTATCTGTAATTAATCGACTGGTTAATTCCCCAATTTGGTTTTGATCAAAAAACGTCGAGTTCATTCGTGTTAAATGAATAAACAGTCTCTGCCTTAAAACAGCAACCACACGCTCACCCAACCAAGACACCATATAAAATCGATATGCGGATGCAACTCCTAACCCCAATGCAACACATAAAGTAACTAAGAATCCAGTCTGTAACTGAGCTAAATCCTCCGCCACAGCTGCTGTTACAATTTCTTTAATCATCATAGGCAACGCCAGCGTAAAAGCAGATGCCAAGAATAAGGCCAAAATAGCTTGAACGACATGCCAGCGATACTGAACAAATAACGGCATCAATAGCCGGTAGGAATGAAAACGATTAACCATTTTATTTAACCAATACTTTCTTAAAGACCTCGTCAATATGACTCACAAAGACAATCTCTACTTTACCTTTGATATCCTTCTCGAAATCCTTTAAATCCTTTTGGTTTTGCTTAGGAAGAATAACTATTTTAGCACCTGCACGAATTGCTGCTAAAATCTTTTCTTTTAATCCCCCAATCGCGATTACATTACCTCTAAGTGTAATTTCACCAGTCATTGCCACATCATTTGCAACCTTATGACCAGTAATGACCGATAACAATGCTGTCGCCATACCTATCCCTGCACTGGGACCATCTTTAGGTGTAGCACCTTCAGGAACGTGAATATGGAAATCATGTTTATCCAATAAACTTGATTTAAACTGATATTTTTTCGCTACTGACCGAACAACTGAATAAGCTGCTTTAATTGATTCTTGCATCACCTCACCCAAGGATCCGGTATAAACCAGCTCACCTTTTCCAGGTAATTTTAGTGCTTCAATAGTCAGTAGCTCACCACCGACGCAAGTCCATGCCAATCCATTCACCACACCCACAGCTGACTTTTTACCAATCGAATGCTTATCATAATGCGGTGCTTGCAAATACTTCTGCAAATGTGACTTTTTGATGACTTTAGGTTTAGAGGCTGCGCGCTTTCCATGCCGCTCACGTACTACCTTTCTACAAATCTTAGACAAGCAACGCTCTAAGTCTCTAACGCCTGCCTCTCCCGTATAATCTGAGATAACAGATGTAAGCGCTTCGTCATCAAACGCCAACTCCTTAGATGACAACCCATTATTTTTCATGGTTTTTGCAACTAAATAGTCTTTTGCAATCCCCAGTTTTTCTTCAGCTGTATATCCGGACAAATGAATCAACTCCATACGGTCCAGCAAAGCCGGGGGGATATCAGTCGTATTAGCCGTAGTAATAAACAGTACCTTAGATAGATCGGCCTCAAACTCAATATAGTGATCTGCAAATTTATCATTTTGCTCAGGATCCAGCACTTCTAACAATGCTGAAGCCGGATCTCCTCGAAAATCCATACCCATTTTATCAATTTCATCCAACATGATCAGTGGATTCATCGTAGACGTCCTACCCAGCGCACGAATAATTTGACCAGGCATTGCACCAACAAATGTACGCCTATGCCCCCTTATTTCGGAATCTTCTCGCACCCCACCTAAAGCAACACGAACAAATGAACGTCCCATAGCTTTTGCAATCGATTGACCTAATGAAGTCTTACCTACACCTGGTGGACCCACAAAACACAAAATAGGCGCTTTGATCTCTGATACTCTATGCGAAACAGCTAATGATTCAATAATACGCTCCTTAATTTTATCCAGACCATAATGATCCTTATTGAGAATATCCATTGCTGCATCTAGATCCTGATTAATTGGATCATATTTCCCCCAGCTCACACTAAAGACCGTATCTAGATAATTTCTAATGACTGCAGCTTCAGAAGACATTGACGGCATGAGCTTTAACTTTCCAACCTCATTCATTAGCTTTTTACGTGTTTCAGCACTTAACTTCACACGTCTTGCCTTATCTTCAAAGTCAGGTAAATCACCCACTAAACCCGCATCACCGTCTAGTGCATGCAATTCATTTTGCATCACCTCTAGTTTCTTTCTCAAAAAGTACGACTTTTGCTCTTTAGAAATTTCATCCCGCACTTTATCGAGCACTTCCTTCTCTTTATCTTTCCAGGCCCGCTCACTTTCAATTAATCCTAAAACCAGCTTAATTCTTGCACCTAAGTCTGCTGTCTCCAATATCTTCTGTTTAGAGCGCACACTAATCGGCAAATGTGAGCTGATCAAGTCTGTATATTCTTCTACACTGGATATGTTAGCTAAATTTGCAATTAAATCTAATGATAGGTGCTCAGTAGCCTGAACATACTCCGAAAACTTTTCTTGCATCACGCGTGATAGTGTTTTTAATTCTTCGGACACCTGATCGATCGTACTAAAGACCTCACCCCTAGCTTTAAATACACGGCTAGCTTTATCAAATGTAAGTCTTGACACCCGTACTCTTGCCACCCCTTCTGCAAGCAGCTTCATTGTCCCATCAGGCATATTAACAGCCTGTAAGATACGCATTGAAGTACCATACCGGTATAAATCCTTTACTGAAACATCCTCTTTTTCAGCATCCCGTTGCGCCAAACATAATAACTCTACTGCACTGTTGTTGATGACCTGCTCAATCGCATTAACAGACATTTCTCTACCCACAAAAAGTGGCACCACAGTGCCTGGGAAGACAACTATATCACGTACAGCTAAAACCGCATAACTTCCTATATTTTTACCCTCAGCCATCAATTGCTCCAGCCTGCTTACCTTGTTTCTCTTTATATACTAAAATTGGATCCAACTTACCATCAATAACATCCTGATCAATGACTACTTTATCCAGCCCTTTAATTGATGGAATATCATACATGGTATTTAAGAGCAGTTTCTCTGTTACCCCTCTTAAACCACGAGCCCCTAATTTTGATTTAATTGCATTTTCTGCCAAGCGCTTAACTGCCGACTCTTGAAACTCAATAACAACATCATCTAATGAAAACAAATGCTGATACTGCTTAATAATAGAATTCTTTGGCTCAACTAAAATGGCCTCAAGCTCATTTTTTGTTAAACCTGATAAAACTGCATGCACTGGCAAACGACCAATGAGTTCTGAAATCAAGCCAAACTTTACCAAGTCTTGCGTTTCCACTAAGGATAAAAGATGATCTTGAGTCATCTTGCTTTTCACAGTTGCCCCAAAACCAATTCCAGACTTCTGAGTTCGCTCTAATACAATCTCTTCTAAACCACTAAATGCGCCTGAGCAAATAAACAAAATGTTTGAGGTATCAACCTGAATGTATTCTTGATTTGGGTGCTTGCGACCACCTTGTGGCGGTACAGACACAACACTTCCTTCAATCAGTTTTAAGAGCGCCTGCTGCACTCCTTCCCCTGAAACATCACGGGTAATGGAAGCACTAGATCCTCGTCGTGCAATTTTATCAATCTCATCAATATATACGATTCCTTTTTGAGCACGCTCAACATCAAAATCACAATTTTGTAACAACTTATGAATAATGGTTTCAACATCTTCACCCACATAACCAGCCTCTGTTAAAGAGGTAGCATCCACAATTGCAAATGGCACATGTAGTTTATCTGCTAAAGTTTGAGCAAGAAGCGTCTTACCACTTCCAGTAGGTCCTAACAGTAAAATATTACTTTTTGAAAGTTTAACGTCAGACTTTTTCGCTGTTAATATACGTTTGTAATGATTATACACCGCAACCGACAAAACTTTTTTAGCATTTGACTGGCCAATAATATACTCATCTAAATATTGCTTGGTCTCTTTTGGACTAGTGAGCTGAACCTCATCTGAGTCCGGTTCATTATCCTGGGTATGCTGATTCAGTATCTCATTACATAAATCAATACATTCGTTGCAGATATAAACATTTGGACCTGCAATTATTTTCTTAACCTCATCTTGTGACTTTGAACAAAACGAGCACTGATGCAACTTCTCATCTGCCATTATTAAACCTCTGTTGGTTATCTAATGCTTATTAAAGCAAACCTTAAATTAAATATGGGGATGAAAAATAAAAGCTCTAGGCCCTATCTGAAATAATTTCATCTACTAAACCATACTTAATGGACTGCTCTGCAGTCATAAAGTTATCACGATCAGTATCTTTTTCAATAATAGACAAAGGCTGTCCTGTGTGCTTAGATAGAATATCATTAACCACAGAGCTAACCCTAAGTGTTTCTTGGGCATGAATTTGAATATCAGAGTTTTGACCTTGGTAGCCACCTAAAACCTGATGGATCATTACCGTTGCGTTTGGTAATATACGGCGCTTACCCTTAGCACCGGCTGTTAGGAGCAATGAAGCAGCACTCGCTGCCATACCCACACACAACGTAGCTACATCTGGCTTGATAAACTGCATGGTATCATAAATAGCAAGCCCTGCACTCACCACGCCACCTGGAGAGTTAATATAGATTGATATATCTTTCTCTGGGTTCTCAGACTCTAAAAACAAAAGCTGCGCGACTACTAAATTAGCCATATGCGGTTCAATTGGGCCACATATGAAAATAATACGCTCTTTTAAAAGCCTAGAGTATATGTCATATGCACGTTCTCCCCTAGGAGAAGATTCAATCACCATTGGCACTAAGCCGCTATTGTATGTCCCAAAATCCTGCTTCATCTTTACTCCTTTAATTCCTTTTCAATCTCTGCAATTGTAACTGATTTCTTTGTCAGTGTAACATCAGGCAACAATGCAGATAAAGTTTTTTGCTCCAACAATGTAGACTGCGCTTGCTGTAAACGCTCTTTATCTTGAGCATACCACTGAACAAACATTTCTTTTGCTACCTGTGGCGGCGCCATTAACTCAATATGCTTCACCAAGTCTTCCTGGGACAGCTGAACATTCATCTTTTGCATGAAATGTTTAATAACCAATACTTTAGATAAATTAGATTCAACCTGTGCTTTCAAAACTTTCTCTTTTTCATCAGGGCTTGATGTTTTAGCATGCTCTAATTCTTTTTGAACGACTGATGCTGGTAATGAAACTTTAACTGACTTTTGCAATGCCTCGACCAACCTTCTTCGGTTAACTGCTTCGGCTAGATAATTCGTATCAGCTTCTAATCTAGACTTTACCTCATTTTCAAACTGAGGCTTAGTTCCAGCTTCGTAGCCAGCTTGCTTATAAAACTCTTTATTCAATGCTTTAGCTTCTTTTTCTTGAACCTCATGAACGTTGACCTCAAAAACAGCTTTCTTACCTGCAACTTCCTTACCTTGATAGTCTTCTGGGAAATTCACATCAAACTTAACAGTCTTACCTTTCTCTACACCTTCAAGTGCCTGCTCAAACTCTGGCAAATACTGCTTAGCACCCAGTTCAATGAATTGATCAGCAGCACTTCCGCCCTCAAATAGCTCACCATCAATTTTACCCATAAAGTCTATTTTTAATCGACTACCTTGCTGAGACTGAGCATCAACCACTTTCCAGTCGGCATGGTGCTTTTGAATTCTTGCTATTTCCTCAGAAACATCACTTTCAGATATTTTACCTTCTACACCTGATACCTTAATCTTTTTAAGGTCTACATCTGGCAAAGATAGAAAAACTTCATACCCAACTGTCATCACAATATCACTGGAAACCCCATCACCTTTAGAATCGGTAGCCGTAGGTGTTGAAGCAACATCATGCTTAAACTCTTTAATGACCGACTTTATCTCTTGGTCGATCAACTTCTCAACTGCTTCTGCACGAATTTGAGGACCGTTTCTAGACTCAATAAGCTTTGAGCCCTTACCCTTACGAAATCCTGAGATTTTAGTTTGTGATGCAACTTTCTTAAACGCTTTTTTGTATTCTTTTTCTACATCAGCAACAGACAATGTAAGTGAAATTGTAACATCATTTCCTTTCTCATTGATTTTTACAGACGAGCTATCCAATATAGACTTGGTTTTTTTCTGGACCATAGCGGTGACACCCTTAATGATTTTTTAAATCTGCGAAAGGAGAGACTCGAACTCTCACGGGTTACCCCACTGGAACCTAAATCCAGCGCGTCTACCAATTCCGCCACTCTCGCGCTAATATGCCTAAGACTATAGCAACCCTGAAAAAAGGTCAACTACTTTCTTCCCTAACCCGCTATAAAATCTAAATTAATGAATTAAATTAGCCCAATGGTAATTGAACCCCTGACTCTATTGCGCTATGCTCATTCACAAATAACGGAGTCAATCATGTCCACTTTACCCACCTTGGTCTTGGTTTTAAATATAGGAACCATTGAGATCACATTAAATGAAGATATTGCGCCACTACATGTGAAACAAATTTCCACACTTGCTACAAATAAGTCTTATGACGGCATTGTATTTCATCGAGTCATCGATGGATTTGTCGCTCAAGTAGGTGACATCCAGCATGGACACTATAAAAACACCAATCACCAACTGATTGGTACGGGTGGATCGGATCTTCCAGACATTCCTGCAGAATTTAATAAAACACCACATAAAAGAGGCACTGTCTCAATGGCTAGATCTAGCGATCCAAACTCAGCAAATAGTCAATTCTTTATCTGCCTTGATGATGCACGATTTCTAGATGGGCAGTATACGGTCTTTGGTGAAGTTACCACAGGCATGGATATTGTTGATAAAATCAAAAAAGGTGCACCAGGATCAGGCATAGTTACTGACCCTGATTACATTAAACAAGCCTATATCAAATAGGTTTAACCCATAACACCTGCTACTGGTCGTGGCGCTGGATCAACACCATTGCCACCACCATTACTTAGGACAGAACCAGACACTTGTTCTGGTATATCTGAATACCCACCAGAGTGAACTGGTTGACCACTCGATACCTGCAATTTTGGACGACGCCTAAATAAATTACAAATCCAACGCCATATGGCTTTGAAAAACATTTTTACCTTAGTAGTCCATGACCTTTTTCTCCCAGGCGCACTGTTTGCAGACGAAACATCACTACCACTAGATGGTTTGTACGTCCCTCTATCTTGATGATCTCTTTGACCAGGATCCAGTATACCCTTTAACTCAGAACAAACTTCATTATCTGCATATTGGCCTCGCCTCCAGGTAGTATACTGAGATTGCAAATAAGGCCGGCCTTTTTTATCTAGCATATCCCAAAGCACACGAAATGGGATCTGCCTGAAAAATTTCTCTCTAGCTCCTCCCAGGGTAAAATAATTATTATAGCCCTCATCATTCTTCAGAAGTCGCAGGAGATATTCAGCCTGACTTTCCCCTGAAAACTCTAAACAGCGCCGACTCAATTTACTGGATCTTTCATAATATTTTGAATGAAAATGCGACCGCTCACTACTCATAGACCCATGAGCACTATCCCATTTAAAATCTGCACCCACTGACAACCAGAAAAATGCAGTGTCTACGTCCCATTCCCCACTCAGAGCCTCACGCATCGCTTTACTACCATACTCAGATAATACACCAGTACTCAATTTTTTAGCATATCGAGTCACAAACGCTAACGCTTTCTCTGTAGACCGTGCCGGAACACCCCCTAGGCTTAGGCCAATCAAATATTCTACAGCTCTTTTAATTGGCCCAGTAGCAAACATTAGATCCTGGCAATTATCAATATTGGCTAGCATCACCACCAAAGCCCTGTAGAAGTACTCCGGACCTTCTTTATCTGACTCAGAATTGTTAATATAGTTCAACATATTCGCATACTTAGCAGGATCTAGACTATACAATGGGTTGTGTACTAAATGAAGCACTAGCTCTCTACCAAACAAAAATGCATCTGCCACCTCATCTAAACCAATGCGACTAATATCGATTAAATCTTGCCCCCTTTCATAACCAGAGCCCTCGAGTGCCGCACTTAAAACCACATAAGGAGCCACTTTAGTATTGTTATCCGGTATACCACCCATCAATTCATCAAACGCTATTTGACTATTCCACCCAGCTGCTTGAACAATTAATTGACCGGCAGCAGAGTCTAAAGGCACCTTGACTTCTGATCCATCACTGTAAGTAGTAATGTTACTATTCCCAAACAAATCCTCATCATGGTATAAGCCATCAAACTTGTACTCATCCAGGTCTTGACCAACCATCTTTAATAAACACTTATCTAATGTGTCCAGACTATCTAGAAAGACCTGCCATTTTTCTTCAGAGCTCATACCTGGCTTAGACATGCACGCCTTATACATTTTGTCAGCGATGATACCTTCTGTGTCCTCTGGGGCTAGTTTATGCGCAAAAGCTTCAAAGCGCCGACCTAAAGCTGAACCAGCCTGATCAACAGCGCTTAACCCTACATTCGTCTGCAAGCGCTCACAAACACCTTGTGCACATGAAACATAATACCCACGAGCTATAGATTTACCTAAACTTATACAGAGGCTATTAAGCTGTTTTGAGAAAAATCCATCCATGAGAAAGCCTCTACACAGACCTAATAAATTTTTAAAAACCTTATCCAAAGAACCTGCATCTATCGAGCGAACACCCTCATCACCTGCCGCAGCGCCTCCAGCCTCTAGACCCATACAACCTAGCACACCTCTTATGGAACTTGCGTCAGGAGGCAGCCCCTCATCTAATACAACCTTAAACAAAGCATATGCAAATGTGTCTTGGATTACACTCTCATTTAGCAGCAACCCATCAGTACTAAAAATGTGTGTATTAATAGCATTAATATCCTGCAAGCAAATATCATACTCACTAGGAATATGTACATGCTCTCCAACCCTAGGCATGCTATGATAATCATACCCCATTGACGCTACAACACTTCTAATCCAAGTTCCAGAAGTAGATTCACTAACCAAACTATAGCTTACCAAAATGCTTTTCCAGTCATCACCTTCTTTTACCTCATAAAGCTGTGAATTTTTACCCATACTGCTTTCAGCCTGCTTTTTCATAGCTTCAATTAAGAATCTTCTCTGCGTATCAATATCTAGACTTGCAGGAATCACGCCTAAACAATCCCTTAGTAATTCACTACCTTTTCTTATATACACTGAGTTTTTACCATCAGCAGCAAAGGCATGCACCTCTCTGGTCAGGGAAAGATCAACCTCCTTCTCCGAACTAAGAGTATTATACAGCGCAATAATGCCTGGGTCACCGTACACAGTAGTTAGCCTAAAACATGTATAAGGCGTGCACTGCAATATATAAAACAACTCCTTTTTAAAAGCAGATGCCAGAATTTTAAAATCTTCTAGATGTTCCTCGTCTTTCTGCCAAACAAGTAGCTCATCAATAACCTCTATACACCGGCTAACATGATCTCTGGCTTGCGCCTTATCTAACCCTAGACTAACATCGTTTGGGTAAACTTGCTCTACGGTCCCAGGGAAAAAAGATATGTCACTTATTTTTTTTAGCAGTTCACGCATGGTCATATTCATACTGTATACCTTAATATTTCTTAAAAATGGGTGAACGATGGGGCTCGAACCCACGACCACCGGAACCACAATCCGGGGCTCTACCAACTGAGCTACGCTCACCATACAGAAGCAATTCTAAAACAATTTACAGGCAAAGTCAAAATCGCGCCTGGTAGGACTCGAACCTACAACCCTCGGCTTAGAAGGCCGATGCTCTATCCAGTTGAGCTACAGGCGCTCTTTCGGGGTAGAGGGATTTGAACCCCCGACATCCTGCTCCCAAAGCAGGCGCGCTACCAGACTGCGCTATACCCCGATGAATATACTAGAAAAATATACCAATCGATTTCGAAATACAAGTTTTTTAAACATCTAAGACATTTTAAAACGTTTTTCTCGCATAACTTATTAAAATTTGTCATAATCTACTGTGATTTAAATGGAGTTTACATGGATAAGAAAAGCAGCCAATGCCTAATAATTTACGACCTAATGCTCGAGAAAAAAGAAATTGATTCAGCACAATTCAGCATACTTAAATCAATCATTAATGACCTAGACACAGGAACAATAAGGATATGTGCATACGAAAAAGGCCAATGGACCACAAACGAGTGGGTTAAAAAGGCAATTATTGCCTACATCCATTATGCCAAACCCGATAGACTTACAGAGTACTCGAACACCTACAGGGATCATAGTATCTATAAATACAGTAAAACCCCTATTCCAGACACCATACGTATCGTTCCGCCTGCACACATTAGGTTTGGTGCCTATATCGGCAAACGGACCGTAATCATGCCCAGCTTTATCAATATTGGATGCTATGTTGATGATGGCTCCATGATCGATTCTTTTGCAAGTTTAGGCTCAGGCGCTCAAATTGGTAAGAACGTTCATATTTCAGCCGGGACAGGCATTGGGGGCGTACTAGAACCATTACAAGCATTACCAACTATTATCGAAGATAATTGCTTCATTGGTGGTCGCTCTGAAATTTCAGAAGGTGTGATTGTTCGCTCTGGCGCAGTTGTTGCAAGCGGCGTATTTCTCACCCAATCAACGCGAATCTATAATCGCATGACCGGAGAAACCAGCTATGGTGAGATCCCACCAAACGCAGTTGTTATACCGGGAACACTTCCCACGCCAAATGAAACATACCAAGCAAGCGCAGCAATCATTGTTAAATATGCAGATGAGAAAACCCGTAGTAAAACAACAATTAATGACTTACTAAGACCCCATATATAAAGCAGCCCCATACAATATGCCAAATGCGATAGCTCCAGCTAACACATCATCAAGCATACACCCAAGCGCTCCTTTAACGGCTCTATCAACCCAAGAAATAGGCCAAGGTTTAATAATATCAAAAATTCTAAATAGTAAAAAAGCCCAGAACCATAAGTGTGCCTCAAAATACAACAGCAATGGCAGTATTCCAATGATTTCGTCACATACAATACTTCTATGATCACTATCTTTAAGGTAGACACCCCATATAGAGGCTGCCAGCGTCAACCCTGCTGCTAAAAACACATAACATAATAACTGAAGATTTAAGGGAAGATAAAGCATTATCCATGCCAGTGGGAAAGCCAATAAAGTACCCACAGTACCTGGTGCCACTGGTGATCTCCCTAGATAAAGACCCGTTGCACAACACTCAGCTATTTTGAGTCGCCACCACACTCTAGCCTCCTTACATCCTTTGCAATACGGTCAAGCACTGAGTTAACTAACTTATGTGCATCTTGACCACCAAAAAGTTTTGCTAAGTTCACTGATTCATTAATGACAACCCGATACGGAACATCATAACGATACATCAACTCATACACCGACATTTGCAATATAGCTTGCTCAACCAAATCTAACTCTGCATACGCTCGATCAACCAATGCATCCTCAACGGCTGTCGTAATTGCAATATTATGACTAGCAACACCATTCACCAATGCAGTTAGATAGTCTTGGTCTACCCGCTTTTTAAGCAAATAACGGTTCAAGACATCCTCAGATGAAGCCGCGCCAAGCGAACACTGATATAAAACCTCTACCGCAAACCTTCTAGTTAAAGACCTTGATATTTTACTCATCGTTATTCTCATTTAATACAGGATCACCGACCAACTGGTCAATAAAGTCTTTGAATGCCTCAATATCTTTAAAGCAGTGATAAACGGTTGCAAATCGTACCATCGCTATTAAATCAACTTCTTTCAATTCTTCAATAATCATATACCCAACGCGATTAGAATTCAAGCTTTTCACATTCATCTTGCTGATTCTATGCATTATTCTAGCCATCATCTGATCAATTTGGCTGACAGAAAGCGGCCTTTTCTCAACCGCTCTAACAATTCCTTTACGCACTTTTCCTGGGTCAAACTCAACAATACTACCGCTACGCTTTATGATCTTAGGAAATCCGGTTTCAATAGATTCTGTCGTTGAGAACCGATGACCACACCCTTGGCACCCCCGTCGCCTTTTAATTTGATTCAACTCTACAAAAGGGCGTGAGTCAATAACTCGTATATCTTGTGAAAAACAGGCTGGGCAATACATCGTTTACCGCTCCAGACTTTTCAATTCTTTCATTAGCGCACCCACATATTGTTTAACTGACTGTACATCAGTTTGGTTACTTAGCAGTTTAACAATCCAAGTTGCTAGCTGTTTTGCCTGATTCTCCACCATTCCCATAGTAGTTAAAGCTGATGTACCCAAGCGAATGCCTGACGTTTTTTGTGGCGGCAACGGGTCATTTGGAATTGCATTCTTATTCACAATAATATCTGCTTCTTCTAACAGAGTTTGTGCCTGGTGACCATTATAATCCAGCCCCTGCAAAGAAAGCAAAATGATATGACACTCTGTTGAGCCTGATACCACACTCAGCCCAGCTTTGGAAAACACTTCAGCCATAGCCTTGGCATTTAACACAACGTGTTGCTGATAGGTTTTAAACTCGGGTTGCAGCGCCTCATAAAAGCAAACTGCCTTAGCTGCAATAACATGCATCAATGGCCCGCCTTGTAAACCAGGAAATACAGACCGATCAACTTTCCGAGTCACCTCTGATGCTTCCCTCGCTAAAATCATCCCCCCTCTCGGGCCTCTCAGTGTTTTGTGTGTCGTACTCGTTACAAGGTCCGCATAAGGCAAAGGTGAAGGATAATGACCTGATGCCACCAATCCTGACACATGGGCCATATCCGCTAATAAATACGCGCCACATGATTTTGCAATTTCAGAGAAACGCGCCCAATCCAGAACTTGAGAATATGCAGAAAAGCCAGCGATAATTAACTTTGGCTTATGTTTCTCAGCAAGTTCAACTACTGAGTCATAATCAACAAGTCCCTGCTCATCTAAGCCATAGGCATACGATTGGTATAACTTCCCACTTACTGAGGCTTTGTGCCCATGAGTCAAGTGCCCCCCCGCATCTAACGCCATACCTAAAATAACATCCCCTGGCTTTAATAGCGCGTGGAACACTGCCATATTTGCATCACTGCCTGAGTGTGGCTGCACATTCGCATAACCAGCATCATAGAGCTCCTTTAAGCGTTGAATAGCTAAAATTTCAACCTCATCGACATATCGACAGCCCGCATAATAGCGTTTTCCAGGATAACCTTCTGCATACTTATTGGTAAGAACAGAACCTTGTGCACGCAACACATCCGATGAGGCATAGTTTTCAGAAGCAATTAACACCGCTTGAGATTGTTGGCGACTATACTCCGCCTTCAACAGTCGCTCAATCGCTTGATCATTCATCCACCTCTCCCTTAATTAACTGATACAGCATTACCTTTTCTTCTGGCTTCATCGATTCCACATGCGACACAAACAACTCCTTCCCCGCCCGATAAGGACGCTCACACTCCGCCATGATTAAATCAATCCCCCAATGACTGCATAGCGATCTAATATCACACAACAATAAAGAATCATCCTCTGATTGATGGGTTCTTTTATCAGAGTATAGTTCCTGCCCTAATAAAGCTAAATATATTTCTCGCATCATTCTGCACCAACTGCTAAAATTCACTATGTTTTTAATTCAAAGTCATTTAACATATCATAAACTGACTCAAGATATGAATAAGTTATTGCTCACATTATTAATAACCTCCTCTTTAGCCCTTGCTAAACCCTATATCAGTGGCGCTCCACAAGAAATTATTCAAAATATTGAAAATAGGCTAGCCAGCAAAAAGATTTCACTCGATAAAACATATAGCTATCAAGTGATTCAACTTAAATCAGAAATAAGTGAAGCCATCTACCCATACGGGTACTTTAATCCCAAAGTAGAAATCATTCCATCAGATAATGGACAAACAGTCATAAAGCTCGTACTTGGCGAACTAACCCGAATCGAGGAAATCACCTTTGATACTGAGAATAGTGAATCAGAGCAAGACCAACTTAATGCGAACATCCAAAGAGTCATACAAAGTTACCATCACTCAGCTTTTTCCAGCGCTAATTTACAAAGTATTCAACATGACCTGAATATTATACTGAAAAAAATAGGCTATAAATCAGTCCAGGTAAAACGTGAAAATACAACTATAGATTTAGTGAGAAATACCAATACACTTCACTACTCAATTTTATTAGGGCCTAAATATTATGTTGGTGAGGTCACACTAAATGATAGCGCGCTACCCCATTGTTTAGAAAAATTTTTAACCTTTGCACCTGGCTCTATATATCAGGAGTCTGATATCCTTCAAGCACAAAGTAATATTCAGCAAGCACAAGTATACAGTCGTGTATCATTTAAGGTTACTGACAACCCAGCACAGACAAACATCCAAGATGTTAATATAATAACAGATCCTTTAAACTCATTAGACTACGCCATTGGCTTAGGCATTCTAGCCAATTCAGATACTGAAGAAAACTTCGATCCTAGCCTGCAACTCAGCTTTACCCTGAATAACATTCTAGAATGTGGTGGCAAGATCATCAACAACATCTATATATCTTACCTCGACCACCAGTTTACCAGTGACCTTTATTTCCCCTCCAGCACTCATCTACATGACTACTCTCTACTGTCTACTAATGTGCGTTCATTTTTACAACAATCTAATGACAAAGGGGAAAACTTCAGCTTAAGCTTCATCATCCACAAAGAAGCCGGGAATTTCACGATAGAGCCCTCTATTAATTATCTGATTGAAAAATCATCCATTAATATAGAGATTGATCAAAACCCAAACTCCTATACGACCAAACTACTTTACCCTAAGCTTAAATCACACTTTTTACACAAGTCTGAAAATAATACGCTTTCTTTAAAAGCAAATATCCTTGGGACTTATGAAAATGCAGGGTCTGATATCACGTTAACCAGATATTATTTATCATCAAAGAATATTTTTCATTATAACTCCATCACCGTACAGAATCAGGTCTCATACGGTGAAATATCTACTGATGACTTTGAACAAGTTCCACTGTCCATGCACTTCACTCTAGGGGGCCCTGACTCAGTTAGAGGCCTTGAAAATAAAGAAATCAACCAAGGAAAACGCATGCTCTTATCCAGAAATGCGATTCAATATCCTTTCAAAGTTCTTTTACTCGGTGGATTTTTCGATACAGGCTACTGTAGCCAAGATAATAGCGACACCTACCAACCAAGTTATGGCGCATTATTAACATACCAAAGCCCTTACAGTCGATTCAATCTATCTATTGGTAAAAACCATAATACAGGCAAAATTGTGATACACTTTGGTGTAGAAGCTGAGGAACACTTATGACCAAAAGCATCATACCCAAAATCATTCTTTTATTTGTCGCTCTTATTGCTATCACACTCTCTCCACTTAGCAACCCCGCCATAGCCTATCTCATTAACCAAACAACACCTATAAATGTAGAGCACCTATCAGGCAGCCTCTGGTCAGGTACACTTTATGCAAATAAAGTTATATACCCCTTGGGTCAAATTGAACTCTATGCAGAACAAGTAGATATTAGTGAAATTAGCCTGCTCAGATTAAAAGCCAACAAAGTCAGCATAGCAGAAATCAAGCTCAGTTACCTCGATAGATTACCCACTTATATGAGAAATCTTGAATACTTAAATGATGGAGATCAAAAGCTATCATTAGAAATAAACAATCAGCATTATCAAGCCTCATACCACCCTATTACAAAAAAGAGTGGACATATTAAACTCTATGGACATGGCGAACACATTGAGTTATTAACCACGCAAACACATTCAACTTGGCAAGCAACATTTAAAGACAAGCAGTATGGTTCAATATTTTATGACCGTAACAACCATAACTTTTTCCTAAAGTCGCATTATAAAAACGCCGATGATCAAATACATTTTGAAGCTCGAGGCAATCTGAAAAAAGCTTCACTCATATTAAATATTGAAAACTTTACATTAGCCAATGATTCTATTCAAGCACTCATAGCAGGAAACATAAACACTGATAAAGATATGATTCAATTGGCCATTAAAAGTAATTGGCTGGATCTTAGCATTCAAAAAACACCTGCTAATCAAACGCTGTATATAGGAACCCTAAAAAATAGCACCGGATGGATCCCTCTGATGTTTGGCAACATTGATTTCACAATGATACAAACAGAGCATAATCAGTTTTACACCCACCTATACTCAAGTCAGCTAGATACATCATACGCATCATTGAAAGAGTTTGATTTAACCTACATACCTGATGATATTACACCACTCAATATCTCTATAGAACATATAACCTCACCCTTTTTTGAGACACAACAATTATCTATATATGCACAACCCAAAGAAAAGAATAGCTTTGATATTAAGCTTATCGCATCACACAATGACCAAACACAACTTGCAAACCTCACGATATTAAATCATCCGCAAGAAATAGAAGTCTTCATAAACAACATTACACTCCGTAGCAATTATTACCTCTGGCGTGCAGACAATAATGGAAAAATAAAGATTAGTGAAACAGAGGCCATCCTCACACCGCTATGTATCACATCCGAATCTTCATCTATTTGTTCAAGCGGCCACTATGACAAGGTCTCTAATGACTGGTCACTCAAGCAAAAAATCAACAACCTAGACTTAAATATCAATACCCAGGGGTTGAACAACTTTGAAACTGAAATTGAAATCAATCAAGGCGTCCTTAATGGAGACTATACCCTATATGGAAATAAAACCGACTTTCTTGATATTACAGGTACTGCAGAACTCAAGCAAATTCAAAGCTCCTTATCAAATATTATACCCAACTTTCTATTCCCAATAAATATAGAGATAAACAATGGTCGACTTGAATGGGAAAAGAGACCTGGCTTTGAAGACAATATCAGCGGATATCTAGAGTCCCCTCAAGGCAACATTCATTTAAAAACACACAACAACAAACTCATCATTCAGGCTAAAAATTTAACAAGTTATGTCGACAAAAACCAAAACTTATCAACTGATGTTGATGTAGAAATAGGTAAAAATGACATCACTGGCACACTAAATCTTAAGCAGTTTAGCTTCAACCCAAACACAAACATTTTATTTCAAGCATTAGAAAATGACATTACAATTATACGCCACTTACAAACAGAACAGTCCTCTAATCGCACTATTGATTTATTACTCCAGGCTGACCAAGCACCCCTAAATATATATGGATTTAAAGGATCTGCAGATGCACAACTTACGCTCAACATCCCAAATGATGGTCAAGAGTACATTACTGGACATGTTAACCTCCAATCTCCCTCGGTCATCTTACTTAACCATGAGATCTCATTAAATCAACTCGATATTACTTATAACCAACAATCCTGGCTTAATGGGACTATTAACCTAGAAAAAACAGAAAATGCTACATTTCATTCGGGCACTACAGCCCCAAAACAAGACGAAATCAACTTGAATGTTTCTGGCATTTTAAGTGACCCACAAGTTCAATTTTACACCAAACGCCATTCATATAACTATCTAGATATGGTGACACAAATACTAAGCAAGTCTGACACACTACCCCCAGGCAATGAAAACTTTGCACTGCTACAAATAATTAGTGGCAACTCAGAAGACTCTACCCTTCTAAATTTATTTAGCGCAATAAACAGTATATCTACCTCACTCAATATTGACATATCATTTAACCAGAGCAATGAGAACAACAATCTTGGCAACAACTCTGAGCTGGTATTAAGTAAAAAACTGACAGAGCGTATTTGGTTGATTATCAGACATCAACTCAATGACGAGAATAATGATATATTTGCACTCAGCATGCAAATACAACCCAAGGTTTCAATCGAAGGACAATACAATAACAGTAAAATTGGCATCTCAATTCTCTTAAGCAACTAAAAAAACCTGACAAAATATAAAACTGAATATAACTAAAAGAAATATAGTTAGGAGAACCGTATGGAGAAAAGATTAAACGCACTTAATTCACAAGACATATTGTCTGAACAAGCAGAGTTTATAAAGGTGATGATCGTTGATGATGATGCAATAGTACGAGATGGAATATTTAGCTTATTAAAAACACACCCTAAAATTAATGTATGTGCACAAGCCAGTAGTGGAGAAGAAGCCTGTCACTTAACCCCCAATCATGAACCTGATGTGATCTTGATGGACATCTCAATGCCAGGGTTTGGTGGTGTTGAGGCAACAAAAAGAATATTGCTTAGTTACCCTGATATAAAAGTACTCGCATTATCTGCACATTGTAATGATAACGCACCCTCCGAAATTCTAAATGTAGGGGCTAGTGGTTATCTCACTAAAGGGGTTAACTTTAATGAAATGTGTGAAGCTATCGAACGCGTATATCAAGGTGAGCAATATGTTTGCAGTGCAGTATCCGACAAAATAAAAAGCAACATGAACTTAGGGCGTGACTTAATTATGAATAATCTATCTAAACTAGAAACCACCATCTGTAAAGAGATTATTTATGGAAGAAGTATTGCTGAAATAGCTAAACAACTTGGTATGAGCACCTCTGAAATTGAAAAAATAAAACAGGATTTATACACAGCACTTGATATAGAAAATGATATTGCACTGATGCATCTAGCCATTAGAAATGGTTATCTAGACAAAACCAATCAACAAAATAACTGATGGCTTGATCTATTGCCGCATTAAGGATATAAAGTAATAAACAACCAGGATTTATTATGCCAACATTTGATGCCGTATCAGAAGTCAGTCACCACGAGTTAGATAATGCTGTGCAGCAAACTGCACAAGAAATTTCTAGAAGGTTTGACCTAAAAGATACTTCAGCTAGTGCTAAGTATGACCAAAGTGAAATCACCTTAACTGCTGATGATGCATTCCAAATTGAGCAAATAGAGAAAGTCTTGCAAACACGTTTAGTTGCTCGAAAAATAGATATCAAAGTTCTTGATGGACAAGACGTAGAAACGAATGTGTCTAGTGCTACGAAAAAATTCAAAATTAAAGAAGGCATATCCACTGAGGACGGTAAACAAATCAACAAGATGATTAAAGCCTCTAAAATAAAAGCACAAAGTAGCATCATGGATGGAAAAGTCCGTGTAACTGCTAAAAAGATTGATGATCTTCGTACCATTATGGATATGATAAAAGAGCACAACTTTAACACACCCATACAATTTAATAATTTCCGTGATTAACGCTGACCAACAGTGGATGTCTTGCGCTATTGAGCAAGCCAAACTCGCAGAGCAAGCTGACGAAGTGCCCATCGGGGCAGTCATCATTCATAATAATCAAGTGATTGCAAAAGCACATAACCAAACCATTATGAATCATGATGCAACTGCACATGCTGAAATATGCTGCATACGTGCAGCCGGAAAGCACTTAAAAAACCACCGGTTAATTGGAACTACCCTTTATGTAACACTGGAACCTTGTATTATGTGCTACGGAGCGATTGTCCAAGCACGTATTGAGCGTGTGGTATTTGGCGCTGCTGATCCTAAAAATGGTGTGTTTTCTCAGCCTAAACTACTCGAGCAATGTATATTCAATCACACCCCTAAGTTTACTGTGGGTATTCAAGCAGATACCTGTGGTACATTGCTCAAGGATTTTTTTGCCAACAGAAGATAAATCCATTAAGAAATCTTAGCTAAACGTCGTTTTCCAACTTGTAGAACATGCGATTGACTCAACTCTGGCAGGCTAGTAATCACCTGTCCATCCAAACGTACAGCGCCTTGTTTAATCATACGTGATCCTTCAGATGATGAGCTAACTAAACCTATGTCTCTGAGTAGCACACCTAATGGCATTGATAATTGTTTATCTGATAGCTTAATCGACTGAATATCTTCAGGGATCCCACCTTTGGAAAACTGATTAATAAAAGCTTCCTGAGCTTTATCTGCATCCTCTTTACTATGGAACCGTTGCACAATTCGATGAGCCAACTGTCTTTTAAGATCTCTTGGATTAGTCCCCTCAGTAACCTTTGTCTTTAGCTTACTAATCGCATCTACAGACAGACCTGATACAAGTGTATAGTAACGCCACATTAGCTCATCAGAGATAGACATCACCTTTCCATACATATCAATTGCCGTATCATTTAAACCGATATAGTTATCATAGCTCTTAGACATTTTTTTCACGCCATCCAAGCCTTCTAATAATGGAACCGTTAAAATAGCTTGCTGCTTCATACCATAAGCTTTCTGCACTTCTCGCCCCATTAATAAGTTAAAGGTTTGGTCGGTACCACCCAGTTCAATATCGGACTCTATTGCATAAGAGTCATAGCCTTGTAACAAAGGGTATAAAAACTCATGGATACTGATCGGCTGATTAGACTTATAGCGTTTAGAGAAATCATCACGCTCAAGCATACGTGCAACAGTTTGTGTTGCTGATAAGTGAACTAAATCCATACTGGTTAGTTTACCCAGCCACTCATTATTAAATTTAATCACTGTTTTTTCAGGATCTAAAATTTTAAATACCTGGTCGGTGTAAGTTCGTGCATTTTCATTCACCTGCTCAGGTGATAATGGAGGTCGAGTTGCATTTCTTCCAGATGGATCACCGATCAACGCTGTATAATCCCCTACAATAAATACAACCTTATGACCTAGGTCCTGAAACTGTCTCAACTTTTCAATCAAAACAGTATGCCCTAAATGCAAATCGGCAGCTGTTGGATCAAACCCTGCCTTTACCGTTAATTGACGCCCTTCTTTTAATAAGCTACTTAGCGCATCTTCTGGTAATGTAGAATCTGATCCCTGCAATAACTGAGCCAAATCATCACTCGGCATGTGCAGCCTCCTGAGTCTCAGTAATAGCAAACCAGGTTTTAAACTGATTAATCAATGCAAAGCACTTTGGAACCTTTAATGAAAAATCAGTCATAATTTGTAACTTAGGGTCTTCTTCAGTTTGTGAATCAGATTCTATATCAAGCATTTTAATTCTACTCACATCTAAGCAATCATTAATTACAAACGCCCACTCATTTTCAAACTTAAGCGCAAGCTGTGTCACCAACATACCTGAATCTAAATGCGACTGGATTAAAGGACTGCCTAGCTCATGTTGAATGATCCTTACTTTAGCTTGCATATTATCTGGATGTACCAGTGTACAATCTGTATCCACGACTAGTGAATGGGGAAGTGACTGCTCCTGAGTCCAAGCCTTTAAGACTTGTGCCGTTTCATTTTTTTGATCATGACAATGCGTTAGCGGCATACTACCAAAGGTTTGTCTTAATAAATCAATAACAAGATCTTTAGTTGCATTAGAGGTATTATCTACCAACAATAGCTCATCTTTAGGGCTTATAACCACGTTTATGAATTTACTTTGAATAAATGCTTTGGGCAAGAGCTCTAGCGTCGTCTCCTCTTTTAAAACACGCTTTTGTTTTCCAGATACAGGAAAACCCTGCTCCGCTTCTCTTTCTTGTAGCTTTTCTTTCACAGCTTCAGTCACTACACTTGCCGGCAATAAACGCGTATCAATACGAACCTTAAGCCATGTATAATCTTGTAGGCTAATTGCAAGTGGCTCATCAGAACCCAAAGGGCTTACCCAACCAATAGAACGTGTCTGTGTCGCATGTGGACTATATGCTTTGTCTGAAGATAATGCTTCCTCAAGTGCATCCCCGGAAAGCAATAATGGACTTTGCATATGATACCAAGAGAACTGTTTAAATGACATAGATAACCTCTTATTTAACCTTTCAATCAAAATAACGATATCTAACCCAAAACACAATCTATTTTTGTTACAAAGGGTACAAATTTAGAGAGCTATGACACTACTTATGAGCAATTACCTATAGGCAATTAAAGGATTTGAGTTAATTATAAAAAAATGCAATAAATTTTTTATAATTAAGGCAGCCTATACTATACTACGGTGCTGAGTACTGGAGAAATATTTCCCCCAGCACTCCTAGCAGCGTAATTATCAGAAACTAGAGAGAAAGATACCAACTGGAAGTATAGAGCGCAGGTCTTCTTCAAAGTTTTTCTTAGCTTCGGTAAAACACCGATCTAAATTCGCTAACCCCTTATTCGCAGACTCTTTAATATGGCTAGACAAGCTATCTGCTTTAGTCGAATCCACATCCTTCCATGTATTATTTTTTGCATAAGTCATTAACAATTTTTTACAAGCCTTTACTATTGCAAACTCCTTACCGCCAAAAATAGACTTAATTGCATACCAGGCATACATTAACCACCAAAAGGTAGTTAAAGGCACTGTTAACTCAGGCACATCTGGTACAACGCCAGACTTAATGGCGCCTTTCCACAGATTCAAAACCTTATTAAAATAACTTTTTACAAAGTCAGTCTTTAATATTTTTTTGTTCATTAAATAACCAATCAAAAACCTAAGCGATTCACGAAATTCAGGATTTAAGATCTCCCCATTCATTGTGTTAAATTTAATCATATTTTCACACCTTTTTAATAATTGAAAGAATTGTACAATAAAAAGCAATATCTTACAAGCACATAACACATCAGAAAACTAATTTAGCTCACTACTTCGTAGACGGCGCTACTACTTCAACACATTCTTGAAGTTCTTCAGCAGATTTTATAGAGTAACTCACTACACGTTCAAGTATGGTTTCTGCTGGGGATTTAATATCAGATGCAAGACGCTCTGCCAGGGACTTCTCTACAGAACTACTCCAAGATTTATTTTTTCCAAATGCCATTAATAATTTTTTACTATTTTTTACTCTTACAAAGACCTTACTACCAAAAATCGACTTAATTGCATACCATGCATAAAAGAACCACCAAAAGGTAGTTAGAGACGCCTGCTGATTTTTTAATTTAGCAAATTTCTTATCAACCTCTTTCTTTAGTCCTTCTTGATTCGATTCATTTGGGCTATCATCTAGTCGATCAATTTGCTTATTTAGTCTAGTGATTTCTCTAAGAGGCTCCTTTGACTTAGCAAGAAAATCTTTAAAAAAGTCCATTTTAAGTATATTTTTTTGTATTAAATAACAGAACATCACTCCATAATCGCTTTTATATATCTTCTTCTGGATCTCCTCATGGCTAGTGTCCTTATATTCATCACGATCAAACCCCAATTCATGACATAATAAAAGTGGAATCTTAATCATACCTTCAAACCTTTCTTGCTAGAATAATGATAAATATAGTAAAAAAAACACTCACTGTCAATACATCTACCAAAAGCGATATGACGATATTAATCAATACTTTATTGACAAAAGATTACAAGATAGACTGCGTATCTCACTCCCAGCAAGTAAAGGAGTTGAGTTAATAGATACATATTTCAACTCAACTAATACTTGTTAAACTCAGGCAGAGGCCTGTAATGAATCATTAACTAGCGCAGTAAAATTAGCTGCAGACTCCTTAGCATTAGGCATTACATTAATTATATCATCACGGTCTCCATCGCTTAGAGAACCACTATTCATTTTCTTTAATAGTTTTGTGCAGAGTTTAACTCTTTGTAAGTCCTTATATCCAAAAATAGACTTAATTGCATACCAAGCATACATTAACCACCAAAAGGTAGTGTAAGAGAACTTGCCACTTTCTTGGGAACTATCTTTCCTAGCAATCCACTTATACTTCAGATAGTCTATCATAGAACCAAAAAGCACCGTATCTGGAGAACAATTAGCTGCCACTTTTGTTGCATTAGCCACAAAATAACCTACCGCACCGCTGAAAGCACCCCACACTGTCTCACTCATAATTATACCTCTTTTAAGTTATATTATTTAAATAAGTTATCATAATTAAGTAGATATTGCAAGTGAAACATCAAACCCACCACCTTTAAGAGAATGATAAATAACACAAATAATACAGCTATAGATACAACACCTATAATCCCCTATAATACATCAGCAAAGATTATAGAGTGCTCTGTGCACCCATAAACCCATTTTATTAATAGCCAAATAGGTAGCATTATGACTCAAAAGATCAATATCATCTGGTTCAGACGAGACCTTCGTTTGTATGATAACCCCGCATTATATAGTGCGCATCTAAAGGGACCTATTCTAGCCCTATACACCCACTATGACCCAGATCTAGGCAAACGCTCTCAGTGGTGGCTATCTGAAAGCTTAAAAAGTATGCAACAAGATCTACCCATGCATTATTATAAAGGTCACCCTTTAGCCTGCTTTATAGAGCTGCTTAAAACACATGCTATTGAGAGCATTAATTGGAATATGTGCTTTGAGCCTGATGAAACAGACCTAGACCAAGAGGTTATTGAGTTTTGTCAGCAGAACAACATTCAAACACAAACCCACCAAAGACAGCTTTTATGGGACCCATCTACAGTTCTTAACCAAAGTGGCCTCCCTTATAAAGTTTTTACCCCCTTTTATCGTAAAGGCTGTATGAATGCTGCCGAACCTGAACACCCTATTGGTAAAACACAGGCTCAATATATAACCCTCACTCAGCTGAGCTCGGAGGTTGAAACACTAGGCTTATACCATGATAAGGCAGATCATCAGCAATTATCTGCAATTTGGGAACCCAGTGAATCTGCCGCGCACAAACGTAGTGAACAATTTTTGAATGAACGCGTAAACCAATATAAAAAAGATAGAGACTTTCCAGGAATAAAAGGAACCTCTCATTTAAGTCCATACCTACATTTTGGACAAATTACTCCACATCAATTATGGCATCGATCTATTAAAATGGATCTTACACCCGGTATTGATACCTTTTTAAGCGAGCTCGGCTGGCGTGAGTTTTCATATTATTTATTGTATCACTTCCCAACATTTGCGACTGAAAACTTTAATCGTAAATTTGACCAATTCCCATGGCTGAATAATGATAAAGAACTAAAAGCCTGGCAACAGGGACAAACTGGCATCCCCATTGTGGATGCTGGCATGCGGGAACTATTAACAACCGGAACAATGCATAATCGCCTAAGAATGATTACAGCATCATTTTTAACAAAAAACCTACTGCACCATTGGCACGAAGGACAAGACTGGTTCTGGGAGAACCTAGTAGATGCAGACTTAGCAAGTAATGCAGCCGGATGGCAATGGGTTGCTGGATCTGGCGCTGATGCTTCCCCCTACTTCCGAGTGTTTAACCCAGGATTACAAGGTGAAAAGTTTGATAAAGATGCTACCTACATTAAAAAGTATGTTCCAGAACTACGTGATGTTCCAGCAAAAATGATCCATAAAATATGGGATATGAGCGATGAACAATTAAGTCCATACCTCAAGATAGGTATTGATTACCCACGCGCCATTGTAGATCTAAAAGTAACACGTAACCGCGCACTCGATGCATGGGGAAAGCTATAAAAGATCTTCAGCATTGAGTGCTTTTAAACGCTCAGCCAAAGATGGGTGTGTTGAAAACCAAGATGCAATATCCCATGAGTCACCGACACCTGCTTCTGCAGGGCTGTACATGAATGACATTGAGCGTAAACTATTATGCATGGTGCTTGAATAAGGTTGCTCTTTGTTTAACTTAGCTGTCTTATGTGATTGATGAATCTTTACCAATGCTTGAGCCAACGCACGTCCATTCCTGGTCATTTTAACACACCCGGCATCTGCCATCATCTCCCGACTACGGCTTACATACATCACCAAAAGAGCTGTGATAATAGGAAGTAAAACTCTCAGTGCAATAATAACAACCAATGCTAAACCACCACCACGCTGATTGTTTGAGCGCCTTCTAGAGCTCCCTCCGTACAATACAGAGCGGAAAAGACAATCCACCACCCAAACAGCTAAACCTGACAGTGTTGATACTACCGTCAGAACGCGTGTATCTGCATGTTGAATGTGAGCCAATTCATGCGCCATAACAGCTTGTAACTCTTCTCTGCTCAATACATCGAGTAAAGGCCGGGTGATCGCTACAATCGCATCTTTTTCTGACCATCCTGCTGCAAAAGCATTCATATAGTCAGCTGAAATTACATATATCTTAGGATTAATACGCATACCTGATGCGATACGCATCTCTTCAACCACATGAAAGAGCTGACGGCACTGTTTATCTTGTTGACCCTCTGTAATCAACTCAGCAGTCAATCCGGATAATGAAAATTTGGCACCAAATAATACTGAAAACAAGACACAAACAATCGCGAACAACATAAAACCAGAGATGATATTAATGCTCGATTCCAGCATGACAATACTTGGCCAAAGATCTACATTGTAAGCATAAGGCGAAAATAAAATAGCAATAAATGCGCCTAAAAAAAGATAGATAACTACAAATGAAAGAATAACATAGTGTGTTTTTTTTCTATTTACGCGGGCAATCTCTCGCCAATTAGCGACCATTATAGCTTAGCAGTATATTGCTCACGTTTAGCGGACTCTTCTGAGCTTAACTGCCAGTATACTAACTGTTTAAAGCCTTCACCGAAAACACCTACCAATAAGTTTACTGGGAAACTCAATACATATGCGTTATATTGCTCTGATCGATCATTATAAGCTTGCTTAGCGAAGGACAATTTATTTTCAGTATGTACGACCTCCTCTTGGAACTGAAGCACATTCTGACTAGATTTAAGTTCAGGATAAGCTTCAAAGGCAACATTGATACCGCCTGCAATCTTAGAAATAGCGTTTTCAGCCTGCATACGATTCTTCTCATCACCTGTAGACTTAGCTGTTTGAGCCTGAGTTCTTAATGCAACCACATCCTTTAAGACCGTTTTTTCATAGTCAAGGTACTTATTAACGGCTCCAATAAGTTGCTCAAAAACTTTAAAACGCCTGTCCAACTGGATATCAATTTGACGATAATCATTGCGTGCTGCTTCACGCAGAGCCACCATCCTATTGTATACATAAATAATATAAACAATAAGAACCAACAAAAATATTGCTAAATACTCAAACATCAATAGCTCCTAATTTTAACGACCTACAATACTGTTAGATGTGGCTTTTTACGACCTCCATCACCTGCCTCTGCCTCTCCCCCGTCAGTCGCTTCATCTTCAGTCACTTCATCCTGATGTGACTGAGTAGCGTCAACCGGTTCAAGGCCAAACTCAATCCCTATATCATTCTCAGCACAACGAATGGCTAAAATGGAAGGCATTGGTAAATAAATATTGAATGGCGCATTATCAAAAATAGCCTCAAAGGAAACAAATCGTTCCTGCATTTTTAAATTCGTAACAGCATCATGAGAAACATCAAGCACAATATATCCATCATTGTCATATCCTGGCGGCACTTGAACGCCTAGAATATCACACTTTACATAAAGCAATGGAGTTAACTTACTATCACTGATACAACGGTACAACGCTTCTAGTAAATATGGCTTAGTCGATTTCATCATCTTCACGAATGGTGCATTCTTGATCGGTAAGACTTGCTTGGAACGAGTTACGAGAGAAGACTCTTTTGCAATACTCATGAATTGAAACAGCTTCTTTAGGAATCTCAATACCATACCTAGGCATCCTCCATAATACCGGGACGATTGAACAATCTACAAGTGAGAACTCTGTACTCACAAAATAATCCATCTCAGAAAAAATTGGCTCTAGCTTTAGTAGTGAGCCCCTAATCTTCTTTCTAGCAGCTTCATTATCTGGATTATCTTCTAGCTGTTTAACTAGTGAATACCAATCGGTCTCAATTCTATTCATCATCAAACGAGATTTCGCCTTAGAAATAGGATAAACCGGTAATAGAGGTGGATGAGGAAAACGCTCATCTAGATATTCCATTATGATTGATGAATGATTTAACACCAAATCACGGTCCACTAACGTAGGCAGCGTTCCATACGGGTTTATCTGCAAAAATTCTTCTGATGGTTGTTCTGGATCAACAAGTATTACTTTAGAAGTAACCGCTTTCTCACACAAAACCATGCGTACACGATGACTATAAATACAATCTGGATGTGAATAGAGTATCATATGCAAAGAATAACCAATTAACGCTTAGAGTACTGTTCTTTCTTACGAGCTTTACGGAATCCGAACTTCTTACGCTCTACACACCTTGGGTTTCTAGTTAATAGCTTCAAAGACTTAAGCTCTGAACGCCACTTAAGATTATCATTTGCGCCCTGTCCTTCAGAACCTGACTCGGCGTCTTCATCTTTGCTTGCACCAATTTGGATCAGAGACTTTTCATGAGCACAGAGTGCCCTAGCTATAGCTAAGCTAATCGCATCAGCCTGGCCGTTAACACCGCCACCATGGACTCTAACTGATATATCAAATTCTTTTGTATCTAGCACTTTCATAGGACGCGTAGCAATTGCTGGATATATCGTTGTTTCACCAAAATAGTCTACTAGCTTTTTACCGTTAACAACTACATTCCCTTTACCTGAAGTCATTGTTAATCTAGCGACCGAAGACTTTCTTCTACCCAATGAATGGATTTTAACTGTTGATTTCTTTTTAGCTGCTGACATTTACGCTCACCTTAATCTATTTCAACTTGCTCTGGGTTTTGAGCAGCATGTGCATGCTCACTACCTGGGAACACTCTTAACTTAGTCAATAAATGTGCACCATGTTTATTCTTGGGCAACATTCTTTGTACTGACTTTAAAATCACCTGATCAGACTTATTTTTGATTCTGTCTGCAACAGCTTCTTCTTTAATCCCACCTGGGTAACCTGTATGCCAGTAAAACTTTTTATCTTTACTGGTACAAACTACTTTGTCTGCATTGATGACAACTACATGAACACCTAAGTCAACGCCTGGCGTAAACCTAGGGTTGTCTTTACCCATTAGCATGGTAGCAATCTGGGTTGAAGCTCTTCCTAATACTTTTTTATTTAAATCAACAAGCACCCATTTAGCTGGGACATCACTTGTTTTTGCATGATAAGTTCTTAAGTTACTCATTTAAAACACCTTCTAAATAACAATATGTCATATTCTTAATAGGCCTATACTATACGAGACATCCCCTACTTACAAGCAATTTTTGAAAAATATCACAAAAAATAATGAACTGTCACACAAAAGACCATTCCTTCTTTAGAGCCAACCCTTATTTAGAGGTACCACCTTCAATTAATGTACCCATATTTTCAACTTCAGCGGCTTGTACTGAACTCTCTGCAGGCGCTTTAAGCAAATGCATCGCTTGAGCCAGTTTACGCTTATCTTCTTTAGTTGCCTTATATCCTGTTAACTTATTATCAACTGCACTTAAATAAGCCCAAGTTGACCATGTTGCCAGAGGGCTTCCGTCTTTAAATTTAAAATTTGTCCAGCCTTTATCTTTCAAAAATTCGACTAACTCAATAGATGAGCTCAATGTTTGCACAGACAATACTTCATTAGACACATAAGCCTTTTCGTTAAGGCCCCTACTCATCTTAACAACAGCCGGATCTTTACCCTGTGGTGGGTAATATGCAATCATCCAGCCACTTCCTGTTTCAAAATAGGCAGGATTCCCTAAATCACCGGTATTAATCTCTCCTTTTAACCCTTTATTAACTGGTTTATTCTCTAGCTCAATATAACCAAAATTATCAAGCAACATATTTACTATGTTTGAATCACCCTGTTTTGAAGCCATTGTTTAAATCTCCTGATCTCTTAAGATAATCATAACAAATTTATTATTAGACATCACTAGAAACTGCAAATAGCTAAAATAGCACATCACACTTGAGTATTACTGATTAAAAATAATCTAATTATCTTTTAATGGCCCGATAGAAATCACTAACCAGTTCACGCTGAGTTTCTGTTAAATTTTCAGATTCATAGCACGCCTGTATCCTATCTCCACGGGCTATCCAACTAGACTTTACGGCAGCAGAATCTGCACATGAATACGCATGCACAAAACATAACTCCATCGCATCCACAACTATACGTGGCGAAATAGGATATGATTTTTGAAAACCAGATACTACTATCGATTGGTAATAGCTATGTAACCTATCAAATGCATTGGACAGCAATGCTTGAGCCTTATTTTTCATAGATAATGCTAGACTCAAAATAACCAACTGTTTGGAAGACTTCATGGGTGAATTCACAAAAAACACCGCAATATTTTTAACCGATTCTTCAACTAACCCACCAGACTTTTGAGCTAAAATACTATAGTCCTCAGATCTTATAGCTTTAATTCCCGAAGCTTCACTCCCAAATAATCTAGCACGCCCTCTGAGTATTTTAGCATCTATATCACGCAAACATAAGCCCGACATCATCATGAACAATTGTTCATAAGAAAGCATCCGAGCTGACTGCATATCAATCACCGAATCAACCAGCTCGGGTTCAAGTGTAGGTAGGTAATGGCAATAACCTAAAGGACTCTTAGCCATTAGAACCGTCATTCTAGCATCATTACCCTTCGGCGCTTTCTCAGCTACTGACTGAAAAACCCAACCCCGCTTATCATAAGTGCAGATGTATTGTTGGCAACCCTTCAAAAAGTATTTTGCAAGCTCTTTATTTACAAACTTATCAAGCATAGGTAAAGAAACAATGATTGAATTAATCAGCTGCTCCTCACAAAAGCTAACCGATCGAATGAGCAAATAATCGAATAAAGCACATATGCCTGCAAAACATTCCTCACCTATAGACGACTTAACTCCTCTAACCTCTGCGAAAAACTGACCAAGCAATATTGCTCCGAAAGACTCATGCATAAAAGCTCTTTCTACCCCACGAAAACACATGAATGTATTCCAATAATCACTATGATCACATAAAAAGATTAGTGCATTTCTAAAGTTCAAGCTTTGCTTAATACGCTTTCTTGAAAATGACGCTTCCCCTAGAACAAACGCACGTATCAATCGCTTAGCCCCAACCCGGCACCAGTAATATTTCACTTTATCCACGGTGGTAACGTTATCTTTATTATAACCAAACATTGCATCTACTAACATCGATACCTCAAACTCAGCAAAACATTTGGACTGCTTATTAACAAAGTCTCTTACTACTTTCAGATCAGCGTTATCGGCCTTAAAGCTACTAATCTGCAATGAAAGCAATTGATCTTTTGCACCCTCATAAAGCTTGTGCCTTGCTTCATTAACAGCACAGGATTTTCGTATCGCCTTAGCTAAAATATCTACATCTTTATTGATCTTATCTCTAGCAACTGAGCATAGACTAACAGGTGAAGCCTTTACTTCAGTCACTACTGTTTCTGCAGCAGCCCCACCAAGGGTTTCAGCATCCGAAACAACGTCGGTTGCAGACGGCCCCTCCTCAACGATGGAGCTTACTGTTAGTAACTCCTGAATATTACGATTAAATAGCTCAATCCTGGGGTCAGTACTATTAGGATTTTGAATGGAATTAAGCTGATCCAAGCACTGAACAACAGCTTGAGCACCAGCTAAACGCTGATCAATCGGCTTTAAATAAAGCGCCTGCTCTAACAACTCGTAATTCTTCTCCAAACTTTCACAAGCATCAAACCAACCTTGACTGAGATCAACCATAACGGAGCGATAAAATGCTTGCCCCTGTGATAACACACTCGCTATATCTAAACCATCAATCGCATCAACTTTTCTATCATTTTCAAACAGATGAACCTCCGCATGATCCATAGACAACTGGTAATACATTCGTACCTTTATATTATCCGCTTTAGACAAAACAAGTGTATAATGAACAGGCGCCAACATTTGCGCACTACGCGCATAAAACTTATCAACCCTCAAATGCTCATCATCAGAACCAATTAATATATATTTTTCTTTTTTTAAAACACGATACCCATTAAAAACACCCTGAAGCGTTAGTGCATAATTGTATAAACCACTTTCCACGATTAGACCTTTCTTATTTTAGTTATCTAAAAATAACACATTGAAATTAAAATTTACACAAAAAAACATAGTTAAGAACCGTAATTACCCAACCAAGAACCTTAGCACGCCCTATTATTTATCATGATTAAAATTAACAAACTGACTTTCTAACACACTCGATTGATTGGCCTGACGCACTAAGTGTCCCACCCAGAGGTTTGGGTCCTTACTATACCTAACCATCCAGGCTGGCGCAGATGAATGTAAATTATGCTGAGCAAACACACCTGCCCACCCATTTAGAAACCCTTGAAACACACCCCCTACCTGTTCTATTCGCATCGCACCGAGCGCAGGGCTCATAAAACAGCGCGCATCGATCACAATGATCTGCTTAACCGATGGAACACTTGCAACCTGGGAGATCAACTCTTGTACATTATCACACCAAAAACAGGGGAAAAATATAACAACAGTCTCTTTTGAGGCTTGTAACACTGATTGGCGGCGATACTGCCAGCCCCTGTACCAAGCCAAGTGAGGTTCATACACATGCCGAAATGGCCTCAACCCCACCAAGGACGGCGCCATAAAATAAAAAGACTGATTACCCGCTGTTAACGCTAAATAATCTGAAACCCAGGCCCTGAATGCTACACTCAAACCCTTAAACAGGTATTTATGAGGTAAAGCAGCAGAGTGATTTGTAAACTCAACACCATTCAAGATAAAGCACCTTTTATAAAACTTGATTTTAATAGCATACAAACTAAAATAAAAAAACGAAACACCTATAAACATATTATGCTCAGCCAAATCACTATTTCAGAAGGGTTTGATACGATACAACGCATCATCACTCAAGACATCAATACCCCATCACCCGTCATTAGCTGTATTTGTAACCACCAAGGTAAAGTAACACAACGCTTTTGGTTATCTCGGAAAAAAACACAACTCGTCTTATGGATTGAAGAAGAAAGCCAAGAGCAACTCCTGAATGCACTCAAACACTACGACATACAGGAAACATTAAAAATTCAAGATATCAAGTGCGTATCTCACCAAAGCACAGAAATAATCTCTGAAGAAAACTGGCCCATAACATTAATCAAAAATAAGATAATTACAATAACTCCAGAACTTATCAACCAACATACACCCTTCGCTCTCGGGTTAATTGAGCATAACGCCATCTGTTTTGAAAAAGGGTGCTTCATTGGTCACGAGCCTATTGCTCGTGTTAAGTATAGAGGGAAAAGCAAAAAATCGCTAACCTACACACAATCAAAAGAACTTCCCAGCACAGCTGTTAATTGTTACCATGATGGTGAAAACTACCATTCATTATCGATTACTCTGAATCAGAAGGCTCCACATGCTCTTTAGGACGTAATGTCGGAAACATAATAACATCCCGAATCGATGTACACCCAGTCAAGATCATTGCTAATCGGTCTATACCAATCCCCTGACCAGCAGTAGGTGGCAAACCATGCTCTAAGGCAACGATATAGTCATCATCAAAATACATCGCCTCATGATCCCCTGATTGCTTTTTAGATACTTGCTCCTTAAAACGCTCAGCTTGAATACTTGGATCATTTAACTCTGAGAACCCATTAGCAATCTCTTGACCCGCAATAAACAATTCAAAACGATCTGCATATTTAGGATCCGCATCACTGGGTCTAGCTAATGGCGAAGTCCTAGATGGATACTGCGTAATAAAGGTTGGCTGAATCAAAGTTGACTCCACTGTCTCTTCAAACAAATAGAGCTGTAGCTCTTCGATATGCTCTGTCTCAAGCGTTCCAATATCTAATGATGCTATATATGATTTCAATGCCCCTATATCTGCTAAATCTTCTTTTGAAAGCTGATCATGTGCCTGTAAAATCGCATCATCCATTCTTAACCTTCGGATTGGCTGTGTTAAATCAATCAATTGATCATTAAATTCAACCTGACCTGTTGCTAACAGTTCACTTGCAATGACTTTAAACAGCTGCTCTGTTAACACCATTAAATCTTCATAGTTCGCATACGCCTGGTAAAATTCAAGCATAGTAAACTCAGGGTTATGACGTGTAGACAACCCCTCATTCCTAAAGTTACGATTAATTTCAAATACACGTTCAAAACCACCGACGACTAAACGCTTAAGAAACAGCTCAGGGGCTATTCTTAAATACAACGGAATATTTAACGCATTATGGTGCGTTTCAAAGGGCCTAGCTACCGCTCCACCCGGTATGGATTGCATCATTGGTGTTTCAACTTCTAAATAATCCTGACCTACAAAGAAGTCTCGAATAATTTGAATCAGCTTAATTCTCTTTTTAAATACTGATCGAGATTCTTCATTAGCAATCAGGTCTAGATAACGCTGGCGGTACTTCACCTCTTGATCTACAAGCCCATGAAACTTATCGGGCAAGGGTCTAAGTGCTTTTACCAACAGGGTCGTCTCACTAATCCATAACGTTAGCTCACCCATCTTGGTGTAAAAAGCATGCCCTTTAGCATAAATAATATCTCCCAGGTCCCAGTCCTTAACCTGACCAAATGCAGCCTCACCCACATCATTCATTCGGAGGTATATCTGCAACTGACCCGATCGATCCTGCAGTGTAAAAAATGCTGCTTTACCCATCACTCTTGAAGTCATAATACGACCACATACTTCGTATATTCGCCCCTCTACAATCTCTTCTGGACTTGGGTTCTCTGCTAAAACTTCAGAAAACACATGTGTTGGTTTCAAATGATTAGGGTAAATAGGTCCAGCTTCTGCCAATACAGCTAGCTTTTCTTGCCTGACTTGGCACTGATCAACATTTGACATAATTACTCCTCATTTTTTGATTGTTGGTTGGCTGCTTGTTGCAAGCTAGCTCTGATAAATGGATCAATTCCCCCATCTAACACACTTTGTGTATGGGATACTTCCACCCCAGTTCTTAAATCTTTAATTCTTGACTGATCAAGCACATATGAACGAATTTGCTGCCCCCAAGTTATCTCATCTTTTTTGTCTTCTAAAGCTTGTTTTTCTTGGTTCTGCTCATCTAATGCGAGTGAATGCAACTTAGCTTGCAGCTGCTTCATTGCATTAGCCTTATTCTTGTGTTGAGAACGCTCAGCTTGACACTGAACAACAACGCCACTGGGCAAATGAGTGATTCTAACCGCGGAATCAGTAGTATTAACATGCTGCCCACCCGCGCCACTTGAGCGATATGTATCGATTCTCAACTCTGATGGATTAATATCAACCGCAACCGTATCATCAATTTCTGGATAAATAAAAATAGAAGCAAATGATGTATGCCTTCTATTTCCACTATCAAAAGGTGACTTCCTAACCAAACGATGCACCCCACTTTCAGTTTTTAACCAACCAAATGCGTAAGGCCCTTCAAATAATAAGGTAGCACTCCTAATACCTGCAACATCACCCTTCATAATTTGTGTCACACTAACACTAAAACCGTGGGTCTCAGCCCATCGCATATACATCCGCATCAACATCTGTGCCCAATCTTGCGCTTCTGTACCCCCTGAACCAGACTGAATATCCATATATGCATAACGCATATCCTGATCACCTGAAAAAAAGCGTTGCATTTCCATATCATGCACATCTTTAGCCATTGATTTTACTTCATCCGTCAACTGGCTTTTAGTCTCATCATCTTCCTCAAAAGATAATAACTCCAGGAACTCATACGCAAGTGCAATACGTTCTTCTAGCTCTTGCAAATTGGATAAAAAATGACTTAACTGTTTATGCTCAGCAGTAGCCTTTTTGATTTTATCAGGGTCCTTCCACCCCTCAGGATCTTCAATAATTCTTTTACATGCAGCAATTTTTGACTCTATTTGAGGTAAGTCAAAGATACCTCCTGATCTCGAGCAGCGTACGCTCAGAATCTTTTATGCTGTCTAATAACTCTAAGTTTGTCATGTTTAATTTGAAGAATTTAGAAATTGATTGGGTCGTGTGCGACTCGAACGCACGACCAGCGGATTAAAAGTCCGATGCTCTACCAACTGAGCTAACGACCCAAATTCAAATGAATTCTACTGATATTTTACCAAAAGATCAATTAATTTTGAAAAAATATATCATCTTTTAACTAAGTCCTTTAAAATGGATTGAATGGAGTTACTTGAATGATACATTTTTTACAACGGATGGCGCTACTTGCTGTATGTATAGCTTCATCGCTCTCTATTGCAAACACTGCTTATTTCATTGAAGTAGATGGAGCAATTACCCCACCAACCCTGTCATTTATTGAAGAATCAATAGCAACGGCTAAGCAGGATAATGCTACTTGCTTAATTATCGTATTAAATACACCAGGCGGATTATTAAATACAACACGTGACATTATTGAAGCCATTCTGTCTAGTCCAGTTCCTGTCGTTACTTATGTACACCCACAGGGTGCACGCGCTGCTAGTGCTGGTACATTTATTCTATATGGCTCACATCTTGCAGCCATGTCTCCCGGAACCCACTTAGGTTCTGCAACACCAATTTCCTTAGGCGGTGATGATCAACAGCAAGGTCCTGCAGCCAGTAAAAAAATAATGAATGATACACTTGCCTATATTGAGTCACTTGCAAACTACCACGATAGAGATGTTAAGTTTGGTCAACAAGCGGTAAAAGAGGCAATCAGTATCACAGATCAAACTGCTTTAAAACGCGGAGTTATTGAGGTCATTGCTAGCGACCTAAATGAATTACTATTAAAAATAGATAATCAGCGTGTTCGCATGACTGATGACTACATTAGACTCGATACCAAAGACGCGACGCTTAAACAGCTAGAGCCCAGCACAAAAAATAGGATTTTATCCACAATCAGTGATCCAACCATCGCTTATTTAATGCTGATGGCTGGCATCTATGGTTTACTCATTGAGTTCTTTAACCCTGGGAGCGTCGTTCCTGGCACAATCGGTGCTGTTTGCTTACTCATCGCAAGCTATAGTTTACAAATTCTTCCTATTAATTATGCTGGAATTGGGCTCATTCTTCTTGGTTTTACATTTTTAACAGCAGAGGCCTTTATCCCTAGCTTTGGTATTTTGGGTCTGGCAGGCATTATCTCTATTTTAGTTGGTGCCTTTTTCGTATTACAAGCACCCGTCTGGGCAATTCCCAACCTCTGGGTCTTTGGTCTATCATTAGCAGCACTCATACTTGGATTCACCTGGCTTGTAAAAATCAGTTTACGCGCTCATTTAAACAAGCCTGTATCTGGGACAGAATCCTTACTAAATAGTACTGTTACGGTACTCCGCATCATGCCACAGCATCTTGAGGTTAGAGCTCAAGGTGAAGTATGGCGTGCTAAAATGAGGGGTAATACCGAAATAAATACTGGCGATACAGCTACAGTTATTGCCACCGATGGTCTAACACTTATACTTATCAAACAGGAGCACAACCATGAATGACATCAAAATATTATCATTTTTACTGTTAGGGTTTTTACTATTCCTATTTTTATCTACCTTCATTAAAATCCTAAAAGAGTATGAACGAGGCGTTGTTTTCATGCTAGGAAGGTTCTGGCGAGTTAAAGGGCCTGGACTTGTAATACTGATTCCATTTGTGCAAGTCATGACCCGAATTGAATTGAGAACAATGGTTATGGATGTACCGACTCAAGATGTAATTAGCAAAGATAATATTTCGACCCGTGTAAATGCGGTTGTTTACTTTAAAGTTGTTGACCCTCAACGCGCAGTGATACAGGTTGCTAACTTCATAGATGCAACGGGTCAACTGGCACAAACTACATTACGCTCCGTTCTTGGTGAACATGAGCTGGATGAAATGCTTAGTCAAAGAGAGGAGTTAAACTCTAGGCTAAGAAAGATACTCGACGAGCAAACAGACTGTTGGGGCATTAAAGTTACACAAGTAGAAATCAAGGATATCGACATTGACGAATCCATGCGTCGTGCTATTGCTAAGCAAGCTGAAGCTGAGCGTGATCGTCGAGCAAAAGTTATCCATGCAGACGGTGAATTACAAGCCGCTGAAAAACTCAGACAAGCTTCTGAAATTCTTTCTCTCTCACCTAGTGCGATTCAACTGCGCTACCTAGACACACTCAATAACATTGCTGGAGATAAAAGTTCCACAATTGTCTTCCCGCTACCTATGGATATATTGAATAAACTAACTGGTACAGAGGTCAAATAATATGAAACACTATTTGTATACCACATTGCTAATTTCAGGGCTTAGCTATGCTGCTATTCCTACTCTTGGACCTCAAACCAACAGTAAGTCAGCTCATTTTGAGCATGAACATGAGCTCAGCGACTCCTTTCAAAGTATTAGTGTAGATGGAGACATAACACTTGACATTTCTAACGGACCACAAAGCGTAGTAAGCTACTCAGCTGACAACACCCCTCCTAACCTTGTTATAGAAATTAGTGAGGATACACTTTATATTGCTCCCAAAAGTGAAAATAAAAATTGGTTTTCAATATTTAACTGGCGCTCAACTGATGATAGAAAAAATAAAAAAATAAAAATTACACTCCCTCGGTTAGACTCACTTCGTATGCATGGAGTGAGCTATGCAAATATTGAATCACCTATGTCTATCAAAAAAATCAGCTTATCAGGTGCCAGCCAAATTAATATGGATACTCTTTTTTCAAAATCATCACTTGAAATCAAGCTGCGAACATATACTAAATTTAATGCTCAAAAAATTGAAGGGGCCCACATCAGCTTAAGCCAATCTGGAACCTCTACATTCAATGTAAGCTCACTCACCGCTGACTCATTTATTTCTAAAGCCCATGGGCAATGTGTGCAGCATATTTCAAAGCTTGACTCAAACCTCTATGAAATAGCACTCACAGAACAAACCAGAAGTGATATAGATAACAGTAAGAATAAAGTTGTGAATGCAAAACTTCATGGCACAGCACTTTTTAACATTGGCTCTTTAAAAACCAACCAACTTAATGCAACGATGAGTGGGTCAAGTTCACTTGAAATTATGCAAGGAAATGCTGGCGAGTCTAATATCTCGCTTCACAACAATGCATCGCATCACTTTGAAAGCTTTAAAGCAGGAAAACTTAAGTTGATTAATACAACTGGCAATAAAATTGAATAACCAAAAAATTACTACTTTAAATCTAAATGGTATACGTAGCGCTCAATCTAAAGGGCTACAAGACTGGGTTGAGAAATATGATCCAGACATTATATGCGTACAAGAAACTAAAGCACAAATTGAAAAACTGCTTCCCGAACAGTACACACTCCCTGGATATTTCCACACCTTTTCATGTGCAGAAAAACCAGGATATAGCGGCGTAGGCATCTATTCTAAAGTAAAGCCCAAAAATACAATCCATACCTGTGGACTAGGATGGGCTGACCGTGAGGGTCGGTTTATACTGGCAGAATTCGCGCATATTAACACAAAAGTTGTATCGCTATATCTGCCTTCTGGAACCAGTGGTGCGCATAGACAAGATTTAAAGTATGAGATGATGGACTATTTATATCAGAACCATCTTAGCGACTGGATCGCTAATAATGAATCTGTAATCATTTGTGGTGATTGGAATATTGCACACACACCTATGGATATAAAGCGCGCCAAGCAAAACGAAAAAAACTCGGGCTACCTACCTGAAGAACGCGCGTGGCTCAGCCAAGTGTTAAAGCTAGGTTACATTGACACATTCAGAGCATGTAACCCTGATGATGAAGTTTATTCATGGTGGTCATTTAGAGGGCAAGCGAGAAAAAATAATGTAGGATGGAGAATTGATTATCAGATTGCTACCCCTGCATTAAAGGACCATATTATATCTTCATCTATTGATAAAGATCCTTTGTTGTCTGACCATGGCCCCATACGTAATGAATACCATATAGACGTTATAACTGATACTGTATCAACCATATAGGAATACCATGACTAAATGGCACTATAATCAAACTCAAACCCTACTTATACTCACACCTCTCGTTGCTTTATTTGCGTTAGGTTTAGATGTATATATCCCAATTGTTCCTGACCTAGCTACAGCATTTAACCAGCCACATAGTTTAATGCAGCTCACACTATCGGGGTACATGCTAACTTGTGCACTTGGGCAAATATTAGCAGGCCCTTTATGTGACCAAATAGGTAGAAGAAAAGTAGCTATCTACTCTCTCTCTATATTTATCATAGGATGTATTATTGGGATATACACCCACAACCTACTCACTTTGATTCTAGCTCGTATACTACAATCGATTGGCGCATCTGGCACCTTTTTATGCGCCTATGCTACTGTACGTGATCTATATCCCAAACCTGAAGATAGTGCTGCGATTTATAGCTATATTAATGTCTGTATCTCTCAATCCCCTATTTTTGCGCCCTCATTAGGCGCTTATATTGCATTAAACTATGACTGGCATGCTGTTTTTGCACTCTTACTGATCATTGGTGCTTTAACACTCATCTTAACAACCCTTAGTTATCAAGATACAACTCCTGAGTATGTAGAGCCCAACCTTAGACGTATCTTAGCATCCTATAACACGGTAGTTACTCACCCTGGGTTCTTAGCTTATACTGCATCTGCTGCATGTGGCATGGCTACCTTTTTTATGTTCTTTTCACAATCTCCGTATATCATTATGAATATACTTGGTTATTCAAAAAATCAGTTTGGCATATTTTTTGGTCTAGTTGGATTTTCATTTTTTCTAGCCAGCCTTTTTACACCAAAAGCATGCAAAAAATTAGGCGTTCACGCTTGTGTAGAATTAGGTTGCAGTGCAATGAATGTTGGTGCTGTATCATTGATTATAGGTTACCAACTATATGGCACAACCATCATAGGTTTTATTGGCCCAATTGCGATTGCCATTATTGGAGCAGCATTGACCATAGGCGCTGGAATGGCTGGCACTATGGAGCCATTTGGGAAAATAGCAGGGACTGCATTTTCAGCTGTAGGCTTTTGTAAATTCTTTCTATCAGCCTCTCTAGGGCTGTTACTGATGCAATTTGATACTACCCCGCAAATACTCGGATTAATTATACTTATTACAGCAACACTCTCACAAGCAGTTTGTTTTTACTATCGTGATACACTATGCCAATACCGTCTCACATACACACCCACAGAATATGAATAAGGGAAAATAAATCATGAGCATTGGATTCTTCGACCGCCTACCTTCACTAAAAACGCTTTTAACAGGTAATATCAAACAAGATGACTTTCAAGAAGCACTCCGCTTATATCATTTTATATTTGAGCCCGAAACAAATAATACACTTGATATAACATCTTTAAATGAACAGTTAAGACAAAAAATTAGAGATGCTTATGGAGAAGATTTCTTCATAGACAACATTGATCTTGTGGATGAAGCATTCAGAACACAGTGCCAACTAGGGACTAAAGCATTTTTTGAGCAGGTAAAAATAAAGTATAAAAAAGATATGCCATTTCGTCTTGACTCGCCCATAGGAGCTTTTTTAAATCAAACCACTGCGTTAGAAGGTTATCTAGAGTCAATAGATATGACACCGGAGGATCGCTTACGAATAAACTTAATGGTTGATATACAACTCGAAAAAACCAAAGGATTTGAAACCGAGACTGCCATCAAAACAGTTTTATTAAGAAAAATTTGCAGAAAAGTAATTGATAAACTACCCAATACAAGAGATGAAGACCTCACTTCTGAATCTAAAGCGCATCCTGTACAGACGAGTGGCATCCGCAATAATTGCATATACCATGCAACTGCACTGAGCATATTTGAGCAGTTTTCTCAATCTAAGTTTGACCCTGCCCTAATAGAGCAAGTACTTGGGGACTTCTCTCATGCCTTTAATAAGCGGCATGGAACAAAACTCACAAATTATGAAATAGTCAAATGGATAAGAGACCTATCTAACAACAACATAGATCCAAAAGTAGTCCAAGCAGCAATTGCACCCACCATGAGAGAATATGTACATCAATATGCTACAAGAATAGATCCAAACCATAATCCAGTTTGCGGATCTGAGAGCCACCAAATTATGTCTATACTCGCATTCACTTATTGTGCGCGCATTAAAGTAGAGCGGACTGATGTCAATAGCGATGCCCATGCAGAAATGTCATCATGCACTTATCTCCCTCATGAAGATGAGTTGGGATACATACCGACTGCAGAGCTCAAGCCCAAACACTTTAAACCTCAAGTAACCGTCCAGGTTAAAGGGAATTACCTTGCTAACCATTTCACGGCACTGTGTAGCTCAGATTGCTATTCCAACTACCACACCCACCAAAATGGAAAGTGGTTTAAACAACAATACACAGATCTAAGCGCTGGGACTGATCCTATGATAAAAGCAACTCAACGGTCGATTTTACATTGGAAACATGGCGCTGATTTAATCAACACTCAGTTCAGCAATAGCATGGAAAAAACGCTACTTAACTTATTGATGATTATATCTATAGTAGGAATAATACCCCTTATCTTGCATAGTAGAGAAACCACCCCTGAAACAGGCAATAGTCTCAACCCATAACTACCCCCTCATTGATTGGCATTACTTGACATTATAGTAAAAAAAATATATAATATATTACAAGTAAATAAAAAAATAAATTATGAACAATTTTTTCCAAGCATTGACTCATTCGCTAGAACTACTCAGTGGGACAATATCGAGGGATAACTTTGCACAGGCACTAGGAGCCTTTAACGCCATTTCTGTAGGGGATGCTGTTGATACGCAGCTTGCAGAAAACAATCCATTAGAAATAGATCCTGCTTTAACAGCACAATTAAGGGCAATTTATCCAACTGCTTTTACAAACAACCTTGATCTCCTTAACGATCATGAAGTAAGAGCGTACTGTGCACTAGAAAGCATAGAAGCGATGCAATATCGGCTTCTTAATCAGCACGATCAGTTTGCATCACTAACGCAGCATGACTTAGTTAATCAGAGTCAATACTTAAGAGAGGTGTTAGACAATATGCCTGATCAATCTCAACGCGCTAAAGTTGAGCTTGTAACTGACATAATAACCAAACGGAATCGCAAGCCTGAAATGACAGGTGAGCAAGCACTCAAATATGTTGTAATGCAGAAACTTTGTAACAACATTTCACGAGAACTAGGCAATGTTTCTGAAAGCAAACAAGATGCATTAACAATGCAAGAGATTATTTCCAGAGTACAGCCCACATCTGGCAATCGCTTCAACTGCTTATATCATTCTACAGCACTTAGCATGTTTGCATTAATTGCTGAATCTAGATTTGGTGAAGCTTTGATCAACCGAACATTAGGAACGTTCACAGAGCATTTCAACCTAAGACATAATAAAAAACTAAACCCTGTTGATATTGTGAACATAGTCAGATATTTATCTGGAGCTGATGGCACTCTAGATCCAATAGTTGTTCAAGCGCTGATTGCACCGACAATGCGTTGGGCTGTTCACGAGCATATCATGGACCCAGCATTGAAAAGCCAACACTCTAGCACCAACGGGTCAGAAACAGACAGAATAGTCTCACTACTATCATTTATGTACAAAACTCCAGTTAAAGTAGTACGATTTCAAGTAGGAGCGGTAGCTGCTACCCCACAAATATATCTACCTTACGTAAGTACTACAGGTGATATACCGAAAAATAAACTTACAGCCGAGCACTTTACTCCATCAACATCCTGCATAACCATACAATGCGACTTTAATGGAAACCACTACTCTGCTCGATGTGAGGATGGCATTTATAATGCTAATGCTTCAGGCACACCGGAAGCACATACATTCAAAAGAAAGTACAGCGGTTTCTCTGGCAACCCTATGCAAGACCCTATGATAGACGCAACAGTGCGTGCATTAAAAAGTCACCAGCGTGCACTAAAAATCAGTCTATTCCATAACAATAACACAGCTGTTAATTTCAATGCTGAAGATCAATTAGCCGCAATTGCAGCCACAGTAGTCCACTTTGCTAAAGAATACCAAATTGAAGGTTTTATTGCTGATGATGATCAAAATGATGCTGATGATAGAAATACGCAACTTATTTATCAAGGACTCACAAAACTTACTGAGAAAGAATTAAAAGAAGTGAAAAAGTTGCTTTGCAGCGCACATAAAAGGAAACTTAACTGGGGCAACATACTTCAAGATGTCCTTAAATGCTTAACAATCATTGGTATTATCGTTGTTCTTGACGACTACTATTTCCGTGATGAGAATGATGCACCTAGGTACAGTAGACTCAACACAAATGTAACCAATAGCATTAATGATATTGAGGATAGAGCTACAGAAAACCTAGTACTAACTCCAGGAAGGATAGCTCGAAGCTCCTAGACTCAACACTTTAAAGTATACTCAGTCAAAGTTAATGAAAGTAGTTATTGTAAGAGGGTGTTACCCTATATAGCAATCCTATTGCCTTAAAGAACACCTAAGCTAAGTTGCGCTTCCATAGACATCATGGACTTATTCCATGGTGGGTCAAAAACCATTGAGATACATACCTCATCCACTTCAGGCAGTCTATAGAGCTTACGCTCAATGTCTTTAATAATAAATGGACCCATACCACAGGTTGGTGATGTCAGTGTCATAGAAACGGTAAGTTTCCCACTCACAACTTCAGATATCTCATAAATCAACCCCAGGTCGTATACATTGACTGGAATTTCAGGGTCATAACATTGTTTGATTTGGTTGATAATACGTGTTTCTAGCGGCCCCTCACTTAATGACCCTCCCTCCTTTTGATCTGCATCATTATCACCTAGTGCTGAAGACTGCTCTACACCTATCACAACTCGATTACCAAAAACTTCTACCGTATGGTTTCCAGAACGTGATTGTAACACACGTACAGGAGTTCCTGCTTTTAACTGTAAATTATGCCCTGAGGGGATCAGTAGTGCATCCACATCGTGTTGTAATATCGTAACCTTTGAGCTATTCACTTCACATCCTCAATAAATAAACTGTCACCACAGCCACAGTATTGCTTTGCAGCCGGATGTGTATAACTCACTTTAGTCGTGATACCATCTTGGCTTTTTGTATAATCAACTATAGTCCCTTCTACTCTATTTTTAGTATCTTGAGACATATACAATGCCCAACCATCAAATTTATAAACATTCCAGGAAGGGTCTACCTGGTCATCTATTAACTGCGTTTTATACTGCCAGCCATAACAACCAACCTGTTTAAAATCCAGGTACAAACCCTTAGCTTCAGCTTGTTCAACCATTTGCTGCCAGTAGACTTGTGCTGATTGTTTGACTTTTACTGGATATAACGCCTGAGTAATGGCTTGACGAGCTGCATGCCATGGGAATGTGACACACTTCACCCGCATTGGAAAACGATGCACATGATTAAAGCAAGCAAGCTTTCCATCTAATTCTCCCCCTTCTGTCAGGACACTGATTACAGACTTATATTGTTGATTGAATTCATCAATGAGCATACCCTCACAGGTCTTAGCTAATAAAGATGCAGAAGCTTTTGCTAGACTACAACCATATGCTTGATGACTAATTTTTACAATGGTCTCATTCTCTATTTCTACACAACAATCAATCTTATCACCACATAAAGGATTAACTCCATGTGCACAGCAGCCGTCTAACTGATTACAATGCCCAACCGGGTTTTTACTATGATCAATGATCATTTGTTGATACAAATCCATCATAATTTTAATATCTCTGCTATTTTACTCATGGCCACATCTAATTGATCAATATTATTTTGTGTATTATAACAGCCTAATGAAATTCTTGAAAGTGCGCTAACCCCTAAATAAGACATAAAAGGCATACAGCAGTGATGCCCTGACCGAACCATCACCTGATTATCAGCAAGTATTGTTGCAACATCATGTGCATGCACCTCTTGATAATCAAAACTACATACGACGGATGATTCAGAACTATATAACGTCACTGGATATTGTTTCAATACGTTTTTAACTTTTTGCATTAAGGCTAACTCATAAGCATGCATCTTATCGACTTCTAGAGAAAGAAACTCATGTGCCTTAGCAAAACCCATCACACTACTAATGGGTGGGGTACCTGCTTCAAGCTTTCTAGCACCTGGCAAATACCGCGCAGTATGGTAGCCGACATCTGTAATCATACCCCCACCAAGACGATATGGCTTGATATCATCATGATACTGAGATGCGATATACAAGGCACCAACACCCGTTGGCCCATACATTTTATGTGCAGACCAAACATATGCAGCACAACCTAAATCATGTACATTGATTGATAAATGAGAGGTAGCTTGGGTGCCATCGACCACGACTGGAATTTGATTAGCTAATGCACATATTCTGTTAATATCGAATACCGTACCCGTAACATTTGACATATGCGTAACAGCAATCATTGCAACTGGAAGTGCTTTAAGCATTGATGAAAGCTGCTCGTAATCTATTTGATAATGACGATCTAGCGGCAACAGCATAATTTTCGCATTATTTTTTTTAGCAATTCTTTGCCATGGAAGTAAATTAGCATGGTGTTCAAGTGGGGAGACCAATATAACCTGATCAGTTTTAACCCACTGCAGTGCAAGCGATTCACTGACCATATTTAAACCATCTGTTGCACCGTAAGTAAATACAATTTCATCCGACAAAGCACCCATACAATTTGCTATAGTCACTCTTGCTTGCTCATAATCAGATGTAGCCTTACTTGCCCAATCATAAACACCTCTACCTATATTTGCACGGTATTGAGTATCATATTTTTGCATCACCTCTAGAATATGTAATGGCATTTGACTGGTTGACGAATGATCAAGATATGCATTATTCCCTAAGCTAGAAGAAAAATATTTACACCACATCTTCGCTCACCTTATTCTGAAGCCATTGATTTAACTCATCTTGATATTTGATAGGCAAATGTCCAAGACTCTGCCTAACTTTTGCTTCCGTATAAAACTTCACAGCAGCTTCCTTGCTCAAGCCTCTGGCATTCATATACATAATCTGCTGCTCATCTAGCCAGCCAATCGTTGCACCATGTGAGCATTTAACATCATCGATAGATACTTCAAGCGCAGGTTTAGAAAAAGCATTCGCATCTTCTGACAACAATACGTGATCCAATCTTTGATAAGACGATGATCCTTGAGCGGGGTTATCCATTATAACGGCACTGAATAAATCATATGATGCTTGATCATCAACAAAAGACTGTATTTTTTGGCAGCTTTTTGTATTTTTATCTTGATGATAAATATCAATATGATCATTAAAATGAGACTGATTTACTGCGTGTACACACCCATGTATCACCCCTTGTGCAAACTCACTTACTAACTCAGTTTGAATATTGCGACGCAAGAACCCATCTATATAAGCAACATGGGTTTGCTGATAGACACCAGAGCCCATAACACGCACTCGATCATACATATAAGCATAGCTGTCTGCACAACTCTTTAACATAACAAGGTGTTTCAGTTTTGCACCTTCACCTACATGAATATTGAGTACTCTAAGCCCCGAGTCTATATCTACATGGTGGACGAGAGTGACCTCTACATTATCTTTCACATGAATATGGTGCATCACACTACATTGAGCATCCTGAGTTTCAGACCACGTGACCACTTCACTTTTTTCTAAGCGAATAGAAAGCGATGGCTTGTATTCACACTGACTCAATAAAAATTCTTGCGGGTGTTGGTAACAATGTTGGTCCTGGTCTACTGCTGGGTATGAATGATTTAAAACATGACCATTTTTAGTTGTGATTACTCGTGTACAGACGGGCTCTATGGGCGCAACCACAGCATCAAATTTAAATGCAATACCTTTAGGCATTCTGCGCCAGCGCTCATTTCTACCGTTTAGATACTCGGAGTATGCTGAGCTCAGCTTACTGTCTCTAACCATCCATACCCCTCTTTTTCTATTTTAGATACCAGTGAGTAATCACCCGAAGATACGATACGTCCCTTAGACATGACATGAATTTCATCTGGCCGAATATAGTCAAGTAAACGCTGATAATGTGTAATGAGAATAAATGATTTACCTTCTTTACGCATTTGATTAACAATCGTTGCAACCTTTTTCAGCGCATCTACATCTAATCCTGAGTCAATTTCATCTAAGACCATCAATTTTGGATCCATCAATAACATCTGCAGAAGATCATTACGCTTTTTCTCCCCTCCTGAGAAATCATCATTAACACCTCGGCTCCAGAACGAAGCATCTAACCCTACCTGTTTAGCGCATTGATTCACATACTGAATAAAATCCGTAGCATCAAGAGGCTCCTGATTCCGGTGTTTTCTTAAATTATTATAAAGTGTTTGTAAGAAAACAAGATTATTTACGCCAGGAATTGCAACTGGACTTTGAAATGCTAAAAACAACCCTTCCAATGCTCGCTCATTAATTGCCATCTCTAATAAATTCTTACGATCAAACACTACACTACCAGAAAGTTTATAATCTGGATGGCCTGCTAAAGCATTAGCCAGTGTAGACTTTCCTGACCCATTCGGGCCCATCAATGCACAAACTGTTCCAGGAGCTAGATTAAAAGATAGATCTCTAATGATTTCTTTATCTTCAACTGAAACTGATAATTTTTTTATACTTAACATCACTACCCTATACTATTTTCTAACGTTAATTCCATTAACTGCTTAACTTCAGCAGCAAACTCCATTGGTAACTTTTCAAATACCTCACGACAAAAACCATTAACAATTAGTGGTAGCGCTTCTTCTTCAGTTAACCCACGTTGCATGCAATAAAACAACTGTTGCTCATCAATTTTAGCGGTTGTCGCCTCGTGCTCCACCTGGGAATTACGCTGCTTAACATCTATGTATGGGTAGGTGTTCGCATGACAGTTTGATCCTACTAATAACGAATCACACTGTGTATAATTCCTGGCACCCTTGGCTGTTTGGCGCACCACAACCTGGCCTCGGTAGCTATTTGATGAGACCCCAGCAGAAATACCTTTAGAAACGATCATACTTCGTGTGTTTTTACCTATGTGAATCATCTTACTCCCTGTATCAGCCTGCTGATGGTTTTTAGTAACCGCTACAGAATAAAACTCTCCAACACTATCATCCCCCTTTAAAATAACACTTGGGTACTTCCAAGTTATAGCTGACCCTGTCTCTACCTGGGTCCAAGTAATTTTTGCAGATCTACCTTCACATCGACCTCGCTTGGTAACAAAGTTATAAATCCCACCTTTACCTTCCTTATCTCCCGGATACCAGTTTTGAACAGTCGCATATTTTATGGTTGCATGCTCATGTGCTACAAGCTCTACTACTGCAGCATGCAGCTGATTTTCATCTCTCATCGGAGCAGTACACCCTTCTAAATAGCTAACATAACTACCTGGTTCAGCAATAATTAATGTACGTTCAAACTGTCCTGTATGCATTGAGTTAATTCTAAAGTATGTAGATAACTCCATCGGACAGCGGACTCCTTTCGGGATATAAACAAAAGATCCATCACTAAAAACCGCTGAGTTCAGTGCAGCAAAGAAATTATCCCTGTAAGGAACAACTCGCCCCAGATACTTCTTTACTAACTCTGGGTATTTGACCGCAGCTTCACTAAAAGAACAAAAGATAACACCGTGTTTTTTTAACGTTTCTTTATAGGTAGTTGCTACTGATACACTATCAAATACTGCATCCACCGCTACACCTGCTAACTTTTTTTGCTCATGCAATGGGATACCCAATCGCTCATATGTGCGTAAAAGCTCAGGATCTACTTCAGACAAACTATTATAAGTTGGTTTTCCTTTTGGCGCTGCATAGTATGAAATCGCTTGAAAATCAATTTCATTAATCTTTAATTTTGCCCAGTTAGGCGGTTGTAAAGACTTCCAATACTCAAAAGCATTCAACCGGTACTTCAATAAAAATTCTGGCTCATTTTTCTCTTTACTGATCCATCTTACAACGGACTCATCAAGACCCTTGGATAACACATCCTGAGCAACATGAGTGACAAACCCATGTTGATACTCTGATTCTAGATGCTGATCGACTACTGACTTTTCGGGCATAAGATAATGAAAAAAAACTAAATATAAGATACAATGATAACAGTAACCATTCAAGAAAAGATTGTACTTAGGGCTAAAGTCTTAGCCTTTCAATCAAAGTTGGGCAAAGTTCAACCTCTAAACTATTTAAACACTGCTCGATAGTCAAAGATGTTTTTGCTTCAGCATTTTCAAGACGACTACAATTAAGCTTACTTAACTTCAACTTTTTAGAATACAAGTCGAGTATCCGAGAAAATACAAAACTAAGCTCTTGCCGTATGTATAAGCATTGGAGATACGTGATAGAAGTAACCTCCGAAAGCTCTAATGCACCCAATTCTGAGCTATTCCTAATATAACTATGAAAGTTAAAGGATTGAGAATTCTCGTCCTTTAATAGGTCGTCATAAGTATACTGATCACCATCCTCAACTGAATAACATACCGAATGTAAAAATCTGCGCATGGTTTCTGGATCAGGCTGATTTATTTCTTTGATAGGTCTATTCTCTCTCTTGAGAATAAGAATATCAGTAAGCTGCTTTACGATCAGCTTGAAGTCACTAGAAACAGCAAAAACATTTAAAACCATAAAGAAAACAAGGTGGGTTTCCCCACCTTGCTACTTTCAGTGCTTAGAAAGATTACTTTGCGCTAGAACCAGACAATCCTGCGAAGAATCCAGATGAAGGAAGTTCGCCAAACTTAAACGTAACATCTTCACCAAGCTTAGCTCTCTCAGCCATAACCTCATAAACTTTAGCTTTCAAATCAGCTACTGTAGGAGCTATCATAGTTGAAAAGCTTAATTCACCATCGTTCCAAGAAGGGAAGACATATACTTGTCCAACACTAAGATCTAATTGTCCTAAAAGCGTAACCAAAGAGCTATGACCAAAAGCAGGCAGATCTTTTATAGTAGGAGCAGAGATCATTCTATCTCCCAACTGATGAGGAGCCTCTGACCCACCTGATAAACTCGCTAAGACAGAATCAAGTCCAAAAGAAGCTACAACATGTGAGAAGCTTGAGCCTAATTGGCTTCTAGCTCTAACAACATCACAAAAATCCATCTCATCCTTCGTAACCCCTATGGCCTTAAAGTCAGTAAGAGCTGCCTTAAGGCTTTCTGCCATGCTCACTTTACTAAACATACCTTTGCCTGGTACTTTTACTTCCAAGACAGTCTTGATAACTTCTTCGCCTGCGTTATGCGAACGACCCGCATCTGTTGCTAGGTCTTCAAGATTAACCGGCAAATCTTCCTTTGCCTTTAAAGCTTCTAACACATTCTTGTATAATGTTGCAACAACATAATCTTCTACTTTAAGCTCTGCAATTATTGCTGACCTTACCTGGTCTGCTTGCTCAGAATGAGGCCCTAACTTCTCAAGAATCTTTGCATCTGTAGGCTCTGCAGGCTTCAATGACGCCTTAATATCAGCTGCAAGCTGAGGACCATTAAATCGTTCAGCATCCGCCCCACGTTCAAGCTTAGCAAACTTAACCTCAAGATCTTGCTTTAATCCCTCATCTCTATTCCACTTAGACATATGTAATACTCCTTGTTTTGGTTTTCCATTTTAGACATAATTGATGATTATTCATCATTGAAACAATAGCACTAACAACATCTAAAGTTCAATACAAAAACCCCCTATCTAATTAATTATTTATCTTCTGCATAAAGAAACAGAAGCTTGAGAACACATAGCTATAAAACAATAGCATCACCTCAACTTGAAGCAACGCACCTTAAATCACACTAAAAAAGCTGAACTCAACCAAAAGACTTTATTTCTCATGAAAAATCAGTTATCATACTAACCGAGTTAATTAAATATTGTATAAATCATGGCAAATTCAAAACAAGCAACCAAGCGCCTACGTCAATCTGAAAAGCGCAGAACTGTTAACAAGAGCACTAAATCTGCACTATTGACACTTTTAAAGAAATTTAGAAGCAACCCTACGGTTGAACTATTTAGAAGTTTACAAAAGAAGATGGCACAAGCATCCGCTAAAAACATATTACCTCAGGGTCGCGCCAACCGCCTAATTAAAAGAGCCCATCAAAGACTAGCATCATAATTTTCTATCTAGCGCTGTAACCGACTGGTTTATCAACACTGTATGTAGATTTTGTCGCTATCGCTTGATACTCCTGGGTCATTTTAGATCGTAACTCGTCAACAACAAAATGACCCAGACCAACTGACCCCTTGCTATCATTCAGCTCAACAACCAGACCTGACTTACGACAAGACTCTAACGCCCTGTATAACATTCTACAACTCTCCTGATCACCCTCACTACGGCACGTTGCTGGCATGGTATAATACCCACCCTTTAAGCACGCCTTGAGCCAGAGCACTATATGAAGAAAACACTTTTTAGAGCCCTCACCCTGTCTCCCCCATAGCTTAGACAAGTACTGGTTAAAAAACTCATCACAAACAGAACGTAAGCGCTCAGGGGCAATACTCACCCCTCCCACCTTACACTTTAGATAAGCAAAATCTGCATAAACACGGAGATGACCTGCATGGACCTGTAAAGACGGATCAACAGCGTCCTCAGGACAAAGCACATCTTCTCTTGCCGGTATAGGCGCACGAACCTCCTGGATTGAATCCAAATGATCCTCCGATATAGCTTGCGCTGGAGCACAACCACTCGCAGCCTCAACTACTTGAAGAGGACCTATAATACGCTCTATATTCCCACGCTTATCTTCAAGAAACTTAAGAACTTCATCATAAGAACTAGCTTCTATTGAGGAAAACAAATCATTGTTTTTCGCAAAATAGGCGACATAACCATCTGCGGCATCAGTCTCTTCTTTACAATGAGCAGTCAGATACAAATAGAAATCTCGCAAAGCAGACTTTTGACCGTCAGACGACTCCCTGGTTGTATCTTTAACTAACTGTCTAAACCGCCCTTTAAACTCTTCCATAATCATCCCTAATTAATCTATCTAAAGTCAGGTACGACTGACCAACTCATCCCCTAATGAGGCAACCAGCTCAGAACAACCCAAACCGTCTTTTGCAGAAATCATTATTGGGTAAACACCATACTGGTCAAGTACCAAGGATCTCAACACTTCTATATCATCTATCAGATCAATTTTATTGATAACGATCCAGATCTTTTTCTTATCGACCCCGCCACCATAACTCTTAACTTCTTTGCGAATGGTCTCGATTTGAGTCACTACATCCTGTGAGCCATCCACAATATGCAGAAGCATCTTACAGCGCTGCAAATGCTTCAGAAACTGGTCACCCATACCACTGCCCTGAGAAGCACCCTCAATTAAACCAGGGACATCCGCCATAACAAAAGTATTATACTGATCAAAACGAACAACACCAACGTAAGGTCTTATTGTAGTAAACGCGTAATCAGCCACCTTGGGTGTCGCTGCAGAAACCCGCCTTAAAAGCGATGACTTTCCAGCGTTTGGCAATCCTAACAAACCCACATCAGCCATAACCTTAAGCTCTAAACGAACCCTAATCTCTTGACCCTCTTCACCATCTGTTGCCTTTCTTGGCGCACGATTAGTAGAAGACTTGAATCGCATATTACCCAATCCACCCTGACCACCTTTAGCAATAATATACTCTTGCTGATCTGAAACAAGATCAATAATCATTGGGGACTCGGGATAATCAGCATCAAACAAGCATGTTCCGGTAGGAACCTCTACCACCAAATCTGAACCTGATTTACCTGTTTTTTGAGAACCCATCCCATGGGTTCCTGAATCTGCTTTCAAACGTTTAGATCTATAGACATTAACTAGGGAACTTAAATCACTTGAAGCCCTAAAAATAACCGAGCCGCCATGCCCACCGTCACCACCATTGGGTCCACCATAGGGGATATACTTCTCGCGCCTAAACGATACACAACCATTCCCACCTTTTCCGGCGATACAGTGAACCGTTGCCTCATCTATAAAATCTGCCATCTTTAGGCAGTGCCTTCCTGCACCAATGGCGTAACTGATATAAATCGGCGCTTAGCACGCTTATTTTTCAAGTTATTATCACGATGAACTTTCTGTGTAATGCTCATTACACCCGTTACCGTCGCGAATAACGTACCATCTTTTCCTCGAGCAACGCCAGGACCAGGTCTAAATTTCTGACCTAACTGACGAACTAAAATATTACCTGCGATAACCAACTGGTTATTACCTTTCTTTAATCCTCGTCGCTTACCAATCGAATCTCGACCGTTCCGCGTACTACCTCCAGCTTTTTTCGTGGCCATTTCTTATTCCTCGCTTTTCGCTTTTGACTTTTCAGATTTAGCTTTCGCCGCCTTTTTAATACCTTTAATACCAGTAATCTTAATTTGTGTATGCTGTTGCCTATGGCCTAGGTTCCTAAGATAACGCTTACGACGTTTAAACTTTACAACATTAATTTTCTTGGCCCGCACATCAGCAACGACCACTGCTTCAACTTGGTAGCTTTGAGCATCACTGCCCATCAAAACCTGATTCCCATCTTGAACTAACAAGACTTCTTTAAAAACAACTTGATCCCCTACTTTGCTGGGCAACTTGTCTATATTTAAAACCATATCTTGGCTAACTTTATATTGTTTTCCGCCAGTCATGATAACAGCTAACATGATTTATTCTCCGATCAATACAGCGTGATTCTAAAACAATTAATACCTTCTTGCAAGCATAAAACCCACAAATAATTCGTTTTTTTTAGGCGTTTAGCTACAAAAGTATCATTTAACCCTATACCAAAGTTACCTTTTTGACTTAAAAACCGTCTTGTTTAGCATTAACTCATACAGTCCGTAATTAACCTATAAACTACATTTAACAGCACACAACTACCTAAAACCTCCATAGACTTACCCCACTATCTATGACTTTTACCCACTTATAGCACCTACATCAAGCACTTGTAATCTAGCTATGTAATGCTATAGTGAGCTCATACTAACGTATCAAAACGGACTACCAGGAGTGACACAAAGTATGTTACAAGAAATCCAATCCCCTATCCTTAATGAGCTGAATGAAATAAATAAAATAATTGCGGAATACACTGAGTCTGACATCCCAACATTACAGAAAATAAAACATTACTGTATTCACCAACCAGGTAGAAAACAAATCCGCCCTAGTATCATCTTATTAGCTGCAGGCGCCTTAGGTGAAATTGATACCAATACCCGACACATTGCCGCTGTTATAGAAATGATTCATATCGCGACATTGCTTCATGATGATGTAATTGATTGCGCACTTACTAGACGCAGTGAACCAACTATTAATAGTAAATTTACAAATAGCGCCTCTATACTCATGGGGGACTTTGTTTTCGCTTGCGCCTTTAAAATAATTGCAAACATCCACCAAAAAGACCTGACCCAACTAATTTCAAATGCAACCATAAAAATTATAGAGGGTGAGTTGTTTCAACTAGGACTTGTAGGCAATTCAATGACCACCATTAAAAACTACAACTATATTATCGATGCAAAAACAGCGTGCCTCTTTGCTACAGGCCTACAGGCTATTGGCCTCTCAAATTCAAAGTATGCTTCAGCATTAAAAACACTGGGCTGGCACCTTGGAATGGCCTATCAAATACAAGACGACCTACTTGATTTAGATGTTAAAAACATGAATCTAAATAAAGAGCATGGAAAGGATCTGCAAGAACAAAAAATGACACTGCCCACCATCATTGCTCGCCGTGACGGGAATGCATCTCAGCAGAAAATAATTGATCAAATTATGAAAAAAACAACGCCCTGGCAAGAGGTCATCCCTATTCTTGAATCCACTGGCGCCATTGAAAAGACTCAAGCTATAGTTTCAGCGCATATTAAAAATACTCAAAAAGCCTTAACACTACTGCCTGAAAACAATTATTCACAAGCACTAGCAACCTTAACAACATGCTTGCCCAAAAGGAAAAATTAATACTAGATTCAATAATTAATATATTCTAATATAACACTATTTAAACCTTAATACTAATGACTCAATCGTCCATACAAATTACAAACGCACGTAAAAACAACTTAAAAATTGATTATTTAGAAATACCTACCAACAAACTTGTTGTAATCACAGGGCCATCAGGCTCTGGGAAGTCCTCTTTAGCGTTAGGAACACTCTATGCTGAAGGACAAGGGCGCTATGTTAAGTCACTATCTAGCTACGCCAGACAGTTTCTTTCTGTACTGGATGAGCCTAAAGTAGAATCCATTGAGGGTTTGTCTCCAGCCATTGCGATTGAGCAAAAATCTGGATCCCATAATCCTCGGTCAACCGTTGGGACCATCACAGAAATTTATGACTATATCCGCTTATTGTATGCACGAATTGGCACCCCTTACTGCCCTGAACACAATATAGCGCTTAAAGCCATGAGCGTAGCACAAATCGTTGACCATCTAATCAACAAATCTGACACAAAGAAAATCGTATTAATGGCGCCACTCATTGAGCAACAATCAGGAGCCCATCAAGCACTTATTGATAAATTATCACAAGAGGGATATGTTCGAGTTCGCCTTAATGGTATTATCACCCGCTTGAACGAATTAGAAATCGACCCTAAGAAAAAGAACACCCTTGAACTGGTCATCGACCGATTAAAAGTGACACCAGATAATCACGAGCGCTTGGCTGACTCTCTGGAACAAACCAGCATCAAAGGACAAGGACGCATACTGGTTCTTGAAGAGTCAAATTCAACAGCGGACATTTACTCCACTGAGCATGCCTGTGTCAAATGTGGCTGGAGCATTGGCAAGCTAGAGCCCAAACTCTTTTCATTTAATAGCCCCATGGGTGCTTGTTCAACCTGTGATGGACTAGGCATGCGACGTTTTATAAAACCCGAGAACCTCGTAATTAACCCCCTGCTCAGCCTTAATGATGGCGTTATTCGTTTTTGGGAACCTGCACATAAACACTATTTCGCTATACTCAGCTCAGTGTGTGACCATTTTGAAATTGATATGAACACCCCTTGGAAAAACCTACCCGAGGAACATAAACACGTTGTTTTATACGGAACACCCAAAAGGATTGCGCTATCCTACCCCAACATCTATGGAAAATTAGTTGTCAAAAGACGGGTTTTTGATGGCATCATTCCTAACCTGGAGAAACGATACGAACAGACAGAAACTGCAAGCGTTAAAGAATCCATTGGCAAGATCCTCACCTATGATTTCTGCCAAAGCTGTAACGGATCGCGACTCAATCAAGCAGCACGTCATGTGCTCGTATGCAATCAGGCTATTGATACTACTATTAATTTGCCTATCGACCAATTACACCATTGGGTTAAAAATCTAAAGCTTTCTAACTTTGAAAAAGAAGTTGCTGGGAAAATACTGGTTGAAATAGAAAACAGATGCCAGTTCCTGCTCAGCGTAGGGCTAAACTACTTATTTTTAAATCGATCCGCAGAAACACTATCTGGCGGTGAATCACAAAGAATTCGTCTAGCTAGCCAAATCGGTTCTGGCTTAGTTGGTGTCATGTATGTACTAGATGAACCTTCAATTGGCCTACACATGCGTGACAATCAGCGACTCATTGACACCCTGTTACACCTCAAAAACCTCGGCAACACGGTTATTGTCGTTGAACATGATGAAGAAACGATGCTACAAGCCGATATGATTTATGATATTGGACCCGGTGCAGGAACCCATGGTGGGAATGTAACTGCCTACGGACACAGCAGTGCGCTCATGCAAAATAAGGATTCTCTCACTGGGGCCTATCTTGCTAAAAAACGTCAAGTACCTATCCCGCCCCAACGCATTCCTGCTAGCAATAACTGGATAGAAGTTATAGGCGCCAGCTGCCATAATTTACAATCCGTCCATTTAAAGATTCCAATTGGTCTCATTACATGTGTTACCGGGGTCTCTGGATCCGGAAAATCCAGTTTAATTAACAACACACTATATCCGAATTTATATAACACACTCAATAAAGCACACATGCCTGCTGGCAAATGCACTCAACTACTTGGACATGAACATATTGATAAAATTATTGACATAGACCAATCACCTATTGGACGAACCCCCCGCTCCAACCCCGCAACCTACACTGGCATTTTCACACACATTCGTGACTTGTTTTCACAAACAGAAGCTGCACGTTCTAGAGGCTATCAACCAGGTCGGTTTAGCTTTAACGTAAAAGGGGGACGCTGTGATGCGTGTAGTGGTGATGGACTCATTAAGGTTGAAATGCACTTTTTATCTGATGTCTACGTACAATGTAATGTCTGTAAAGGCAGTCGCTTTAACCGAGAAACACTAGAAGTAACATTCAAAAATAAAAGCATTGCAGAGGTATTGGACCTAACCGTTGAAGAGGCCATAGATATATTTCAAAATATTCCCTCTATTTCAAAGAAGCTGCAAACACTAAAAGATGTTGGACTGGGTTACATTAAACTCGGTCAAAGCGCCACAACACTCTCTGGCGGTGAAGCACAAAGAATAAAACTAGCGAGAGAACTATCCAAACGATCTACTGGTAAGACCTTATTCATCCTTGATGAACCAACTACGGGACTACACTTCCATGATATTGTCAAACTGATGCAAGTCATACAGACACTTAGAGCACACGGGAATACCATTATCATTATTGAGCACAACATTGATGTAATCAAAACAGCGGATTGGATTGTTGATATTGGGCCTGAAGGTGGGAATGGTGGCGGAGCCATTGTTGCAGAAGGCACGCCCGAACAAGTCATGAAACACCCAACTTCACACACAGCACCCTACTTACTCGAGGCCCTAAGCCAGTAAATATTGACATGCTCGGATGATCAATATACTCTGATATAATACGTAAAACACAGGTTTAATGCGCACACTTCAATCAAAACAATTCGGCGGTATACTTTTAATTTCAGGAACAGCTATTGGCGTTGGCATGCTTGCCGGTCCAATCGCATCAGGCCCTAGTGGCATTGTTGCTGCTCTATGCTCACTGTTTGCTATATTTAGCTTCACCTTAGCTGCGCTGTTTGTTTTTTTAGAAGCATTGTACTTTTTTGATGATACATCCATCAATCTTATCGGATTATGTAGAAAACTAGCAGGATCAATTAGTGAAAGCATAGCCTGGACGCTTTTTTTAAGTCTTCTTTATGTAGTCTCTGCAGCATACATAAGTGCTATTGGTGGCCTAATCGCACAATCAAACACTGCATTAAATCCTTATAGCACTATTTGCGGAGTTACGTTTACACTCATTTCCGCTTGTATTTCTATTTTAGGCATGAAATGGCTAGACCGTGCAAATCGAGTCCTAACATTTTCTCTATTTACGATCTTTATAATAATCTCAGCTAAGAGCAGCAGTCAGACAACACTAGCTAACTTAGCAGGTGGCAACCCCTCACTGTTTATTCAATCCATACCAGTCATTATTACCGCATTCACCTATCAAATCATTTTACCTAGCATTCGTAAGTACCTAGATAACAACCTCATTATTATCAAACGAACCATTCTAATTGGGTGCTTAATACCACTGATCATGTATGTTATTTGGCATTTAGTTATTTTTGGGTTACTGCCTTATGAAGGCACACATAGCTTAGCAACCATTTTAGACAGTAATAGTGATCAGCTTGCTGCTATGGTGACTGCAATTAATTATCATCATAACTTATCAAACTTTGGTAGTTTAATTGCCCTCTTCTCATTCTTTGCAATCTCAACTTCTTTCTGGGGTGTTATGATCAGCCTAACGGACTTTATTTCTGATGGATTAGAACTAAGCACTAGAAAAAATGGTAAGGCATATGCCCTGCTTTTATCCTACTGCCCACCTATTTTGCTCACCTTATTTGCCGGAAATAACTTTGTAGGCTTTGTCAAATACGCCGGAATTATTATCCTAGTCTTGTATGGACTGCTACCTACACTCTTAGTATGGCGGGGACGCTATGTTTATCAGTACACCAGTCAGTATGAGTTTCCAGGAAAGAAAGTAGGATTACTATGCATTGCTACTCTATCATTACTCTTACTTATTACCTCATTAATTTACTCATGAACACGTTAAATTATTATCACTTACCCATTTTATTTTGCACTTAATGGTGTAGAATAACTCAATATAGGGTGTGATTACCAATGGACGCTATGCAAAAACGGTTAATATTAAGAATCTTTGGATTTACACTTATTGCTTGTACTTTACTTTTATTGACAGCATCCAGACTCCCCAGCCAATCTATTGAAGAGACCCCATTAAAGGTTTCATCACAAAAACTAGAAAAACATAATGCCCCCCGTATGCTAAAGCTCTACGGGAAAGTCACTGCACTCAAACCAGCTGATATTGAAAGCACCGTACTATCAAAGGTCACTGCTATTTATTTCAAGGAAGGCGATCAAGTTAAACAAGGAGACTTACTTATTGAACTCGATCACACCTCATTAAAAATAAAGAAAGCAGCACTAACCGCTGAATCTGAAAAGATACAAAGCTCCATCACCCAGCTAGAGAGTAGCTTCAAACATGAACAAGCACTTAAAAAATATGAATTAAAGTTACTTAATCAGGCTAAAGACGAATTAAAAAGTTATCAGCAACTCAACCAGTCCTACCAAAGTGAACAGAAATTACGCGCTTACAAAGAAGTCGTAATAACTAGAGAGAAGCAGTACACTGTTCACATGCGTAACGTAGAAAGCTTGATACACGATATACAGCAACAACAGGCAAATCTAGATGTAACAACAGCCAATTTGCTACAAGTTATCCACGATATTGACTCTAATACCATTAAAGCGCCATTTGATGGAACTATAGAACAGGTGTTTGTATCAGTCGGTCAAGTCACTCAAGTTGGGCAACCCATCATTAATATTCAAAACCCTCAGCTTATATTTATCAATGTATTTATGCCTGCACAATATTTAAACCATCTTGAGCCCGGTAAATCCCAGGCCATGCTCAATAATAGCCATGAAACATTAATGCTGAATCGTATCAGCCATAACGTAGATGAAGGAACAGCACATATTGATGCAGCATACTATTTCACTCAGCAAACACCTTTGCTCGCAATTGGCTCTATTGTTAGCTTATATGCCGACATTAATTTAGATCAAGAAACCTATTTGATCCCGGAAACATCCATCTACCAAGATCGCTTTATCTATATTATAGATAACCACTCTCTTATAGAAAAGAATATTCAACCCCAAGGTATTCGCTATATACAAGATACACCTTATTACCTCATCAGCTCAGAAGAAGACCTTACTAGCAAAGATGTGCTGACAACTCGAATCACCCAGCCACGCAATGGAATGCGCGTCAACCATGTACCAGAAACCCAATAAACTGATTCAGTACTGTGCACAACATAAAGTATTTGCACATGTAGTACTCTTAATTGTACTCTGCATTGGCATCGTTGCATTTAATAACATTCAAACACAATTAATTCCTAATATTAGCATTCCAAGAATTAATACTCAATTTATCTGGCCTGGAGCTTCTGCAAAACAAATTGAAAAGAATATCACTGTACATGCAGAACAAGCAGTATCAGATACGCCAAGTCTAAAAAACATCACCTCTATTACACAAGTCGCTCGTTCTAATCTTCAACTCGACTTTGAACAAACAACTGACATGCAAGATGCCAAGCAAAAAGTCATGCAAAAGCTTGATTTAGAGGAGTTTCCCAAAAACATGGAACCCTACCTTATTAACGTCATTGAGCCTCGAGAGCTAATGGCACGCATAGCCATTAAATACCCGCCTAAAAGTAAATCATTAATCTCAGATGTAATCACACGTCTCAAAAATGACCTCAGCAATTATGGAGTAAGTTCAACTCAAACATATGCAGCGCCTAAACAAGATTTAATATTAGAGCTAAATACAACCTGGCTCCAAAACCATCCTGCAACACTAGATATGCTAACTCGCAGCATACAGTCTATGTTAAGAGAGAGCCCTGGTGGAAAAAGTGGAGAATTAGGTCAATACACTTCTGCAGAAATTGGTATTACAGCTAATGATATTCTTGATCTGAATTGGCAACTGAAACTAGATAATGATCCAGCACTTATTGATGCTAAACATATTTTTAACAAAGCTTATCTAAAAACACCTGACACTCAGCCTATTTACTTTGATGAAAATCAACAGATGAGTGAAATAAGAATATTCCGTGGTGAATATGATGACTTAATTACGCTATCCAATCAGGTTACGCAATGGTTCGCCGATAATAATAACACCTTTGAGGGCTATGACATTCAAGTCTATAACAAGACATGGCAATACTTTTATGACCGAATGTTTTTATTAATTAAAAATGGAGGCATTGGGCTAGCTCTCATATTGATCTTATTAACTCTATTTCTAAGCAAAAAAGATGCTTTCTGGGTTGCTATTGGCTTACCCATAGCAATTATTGCCACCATTGCCATATTGTATACATTTGGATTCAAAATAAATATGCTGTCCTTATTTGCGCTCATTCTAAGTCTTGGAATTATAGTAGATGATGCGATTGTTGTCTCAGAAAAAGCAGCTTCAAACCGAAAGTCTCTTAAACCCTTACCTGCTGCCAGTTGGGCTGCTACAGAGATGCTCAAACCAGTACTCACATCCTCCTCTACCACCGTAGCGGCATTCTTCCCCTTGCTCTTTATTTCAGGCGTAGCTGGCCAGTTTCTGAGAGAGATCCCTATTGTCGTCATTACTGTCATCATCGCCTCCCTCATTGAATGTTTTTTAATCTTACCCAAGCACCTCAGTTATATAACAGAACCCAAGCAAACCAGTAGGTTTTCAATCAAGTTCAGATACTTCAGGGTTCATACATTCCAAAAAATAATTAAACTAGCCATAGAGAAAAAATCTATCGTTTTTTCTGGAGCCCTATCAATGGTGCTCATCACATTCACACTGATTGCATCTGGAAGAATAAAGTTTAGCTTCTTTCCTGATTTCTCTGCTGACCAAATACTGGTACAGGTCGCTTTTAACCCGACTACTCCACTCCATGAAAAACAAAACTACTTGCATGCCATTGACCAGACCATCCAACAAGCAACACTTCACTTCAATGAAGATATCATTGAAAAAAAGAATATAATCATGAACCAAGCACTTGCTGAATCCAATACGCCTAACCCAGTCACTAATGGCATTGCAATTTGGTTAACCAGCCAAGACCAGAGGAATACAGATAACAAACAGTTTAGTCAATATATAAGAGATAATATCCCCAATTCTCAATGGGTGCAAAATATTAACATTGATAGACCGCGTGGCGGGCCTCCAAGTGACACAATACAAATTGAATTATCTGGGGCACATAAAAATATTATTGCTGCCGCTACCGAACTCAAACTCAAACTCAAAAGCTACCAAGGAACTTATAATATAAGAGATGATGCATCGGTAATTGTGCCTAACCACTACTATACACTCAATGAACTTGGTGTGTATAGTGGACTCAATACTGAGCGGCTGCAAGCTCAACTACAGTCTTATTTAAATGAACAAAAAAACTTAGCTATTAATTTAAATACAGAAAACACTGATGTCATTATAAAAATGCCAGATAGCTACAATGACTACCAGATCAACATTGACCAAGCACCCATTCAGCCCTCACCTCAAACCATACTCCCCTTGTCTGAATTCACAGATAAACACTACCAATACGAACCGCTTAAAATTATTAGAAAAAACAATATGGTAACTTATACCGTCAGTGCTCAAGTTGATACCTCAGTAACCAACACCTATGAAATAGAATCTGAGCTCACTCAAAACACCATACCCAATATAGAAAAAGATTACCTAGTGACTGCCGCAGTTGGTGATGTTAGGCAAGAACAAAACACTACGATTAATGAAATAAAATCGGGTGCACTTATTGGGCTTTCAGTGATTTATTTAGTACTGGTATGGTCACTATCATCATTTGTACAGCCCTTTGCAATTTTACTTACCCTACCCATGAGTTTGATTGGAGGCATACTAGGACACTGGATCCTCGGGTTTGATGTTACACTGTTATCTTTATTTGGATTCTTTGGTTTAATTGGCGTCACAGTCAATGATTCTATTATTTTGACACTTCAATATCAAAAAGAAAGATTATCTTACCCCAAAAACAAAGCTTTAATGATTGCTTCTAGCAAACGTTTTCGTGCAGTGATTCTAACATCACTCACAACCATTGGTGGACTCATGCCACTAATGTTTGAGACTTCATACCAAGCTCAATTCTTAATCCCTATGGCGATTACTATCTCATTTGGCTTACTCTTTGGTACCTTCTGGATTTTAGTTTTATTACCCGCTATACTAAGCTTGAGCTCAGTAAAAATCGCTAAATCTTAATGTCGACAATAATCACAAAAAATACCACTGTCATATGCCGAGGAAGTAAAAACCCAAGTTATGGCCATCCAAAGGTTTACATTAATACACAAAAAGATGGACGATGCCCTTATTGTAGTCAGGAATACAAATATAACCCTAAACAGAACAAAAGCCATGAGTAATAAACAAATACAACCCATACTAATAGTAAGTACTGCTGCACTTTTGTACTTTTTCATGTTCTTTTTAAGAATAATGATGAGCGTTATTAGTGAGGACCTTTCTCAAGAGTTTAACTTGTCTTCACAAGAAATAGGATTTCTGAGCGCAAGCTTTGTTTGTGCTTATGCATTTGCACAGATCCCTATGGGGCGTATCATAGCGCAAATAGGATCAAGAAAAACGATCATTTACAGCACTATTGGCATCATTATCGGCTCATTTTTATTTCAAGCATCCCACAGTTTGATGCAAGCTCTGCTAAGCCGGGCACTTATTGGTCTTTGCTTTGGTGGCGCATTTATTATCCCCTTATCGTTATCTAGACAATGGCTGCCCTCATCCTATTTTGCAAGCTCAGTAGGAATGATACAATTATTAGGCTGTGTTGGCGCGATGGTTAGCGGAACGCCTATCGATATTCTTGTTAAGCAAATAGGATGGCGTGATACTGCATTTTTTACATTACTGATTTCAATCCTGCTTTTTATCGTATTTTGTATAATTATAAAAGATAAGAACGAGCCAGACACTAGTTCTGTTGCTCCGCTTGGTGCTACTTTATATAAAATTCTATCTAATAAAAACTACTGGTTAATTGGTGTCGTTGCGCTTGCCAGTTGGGCGCCTATTGGAGGATTTACAGAACTCTGGGGTATACCTTACTTGATGAAAATCCAAGGTGTTAGTAAACAATTTGTGACGACACAACTTATCTATACTTGGGTTAGCATTGCAATATCCAGTCCTATTTGTGGCTACTGGGCAGAGCATAGTGATCTAAAAAAACCAGTATATGCGTGTTATATCATTGGTATAGTATCAACCTTACTTATCATTAGTGGTTGGATAACCCATCCCTGGATTATTTCATTCTTGCTCATTTGTATGGGCATTACGGCAGGAGGCCAGCCGATTGCATTTAGTATGATTAACCGCATTAGTGATAGCCAGACACAAGCAATTGCAACTGGATTTTGTAATATATGTGTTATAGCTGGCGCATTCTTAATGCAGCCACTCATTGGCTTTCTCTTGGACCGCCCAATGAATGACTATTACTACTATTTGTCATTTTCACCCATAGTCCTTACGCTTTTACTGGGAATTATTGCTAACTATATTGTTTCTACTGAAAAAACGAGATAAAGTACAATAAGACCACATAAGGACATACTCGTGTATAAAAGGATGGCAATTAAAAGCCTCTTAGTATTGGGAACACTATACCTGTCAGCACCCTGGGCATTATTCATGTTTGCTCTATTCTGCCTAACACAGCAATCTAGTCGAGAAAATATAATATTAGCTGGTACACATAAAAAAGAATGGACTGATGCAAGGAAAATTGATTATCTAATTAAAAACACAACTGCATCTGCGGACCCCACTCCACACTTTACAAACTTGATGGCTAGTGTTGCTGCATTTACTGGACAGAAGAAGTTCATCGACCCTGAAAACGACTTTAAGACTGAAGCAAGCTTTTATGAGGCTGTTGCTAAAAATCAAGTATTCCTAATTGAAATAGCGTCTCTATATAGGCGAACAAAAGTTTGGCAAGGCTATAAATTCACCAGAGCAGACTTAACACAAGTCCTCAAAGATATTCAAATACCTTCTAAGAATGGTAGAGATACTGCTAGGCTACGACCACAATCTAGCGCTAAAAGTGAGAGAGACCCTTACCTGATTAATCAACATAACGCAGCAATAGTACTGGTATTAATGCAGCTTTACCCTGAACATGAGCAACTTATTTATGACAGCATCACTTATGACTTGTTCGATAAAATCTCTAAAGATCATTTACCAGAGAACGCTACTTATTATTGGCGTACTAAGTATTCAAGTCGCTTAAAAGAATCATTAAATGCCCTTTCTGGAAGTAGTCTAGGCGTACCCTATGAGCTATATTTCAGATATAAATATGATCCCAAAAAAAGATATCACTATTTATTACAACTCGGCAGCCAGTTTGCTTTTTCTATAACTCTACCCCAACATAAAAAAAAGATAGCATTATGTGCAATCCTAAATATTACAGCCCTATTTTTAGCCAGAATGTTTTTACCACCCTTAATTCCCTTGCTACTGGCTATTCTACTTATTGCTATCATTCATACGATCAGGAAAGATCCTTTAGCTGAGCTCAGGCTCTCTATTGGCTATCACCCATATTCAGCAAAATCAAGATTATTCAGAAGCCGTGAGAACAATAAAGTTATATATGCTCTCGGCGTTATACTATGGAATGTACTGATGAACGTATGCGTCATAAGTGCTGCCGGTTATTTGGTTGGGGGCAATATTATATTCCATCTCATGGGGCTAAGAACACTACTTATTGCTTTAAGTATATCAATAATTGATAAATTTTCATTTCTGGCTGACAACCTGACAACATATAGGCAGAGTAACCGTACTATTAACGACTTAGTGGCTTCCAAGCGAACAATGAAGCGCTATCCAATAGCTCGATTCGCAGGCGCAAATACAATAACACTATGCTCTAAGGCTATCTCTACGATTCATAGCGCTACATCGAACCTAATTTTATGATGGGGTTAACTATTCGTTTCCCAATTAAGTTTACTATGTAGCGTTTGATAAAAATCATAATGAAGAGGATGTATGAGCTTCAGCTTTTTTTCCGAGCACTTGATTTGAATATTTGACAAACTTTCAATTACTTCTATCTCTTTTCCATCTATAGAAATATTAGTACAACTTCCTTTCCACTTTTGAATATTTAGGACAACATTTGATGATGATGGAATAATAACAGGTCTTGCCGATAAATGCCTTGGACATATTGGCACCAATGACATTACATCTACCTCCGGATGAATAATTTGCCCTCCTGCTGACAAAGCATACGCTGTAGATCCAGTTGCAGTTGAGACAATCAAACCATCACCCGTTTGATTATACATAAAACGCTCATCTACAAATACTTCATACCGAATCATCCTATTAGCCTGGCTTTTAGACAGCATTAACTCATTTATTGCTATATGTTTTTCACCCGAAAACATACACTCAAATACTGTTCTGTAATCTTCAAAATAATGCCCCTCTAGAATCGCTTTTAGCACAGAAGACGCATTAGAATATTCAATATCAGCTAAAAACCCAGTGTGTCCATCATTTATGCCCAGTATTGGGATATTATATTGGTATGCAATTTTAGCTTGATGCAACATGGTTCCATCACCACCCATAACAATAATTAAGTCCGCTTTACTCATAAACACTTCATCAATAATGCTAACGCCAGCTGACTCTATCACCTCTGAAATTTTTGCTACTTTTTTAGCATCTGATTTAAAACTAAACAATACGACTTGCTTAAAGTGAGACACCATAAACTCCATCTATAATTAATGTAGTGTAAGCGATATACTTACTCATTTGAATTAAATTATTTTCCTGACAAAAAAAAAGTATATCGCTATAATTATATCAACAGCTAGGAATTTACTATGGACGGAAGCAGTAACTCATATAAACCAGCGTGGTGGTTACCCAACCCCCACCTACAGACTTTATATCCATTTATTTTTAAAAAAAAGCTAAAGGTCCCTTTGCAACAGGAAATATTTGAGCTTCCTGATGGAGATTTCATAGACGGTTGGTGGACCGAAAAAAGCCAAGGACCTATAGTAATACTGTTACATGGACTACAAGGTTCTGTGGATTCTCATTACATCAACTCATTAATGCACCATATTCATTACCAAACCAATTGGCGGGCATTACTCTTACACTTTAGAGGTTGTGGGGAGCAATTTAATAGACTCGACAAGCAATATCATTCAGGAGACACTGAAGATATTCGCTTCATTTGTAATTTAATTAAACAGCGCAATGCTCAAACACCTACAGCAATGGTTGGATTTTCACTTGGAGGCAATATTTTGCTCAAACTTTTTGGAGAGCTAAAACAAAATAACTTAATGTCTACAGGCATATCTGTGTGCCCCCCATTTGACTTACTCAACACTGCAATTAATATACAAAATGGCACCGCCAAGATTTATGAGAAAATGTTTATCCAAGACATCAAGAAAGCCTATCATAAAAAATTGCAAGCTTCTGAAACACAAAACTCTATCCTCAAAGACCTGGACCAGGTTTCTACACTGATTGAGCTCGATCAAAAAATTACAGCACCTTTGCATGGCTTTGACTCCTTAGAAGAGTATTATGATCAATCCAGTAGCATTAGTTATTTAAAAAGCATCAAAAAGCCAACACTAGTCATAGTTGCAAGCAATGATCCTGTTTTAAAATACAACTATATTCCAACGAATGAAGATACATCGTCACATGTAGTCATTGAAACCTATGAACACGGAGGACATATCGGATTCATGTCTGGCCCACCACATAAGCCTGAATACTGGTTAGACGCACGGATTATGAACTTCTTGTCTGAGCACCTACCTTTAGGCATATTACAAGACTAGTCTAGCTATCATCCTGCCAAATTAGTTTATCGCCTAAACATTTAATTGCAGTGTAAAAGCGCTTCACTCATTATTGATCGACTATAAGTTTCGAATATTTGGATTTTCTTGATATGCCTTCAAAATTTCATCCGTAAGCGAACTCACTATCGATTTTTTATTTTCTTCTGAGATAACCCCTGTTCCTTCAGTTTCTGAATTTAATCGATCATGTATCAGTTTTGCAGCCGTTCCGTTAGGGAATATATTAGATAGAACCCTTCTAGCCTCTGCTGGCCCAATTGCTTCATACAATGCAGTTCTAATTAATACATCTTCTGATGTTGTACTAAAAGCCCATAATTCTGCAGGACCTAGCGTAATAGTCAGTAGCTGCATATGGTTCCCTACCTTAGTAGCAAACTGCCCGAGGAATGTTGCTCCTCCTTCTCTTGGACCCCTTACAGACTGACGCAATGCAATTTGTGCTGTCTTGGATAAACCAAAGCGTTTAGTTGTTTCTTCAATTGCTTGCTGCGGACCTGCATCCATAATAAAGGTTGAAGTAGCAAATTTGACAATTTGATCATCAAAGTCAGCTAAATCTTGAGATACTACACAAACCTGAACACGCCACTTACGACCCTCACGCATATCCACAATAACCTGATCACGTACCGCCTGTGCTTTCGCAGTTCTATGAAACTCATCAAACACAATCCTTTTTTGATCTTCTTTAAGCTCAGATGCTCTAGCCTCATGATGTAAACGATAGTTTTCTGGTAAGCTAGCAACCGCTTCTTTATTTAAATAAAAGTCTTTTGCGATTAAGTATCTAGCCAACATATACATAACAGCTGTTTGCCTATCCGCAGCTTCTCCACCACTTTTAGCCACTTCATCTAAATCAAACGCAATAATCTTAGATTCACCTAAATCAAATTGCGTATAGCGTGACAAAACTGGGTACTCTCTAACTGCACTTGAAATCATACGTACAAAAGCATCAATTAGATTTTCACCCGTAGATACTGTAATTTTCCCGTACAAATCAACTACTGCTGCTGATCTAGCAATTGAGGTTAAATCATTAATCAGTGGAACAGCATTTCTCTGAGCTAGTGATGCTTCTCTAATATGGCCTGCTTCAAATAATGCATCGGTGACTTCCCACCAAGATGTTTTAGAGTCAGACTGATATTTAATCTCGTCAAGCAGCTTATCTATCGCAGGGTTAATACCCCTTGTATAAACATTAGGATTAGCCTCATCAGCAAGTAACTTATAAGCCTCGTCAATGACAAGACCCACTAAGTCTGCTACACCATCATAACTTGATGCCTGGCCAACCGGAGTAGCTAATAAAGAGATAAAGTTTACAAGGAACGCACGCTCAAGCGGTAATGGGTACCTACTACCAATCTGAGTATCAAATGGGTTAACTGAATACTCTTTAGACATGTTGAACCTAACATAAAGCGCTAAGTGTTTCTGTTCATCAGGGAGTGATTCTTTTATCAATGAAATTAAACCAGCACTTGAAGGGCCAATATCAATGACTGAAATCCTAGGAAGTCTTGGAATCCCTGCTTGAATACACAACCCAAGATTAATAGCATTAGATAAAACTGACTTACCAGAACCTGGACGCGCATAGATCATATCAATCCATGTCGTTTGTAAGGGTGATCCTGGCTGATACGGCCAAGGTTTACCATCTGGCGACCTAAGCAATAAACTTCCACTCTTCCATGGAGATGCTGGCCTGCATAAAGGCATCATCTTAAGTGCACTTTGTAGTGAAGCAACCGATTTAGCAGCTGGAGAAGAATTCATTAACCCTGGCATACTAGCAACTGCTCCTTCAAAGGGATCGCCACACAACTCAGTACAGTCTATAGTTCCCCAACTTTGAATAGCTCGCGATAGCGTTGCTATTCGAGATCGTAGTAATTTAATATCATCAGCATCTGACCCTGTCGTATTGACCCAGGTAGATGCAACAGTTCGAATCATTACCGCGGAATCATCAGTCTCTAGCTCAAGATAGTCTAACAACCTGATGGCATTATCAATCAAACGATTCTGTGTTGATGAAAAAGCTAAAACTCCAGCCATAGCTCGTTTGAACTTTAGTGACGACATACCACCACCACCCAGCAAGAAGTTAATCCGCCAAGGGAAGTTACTTGCTAACGTTTTATTAATTAGTGAAGTAAACGCTTGAGGGTCTTTAGGGTACAGATCAATATATACTGATGAGTATAACTTATCCCCAACCTTGCATGTTTTTAGATCTATTATTTCAGCACCCTGTGGGAACAATTGGGTTTCTAATGATGGCCATAATAAATCTGCAAGATCAGCTTTATCAGATACACCCAAATCTTCGTTAATCACTTTCGGAGAAAATTTATCACCCGCCACGACAGGTTTCCAACTTTTATCCGTAAAATCTGGAAATATTCCTTTTCTAATATGGTAAAGTGCATCATGCACTTCTAATAACTCACACAATACACCCGCAGAGTTTAAATCTTTAACGGCTGCTTGTACTAATGATTTATGAGCATCTCTCAATTCGTGTATTGGAGCGACTATGTTTTGAGTGGTTCTAAAAGCAGGTGTTTCATGCTCCTTTGCAAGCTTAGTTTTATCAGCAGTGGCTCGCTTATTTTGTTCTCCAGTCAAAACATTTGGAGAAGTAGTAATAATTAAATAAACATCTTCTACTGAACAATACCGACTCATGAAATTTTCACGTTCACTCAATACATCATCTAAATTAAGGTTTAAACGCTTTGCAGTATCGCGAGATGTTCTATAGTTATCCTTAATACTGTCTTTGACCTGGTCTAGATTATAACTAAAACTAAATGATAAAGAATGACCTGCGTCTCTCATTGCACTATTAAATATCTGTAAACACTGCTCTTGAAGACGATTAAATTCATCAGGCCCAACTAACCCAACATAGCCCTCAACCTTAATCATGGAGGTTAAACTTCCATCATCACGAACAAGGCTGTGACTATCATCCGCCGTTTGTATATCTGTATAGCAACTTGCTGACTTCTTAATTGCAACCGAAAATGCACTTGCTACAGCAGCAACACCATTAATCAATCCATCTGCTATTGACATAGCCTTTCTCCATAAAAATAATTTTGCAGATTATGCCCGTTCCCCAGCATAATGAGCCCAATCCAAAATTGCTTTTTCAAAATACTTCAAGGATGGTAACAACCTTAAATCTTTCAACATGATAGCCTTTCGCTCCTCAATATCATTAACCGGAGTATCAATCAGCATCCTACCCATAAACTTTGGATCTGACATATGCTTACCATATTGCTTTTCCACAGGTGAACTACGCAACTTTAATGAGCGAATATAACGATCTGAATCTAGAGCATGTGGAGAACCATTAACAATTGCAGCAAAGCAAACATGTGTTAATGCACTCAATTGATTCTGAGTCATCTCCGGCAAATAAATCAGTGTTCCACCTCCAGGCAATAACGAGCCAACTGCTTCGATAAAGTGAGCTTGCAAACAGAAAGGACAACTGGTCGCTAAATTTGACATTTTATTGTCTCTGTAATCATGATTAATGTTAACTACCGTCATAGCTGACACAGATTTAAAACCACAGAAACGGCACATATGTCGATCACGCTGCTTTACTTGTTTAGCAAAACGCTCAAAAGCAGGGTCAAGGTTTCTTGTTGCAAATAAATCATATGCACCATGACCCACTTTTAATTCTAAAGGTAATAACTTAGAAAGGTTCATTGTAATTAGTTACCCTATTTCCCTTTTTCAGTCGTATCCGTTTTAGCACCAAACGCGTAGGCTGCAGTCTTATCATCAAATACAGTTTCACCACCTGATGTAACAACCTGAGGTAGAAACGCTAGTGCAGCCCCAATAATCAGCATAGTAAGTGGTGTCCCAACAGGAACCTGCGTTGGATTATCTTTATGTTGCTTTAACTTAAAGAGACCCGCCAACATCATTAAAACACCTGCTACCTGGGCAATTGCAAAGATTAAAGCCCCAACAGCTTCTACCTGACTTTGAATACCTACGGCAAGCTTTCCAAGTCCACGTGATTCTTGACCTTCTCCCTTATCTGCTGCAAACAATACTACAGGCATTGCAATTGCTGAATGCATCGCTCCGTAATAATAAAGCTTTAACTGATTACTCACATTGTTCATGTTCATATTTTCCTCCTATATTAATAAACCACTATATGGACTGCTCAATTCTTTCAATCTCTGTCTCACTTGTTCTTAGACTATCTGAATCTTTTCCAAACAAGGTCTCACCGATTGGGAATAATGAATTCCCTAAATAAACCATCATAACTGAAATAAATAGATATAACACAGGTGTCCCCACTGGGGTTTGCTGCGGGTTATCTTTAAATTGTTTAAACTTTAAAAACGTCATCATAAAGAAGGCAACTCCTGCAACTGAAGAGATAGCACCCACCAAGGATACAATACTCATTATATCACCTTTAACTGAAACAGCACGTCCAGTTATTGTATTTTCGGGTACACCACCTTCAGCATATACTAGACCACAAAGCGCTAGCAACAACGTAACTGGAAGCAGTCTTTTAACTATTTTTGAAACACTATACATCATATCACTATCCATTTACTTATTGATCAAGTAACCCCACAAGACTAAGTTGAGGATCCTCTTCTTCGCTACTACCCTCTCCATAAACAGAGTCTTTAATAACAGGAAACATCTCAGGAATAAAAAACATCATTGCCCCAGCGGCTAATAATGCAAACGGAGTTGAAACGGGGATCTGTGTAGGATTATCTTTAACCTGTTTCATTTTAAATAGCGCAGCTATAAATAGACCTATACCTAAAATTATAGAGGATGCATAAATTAAAATTAAAACTCCTTTCAAGACATAGTCTTTAATATTGCAAAATACCTTACCTATTGTACCGTCGACAGCATTAGCACATCCACTTGCTTGTGCATGCAAAATAGGAACTGTAGACAATACTAAGTTCAATAAAACGTATTTTAGCTTTTTAGGTATAATCATATCATCCAACCCCAAATGTTTTGCTTACAACGCTGAATGTTTGCAAAATATTAATTGCTAAAAAGCCACCGAAAATATGTACAAACCCTTTAGATATCGTTCCAGGCTGTGCCCCCTGACCCGTTGACTTAGAGAGGATTAAAACACCTCTGAGAAGAGCAACCATACCTATCAATTGTATCATAAAGATTAGCGGCTTCAACTGCTCTTCGAATGGATTATTTTTTGGATCTAAAGCTAAAACAGAGACATCCTTAATAGCCGTATCATTCCATACTGATTGATTCAAAACAGAAAGAAAACTAGGAAATGCCGCTAGTGCAACTCCAAGAACAATCAACATTAAAGGCCCTGTTACACCTGAATCAACATTCATGAACGCAGTGCGATGTCCCAACTTTTTTAGTCTATTTATGCCAGAGAACACTAAGCCAATTCCAACAACATAATATAAATATAAGAAGAATTCATCAGCGCCAGCAAGACCTTTCAGTATGTTTTCTCCAACTGAGGAATCCTCTGCATAAACAACATTACAAATAAATAAAGGAACTAAAAACCCATACACTGGATTACTCCTCTGATCCAAAGCTTATCACTCTACCTGAGGATGTAACTACAAGCCCTTCTATTGGTTTAATCTCAGTAATCCGTCCATAGGTTGGAACCTTATCACCTACCTTCACGGTTATATTGTTTCCATTGCGATCCATTAACCATGCTCTACCTGATATAACAGCACGAATACGATACTCTTCTAAGACAACTTCTTTTTTAACATCAATTTTCTTTTGCTCCTCATCAATAACTCTTGATAATTGAGTAGCGGTTCTATTCACTAATATTGATAAATCATCAATCTTTTGATCTAAAGCTTGTAATCTTGACCTAAAGTCGGTTGATTGTCTATTCAAGGAAGAAATAGAGTTTTGCAACTTATCATAATCTTCTTGCTTAACTGACTCCTCTTCTACTAAGTCAGTAAAGCCCGAAAATGCAACAGGCTCAGGCTGTATCTCTGGTAGTGTTTCCTCAAATGAGCTTTCATCTAGCTCTACTGGTTGAATCTCATCTGATCCTCCAAATAATGAAAGGAAAAGATAGAACACTACAATAGCTCCAATTGCTGCCGGTATTCTATTGTTTTGCACAACAGCAATTACTTTTTCTATACTAAAACCACCTTGAGGACTATTTCCATACTCTTGACTTTCTTCAGAGGGGAAACTGTATTCCTGAGATTGATCGTTTTGATTTGTTTCATCTGCCATTACTTTCTCCAGCTAAATTTGATTAATTTGAGTTTATATTAAAATCATCCATGATGAGCAACCCAAAGGTAGCGCCTGATTTCATACGTACAGTTGGTGCAATATCCTGGAACTTTTGAATCTCTTCAACCATATTTTCACCAACCTTACCTAGCCCTGCAACCAAGATCTTAGACTGAGTTACAGACCCACCTTTTGAGACACTAGTTGTGACACCACTTGCGCCATTATTGGTTGTGCTTAGCTCAGTACCCACGTTTTTGGCAACGTCATTCAACCCAGACAAGAAGGATGCTGCAAATAGACTTCCATACTTCAATAAAGCATGAGTTTCTATCTCAACATTTTGATCGGTGTTCACGTCGACTGCAAAAACTGAGATATCTTGTGATCTAGGCGCTCTAGACTGGTTGATTCTATCAAACTTAAGCACCAGCTTATTTTCATTTTGCTCAAACTCACCCAAAACTTTGGATCCTTTTAGTGGTCCATTAATAATCGTTGCTCTTATAGGGGATGGATCGGTAGAAACAACATCATTGTCTAACACTGCATACATAATACTTCCAGCCTTAAGATAAGAAGCATTATCAAAGCCAGTCATCCCTGGTCGATATACTCCCCCCTCTTCAGCAGAAGACAGACCATAACTTTCAGGCGTAGATGCACTACTATTTATACTTTGAGTAGAGGCCTGATCCCATGAGCCATATAATGAAGTACTCTGCGCTTGCATCGCAGATGCTAATCGAGCAATTCTGGTATCACGTTCTTGCTGAGCGATTAAATCTTCAGTAGCAGATACTTGAGGTTGCCCCATAACCATATCTAGATCATCACCAAATGTATCCGAGCCTAAATACCCTACACCGACTAGCTCATCTTCTGAAAAAAGCCCATCTAAGTCACCTTTGGCTACGCCAGCTAGATATAACTCTTTTGCTGAAACATTTGCTGCAACTAGTTGACGCGGAGAGACTCCTGCATCAAGCAGCTCAGATACACTCACCCCAGCATTTAGTAGTGCATTAACAGAGCAGCCATCGTCTAACAACTGCTTCACGGAGATGCCATCTTCAAGTAGTTGCTTAATTGTATCTGGGTCACAGCCCGATTGGGTAGAACCTACAGCTCTTTCATACAAATCATCTGGGTTAACACCTGCTCGGATTAGAGCACCTTTTGAAAAGCCTGCTGATAACAGTTGTTCAGGAGTATAACCTGCCGCAATTAAAAGATCTGCAGGAACACCAGCTTTGAGCATATCTTCGGCACTAAACCCCGCACGCTTCAATTCTGCCACGGAATAACCTGCAGCAAGTAGCTCACTAATAGAAGCTCCAGCTGCACGCAATGAGCTTGCATCACACCCCATCATAAATAGGTCTTCGACAGGCACTCCACTCCTATACAGTGCGCCACAGCCAACACCGTCTCGCTTAAGATCACGCAACGATACGCCTGCTGCTAACAGATCATTCAATGGAATACCCGCATCAACAAGATCAGCAGCAGAAAAACCAGCAGCTAATAAACTTTCAGCATCATAGCAAGCATCTACAAGATCAGGAAGCTCAACACCTAATGAAACTAAATCTGAAGCTGAATAACCAATTACCTTCATCTGCCCAGGAGTAACACCTTCGGCAAGGAGATCGCTCGCTTTATACCCTTCAGTAGCTAGTAAGTTTGGAGAGCACCCAAGTGACAAGAGTACCTTTGCCTGAACACCAACAGCCATTTGAGATTCAACATACCTTGCATCACAAACACCGCCTTTAATCTGCGCCCTATTCTTTTCCGCAAAGCTTACATCACGTTTTGAAAACCCACCTTTAATAAGTTCGCTTGAAGATATACCTTCCGCTAATAGCTGAGATGGAGCTACACCAGCTGATGCAATCTCCTTAATTGAGTATCCTAGATCAATTAATTCACGTACAGTCACACCACCATCATACAGATCCTCAGCGCGCACACCACCAGACCTTACTTGATCTTTATCCTCTAAGGCAGTGAAAACACCTCTTGCACAATAACCACCGGCGACGACCTCACCACTTAAGATTCCGGATGCGAGTATATCATTTAAACTAACGCCAGCAGAGCGAAGGTCTGCGATAGACACACCACTATCCAGCAGTTGCTTTGGTGTAAAACCAGCAGCGAGTAGTTGACTAACACTCACACCTGCAGACAATAACTCATCTGCTGTAAAACCAGCTGAACGTAGATCAGCAACTGAAAAACCAGCCTGAAGCAACTCTTCAGCACTGTAACCCGCTGCACGTAATTCTTCAGCGCTAAAGCCTGCTGCGCGCAGCTCTGATGCTGAGTAACCACCATTCTTAAGATCCTCAAGCGTGCAACCGTAACACTTTAGCTCACTAGCAGCAACACCCGCAGTTCTAGCCTTGATAATATTTTCCTTAGAGCATCGATCTGCATCACGCTGAAATACCTCATCTTTACGCTCCTCGAACTGCGAAGTATCAAGAGAATATTGGGGTCTAAGCAATGTAGGAAGGCTACTTTCTCCTGAACGTTCAGCCTCCATAGCCTGCTGCTTATTTTGCTCATTAATTAGCTTTGAGTACTCCGCAGAAGGATCACCCAACCCTGGTATTGACTCAATATTTGTACCCCCAGCTACTCGAGACGTTACCCCCTCCTCACTTGAACTAAAAAATAATAAATATACGACTAACAGTACCACAAACACAACAGCGCCTATGACACTATAACGTGTATAATCTACCTTATTACCCGAACCTTTATTTGGTTTATTTAAGTCACTCACTGCTAAAACCCTTCCACTTTCAATTCACGAATTCGGCCATTATCCATGACCAAAACTACTGGTGATGCTGGCATCTCATATGCACTCACTGTCCCTGAAGCCCCCTTCATTGAGGAGTGCCACGCCGGAGAAACTACAGTTAATGGAGTTCTCACATACATAACATCTCCAAACAACCAAGCCTGAGCTTGACCACCAGAAACTTTCAGCACTTGACTATTTACAGGTGAAATATTATTCAATACATCACTTAAGACCGGGTTGCTCGATTGGCTATAATGTGATTCCTCAGGTTTTGCAAACGGCCCATAACCTGGAACTTGAACATCTACTCGGTAGTCAACTGCTTTCTGACCAGGAATTAAAGACAGCATTACAGGTGTATTTAAACCTTGTAACATAACAGCTAGATTACCATCCTTATATAAAGACATAGGCTGAATCATGAGCGTATTCGTCATTGATGTTTCATCTGAACCATTTTGATTCCAAACTATGTTAAAGTTTCCTGGATCACCAATATCATATGCCCTAATTGGCCATGGAGCACCTGTTTGATCTACAAACAGCACTGATGAGACCATACCCGCAGACAATCGCACAACTGGAGGAACTGCGCCAGGCTGCAAGTCAACTATGAGTGATGAAAAAGTTGGCTTTGGAGGATCTGTTGGGGACACAGAAGCCATATTTATTTCTTTATATAACTCTTTCAACTCATCAATTTCATTAATATTTAATGGAGAAATAGATTCTTTTACCTTCTGAAAAGCTTCATTACGCTCATTTTGCTTTTCTGACATCGCATTGCCACCTGAATTATTAGCGTATTCCTGAGCATAAACACTCATTGGGAATAGACTTATCAAAGCAAAGACTGCCTGTATCATTTTTCTAAACATCTAAAAACCTCTACCTATGTAACACGTATACTATTCACTGCAATCCCTGCCTTACCATCATCTAAGTCAAAGGGAACACGCCTTATATCAATTGTGGCCACTCGCCTAACATTCCTTTTCTCACTCGCACTTTCATACGTAACCAACAATGGAACTTGAATCAGCCACGAGTATGCCCCAAGCTGCATTCCATGCTTTAGCAGTGCAGGCTTTCCTGTTACAATTGATGAAACAGATAACTTTTTGGTAATTACATCACCCAATAACTGTGATTTCAAAAAGGCAGAACTAACTGCTTGCCAACCTTCATTCGTACACAAATCTCTCATGCCATTAAAATGAGACTCATAATTACGAAAACTAAAACTATGAAGCTCAGCTGACACAATAGAAGCCCAGCGTATCACCTCATCTTGAGACTTAACTGGCAAATCCAATAAATACATCCCTTTAGAATCTTCTACTGGAGTAGATAAAACCTCACCATCCGACCTCATATAATAACCATCAGAAACTGCAGATGCTGAAAAGCTTACAGAGCGGCCTGAACCCATATAAAGCGCAACAGACGCACCTAAGGCGAAGAGTGCCAACAACATACTGACATCTAGAATCATATTAAACTGCTGATTACTAGAAAAACCCACAATCAACCCTCTGTTACAATAATGCTTTCAATGGCAATCCCTTCTGGGTTATTGACCGTACTAACTCGCTGAATGATCATATCCAACTTCACAGGGAATGCTGCTGTGCTTTGGCCCTGCTGCTTGATTAATAGCGGCATTTCCACCTTCCATAAATAGCGACCTTGTCGCAGCCCCTGCATGGTAATGACTGGAGACCCAGTTAACTTAGCGCTCATTACTAATTTATTAGCTAATACAGCTTTTAAAATTCTAGAATCAGTGAGAGACTTCTGAAAACTCGCCCAACCAGATCCAGTAAACATAGAAGAAACAGACTGTAAATCATCTTTATAGTTTACATAGTCATAAGCATAAATTCTCAATGCAGCTTGCGAAGCCCAATTAAGCAGCTCTGCAGGCGACCTACCTGGCTCATCCAACGGCTGAACAGGAATGATACGACCATCCGTGGAAGTTGCAAAAAAGTATGGGTCTGGAGCACGGGTGTAAGCCTTGTAAGAACCAATAATACTTAAGGCATTTGTAACGCAAAGTATTAAGCACAAAGTCAGCACCTTACGATACCCATCTTGGTAAAAACTGTTCCGCAAGCGAACCTGCTCTAACGCATCATCAGCCATAAAATTATCCCTTCAGATATATAGTTCCATTATTACATATTCAAGCAAGTGCAATCAAAATAAAATTACATAGATTGATTAACTGCTCATAAATCAACACTGAACCCAACCATTACAAACCGGTCTTCATTTGGATACCCCTTCCAAAAACCATAGTCATCGTTTCGCTTATAACTTTTAACAGTAAGCGGTGCATAACTAACCTCTGCCCCTGATTGTAGAAGGATTCTCGATAACTCAACCACTTGAGAATAAGCAGTAGACCCCTCAAGCGATGTATCCTGACCTTTCACAATTGCAGCCTCAAGCTCAACAGATCCTTGAGAAGAAGAAATAACACTAGCTAACTGATCGACCAACCCACGAGCTGAAGGCCTAAAAAAGTTAGTATTACCATCAAACAGAACTGATAGTGGAATGGTAACAACAACCTGACTACCATTTTGCACTACATAGGAACTATTACTGGCCGCTGAAGCCTTCAGAGCACCTAGATTTGCTGCAAACGAAAGACTGCAGCAAAGACTAGCAACTATTAACTTAAATGAATGTGACCACCTCATTTCTCTTCCTCACTATTTAAACTATTTATGAACTTTTCAGCACTACCTAAAAACTTTTCTACCTGAGCCTCATTATAATCAGCAAGCTTATAATCAGTTAACTTTAGAATATGATTTAGCAACCCCTCTACATATTTATTAGCATCTGCTTCAGGCATTCCTAAGAAACGCTTGGCATAAACAAATGTTGATTGAACTAGCTTTTTATTAATAATAGGGTCATATACTTTTTGGTCATGCATATAGCGACTGAATATATTTAAATCCGTTCCTTCAGCTTCATCTCTACCTTCAGATGACGCAGCTTGAGATGAACGAGTTAACAGTATTAGCGCATTATCTATCAATGAATCTGTTTGACCCATAACCTCTGCCACCTCATCAATTAATGCATCCTGTTCAACATTTGATATAGCACCAACCTGCAAGACTTCAAAGTCTTCAATACCTTTGACGAAGGTAAACAAATCTACGTCAGACAGCTGCTCAACCTTCAAAAACTGATTTAACTGCATGTACTTACACGGCTTAGGGTTAGCATAAAACGTTTTTGCACGCACAATATCTGATTTAAAGAAGATATGCGCCTCACCCAGCCCTTGATCTTTCAAGTCTAACAAATCAATTCTTGCTCGTTTTTCTGTCTTGGCAGATTTTGTATCTAAGTATGAATTAGACAAACTGTTTTGTCCTGCATTGAAGCTATCTACAGCAGTGACATATGCTTCACCTGCGCCCTTATTGAAGAAATCAAACGTTTCTAGAGGATCTTCCAACTTCATACAAATCTTAATATTCGTGTTTGCACCAATGGATGCAGCCTCTTCTTTAGACGCTTTTTGGAATGCAGGCAAATCCTGTCCAGCAAACACAACCGAGAAACCTAAAGACCTTGCCTGAGCTGGAACTACCGCAAAACCCTTTACTGCATAATAACCATATTCATCCAATATACATAAAAAAGGCGTTTCAGCGTTCGTTGGCTTACTAATAATTAAATCGCGATAATCCCCCTCAACTGAATCCCCTAGACCCGCGGCCATCATAGAACGCATTGACGCAATGACCACCTTTCCTAAGTTAGATAGCTCATCAGGTGACTTTTCTAACGCAGGTAGCAATACAACCAATATACGTCGATTTAATACCACATCTTTTAAGTCGACTTCAGCTAAGCGCGTTCTTAGAATATGGCCATATGTATCTGCAAGCGATGTGAAGATACGCGTTAACTGCATGGTAATATACCCATGCTGCTCATATACCTGTGAAACCTGCTGCCCTCGCTTTTCTTTATTATACCCAGGCAATGTTGATAGATAATTAAGTACCGGCTCTTTAATAGCCCCAGGGTATGAAGATATATCAATAGTATATGCACCATCATCACGAATAAAGGCGTTATCTGCCATAGCCTCTAAACGCTCTAGGGAAAAGTAATTACGAATCGTGTTTGCATCAAGTAATATATTACCCGAATCACGCATTGCAACCAGGATTTTTAACAATGCCTCAACAAAAGCAATGGCACGACCTTTCCACATATCCCCGTCATTACCACCAGACCCAGAGTCCATCATACCAGTAACTAAGTTTGCAAGCATACTAGACGAACCCGTTGCAAACGGATTTAGCGTATTTGATAAACGCTTCTCTTGGGGGCCAATAATATCTTTAGCACCCGTCATGAAGTTGATTAAAAGCAAATCATCTTCACGGCCTAAAAATCGCACAATAGAAAATATATTTGCATATAAACTATTATCACCCTTACCATCAACATAAATAAACCCACTCGATTGAACTAACGCATTAAACGCCAACCCAATCAAAAATACCGTTTTACCAGAACCCGTAGATCCAAAGATCAAAACGTGCGTACGCATATCCGTATCTGCAAACCAAAGCTCTTGCCCGTCTTTTTTTTCATTCCCAAAGTAATAGATCCCACTTGCTTTATTAGCCTTGCCTGTTCCTGGATTTAAATCGTTGTAATCTTTCGCTCCAGAAAATTGTGGCATTCTAAAAGGAAGTGTAACCCTACGAGTCAATATGATCATTACAAAGATAATATTTAATAGGAATACAAAATCTGCAATAACCGGTATAAATACCGAAAATAAAGCAGTTACAGTAATCAGAATGGCTGCAGAAACTGGCTTATCAAAAAGTGCAGAAAATTTCTGCGTAATCGAACGCGTATCTCTGATTAGAGCACTCGCACTCTGCTCTTGATTTTTATAAATCCCACGATCAGCCATTGTCAATATCTTCCGGGTTAATAATGATGTTAGCCAACTCCTTGTCTAAAGCTTCTATTGCAGGCTCTATAATTGGAACCTTCAATGGTCTACGCAACCGCTTTTCTACAAGCCAATGTGAAAAAGGAGCAGATACTTCCACGAAGGCAGTTGGGCGACCCACGTTAGAGAGCATATACCACAATGATCGGTCAACAGGCTTTAACCACAGAAACTCACACATAGACAAAACACCTTCGTCTCTAGCTAACTCTAACATTGAAGCCATAGCTGTATATAAATAAGCATGCGGTCCTACAGCAGGCCCTATTTTTTCCGAACGTATATGCTTAGCAAGCAATAAACGCGTCCCTGTAAAATCTAACGCCCCTTTTCCTGCAGATCTGGCAATCTGTCTAATTAATTTACGAGCACCATCAGGATCTCCAGCCCCCCTAGCCGCAAATATCGCAAATAAGGCTAATACATACGGGGGAACGCCTTCTAACCCCTCCCATAACGGCCCCATTTGTGCAGCAAATACCGGTCGAGCCTTATCTTTATCTAACCTTGCAACAGTAATATTCTTCGTACGCTCTGGGATAATTAACTTATAACGCTTAGCAAAATCGAGAGGGCGCTCACTCATACGCCAATTCCCTTCCTTTACATTTTCAGATATCAAGTCCAGACCAACAACACATGCACTTTGTGGCCAGTTTTTAAGCTCCTGCCGTGCTAATGATACCATTGAATGAGCCTGACTGTACTTAGAGTAGCGATGGAAGAACATAACATAAACAACACCTGCAATTGCTAACATAATATTAGGCAATGCAAACGCTTTACCATACACTGTTGAAATACTTAAAAATAAGTCTAAATCTACTAAACTTGGTGATGATGACTCCATCAACCTCAGTGCTGCAGACAAATCATTAGTAGAAAGCAAGTCTGGGTCAATATGATCTAAAACAGAATCAACACCCTCTAAAAAATAAAACAGTGCCTTCCCTACCAGAAGCCTTACTGTAAACACATAGCGAACGACATACTCTGAGTACGCATACCAAACTACAATAACTAAACCAACGAAAAAAGCGACAAGCAAAAAGAAGTCTTGCGCTTGATCAGGAGTTTGCTGTTGACCGCCTCCGCCTTTCACGTAAATATCCTATACAACTTAGTTCATATTACCTGTTCAGATCACCAAATACAAATGATTCGTATAGAATGTTTTAAGACAATCTTTATTAACTAAGGCCAACCATGCGGCTGTCCTTATTTTTAAGACACCTAGATCTCATCGACTGACTAAGAACCAGACTATTGATGTTGCCTTTTGGTTTACGAGCAACAGTTCTTGACGTTAATACGCCACCTTCAAAATATGAGACTGACTTTATTTGATCTAACATCAGTGGATTGTTCCGAACAGATTCAGGAACACTAACCTCTGCACTACCTGGGCAGATAGCAAATTCACCCTCGCTTAAAAAATAGCTCACATAAAATAATGCTTCAGGTCTTTCAGAGACTATCCTCTCAGCACTCTTAGTATCCAGATATACCTGGCGCCCCCTCATCGTCAACATCGACCCTCGATTAAACTGTTGACCACCCCCTACAAGAGACAGCACAACATGCACCAAGGCCATTTCTGACTGGCTTTTTCCTACAGACTTAACGGCAGCTCTAACATCACCTTTATACTTTTCAATTAAAAAGCTATTATTGGGTAGGCTCTCTAGAAACGAAGCATCGATCACTCCACTACGCTCATAAACATTATTAATTTCAGCAAAAACAGAAAGCGCTTGCTGAAAAATTGTTAGATCAGAGTCTCCCCCCTCATGCTTTCTATCCACAACACCTTGCAGCAAAGAAACAATATTAGTTAATCGTTCTTTTATAGTCTTCATTAATTTAGTTTTAAACCCTTTATTCGTATGTTAAAGAATCCAACGCATGACGCGCAGAAACCTCGTCCATATTAACAAAAGGAACCAGGGCTTGCAATATAAACAATATTAATTCCAACTCGTCCTGCCCATCATCGATCTCAACCTTATAACCTAAAGTTGTCTTCTCATCTTCAGGGTAGCTCGCCCCAATCTCACGACCATGGCATAAACTCATGAACCGACTGGCTTTCTTAACAAGACCTGGCATGACCCCAAAGTCTGCAAACACTTCTTCTAGAGATAAATCTTTTTCTCTAATTTTGAAGCTCCAACCTCTTGCCTTACATAACTTAATAAGCTTTTCCTGAATTGAATTTAACATACGCTATCTCAACCACCATGGTCTAGCAGGCTTAACCCTACCAGCCAACATACTTTTTACCAACCTTAAGAAAACAATCGGTTTAAAACCGTAATAATCAAGAAGCATAAGCACCACAATTGTTACTGCAACTAAAGCAGCTGTTGCTATTGAAGGACTGAACAAGAAGAACAGGATAGGAAAAGTTGCTGAAGCATTAAAAATCCACAACTTAGCTTCTCGTCCCGTATCTCTCCAACTACCTTGGGGTCTTTGCACTGAAACTTCCTTAAAATAACCAACGAATTTATGTTATCATATAAAATGACAATATTGCAATCAAATCATGCTTACAGACAGATACGTCACCTATGAAAACAAATGCGCATTAACCACTTCACTTTGGTCAATCATGCTTCAGTATTATATAAAAAAGGGCTCCCAAGCTTATGAACAAGCAGTTCCTTATACCGTGACCAACATGCGCACAACAGCAGCTGCGCATGCTCAGCAAATAATACCTTATTTTAAAACAATATCGCACCTGAGAATCATTGATGTCGGCGCTGGAATCGGCCAACATGGGTTCCATCTAGCTAATGCATTATTAACCTATTGTTTGCACAATTCTACGGACAATTACTCTTTTGAACTAATATTAGCCGACCCCAGCCCTTGCATCATTGAATATTGGCATACACACCCCCAGCTCAAGCCTCTTATAGAAAAAGGGATCATTTCAACACATCAATTAACTGGAAACCTATCGCAAGATCTCCAAGCGCTCAATCAGACCCACCCTATCCATGCATATATTTTCAACTATGTGTTAGACTCACTTCCTTTTATCCCCGTCATCAATGGCCTTCCCCAAAAAATATGCCTCAAAGCTAAACGCAAGGACATTTCCCATAATCAATTCATAGGACAGATCTCTGACCTCAAAGTATCCTTCTCCCCTGACTATTCAAAAGAAACAGAGCAACAATTACCCACCCACCTCTATAAGAGCTATCAAGATAAGTCCTATACCTTCCCAATCACTGCCATAGAAATCATAAAAACAATTAGCCAACAAACTCATACACAAGTTATCCTTGTTAATGACAAAGGGCATATAACACCCGATGAATTTAGCACTGACAGCGCTTTAGATTTCATTCTAGAAGGCTGCTATTCCGCCCCTATTAACTTCCATGCGCTACTCCCCCATATTTCTAATACATTTAGTCATACTATAACTGGCCAACCTCACAATCCCATGAAATCACTTGTTATCCATAAAAACAAAAAACCACACACCATGAGCTGCGCTGAGGTAACGAGCATTTGCCACTATTATAAACACCACCATCTGACTTGCCCCGACCATGCTCTCGCACTCTGCAAAATACTAGAGTATGACGCATTCACCATCGAACTTATTAGTCAAGCAACCCTTTCGAGCATTACCCCCAGTCTTGAAGCTGCTCTAAAAACATGCTTAGCGCATCGCTTTGTTAAAAATGTTGATTTCACCTTGCTGCACCTTGCCCGAATATATAGAAACAGCAAACACATGGAGCAATCCCTACACTATCTACAACAATATAAAACTCAGCAAGGGGATCACAGCGCGCTTAACTTTGAACTAGGCCTACACTTTGAATCAATTGATTCCGAAAAAGCAATAATGCACTTAAATATTGCTGCTCAAGACCCTCTTTTAAATACAGCATCTCAAAACAAAATCAGTGAAATCCAGCATAAAAACTTGAAATATGAAACATAAAAGAATTTGACCAATTGGTTCTTGACAATGACTAGATAAACCTATTCAATGAATATAGAATCGTTTAGGATACAGTAATGAACAAACATGTCATTTCATTTGCTCTGCTGGGTTTACTTGCAGGATGCTTAGGGGAACCGACAGACGACTATGCACCCAGTAAGACAGTGGTTCAAAATCTTTTGCCAGATGCGCCAAAAGATACGAGTGATACGCAGCTAGCACTATCAGAAGCAGCAAGAGCGGCATCAGCTTCCTTGCAAAAGCTTGCTCAACTACAATCTGCAGCACAAGCACCTGTAGATGAAAGCTTCAGACAAGACTTCTCAATTGAGCTTTCAGGTCTTGCATCGGTCGAATACACAGGGCCCTGTGAGCCGCTTATTGAACAAATTGCTCAAACTGCCAATGTAAAAGTTGTTAAGATTGGAAATCCTACAGCCACAGCTGTTATTATCTCCATCAAAGCAGATGCGATACCTCTTTCTGAGATGATACAAAGCATTGCTTATCAAGTAAGCAACCATGCTAAAGTATCCTATAACTCTAAAGACAAAGTCATTGAAATCATATACCTGAACTAATAATGCGCAATCAATTTGTAAAGTCCATTCGATACTTAGCCGCCATTTGCTTACCACTTGCTATCACTGGATGTCAGATGCACGGGGAAGATAGTGAGTCTGGAAGGAAAAAAGCAATTTACGAGGTTGGCTTAACGTATGGTGCTCAATCAGGGCTACACTGGAAAATGGCAAACATTTCTAGCTACTTAGACCAAGAAGCACAAAAACTTGACCAGATCTATAACTTTAATTTCTTACTGATGAAGCACAATGTGCTCCCACCAGTTGTTGCTAATTATGGAAAAACATATACCATCGAATCTGATGATACCGTTCGCTTATCAGACTATGAGATAAAGATGGTTAAGCCCGCTCGATTCGTTTCAGTTGCTCCATCATGGCGTAATTATATTTACTTATCTTATCCCAAGCCAGAAGCACCACCGGAAAGACTATTACCTCAGGACCCTGACGAGTCTGAAATATGGGTAGAAGCTACCCGAAAGGGTTGGGAACAAGGTGTTTCTCAGGCAGCGTCTATATTCCAAACAGGCTTATCACGCTTAAACCAAGATTTTCAAGGTATGGTCCTGTATAAACAAATGTATCTACAAAATATGATATCAGCTCCTTATACAGAAACAACCAACCTAGGTGTTACTGGTGATAGCTCAGGGCTTAGACTCAATGATAAAATCATTAAGATCACACGTCCGTCATTACTGAATCCACAAACGAATCAGTGGTATCCAATCATATTACAAAAATCTTCCTGACAAATAAATTTTATAGTTTATAACAATAGATAAGATTTAATAGGAACAAACATGGCAGAAGATAAATACTTAATGACCAATGAGCCAGGTCGATTTGCAGAAATGGATTTAAACATTATTTTAGAGCATTGCTCTAATTTTTCAGTTTCTGATATCACGTTACAATCAGGTGAGTATATTTATATTGAAGAGTATGGAAAGCTCCACCCTATCACTAAAAAACAGCTCACTACTGCTGAAGTAGGTGATATTCTCAATGGGATCTATGGTGCTAACGGTACGACACGATTACTAAGTGGTGAAGATATTGATACCAACTATGAATTCAAACCATCTCGGGCTGAACGGCTTCGCTTTCGTGTTAATGCAACAGCTTGCCTAGTCGATGGTCACGAAGCAATCCAAATCACCATGAGAACCATTCCGACTGATCCACCCACATTAAAAGATATAGGGCTTGAGGACAATATTATTAAAGGTATGGCACCTAATGATGGCGTAGTCTATGTTACTGGAGTTACGGGGTCTGGTAAGTCTACACTATTGGCTGGCATTATTCGTAGTATTGCAGAAGATAAGAATGCCAACCGTAAAATTCTGACCTATGAGTCACCGATTGAATTTGTATATGACAACATTGAAAAGCATAGTGTAATAGTTAGCCAATCAGAAGTACCAAAACACTTACCTAGCTTTGCACATGGTGTTAGAAATGCGCTTAGAAGAAAACCCAGACTAATTTTAGTCGGTGAGTCTAGGGATTATGAGACCATCAATGCCGTTATTGATGCTGCATTAACTGGGCACCCTGTATATACGACCGTGCACAGTAATGGTGTTGCAGAGACCATTAGAAGGCTGGTAGGTAGCTTCCCTCTTGATGAGCGTTTGGGTAAAACCGTTGATATCATTGAAACAGTGCGCTTAGTTATCTGGCAAAAACTGGTTCCTTCAACTGATGGCAAACAAATAGCACTAAGGGAGTACTTAGTCTTTGATGAAGCCGTTAGGGAAGAACTACTTAACTCAGATCTATCTCAAGTAACTCAGAATATTAGAAAGATACTTAAAAAGAAAAAACAAACTATGTTAGATATTGCTAAAGTGCTGCATAAGCAGAAAAAGATATCTAATGAAGTACTTAAAAGTCTAGAGATTCATGAGAAGTCCAAAGATCGTGACTTAAAGTCCTAGCCTAGCTATTATTATCCTCCCTTTCTTGAATAGGCCGCTCTCATCGCTAGATGCGAGAGCCAACCTGGGTTAAATTTGATATTACCTGAGTCCTCATCCCCAACCTTTTCGTAATACTTGTCTTTCTGAAAGATTGTTGGCGCCTTTACCATGAAATGGTTTTCATTTTCTGCCTTATAAACACTCTTGTCAATTTCTTTAGCGCCTATTTTTTTACCGATACGTTTATCATCTCTTTCTTCTCCTTCTTCGTCGCTTTTGGAGATAGCATCACTTGTAGCTTTATGCTTCCTATCTTTATCCAAAGAGTCTAATGCTTGAGATACATCATAAGACGCTTCTGTATGACGCTCACTAGCCGCTGTAGCACCTCCTTGACCAACTTTTTGCGCAGCGCCTTCTACACTAGATCTCACACCAAGCACTTGTTGTAATACATTTTCTTGCCCCAGAGGACCTGAACCGATCCATGATGCCATTCTATCTGGAAGCATCCCTATTATAGCAAAACACTGAATGAGCACTAAGAAAGCAAGATAACCATAAACCATAAATGCCATGATTAAAATAAAACCATCTACCCAAATATTTGTCACCGTAGTTGGGAGCAATGTATCCAGCAAAATGATCATAGACTCATTTAAAATAGTTAGCCCACAATAGGATAAAAGCCCAGAGAATAGTACCGCAAGGAAAATTAAAACAGGTCGAAGGAAAAGCTGCAAGAACAGCATAACCGATTGCTCTGATGCACCAAAAAACTGCTGAGAGCTAGGATGAGCCAACCCCAATGCTATCAGTGGACTTGCTAGCATTGCCTCCACTACCAATAGCACCCAACTAATCAATGAAAATGTAATAATTAAAGACGGAATAACAGGCAGTAAAATACCAAAAAAAGCACCCCATATAAAAAACAGAATACTCATTGCTCCGCCAAATGGTTCATATCTAAACAAATACGCAACATCAAGGTCAGCCAAAATACCCAGAGCATCAATTAAGTTATCTACACCAGCAAAAAGCATATAGATTGCAAAATGCTTTACTCCACCAGGATAAGGAACACCTGAAATAGCATAAGCTCCTGCTGCAGTAGCATAGGCTGCAGATGCAGCTGTATAATGAATCTTGCTCACTTTATCAGTTTGTACGGCTAAATCATATCGGCCCACGTGCCAATCCTCCGCAACATGCTTAAGTAGCTCAACACCTTTGCTCTGTACAGCCTCTAATGGATGGTAGGTCTTATCTATTAATAGTGATTTGAATGTACTGATAACATGAGTCAATGTAAGGTTGATTTGTTCACTCATTGTATTAACGTTAAGCCCACCTCCTCCTCCAAACTTATTTGATGGATCTAAGGCAGTTTTCACATCCTGTTTAATCATTGCCCCAATAGAAATCTGACTCCTGATAGCCTCAATTTTATCAGCAAGTCTATCTTTGGTGTTTGTAGCAGATTGAACAGCCTTTTGTTTCTGAAAACTGAGGTCTTTAATCGAGTTATAAACAAGTGTGAGTACTTGCTGCACATGTGTAGAGTCCGTACCCGCTATAGGAGTATAATCACTAGCGGGAGTGTGAAGTTCAGATTTTTGAAAAGAATCAATTTTCAACTTTAAGTCATCCTCAGCAGGCAAAACAATATTCGAGACATTAACATCACCACTCAGTAATGCAATAATCCAGTCATCCATAGCCTCTTTACTCTCAACATCTTCAACATCATCAGGAATATCAACAATCCAGTCATTATACATCTGTTTATGATAAGTGTATAAATTAGACTTTATACTCGTTTGCCCCAATGCAAATGTTGAAAATGACCAATTCTCAGGCATCGTGTTATTATTAATAGTTGAACTCACTTTATTAACAATAGCTTTAGTCGTTTGAATAATAGCATTCAACATCAATTCAACATTTTCTGCATTATTCGTAGCGGTTAGTTCTCCACAATTGCCTACAAAAGTAAATTTACCTCCAGTTACTCCAGTTATTGTAAACAAAGGATCCTCGAAAACAAAAGAATCCTCCGATTCAGTATTGTGATCTATTGCACATACCACACTCTGCATAACCTTTTTAAAGTCTTGAACTGATTTTTGCTCATTGGCGTAGTTCATAAAGCCCTCTATTGCTACTCCACTAGCTAACTGACTAGTTTCATCGGGCTGTGTTAGGTCGTATAGCCCAGTTGAGAGCCGAGCCACCAAAGCAGAGCTGCTTGTTACAACGCCTCCGACCATATGCTGAATAGTCCCCATACCATCTGATAACGGAATTAATGCAGCAAACCCAGCTAAAGTTCGCACCATTACCCAAGCATTTATTTTTCTACCTATTCCTTTCCCTTCAGATGCAGCCAATGCCCCTGCATAGAAAAGACTTCCTACCGCAACGGATGTAAGGACCAGTATAATTCCAGTATTAAATATTTTAATAATTAGATGCAGCAAATCCATTAAAGGTGAGGTCTTCTGGAGTGTTACATAATAAGCAATTTCAGCTGCAAATTTCGATTCCGTTGATACCACTTCAGCCCACGCTAAATTTGATAAAGTTAGCCCTAGCAATAACAATAAACGCATCATCCAACGCTCCCTGCAATTGATTTACCACCTTGCTGAGCACCCATTGCTGATTTTTGTACCGAAGCCAAGGCAGAAGCTTGCTGCTGATTAAACATTGAGTATATTCTTTGGATGGTTTGTTGATCCAAGTTACTTTCAACTTGCCCACCTACCCAGCGAATCACCATATTAGGAACACGATATGATGCGCTTAAGCAATAGGTCATCAAAGTAGCCGAAATGTAAACCATAAAGACAAGCGTTGATAGCACATAAATAGCACCCCAAGTGCCATCGGCCTCACTCACAGAATCCGCTAATATTGGGACTACCATTTTCAGCATCATCGCTAACCCTACTGATAAAAAGAGCATGCCGAAATAAAAACCAACTACAATTAATGGCGCTCTAATAAACACACTAAGTAACATTATCCCTGCTTGTTGTGCTGACCCCAACAAATCTTGTCCTTGTGGGAATGTTAAGCCCAGGGCAACCAAAGGTATCCCAACCACAGCTTCACCTACTGCTAAAATCCAGCCTAGTATCGCTACAAAATAGGTAATTGAAGGCAACATAGGTATCCAAATAGATAGCAAGTTAGTTAATACCATAATCGGAGATACACCGGCTATGATATAGCCAAAATATTGGTAATCAGCTGCCGTATTTGTTTTAACCATCCAGGTAACAGACATTAATCCCTCAGAAACACTTTTAGCTACAGTAGCTGCTATATGTATACCTGTAGTAACTCCAATTTTAATACCGTTTTGTATCAATTGAGCAAAATAAGCAGGATTAGGCAATGGTGCAGGAGCCGCTGGAATCATCTGCGGATTACACATAACGACCCTTGGACTTGGCTGTGGCGCTAATGGAACCAAGCAATAAAACTCATCCCATGCCTTTTGCTGATAATAACCTGAGATTGCAGTTGTAATTTTATTCGTAGATTGAACAGCGAGAAAAGTCCATAATGTTTTATATGCAATATTCATTTGATTTGATACTACATCCCGAGATATTGTTAATACAAAGTACATCAATGAGTCTGATAGCTGGTTACATAGCTTACCTACTTCAAGCGCTGGATTACGTATAACCTTATGTGTATTTTTCACAAAACTATCTAGCCATAAATCAACCGTTTCATCCATTACCGCATTCAATGGCTTGTCAATAGCATCAATCTCAGCAAAGGTTGACGTTTCTCCTTCGTAATCTATTTCAGGAGGTTTATCCCAATAATCCTTAACCTTAAACGAATTAACCACAGCGCCAGCCTCGGGAGGGTCCTTGATGCGAAGATGATTCAAAGACTCTTTTACATCTGATGAAAGCTTCAGAATAGTAGGTGAGCTTTCAAGATCATCTGAGGATTTAATTAGACTGTTAGATTTACTTAAATCCAATTGTAATAGCTCTGGAGGGTCGTAATCTATCCTGACATCAGCTAGCCCTCGAAAGGTTGGCCCCACAGCACTTGGTCTGCCTATTGAAGTAATAATACCTTCAGGACTTGATAAATTACTTGCACCAGCAGCAACAGACTGATACAGCCAGGGGAACTTAATCCAATCGTAGCTGTAATCTAAGCCCACATTATCTGAATTAGAAAATACGATTGGAACTACAAAATTAACCGCATATGACTTTGCTAAAAAGAACAACTTGCTTGCCAGGTTAGTTTTCCAGTCAAGTTGCGCCTGCTGGAGCTCAGTATCTGTTGCTTCTAAATCAATTTCCTCCATTTCAAAATATCGAATCAAATATCGTGTAATCGAATGAATGTTATCTCTGTAATTTCTTATATCTAATTCAGACAAATCATCCAACTTACTAATTGTAACCGGATTACCGCCACCCTCTGGCTGAATCGTGATACTATTGTTGCCCTTATTATTCTCATCATAATTATAAGTTACAGTCGGTTGACCACTAACTTCCTCATCCTTGTTTTTAAATGAATCATAAGTTACTTCTGCTAACTTATTATAGATAGACATAGCGGTTCCACCATAACCGGCTTCTACAACATTACTATAGCTCTGTTCATTATTTTCAGAACCCTCTTTTGTTCCCATTACATCAGCAATAACACGGGCTTGATCATACTCACTGTAGCTAGCCAGTATTTTCCCTGAAATCTGACTCGCCATATCGCTACTTGTGAGCACCAGCGAAATAACTAGGTACTGCAAAAAAGAGTAGCCATTATATACTGGCATAACCAGAGCTAAACCAGATACTGTCCTAAAAATGGTAAAATAGACTGACTGTATTCCCCGCTTACCCATCAAGACACCTTGAAAAGCAGTTTGAGCAACTCCTTGTATTACTGTAATGCTAGCAAAAGCTCCACCTATAAATGCAATAGCAATATTAAAAATCTGAAAGACCTTACCCAGAATAGTATCGCCTCCTCCCATTAAGCCATTTACTGACCCAAATATATCCTGCAAAAAGATATAGGATAACTGGTTACTAGCAATATCCTGGGCATAAACCAGAGCTGAGGTGCATAGGCATATTGATAGAAGCAAACGCTTGCTAAACTGCATAGACGACCACCAATAACCTTAATTTGTTTTTCATCACTTCACTCATTATCTAACACCATCGCCACCGCCACCGCCATCGCCATCGCCATCGCCATCGCTATCGCCACCTTCAGCTTCAGAACCCTCAGCATCAGCATCAGCACCAGGCTTATTACCCTCTAGGCTAGGTATAGAAACACTACCTTCTTTAGCACCCAGCTCTGGGCCTTTAGTCGATGAGCCAAGTCCAGAACCAACCTGACCAGCAGCTTGTTGCGACTCACCTTTAGCCTGCTCTGCAAGCTGTCCAGCCATCGACTGATCAGGTGGCCCACCAATCCATCTTAATATCCGATCTGGAACTTGATAGATTAATGAATAAGACTGCTCTATAACACTTAACATTGCATATACATATACCAAAATAATCCCAGCGCTAATCATCCCCAGAACAACCATACTACTCTCTTGCTCCACCTGTGTTGCATACAAGCTTATAGCAACAAATGCAAAACTCATGTTAAATAGTTTAAATACAACTTGCGCAACAACAATTGCAATTAAAATACCAAACAATAAAGTAATCGGCCTGATGAACACACCCAATAGAAGTATTAGCGCTTGTTCAGACTTTCCTAATAAATCATGTCCCTCAGGATGAGTCATCCCCAATGCAACCAGAGGTGCTGCTACGATAGCTTCTACAACAGACATTAACCAACCAACAGCACCAAATAAAAACAACAAGAAAGGTAACATAGGTATATACACACTCATTATAATCCCCATTGTAAGTAGTGTCCCTGCTATTGCTGTTCCTATAGGAATATACATCTCTAATGCAGTACGTGTTCCACCATAAGCCATTTTAAGACCATTAACCGTAATTGCTGCAGCAATCTTTGCAGCAGTACCAACAGGTGCTCCTGCTGTGCCATAAGGAGCTGCCGCGGCTATATCAGCAGCTAACGATGGTCCAGTTGTTGAACCATAATATGCCCATGCCATCTTTTCCATTTCTGCATACAGCGTAGTCAATGTATTTTTGAAATAGTCAGTAGAATATTCAATTAATTTTCTACCTATTTTCTCACACGCCTCCAAAGGATCAATAAACTCAGGTTTAAAACTAGATAGCATTCCCCCATCACCATTCAAAATGCTAGCAATATCAATATCAGTAGCATTAATGATAGCAATGTTGATAGCATTAAACAGTTTTCTTGATTTATTTGTTTCCAAGAGCCCAGTTACCTGGGTATTTGGCACCTTATATTCAGTTAAAAAAAGATTTGGATCAATATGAGCAAAAGAAACAAGATGATCACCCAGTATATCAACGCCCATAATCGCTTGCGCAGAGCTTATAGACATTCTTGCCAAAAACTGAATAGGCATCGTGACATCAATACCCCACATCCAACTTGTTTTACCAGCTAATTTACCCGATATCGGGGGAATTAATTCAAATGCTTCCGTACTTTTATAAGTATATTTGGAAACCATATTGATATTATCGCGCATCCTTACAAGGTTATTAAGATATTTTGAAGGAACTACTACAGTATCACTAACAATCATAGCTTTCGTAGCATTTATATCAATAATTAGTTGCTTAGAGTATCCACCCTGCTCTGCTTTAAACGAATCAAACTCTTTACTGAATTCCTCAACACTATTTGAGCCACTGAAGCTAAGAGGCTCGACTACATTTATTGGACTTAGTCCGCTTTTAGGCGGCGCTGTAGAAGCACCAGTTAACTTTCGATAATACATGCCTGAGGACAACCAGCCTTTTCTCTTTGCTTCTAAATGCCAAGAAGGTGTTTCTGTTTCTGCATCGATATCTGGCAGTTTTTTTGTAAACTTATAAATTTGGGACATATCATAGGCACGCTGATAAATTTGCTGCACTATACTTTTATGAAGCCTATTCTCATTCGAAAAAAACTTATCTATGAAAACTTTTTTTATATCTATGTCTTTGCCTACCCACTCATTACTTAACTCTGATTCTGACTTAGGAGGGTTATCCTGGTAATTACTTTGAATTAACATAAAACTATCAAAACTAGCACGTATATGATCAATAAATGCTTTTTTTCTAGTGGAATGTTCTAACTGAAATCTAACATTATTTTTTTCTTGATCTAATTCATGTACAGTTGTATCTTTACACTCAAATTTAGCAACCCCTGGAGCCGCACTCGGCAAAAATGAACCATGCTTCAGCGTATTCTTTTTAGTTTGTGATTGTAAACATTGAGCATATTGGTCTAATTCACTTAAGTAAATGTTTTTATAGGCGTTATTCATGGCCTCAATATTAGCTTTCTCATTCTCTAAACGTGCTGTCTGAACCTCATAAGTAGAGTCCACCGCCAGTGTCGTGCCCTGTTCTGACAAGTTAACAACCGTTACCCAGGCAGTATTAGCAAACCCTACCCCCATCAATACCACCTTCATCACCAGGATCTGTAGCGCGCAATACCCATTGCCTAATGGAACCATTAATGAAGCGCCCCCCACTGTTCGAGTCAGCACCCAAGGACTAACACGTGTTGAGAAGGCACCAGACCCATCTTGCGAAGAGCCAATGACACTCATAATTACAGTATAGCCAATTATGATACCTAAGACCGACAGCACTCCTAGATTGAAGATACGAAAGACCTCACCTGTGATTTTATTAAGAGAACCTGAGCCCACTATAGGCCCAAATAAAACGCTCAAAAACGTATACGACATGTCCGCTTTAGTATCAATCAGGTTGAAGATAAATGAGCCACCTGAAGTCTCTCCCATCGTTTGAATATCTAATAAATCAATTTGTTCAGGTGAAGTATATACATCAGAACTCTGTGCTAAAACAACAGAGCTACTTAGCCATGAAAAAACAACTAATAAAAAGACTTTGATACATTTAGTCATGAGTTTATGCCGTTCAACCAATCCATAAAGGTTAACCCTAGCTTTCGTTTACGAATTTGTAGCGCCCAGAAACTTTCTCTGAAATAAAAACTAAAAATCATTAACATGAACGGTATCATTACCATAGAAGCCATGTAACTTTTAGTATGCACTAACCAAATGGTATAACAAACTGATATGAACAATATACCGAAATAAACAGTTGCTGCTTGCTCAAACTTATCTTGTTGCTCTTTAAGGAATGACTCTGTATATCCATATTTTTCTATTGCTTCATCGAAAGTTTCTTTAACAAAGGATCGCTTTTGGCGACCGAGCAATAGCCCATATGATTTATGAATCATAGATGCATTACTTTTCATAGAGTCCCATGCAACCCATGATTTCACATCAAATAACGTTTTTACAGTGTGCTTGAATCCAAACTTCATTTGAATCTCCTACTTTCTCAATCATGCTACCAAAATGCGTTTATAATTGCACCTGGTAATTCGACTCTTAACCTCGCACGTTCGTATCTTGCTGTAATGCACCACCACCCGCTGAGGAAGCACCCGCTCCTGCGGAGCCTACATCCTGAGTTACACCTGAAGAAACAGCATGTATAGCGCCTGCACCAATTCCACTACCCGCAGCCTCAGATGGGCTACCAATCCACTTCAAGACACGATCCGGAATCAGATAAATCATGGCATAGCACTGCTCTACAATCACCATCAATGCATAAACATATAACACCACTAAGCCCGCGACAAAAAACATATTAATAATGTGATCTTCCGAATAGCCAGGACTTATGACAGGACTTATGGATTCAATAGACTTCATAAACACCACGATTGATGTTAAAAACGTCATATTAAACATTTTAATAGCGGTAAAGGATAGCGATATCCCTACAACCATCCCAATCAATGTCAGCAAAGGACGCAGGAAAACACCCAGTAACAGCATGACTGCCTGTTCAGACTTTGCCAGCACCTCATGCCCTTCTGGGTGCGCAACACCTAAAGCAATCAGTGGTGAGGCGATCATTGACTCAACGACTGAGAACAGCCAAGCCATTACCGCAAAGATGAAAATTAGGCTGGGTATAAACGGAATATACACCGCTAATATTAGACCTGCTACAAAGTACACAACTGATAAACCGTTCACCAACGGTCCATATACACCCACAATAGCTTTAGCTGATGTTGTAGCAAAATTAATAAGCCCTGCCACTACATCTGACATAATTGAGACCCCAGTTTTCCCAGCTACTAGGCCGGCTGTGCTTGTAGCATCCGCCGATGGCACTTTCAAATTTGCGTCGCGCCTAGCTGCAAGGTAATAATCTATCGTTCCTTTAGCCGACACTGCTGCTGATGTAATTCCAAGTCCAGCTAACTGAACATCTTTTATCTGCCCATAAATGTCCTTAACCGACTCTTTCCAATAGGTAGTAACAGCAGATATAAACTTATTCCCCATCATGCTGAGGACCTTTAACTGATTCACATTCTTTTTCCCATAGGACTCAAGACCATACGTTCCATTACCTATCAATGCATCCCTTACTGTTTTTGCCATTGTATAACCCAGCTTAATTGTACTTAATGAATCAATCTTCAAAGCACCTGTAGAGACTTTTGGTCCCGGCTTCCATAATGTAACTGTATCAACAAGCCCTAGAGGTGCTAAGTATTGCGAAATATTAATTCCATCTGCGGTAGGCATGGTCGATTTAGCGCGCCCTGAAGCACCAGACACTGACTCCAACAATCCTGATAACCAGCTATTTATATCTGCTCCCTTAGGATCAAGAATTAACGCCCTGGGCTTCCAAATATGTTTTGTTTCCCCACCATTACCATACTTAAACTCATAGTTTAATAACACTAAGCTATTTGGCACGTAAAGTTCAGATTCAATAAATTGCGATAACTCAACGCCCTCAGCATTTCCCTCAATGACCGCCTCTATAAAATCTAAATAATAAATGCCCGCACCTAACCAACCCCAGCCCCTTGCATCTATTGTCCAATCCTCTTCTGCAGCACCAACTGACATAGGAGCATCTTTCTTTAAGTGACCCGCACCCTCTCCCTCATCTGCTAGTACTTCAAAAGCTTGTTCTCTATATGTTTTAAACTTAGCCTTATCACCTGCTGTTCCTTTCATTGAAGCCGGGCGTGGTCCTTTCAAAGTCTGAGAATAATCATCCCAAACCTTATTAAAGATAGTCTCAACATAGCGAGTCATCGAGCCATGTAATAGAGTGTCTTTTACTCGGTCATCAGATTGTGACTGAATGGAAAAAAGAAGAATATCATTTGGACGGGCTGTTTTGCCCTCTGCTTGGCCATCTAAACCTATACCAAATTTTAACGTAAATTCTGTTTTCAAAACATTCTCGCCCACTTCACGTATGAGTTCATACTCAATACTTGGCACAAAGTCATACAAGTAACTTCCCGAAGCCTGACGCTTACTGTCAATGATTGAAATCGCATTTAAAGTAGCTATATCGAGCTTTGTTAATAAACCATCCAATGAAGAACTTTTCAGCAAATCATACTTATAGTGACTCCCACCGACCACCTCCTCTCCTTCCCAATTACGCACACTATTATTTAATATTGTAAAATCTAACGCTGTCTCTACTGGATCGGGCTTAGGCTTAATAGCATCTTTCTGATAATAATCCATCATGCTCCCCCAAGCGGTATTAGCAGCCATTACTCCAGAAACAACAACATACATCACCATCTTTTGCACCAATGAGTACCCACTTGCTGTCGGCACCAGAATGGCAAACCCAAATACAGCACGACCCATTGCATAAGGGGAAGCCCTATTAGAGCCAACAATTCCTCCATCATGTGCTGATGAGGATAGACCAAACATAGAGCTATAAATAACCAGTAAAACTAAAGCAGATAAAATCCCTGCATTAAATACCTTAAATAGATGCATAACCATAGGGTTGTCACCCACAAGGTCAGCGATATTACCAAATATCAATCCTAAATAAGATAACGAGATATCCCCAGCATCCACTTTATAAAATATCTGATCGATAATATTCTCATTGGAATTTTGTGCATAAGAAAAAACAGTGCTAAACAGCAACGAATACAGCAACCAATTATTTAGTTTTCGTGTACGCACGATCAAATCACATAAGACTTAATCTAGTGTACCAAATTTTAAATGAATACTCACCTACTATTCAAACCTGAATGATCATTGTACCAACTAGACCCCTTAGATGTATCAACTACAATCACATTTTTCTGTGATAATTGATCTCTAATTTCATCCGCCTTTACAAAATCTTTTTGACGTCTAGCATCAGCACGTAGTGCTAATAGGTTATTAACCCATTCTACATCGACCCCTGCTTGTAAAAACGCAACCGGGTCCTTATAACCTACCCCTAATATATTCAACATTTTGAGAAGGGTTGCCCGCTGATTAGGATGCGTCATACCATCTGCATAACGATGCATTAAGCTTAAAGCCTCTGCTATATTTAAGTCATCTGCTAAATAAGCCAAAAACTGTATCCAGTCCGGATCATTTGCATCATGAACCCCAACTTCAACCTTTAAATGTAAATAGAAGTTTAAAACATTACGCTGTGCTTGCAACATTCCTTGCTCAGAGAAATCTAATGGCTGTCTGTAATGCGTCTTGAGCATATACCAGCAAATAACTTCAGAATCATAGCGCTTTAAAGCATCAGCAACGGTAATAAAGTTCCCTAAAGACTTAGACATTTTTTCACCATCAACCAATAATGGGCTTACATGCATCCAGTTTTGAGCAAAGTCTCCACCAGTAGCACAACATGCTTGTGCAATCTCATTTTCATGATGTGGAAACTTTAGATCCAAGCCACCTCCGTGTAAATCAAAGGTATCACCAAAAATATCACATGACATCGCTGAACATTCTATATGCCAACCAGGCCTACCCAGGCCCCATGGTGAATCCCAACTCGGCTCTTGTGGCTTGGCTTGTTTCCATAAAACAAAATCATGTGCTGATTGTTTCCCCCCTTGATCAATGCGTGCAGCTTGCACCAATGCGTCAATTTTTTGCTTAGAGAGCTGACCATACTCTGGATAGGAAGCAACAGAAAAACAAACATCACCTGAGTCACTCACATAAGCGTGCCCTTTAGTAATGAGCTGTTCTATCATAGCAATCATTTGTGGGATATACTCTGAAGCCTTAGGCTCAACATCGGGTTGAATCAAATGAAAGATACCTTCTTGACGTGCAACATCTGCAATAACCTCTTGCGTTAAAGCTTCACATGAGATATTCCGCTCATTAGCCCGCTTAATAATTTTATCATCAACATCAGTAATATTACGGACATATTGAACAGAATAGCCTGATTGGCGCATTACCTTGACCAAAAGATCAAAGACTAACATTGTCCGCAAATGACCAATATGGGCTTGGTCGTAAACAGTTAAACCACATACATATAACTTAAATACCTGCTCACTTTTCAAAAACTCTGTTTTACTTTTTGAACGACTATCATAGACTTTCATCATATTTTCACTCATTTAAATTCTAAAATGCCCCACAGCGTATAGCCAAACTGCTTTAATACAATTTGATACACTACGATACCACTAACTATTTGAAACAACAACTCAAAAATTGCTCGGACACTCATGAATGAAAAATTATATTTCAGCATCGTAATCGCTAAACACATACTGAGAGTAGAACAAACTGTTGGCTTTAGTAATTTAACCTTCCGTAATGGATGCAAGCTTAAAGCTCGCCAGAACAATATGCATTGTAACCAAGCCGATATAAAAGTAGCCATTGGTATTGCTAAATACCCATACCTTGAAATTAACGAGTAGCACATACCTACATTAACCACAAATGCACACAATGTGACCCAAAAAACTTGATCTGTGCGTTTTTTAGCAAATGCAGCTGCAGTCAGTAACTTACTCAACATGAATGCCGGTAATGCTAATGATGAAATCTTTAAAGCTGAAGTAACTGAAACGATATCTATTGAATCTTTGAAAAAAACTGTGGCTATAGAATCTGCAACTAAATATAAACCACACATTGAAGGAATCGCAAATGCTAATGATACATTCACACCATAGCTCAAAGATTCATAGAATTGAGCAATATGATTATTATGAATAGATTTTGAGATCCTAGGCAATAACAAATTTGCAAGCGTAACCGAGAATACACCCAAAGGCATTTGCACCAAACGTTCAGCAAAGTATAACCAAGAAACACTTCCCACTGCTAAAAAAGACAAAAACCATAGCTCAACAATACTCGACAAATACTGCATAAGTTGTGCTAGAAACCCATGTGACACATTTAACATTAACTGCTTCATCTCTCCATTCATCATAAAACGTGATGGAACAATCACCTGTTGCTTGGCCTTACACAAATAGAGGCATAAAGCGAGCTGTAAAACACCCGATACAAATACAACCTTTGCAAGCATATTGGCGGTCAACGGGAAATATAAAAGCCCCGTAACAAAACCAATGTTCAAAATAACTGGCATCACTGAGGTCGGCCATAATTGATTACTCATATTTAATTGTACGGTATAAAACCCACAAAGACTGATCATAAACAAATAAGGAAAAACCCAAGGCATAATACTCAGCACCTTCTGGTATAAATCCGAGTTTAAATCAAGCCCCGGTAAAATATGAGGAAGAATATGATCTACCCCTAGCATAAAAACAAATGAAAAAATAGATAGAACAAGCAGCCAACCCGTAAGCAAGCTCCGCTTAAATGCTTCAGGACTTGAAGCAGACGTAACCGCTGGAACCATTGACTGCATAAACACGCCTTCCGCAAGAAAACGTCGAAACATATTTGGAATTTTAAAGGCCAATATAAAAGCATCTAAATCTAGAGAAGGTCCCATATAACGTGCAAACAAGAAATCCCTAGCAAACCCCAATAATCGCGAACAGAGGGTAATAGAAGCATTATTGATAAGCTGCCTCTTCACCCATCAATCCATTCATAAGATACATCAACCTGACATCCAATCACACAATCTGAACACGTTTGCCTTTGCTGTAAACCACCACGATTGAGCCAGAAATTTAACAGACTACTTGCTACTGAAAGCTCAATCCCATAGTACTGAGCAATCTGGCGAACCGTTAAGCGTCTCCTAACCTGAAACAATGCTTTTACTTTTAGTGGTGTCATAGACTTTCCTAAGCGCTACTAACGCAGCCATACTGAATAATAAAATAAATGTTTCAACCCCTAGCCCATTATAAGCAACTCGAGCACCCCATACCGCTAATATTGAAGACCATGTGAAGGACAAAACGGCCCAAAATGTGCCACACTCAGTGCGAATCGCTGCAATAGTTGATAAACACGGCAAATATAATAAAATAAATACCATATATGCTAGTGCTTGAGAAGGTGTAAACCAACCCTCTAATAAAACACTCGATGTAACCTCTCCGCTACCAAACCAGGATAGCAAAGGCCCTAATAAATTATAGAAAAAATCAGACCAAACTTCACAAAACTGATCAAAAAATGATATAGACTCAACCCCAGATATTTGAATCAGACTGTATAAAGTTGTTAACACCACCTCTTTAGCCACAACACCTGCAATAAGAGACACAATAAGGGGCCACTGATCCGCACCTATCCCCATAAATGAAAAAGCTGGAGCAATCCACTGACTCAATAGTGCCAGCACTGACTCCGAAGCGGAAACCACTTGCCCATTTATCCCTATGCTTGCAAGCACACCTATAACCCCAGAGAAATAGACAATCAAACGCGCAGTGCTCTTAAAAAACGATGCTACCCTAATGCGTACACTTTCTACAATATTAGTAAATGAGGGCTTCAAGTACGGAGGTAGTGTTATTACAGCACTTTGACTTACCTGCATCCCCAATAAATAACGAAACCATAGCGCACTCATTACCGCCAGAATAATACTCAATATATATAGAGACATAATGAGCAAAGGCGCACTATTTGAAAAAAAAGTAGATGCCATCACAACGAATATACTCAACCTTGCTGTACACGCCATAAAGGGCACCATCATAGCTGTTAAAATACGCTGCTCATTTCCTTCGATAAAACGAGTTGCACTAACAGCTGGAACATTACAACCAAAACCCAGCATTAAAGGTATAAATGATCGGCCATCCAACCCAAGCGGTCTCATTAATAAATCAGATAACAAAGCAACCCTAGCTAAGTAACCTGATTGCTCCATATAGGCAAGACAAAAAAACATAACTGCTAATATCGGAACAAACGATGAACACATTGCAATCCCTGACCCGACTGATTTAATCACGACCCAAATTAATGAAGTACTCGGTAATAAATTGATAAATAGCTCCATGAGTTGTGCACTCAGCTCTCCAAATGCGCCACCGACATTAATCGTTAAAAAAAACATCGCATACATAGCTAAAAAGAAGATCGGCAACCCAAACCATGTATGAAGCACCATCTTGTCGAGCCATAAGTAATTGTCTGTACGCTTCAGTATCAGCCCACTTCGATTGAGTCGCGTTAATACTGTTTGATAAAATGCCTCATGGGCTAAAACCCCAACCGACTCATTTTCAAAAGAATCTGAACTCTTCATTAAATGCTGCATACGTGCATATGGGGTGGACATCTCTAATTGATGCCAGTATTTTGAAAACCCTATGGGCCATTCTATAACTGAATCAAAAGCGACCGATTGAGCTTGAGAGACAATCGTGAACATGCGCTCTAATGTTAATTCAGGATCTAACAGGATAGTATTTGAAGGGACAACCTCTCTTAACCGCTGGACTTGTTTTCCTGATGTATGGCTTAACACTGAAATAATCGGCTTTTCCAAGACTAATAGCTGAGTTGCTAATACCAAATCACGATGCAAATGCCGCACATCGATTACATGAACAATAATATCTGCCGCATGAATACACGCTAACGCTTTTTGTGCATCCAACTGATCAAAGTCATCAAAAACACTTGCTATACCAGGCAAATCCGTAAGTTTAATTTTATTCTTGCCCTCCCCCACTGTTTTGCTAAATGCTTTAACAGTAACTCCAGACCAATTACCCGTCTTTAAATTATGATGTGTTAATCGGTTAAATAGTGTAGTTTTACCTACATTAGGTAGTCCTACTAAAACACACTCAATCATCACACACCTTATGTAGTTTTAATTTTTCTAACAAGCTGGTTCTTAAGCCATGCGTTTGTGTTCCTGCTGAAATAATAGCGTAATAACCAAAAAACCAGATATGTTCTATTTTCAATCCAATCCCTGGAATAAAACCCATAGAGATCAACTTATTTCTCAGATCAATACAGTCTGTCTCATAACCTAGAATATGATAAATCTGGCCAGCGTTCATTATCGGGACTCAATATGTTCCGACCAAAATAAAGCCACATCCGATAGTTTAGCTTGAACAGTTGCCCGCGAGATTAACAAATCATAGGCAGCACGCACTCTACTAGATCTTAACACCCGCTTCAGCATCTTATCCCTCATAAGGAACTGATACTGCAAATGCCAAATTTCTATAACTGCCTCTGAAACCCTAGGAGGAATTTCTAGCTTCACCTTTACCAGTATATCCTTTGCTAGTTCCTCTGAAAAACCTCGAACCCGCTTTTTTCTCATCATGGACTCACACACCGGCCAGTAAAGAACAGCCATTAAATACGCCACGCTTAAGCGTTCATTTTGTGCAAAGCGTTTATCAGCATGGCCTGTAAATCGAACTAAAATCTGTTTAGATAAATTTGTATTAGCTTTAACAGTTTCAGAAAATAAAATATCAAAAACACCATATTGCCACATTAAGTGATTGGCATCTCGCGCATAACCTGAATAATAAATCTTTACAACCTCTAAAAACATTCTCTGGGCTGGAACATCAAGCAAGAGATCCCGGTATTTACCAATAGCTTTCTGAATTTCCTCGTCTACCGTTAAACCTAACTTTGCCTCAAACCGAATAGCCCTCAAAATTCTAATCGGATCTTCTTTAAACCGCTCAAAAGCATTACCAATACTTCGCAGTCTTTTATGCTTTAAGTCGTCCCATCCACCTACATAATCTAATATTGCACTATCATGGTAACGTAAATAAAGTGCATTAATCGTGAAATCACGCCTAAGCACATCATCATGGATTTTCCCATAAACATTGTCTCGCTTAATCATTCCTTTTGCAGAGAACTCTCGACCTCGTTTTGCAACAGATCTAAACGTAGAAACCTCAATATAAGAGCGGCCAAATAATACATGCACCAAACGAAAGCGTTTGCCAATCATGATGCTTCGTTTAAAACATTTTAAAATTTTATTGGGCCGAGCTGAAGTAACAACATCACAATCCTTAGTCGTCAACCCAGAACCCAAATCACGTATCGCACCACCCACTAAATATGCATCATACTTATTTTTATTCAAAGTATGTAAGACTTTAATTGCATTGGGATCCACAGCATCAAATGTAATCCCATGAATACTTTTATCAATAATCTTCTGGGGTGGTTTAGACCCTTTGAATAATTGACAGATATAGCGCATCATGGTAAAATTCTCAATAATTGACATAGCATACTCTATACAATTAGAATTGTCATGGAAATTAATGATGAAGATTACAACCTTTGGATTTGCAATTAATGCTGATCCCTCCCAAATTGATCAATGCTTGGTTCCAGCGCTCTTAGCTCACGAACAATCACTCTCAAATTTAAATTGGGTTGACAATATTTACCCAAAAGAAGGTGACCGCTCAAACACACTTGCCAAGTCCAAACTATTAAATTATTTGGTGTTCTATAAAACACATACAATTTGCATTATTGCAGCCAGTGATCTAGGAATTACAACTTGTCTCGAAACCTATGATCAGGGACACAGCATCCTATTTTCTGAAAATCCACCTACTACCGTTTATGATGAACAAAACCTGCATAACCGTTATGTATTAATTGACCACAATAACAATAAGCATGAAAGCTTTCCAACATTGAACCTTTCTCAAACCAACCTGAAAAAATTAAACGCTATATATATTGATCTAAATTCATTCTTAAAGAATAACATACAACATATATATGAAATCATAGGAAGAACACAGCCTCAAATTTTATATTTATATGGCTTAAAGTCAAAAGATATTGATAAAGGAATTGAAGTTATTTCGAAACTAACACAAGCACTTAAATCCAATTCTTCATCTGACCTTTAAGTACTTCGCGCTCTTTTATAAAATCACCAGAGAGCGCAAAGCCAACTAGCTCATCCCCCTGATAAGCAACCGCTCTCACACCCTTGTCATGACGCTCTACCCTCCATTCAGCAGGAACCTCAGAGTAACAAAAGGTAACTGGATAATCTGGTGTCTTAACGCCCACAGGTAAAGGTGGGTACACAATGCCTTGCTTAACACCACAAATATGTTTTGCTATGGTGTCTGCGCAAATCTTAAGTGATGAGACATAATAACGTTTAATGCCGGATACTGAAGCGCAATCACCTAGCGCATATATGCTTGGATCTGATGTTTGACCATACACATCGACATTGATTGCATCATCACATATGATGCCAGCTTCTTGTGCTAATTTAATATTTGGCGACAAACCCAAGCAGGCCAGCATGACATCTGCGGAAATCTCCTCTGACTGTGTCCTGACACAAACCGAATCCTTTAACGCAGTCACTGCGGAAACTGCACAATTAACTTTTACATCAACCCCTCTATCCTTCAATGCAAGCGCCATCCCCATCCCTATTTCTTTTGGGACAAAACGTGATAAGAGTGTTGATTCACTTTCAAGTAAAGTAATTTTTCCCGCTATTGCTGATAAATCATGCGCAAATTCACAACCGATTAGACCACCTCCTAAAATCAACAAATGGCTCTTATCATCAATAGCTTGATGGAAAGTATCATAGGCATCTAAATCATTCACTCGATAAACGGGATGACTATCCGGCAACCAGTCATAGCAAATAGGGCTTGCACCTAATGCTAGAACCAGCCGGTCATAAGGGACTTGAGTATCTTTTAAATGAACCAACTTATTAATCTTATCTATACGTGCTACCTGCTGCCTAGTGATCATTTCACAGCCCCAGTCTTTCTCTATTTGCTGCTGAGTCATTTGCACCAAATCCTTTACCTTTTTTCCTTGCTTTACAACGTTCGACAAACTGGGCTTAGAATAGAACACGCCACGCTCTTGAGTAATGACTGAAACTGACCCAGAAAACTTTTGATCATGCAGATTTTTAGCAACCAGCAAACCTGACAATCCAGACCCTATAATAACAACCTTCATACTTATCCCCTATATACACTTACTACTAGTTTCAACTGCTGCAAGCTTTGGATAACCAAACTTAAGTGCTCAAGTGATTGCACACGGATGGTTAGATCGTACTGATTTAACTCACCATCTACAATACGTCTAAAGCCAATCACACTCACCCGCATATCAGTAAGCATCGCAATACAACTAGATAAACTATTATAATCATACTTTAGCTGTATCGAGCATACACTCGTATACAACTGCTCAGAGGGCTCGCCCCATGATACAGAAACACACTGATTTGATGGCAATACATCCAGCTGTCTACAACTCTTCCTGTGCACAGTTAAACCTGCGCTAGCAGAAAAACAGCCCGCAATACAATCGCCAAAAACAGGATAACAACAGGCTGCTAAAATATCTGTATCTCCGCCATTAACGGTTATGGGCTTAATAGAATCAGTATAACGACCTTCTGTGTAGTAGTCTCGGCATGCATCTACTACTTCTTCAACTAAAAGCTCACCTCGACTTAATTGACCGTAAACTTCAGGAATACGATATCCCGCATGGCTTAAGGTATCATCTACAATTTTTCGATGTGCCATATAGCCTAGGCCTGCTTGCTCCAAACGATAAACAAGTATATTGTGCCCAAGCTGATCCTGCGTACAGACCTCTTGCTCCTTTAGAAAAGCCTTAATACTTTGCTTTGCCTTTGAAGTAGTCACAAAATCAAGCCAAGATGGGCGCACCATCCGCTTATCACTTTGGACGATCTCTACCGTTTGTCCATTTTTCAACCTGTGAGACAGTGGAACTTTTTCACGGTCAATGATCGCATACTTAGCCTTAAAGCCTAAATCAGTATGAATATAAAATGCCATATCTAGCGCAGTTGCACCGACCTTCATCTCTACAATTTTACGCTGTGGAGTTAGCACATATACTTCATTTTCTCCCACCTTAGTCTTCAACAAATGCAAAGCAGTTGCATCATCTGAACACACCGTTTTAATTTTTGTTAAATCATCGAACCAGACTTGATGCTTACGACAATTAAATTCTGTTTGCCCACTTTTATACAACCAATGCGCAGCCACACCTTGTGTAGCAACTAAATGCATCTCCTGGGTTTTTACCTGTATTTCAATCATTGCTCCATTTGGCCCATATAGCACCGTATGAAGCGATTGGTAACCATTTCTTTTGGGAGAAGCAATATAGTCTTTAAAGCATCCCGCTTTGGGCATATACATGGCATGCACAATTCCGATCACCGCGTAACAGTCTTGTAATGAATTCACACATACCCGAAGTGCATATACATCCATAAGATCTGAAAAACGCTTTTTCTTGATCATTTTTTGATATATACCATAAAACTGCTTTTCACGTGCAGTAATCTCAGCAACTTCAATTTGCAAAGACTTTGCCTTTACTTTAATTTCACCTTCAATGTGTTTAAGCAACTCAACCTGACCGCCACTCACACGATACATATGTGCTAATAGTATTCTATAACGAAATGGATAAAGTGCAGAAAATCCTAAATCATCTAACTCTATAGATACCATTTGCATACCTAATCGCTTGGCAATCGGTGAGTAAAGTTCTAGAGTTTCCATCGCCATTTTCTTACGCTTAGGTGCAGGCAAAACCTGAATTGTTCGCATATTATGCAAGCGATCTGCCAGCTTAATGATAATCACGCGAATGTCTTTAGACATTGCCAAAAACATTTTACGATAATTTTCTACCTGATACCGCTCAACTGAATCATAGCGAACCCGACTAATCTTCGTTACTCCTTCAACCAAGTCAGCAACCACCGTGCCAAATCGATCACTCAAGTTCTCTCTAGTAACCTCTGTATCCTCTACCACATCATGTAGTAGTGCCGCCATTAGAGACTCCGCGTCTAATTTTAACCCTGCTAATATGTAGGACACCGCAACTGGATGACAAATGTAAGACTCACCTGATATTCTAGTTTGTGTAAAATGCGCTTGTTTTGCAACTAAATATGCATCCCGTACACGGGCACAATCTTCTGGTGATAAATAGGACAACCGCGTTTGAAGATATGAAAATGATAAAGGTGAATCCATTCTAAATCAGTATTAGTACTCAGAATCCTCGTCAAAATCTTGTTGGGCTAATCCTTCTGACGTCAGATTCCCAGCAGCAATCTCTTTCAATGCCACAACAGCCGGTCTATGTCCTTGCGCTTCTACGGTTGGCTGCATTCCATCATGTAATTGTCTTGCACGATCTGCTGCAACTTGAACGATTTTAAAAGGACTTTGAATGACTGCCTGACAGTCTTCCATTGTAATTCTGGCCATTTGTATTACCCTAAATAACTTATATCAAAAAGAATTATATACAATTATTCATATTTATCAAGAATAATTTAACCAATCTTTGACTGAGCCCATGTAGTAATATCTTGTTTTGCTGTTTGCAAGTCATCATTCACAAGCCGACAAGAGAACTGCTTGGCTTGAGCTAAATCAGACTCTGCGTAACGAATTCTATCATCATTGCCTGAACGTTTAACTAAGCGCTTTGACAATACTGAAATATCCTTAGGTTCTATAAAAACGACATCAGCATTATACTGCGCTTCAAGCTTTTTGGCACCCTCCCAGTTCATAACGAGCAGCACTGGACTTTTCAACAACAATGACTCTAAATCAGCCGATCGCAATCCATAGAAGGTACCGTAATGCTCATTAAATTCTACAAACCGATTGGATTGAATGAGCGCCTCAAAATCGAGTTTAGATAAGAAAAAATAATCGACACCATCTTTTTCAAACTTCCTCGGAAGTCTTGATGTACAAGTCACACAGCGCTTTATCCCCAGCTCCTCGACTAAATGATTGGCTAGCACTGTTTTCCCCACACCCGATGGACCTGTGATGACTAAAAGTCTATTCTTCATGCAAAACCCCAAAAAAAGTTCAAAATATCATTTACTTTACTCTAATTATCAGCAAGAATAAAGCGCTTAACACGGTGATAACATTCAGTATGATACGTACAATTAAATTCCAAGAACATACTTCACATCCTGCAGCGGGATGTGTTGAGGTTAATGCTGGCAACACAAAAATATTATGCACTGCCAGCATCATTAACCAGCATGTGCCCAGATTCCTTAGAGACCAGCACCATGGATGGCTTACTGCAGAATATAGTATGTTACCTGCTGCAACCCATTCCCGAACCGATCGTGATGCGACCAAAGGAAAAGTATCCGCTCGAAGCTCTGAAATACAAAGATTAATTGGTAGAGCACTTCGCAGTAGCGTGCGTTTAAAGCAACTTCCTCAGATGACCCTAATTCTTGACTGCGATGTCATACAAGCTGATGGTAGTACACGGTGTCATGCAATTAATGGCGCTCAAATAGCACTAGTTCGTGCACTACAACGCCTACAGATTACTAAATCATTACGTAAAGACCCACTCAAAAACCTGGTTGCTGCCGTTTCTGCTGGGATTATGGATGGTCAAATCGTACTCGATCTCGACTATCAAAAAGATAAAAATGCTGATGCAGATATTAATATAGTTATGTCAGAGCATGGAGATTTAATTGAGATTCAGGGAACTGCAGAAAACAAGCCTTTTAGCCCTGCACAGCTCAACCTGGTACTTGATAAAGCTTGGCCAGCTATCGAGTCTATTATCCACATGCAAAAACAATTACTTGAAAAACCCTACCCCTACACGATTGATTAAACTGTCATACGCCTTAAAACATATGGAAGTATGCCACCCTGTTGATAATAAAGTAGCTCTGAGTCGGTTTCTAAACAAGCACGTATCTTAAACTCAATATTTGAACCGTCAATTGTAGCAATCAACTCTGATTGTGGCTGGCTCATATCAGCAATACCTTTAATGCTTATTTTTTCAGAGCCCGTCAGTTCCGGAGCGGCGCCTACAAACTGACAAGGCAAAACGCCCATGCCCAGTAAGTTTGAACGATGGATGCGCTCAAAGCTTTGTGCAATCACCACTTTAACACCTAACATCATCGTACCCTTTGCAGCCCAGTCACGCGATGAACCCGTGCCATATCGACTACCTGCAATCAAAACCAAATCACAATTATCCTTTTGATATCGAGTTGAAGCATCGTAAATCGACATTACCTCACCACTAGGCATATGACGCGTATAGCCACCCAGCTGATCCTTAAGCATTAAATTATTAACTCTTGGATTAGCAAACGTTGCCCGGACCATGATAGCGGAATTACCCCGCCTAGAACCATAAGAGTTAAAGTCAGACTTCTCCACACCTTGTGCAAGCAAATGCTCTGCTGCAGGGCTATCATGTGCAATATGACCCGCTGGTGAAATATGATCGGTTGTCACATTATCGCCAAATAATGCAAGTATATGCGCCCCAGATACGTCTGATCGGCTACTAGGATTTGCACCTATATCAGTTAGAAACGGGGGCTTTTTAATATAGGTGGAACTTTGATCCCAATCATATAATAAGCCTTCCGGTGCAACGACTCGATCCCATGCTGACCCACCCTGCTCTATTGTTGCATATTCTTTTTTAAACATAGATTGACTCACAGCCATTAAGGCCTGATCAATATCAACCTGCGCCGGCCAAATATCATGCAAATAAATAGGTTGACCTTTGTGGTATCCAACGGGATCTTTGCTTAAATCCAAAGCCATTGTTCCAGCAATTGCATAGGCAACCACCAATAAGGGTGAAGCCAAGTAGTTAAACTGCGTCTGCGGATGTACCCGCCCTTCAAAGTTTCTATTCCCAGAAAGGACAGAGCATACATTCAACCCCTGATCCTTAACCTTCTGTGCAACCCATTCATCTAGCGGCCCTGAGTTGCCGATACACGTCGTACAACCATAACCCACTAGATAGAAGCCTAACTGCTCTAACTCACTCACCAAACCTAATTTATTCAAGTATTGCATGACGACTGTTGAACCAGGCGCTAATGATGGCTTAACCCACTTAGGTAGTGACAAACCTAATTCATTAGCTTTTTTTGCCATTAATCCAGCACCAATTAATACCGATGGGTTTGAAGTATTCGTACAACTCGTAATGGCAGCGATCACCACTGATCCATCTGACAACTGTTCTCGTGAGGCCCCATTATTTAATACTAATGTATCAGGAACATTTGGCAATAAAACCAATTGCTCTGGACGCTTTGGTCCAGCAATACAGGGATAAATTTCTGACAAATCAAATACAGCTGTTTGTGAATATTCAACCGCATGATTATTATCGTAGAAAAGCTGCATCTCTTTTAGATAAACCTCTACTAAACCTATATGCTTAGGATCTCGTCCTGTTAAGTTCAAATAGTCTAATGTTTTTTGATCACATGGGAAAAAAGCACTCGTTGCACCATACTCTGGCGCCATATTTGCTATGGTTGCCCGCTCTGCTAAATCAAGCTGTTCAAGACCCTCTCCATAAAATTCAACAAACTTTCCGACTACATTCATGCCTCGTAAAAACTGAGTCATGGACAACACCATATCCGTTGCGGTCACCCCATCTCGAAGCGCTCCCTTCAACTCAATACCTAAAACCTCAGGAATTACCATACGAATCGGCTGCCCAAGCATTGCGGCCTCTGCCTCAATACCTCCTACACCCCAACCTAAAACTGAAATACCATTAATCATCGTCGTATGACTATCCAGGCCTACTAGCGTATCTGGGTATAACCAACCTTTGTTGTTTTCAACCACTGTCGCTAGGTACTCTAAGTTTACCTGATGACAAATACCTTTACCTGGAGGAACAATCCGTACACCATCAAAAGCTGATTGAGCCCACTTTAAGAATGAATAGCGCTGCTCATTATTAACAACTTCCTCAGAAGTATTTTTCTCCAAAGCATCAGGTTGCCCGTAATGGTTGACCGTAACTGAGTGATCTGCAACCAAGTCTACACGGCACAACGGGTTAACACTACTCGGATCATGGCCCATAGCTTTACAAGCATCGCGCATTGCAGCCAGGTCAACAAGGGCTGGCACACCCGTCAGATCCTGCATCAACACTCGACCTGGGTAGTAATTAACCATAGGTGAACCCTCGCCCTGCACCCACTGCTTAAATGCATCGACTATTGCATCTTGCTCACTGAGCTGATTCCTACATGCATTCTCTAATAGAATCTTTAAACTATAAGGCAACCGACTCCAATACGCTATTTGGGATATATCGATCACATGATAGGTATTGTCATCAACGCTAATCCGTCCCTGGACCATAATTTACTCCTAACCAACCTTAAAAAGGAATATCATCATCAGCTATATCACTTGCAACCGGTGCTGCAGGCTTATTCATTGCTGGTGCTGGCATATCACCTCCAGCTGCTTGCATTCTGCTATCTAACATCTGCATTTCGTTAGCAACAATTTCAGTTGTATAACGCTCTGCACCCTGATTATCAGCCCACTTTCTAGTACGGATGCTTCCTTCAATATATAACTTAGTTCCTTTCTTAACATACTTTCCAGCAATCTCAGCTAGCTTTCCATACATAACAATCCTGTGCCACTCAACTCGATCTTGCTGCTGCCCGGTTTGCTTATCACGCCAACTTTCTGATGTAGCGATGCTCAAATTAACAACTGCCTGCTCATTAGCTGTATAGCGAATATCTGGATCTTGGCCTGCATTACCAATAATCATTGCTTTATTTAATCCTCTACTCATTTATATACCTCTCATACGTTAACTGCTCATACCTTACCAAATGATTCACACGCATGCTATAAGGTTATTAATAATTCTGACAAGAGATTTTTTTAAAGCATAACTCTACTAATAAAAACAGGAGAAAATCATGAGTGATTATCAAAAAATAAGCCCTTTAGCTTTTGGCTTAAGCTTTGGCATTTTATGGGCTATCGGACTAGTGATTATCAGCATACTTGCATTATACACTGGGTTTGCAATGAGCATGGTTAATGTATTTAGTACATTATACTTAGGTTATGAACTAACAATACTTGGCGTGATTATAGGAACATTATGGGCCTTTGTTGACGCATTTATTGGCGGGTTTCTTGTTGCCTACTTATATAACTTATGCCTAAAATGCATACGCTAAAGCTTCTATAATAAATTGCATGGTGTATACTCTGCACTATGCAATGCGTTATTTATTACTACATCGGGCAACTACCCGTTGCTCCTCAATCTTTTTTGCTGCTCCATCATGAGCAGCGAAGAATAGATTGCATGGAGAAAAATAAAGCACGCACCTATCAAAACAGCCGAAACTGGATTAAACACCTAATTATCCAAAACCAGTGGCAGGTTGAAGACTTTAAGTATAACACGGCAGGAAAGCCGATCATGAACACTCAAAACCAATACTTAAGTGTGACCCACTCAGCTCAGCTCTGGGCGGTAGCATTTAGCACAGTTCCTATTGGCATTGACTGTGAGTCAAAAACACCCAAAAATCTCGAACGTTTTGCAGACTATTTTCAAATTAAATCGACCCATCTACCCGATATTCAAAAAGACTGGATGCTCAGAGAAGCATATGCCAAGCTCTCTGGAGCTAGCATTATGCGACTAAGAAAAAAAAGTATTCAATCACTCCTAGATTCAGAAAACATACAGCATAGAATACTTAACCTAGAAGATTATATACTTACGCTCATTGGACAAACCCACCACCCTATTGATGTACATACCTACACCCTGAGAGATATTCTCAAATAGCCCACTCTAAAGCAGCTTTAAAGGTAGTGTATAAGGCGACACGAAATAAACGTATCTTTTAAGATTACTACTGGATTCACAGCAATAAATCGATTAATATTAACATTAGGAATCGGGAGTATACAATGCCAGAGCTGGACCTTAAAAGCACACGTGCTTTTTGGATGACACACATGAGCGGTAGTGTTTTCAATGTTATCAACTTTCTAGAAAAACATGAACAAGACCTTCTCGCTGACAACCCCGAAGTGCAAACCCATCTCTCATCGCTTGGATTTTTACTGAGCCAAGCCGATAAATTAAGTGATGACAGATTACAAGATGCAGTCAATATTTCAGCCAACCTGCATATGAGTCAAAAACTCAGATTAATGCAATTACTAGACAGCGTTCAGCCTGGGTTTGCGTCCAAAATGATTAAGCAAGCAGAAGTTGATATGGATGATGATGAAAACGCTGCTACCTTTATAGAACGTAATACAAAATTTGAAAGGGTGCGCATCTTACAAGAAGTTTATGCCCCTGAACGTATGACTATGATTTCGGAAATTTATGAGCAAAATTAAACCCCTTATCCTAACCCTTCTTTTAGTGCCAACTGTAAGTTTCGCTCGAAACTACGATGCATTCTGTTTAAACCCACCCTCCACTCATGCCAGGTTGCTCTGTAAGAAAATAGGCAGAAAGCAAAATTACCCCAGTTATGCACCAAAGTCATCTATTTCATCACCCAAGAGCACAAAAGAATCAACACAATCTTTTAAAACTGAGCGCATAGAAAAGAGGAATCAAGAGAAGCAAAGGATGAGTAGTCATTCAACACCTACTGCTCCAACCACTCATATTGAATTCAAACCTTATACTCGAGGCGCTTACACCAAAAAACAAACCAGTTAGTCAGTTATGTACATCCAAATGCTTACGTTAATCCTTCTTTCGACTTCCTTTGCACTAGCACAAGATACAGGAGGCGATAATAATACTCAAGTCAAAATTCTAAAGGAAATTCGTGACAATCTTGAAATAGACCCTTCAGAGACAATGGCAGTAAAAACCTGGGGGAGTGCTAATGTTAGTGCTAAACTTGATCCATTTTTGGGTAACCCAGGGGATTTAATCAGCGCACTTGTTGACACTTCATCATCTAGTGCTGAAACAAACATAGCATTCATTCAACTTACTCTAGACGCCATCTTATTTGACCTAGAGGAAACCAGCCCGATGAAATCAAAATCCGTTACCTCCTACCGTGAAGTAGTCGATATAAGAGACCGAGCTAAGAGTTGCCTTAGTTATTGGCATGCAGCTGACCCTAACCGTATAGATGATCCAACCTCAGCACCCCCATTAAAGATGTATGTTGGAACAGATAAAGATTTAAAAGCAAAGCTTGTAAGTCAACCTGACAAACTAGGAAGGTTTCAGTGCCTGGCAACTGATAATAACAAAAATAGCGGATACGATGTCCTCACAAAAGACGCGAAAAAGTTAAAAATATCCTTGGAAGGAAAAGAGACGCTGCTTACCAAAGAAATCGAGGATAGCTTTAAAAAGATAGAAAAGCAGTTAGATCCACCAAAACTCGAAGGCGATGATGCGCAAAAAAATACGACTGCTAAAGCATATATTGAAAATATAATATCAGCGCTAGAGCCGCTAGAAAACCTGTTGCAACTGCAAGTAATCAAAGAGATAAATGCCAACCCAGGTGTCAAAAAAATGCCGGCATCGTCAGACATTTACCGAGCACACCAATATGGTTTATCTCAATCGGTGCTACGTGAAACTGTAATTGCCGAACTTAACACTTTGAATACAATAAACGGTGAAGCAACCAATTTAATTTTTACCGAAGAGAAAGAAGTAGACAGCATTGCACTCATGAAAGAAGTTGCAAAATCTATGACCGGAATGGGGACTGTTCCCTTACCATTCCTACGAGGATTGCCTAATGGTGGAACAGAGAAAGAGGTTAAGGTCCTTGCATCAGGTGTGCGCTTAACATTCAAGAAATCCTCTGGATTTTGGGTTGCATCACTACCTGGCAACAAACGGAAAGTCGGACTCACTCATGATGTTATGACAAAAATACAATCTGATCGACAAAGTATTAGAAGTAGCATCGAGCAAAGCAGAAAAACCTTAACTGACATGGCTATACAGTCATTCCTGAAGAAAACCTCATCTTACGGCATTATTGAAGATATCATCAACTTGAGAGGCAATAAACAAGTATACAAAGGACAAGGCACTGAGATACAAGCAACTCCAATGGAGATTATTGCACACAACAGTAGCTGGAGACTCATGGCGAGTAAAACAGACTCCTGGATGGACAGCATTGCGACCATGGATACTGCAAACCTCCTCCGAGAAATAGCAGTATTACAAGCACAAAATCTACAAATGCAGTACTTCATTTTTGCTGAACAACAAAAAACCAACTTCCTAAACGCAATCAGCAACTCATCTGATGATGGCTCATCAAATACTGCAGGCGCCACCTATATGCATGTCGGGACAATTGATGACTTCAACTCTGGCGTAAAAGGAATGAGCCCCTTCACACCAGCAGATATTAGCGGAACAGATTTAGCTCAGCTTGCAGAAAACACCCCTTCTGGTAACGAATTATTACAGGGAAATCCAGAACCTGGCTCCAGCGGGATGGGTTATTAATAACTAACGGTAGTTAGCCCAGCTATTTTAGAGCCTTTTGCAGTGAGCGCACGCCCCCTTGGTGTACGAACTAAAATACCAGACTGAATTAAAAAAGGTTCGAGCACTTCTTCAATCGTTCCCTTCTCCTCACCTAAGCTTGCAGCCAGACTTTCTAGCCCAACAGGGCCACCATTAAAGTGCTCAGAAATAATAGCCAATAACTTTCTATCCATATCATCCAAACCGTGCTCATCAATGCCTAGCAACTCTAAAGCTTTATCAGCAGAAACCTGACCAATCTCCAGCTCTGAGCTTGATACCTGATGAAAGTCCCTAACACGTCTTAGCAATTTATTAGCGATTCTAGGCGTTCCTCTTGATCTATTCGCAATTGATTGTGCTGCCAATCCTGATATTTGAACATCTAATATCCCAGCAGAGCGTGTGATGATATCCGTCAGCTCTTCATAATCATAGTACTGCAGGCGTAAGTTAATCCCAAATCGATCTCTAAATGGTGCTGATAGCAGCCCTGATCGTGTTGTTGCACCAATGAGGGTAAAAGGAGGTAGATCAAGTGTAATAGTACGGGCAGAACTACCCTCTCCGATAATAATATCTAACTTATAATCTTCCATTGCTGAGTAGAGTGTTTCTTCTACTGAAGCATTCATACGATGGATTTCATCAATAAATAAAACATCACCCTTTTGTAAATTAGTCAATATTGCCGCTAAGTCCCCTACCTTATCCATCCCAGGGCCAGTGGCCTGAATAAGCTGTGCTGATAGCTCATTAGCCACAATATGCGCAAGCGTTGTTTTACCTAGACCAGGAGGACCACATAAAAGCGTATGATCTAATGACTGACCTCTAGCCTTTGCTGCCTGAATAAAAACACTCATCTGGCTTTTAACCTGATTCTGTCCTATATAATCAAGTAATTTTCGAGGACGCACACTGGCTGATACCGCCTGGTCGACCTCCATTACTGTTTCTTTTACAATACTCATATTAAGCCTGTTGTAATGCTTGTTTAATCATTTCTTCTACTGACTGCGCTTCAACGCCTTTTAACATATCACGGGCCTTACCCTCTGAAAAGCCCAACTTAGATAAAGCTTCTACCGCTAGCTCAATGGTATCTGGAGACTGCATGGAAAGATCAGGCTGCGCTCGACAGATAATCTTACCCTTTAGATCAATAACCAGTCGTTTTGCTAATTTTTGTCCTACTCCTTTAGCGCGCATCAATGCTTGATAATTCCCTTGAGCAATTAACAAACTCAATTGATTGGCATCATGAAAATCTAAAATACTCAGCGCCATTTTTGGACCTACGCCACTGGCTGTATTTAAAATAATAAATGCTTCTTTATTTTGTCCAGACAAAAAACCATATAGCGTAGCACTATCCTCTCTATAAATAGCAGCTGTATGCACTTGGACCACCTGATCATTTGCTGGCAAACGACCTAAATCAGATTGCATCATCAACACTTCATAACCAATACCCTGTACATCAATAATACATGAATTAAATGTACGACTATGGATAACACCCTTTAACCACGCAATCACAAACTTACTCCTCGCTTTTGAGATGTATATACCATATGACCACAGCTCAACGCAATACTGAGTGCATCAGAGGCATCCTCTGACAATATTTGATTTAGCCCCATAATTCTTCTAATCATACTCGCAACCTGCTGCTTAGTTGCAGAACCACTCCCAGTGACACACTGCTTAACAAAGCGAGCACTTAGCTCAATAGGCTCAACCCCATGTTGTGCACAAGCAAGCAGTGCAACACCTCTAGCCTGACCTAATTTAAGCGCTGACTGAACATTCTTTTGCACAAATACAGTTTCTATTCCAATATGTACTGGCTGGTGTTCTTGAATAACTTCAGTTAGCCCTGAATGTAAATGCATTAACCGCTCAGTAAAAGAGTTCTGTTTTAGCACTATTCTACCTGCAGCAATACAGTGCGACTGACTAGGTGCATAATCGATAACCGCCCAGCCAGTAAAACGGGACCCAGGGTCGATGCCAAAAACAATCATAACTCATCACAATTGTAATAAATATCCTGTACATCATCTAATTCATCTAGCGCCAGATACATCTTATTGAATGACTCCAATTGATCGGCATCTAGGCTCACCATTGCCGTTGGGAGATAAGTCACCTTACTCTCTTCAATTGTCCAATCCGTTTGTGATAAGGACTGACATAAGTCATTAAGGTCACTCGGCTCTGCTTGTATTAAAACTATATTTTCATCGATTTTTTCTACTGACTTAACATCAAAGTCTAATACGACTTCTAACACCTCATCGACATCATCATGTAGGCAAGTAATATACGCAACCCGCTCAAATAAATAGCCCACGGACCCTTCTGCACCTAATGTTCCACCATACTTATTAAAAATATGTCTAACCTCTGCAACCGTTCGATTTCGATTGTCAGTTAAGCAATGTACCCATAGCGCAACACCATTGGGGCCATACCCCTCATAGCTTACCTCATGCACAGACACACCCGGCAACTGCCCTGTAGCTTTTAATATTGCCTTTTCGATAGACTCTTTGGTCACGTTTGCTTTATTTGCGCGTTCAACTGCTAAACGCAGTGATGGGTTGGTTGCTTTATCTGAGCCACCCATTCTAGCAGCAACCATAACCTCCCGAATTAACCGGGTATTCAGGCGACCTCGCTTAGCATCCTGAGCACCTTTTCTATGCTTAATATTCGCCCATTTACTATGACCTGCCACATCAACCTCCTGACTTCACCTTTTTAAACTTCAATGATAACTCCTGCCACTGTATATCATCAACCAAACCAGGTGCTTTAGTCAGCGCACAGCTTGCCGTTTGTGTCTTTGGAAAAGCAATCACCTCACGTATTGAGTCAAGCCCCTGTAAAACCATACAGACTCTATCGATCCCAAACGCTAAGCCACCATGGATGGGTGTTCCTTGAGTTAAGGTATGTAGTAAGTGACCAAACTCTTGTTGCGCATGTGCCTCATCAATGCCTAGTAAACTAAATACTTCTTGCTGTAACTTTGTATCAGCAATACGAATAGACCCACCACCTAGCTCATAGCCATTGAGCACCAAGTCATAAGCTTGTGCTTTAGCCTGGGTTAAGTCTTGATAATCTTCCTCAGGTGCTGTAAACGGATGGTGCACTGCATGTAATGTGCCATCGACACGCTCAAACATAGGAAAATCTCTAATCCAAATAAAGTGTAACCCAGGTTCAAACAAATCAAAATCAGTGGCTAGCTGCTTAGCCAACGCGTGCAATGTCAAATTCACCAAACGGTTTTCACCCGCACCAAAGAATACGACATCACCCACTTCAACCTGTAGTTCATTGACTAAATTTTTCAACGTATCATCATCTAAAAACTTTAAAATAGGTGATGATATCCCAGCCCTCAAATCAGACAAATCATTTATTTTTAAATAAGCAAGTCCCTTAGCACCCAAAGCCATCACCTGTTTGGTATAACCATCTAAATCTTTTCTACTGAGTTTTTCACAACCACCCGCTAGCTTAATAGCGGCTACACGCCCACCTTCATCATTTGCAGGTTGACTGAAGACCTGGAAATCACACCCTTTTAATACTGAGTCTAAAGGAATGAATTTAACCGGGTTTGCTAAGTTAGGCGCATCCGTTCCATGGTAAAGCAATGCATCATCATAACTCATCACCGGGAATGTAGGCAAAGCTACATCCAACATTTCTTGAACAACATGCTTCATTAACCCCTCAGCCCATGCACAGACCTCATCTGCACTCATAAATGACATCTCAATATCTAGCTGGGTAAACTCAGGCTGCCTATCCGCTCGCAAATCTTCATCTCTAAAGCAACGTGCAAACTGGTAGTAACGATCGATCGCCGCCATCATCAGCATTTGCTTGAATTGCTGTGGCGACTGAGGCAATGCAAATGCATGTCCTGGATGTACACGACTTGGTACAATATAGTCTCTTGCACCCTCAGGCGTCGGCCTGGTTAATATAGGGGTTTCCACCTCGAGAAACTGATCATGATCTAAGTAACTCCGCATTGCGGCCATCATCTTAGCACGAAAACGTAAACTCTTTTGCATCGTATCACTACGGATATCGAGCACACGGTTGCTGGCACGTACCGCCTCTGTGACCTTAGGGTCATTAACATCATAGCCCAACGCTTGCGCTGTATTGTGCCAAGTAACTTTTTGGATGGCTACCTCTACCGAACCACTCGATAAATTTTTATTCTCAGTTCCTTCGGGTCTTGACTGTACCAAACCTTCTACACACAAAACACTATGTGTTGTTAATCTTTCTATTAATGAGAAGTCGTTCATTTCAGGATGGGCAACAATTTGAACTAATCCAGTATAGTCGAATAAATCAATAAAAATAACACCCCCATGATCACGCGCTCGAGAAACCCAACCACACAACCTAACTGTCTGATCAATATCATTTTTGCCCACTTGTCCACAATAGTGGCTTCGTCGTTTCATTTATTCTACTCCTCTCTATTATTGGTAATTAGCATACCCAGCTCATCTTGGGATATAGTGCCTAAAGATATGATATATTTCAAGGCCTCATCCACACTCATAGCAACTTTCTTCACGTCCTGCTCTGGGATTAATAAAACATACCCTGATGTTGGGTTAGGTGTTGTCGGCAAAAATACCGTCCATAATCCATTTTCGAGATCTTTTTGAGTCACAAGTGCAACCGCCCAACTGGTATTGTTTGGGAATGGGACCAATACCACTTCTGAAAAAGCATGACTATTAGGTGCTACTACAATTTCCAGCCCTTGCTTAACACCTTGGTAAACCGTTCTGACCAATGGAATTTTAGTCAGTATACGCTCCCAAACACGCATGACCCGTTTACCGATAAAGTTTGCTACTAAAACACCCGTAAACCATAATAAAAACAAGACCAGGAGAACCTCACTACCCGGTAAATCAACACCTAAATAAAACTCTGGATTAAGTGATTCAGGTACGTAAACCATTACACTAGAAAAAATATTCCATAAAAACTGTATGGTTACGACTGTAACCAGTAATGGAACCCAAAATAGCAACCCTGCGATTAAATGTCTTCGAATCATAGATTATCCACACAACTCCTTTTGCTTTACTATGTTATACCTCCTATTCACAAAGATAAACATTTATTACATAAAAACTACCCAAAGTTATTTCTTTTTGATAGATTGGCAACATGAACGATTACCAACACCTACAAAGACTGATTACTCAAGCAACACAACGTTACTTAGAGCATGCCGGCACATCCGGTAAACTATTGCACGACTTTACCCATAACATCGAAAAAAACATTATTGAAACGACGCTTTCATTCTGTGAGGGAAACTATAGCACTACAGCTCAATCCCTTGGCATTAGCCGAACAACACTATACAGTAAGCTCAAAAAACATAATATCATTAAATAATCTATCTTCTACCTAGCCCCGTGTTATCAACAACAAACCAAAGGGTTGATTTATAGACAATATTATTATAACATTCTTTAAAAAGAATAAGACAATGATTAATAGATACGAAATAACAAAAGCACTCAATCAATTTAAAAGAGCATTTAAGTCACAAATCTCTCCTTATGAGAACAACGTGGTAGAGGAGCATTTACTGTATAAGATACGCCGACATCATCTCAAACGATATAGTGATCAAGAACTCATTAGAGTCACCCAATCAATCATTAAGAGCATTAATCAGTTTCAATCCAACCGTACCAGCCCACATAAAGGACTATCTCAGTTTACTAAAAGTCTAAACGAACTCATTGAAGCATAAAAAAAGGGGCTGTAACGCCCCTTTCTTTGATTAAGCCAATAACTCATTCATCCGTTCAATAAAGACGTTAGGGTCATCCAACTGACCTCCTTCAGAGAGCAGTGCCTGATCAAACAGTACCAATGAGATCTGCTCAAACGCTTTATCAGACTGTTCAGCCAGCAACTTTTTCACCAAAGTGTGCTTAGGGTTTAACTCCAATACAGGTTTAAACTCTGGTACAGGCTGACCTGACTCCTTTAACAAACGATACATATGAGGGCTCATTTCATCAGAACCAGCAACCATGGACGAAGGAGCACTCACCAATCTTGCAGTAAACTTCACATCAGATACTTTTTCTGATAGCACAGCTTTAATGCGGTCTATATCACCTTGGTGTTCTTTTTGTGCTTCTTCACTAGCCTTCTCAAGCTTTTCATCCTTAACAGCATCATCTGGTTGTGCTACAGAATGAAACTGCTTGCTTTCATAATCCTTAAGTGTATTCATCATAAATGGATCAACACGGTCGGTAAGTAGCAACACATCGTAGCCCTTTTGACGATAACGCTCCACATGTGGGGAATGCTTAGCAATTTGCTCATTCTCAGCAATCAGGTAATAAATCTTATCCTGACCTTCCTTCATATTTTTAACATAGTCATCTAGCGATACCATACTACCTTGCGTACTATTAAAGCGGAGCAACTTTAAAATTGCATCACGGTTTGAAAAATCCTGTGCTGCGCCTTCTTTTAATACTGCACCAAATTCATTCCAGAACGTTTTAAAATCATCAGCTTTATCTTTAGCTAACTTAGCAACCATCTTCAATACTTGCTTGGTACAACTTGACTTAATAGACTTTATCTTAGCATTAGATTGCAACATTTCTCTTGAAACATTCAATGGCAAATCACCACAGTCAATGACCCCTTTTACAAAACGTAAATATGACGGCAAGAACTGTTCTGCTTCATCCATAATAAATACACGGGACACATAAAGCTTAAGCCCTTTTTTACTGTAGTCTCTAAAATAAATATCCATAGGCGCTTTAGCAGGAATATACATTAGGGATGTAAAAGCAACGTTCATGGTTTGAACATGCTTGTGATCATAAGTCATTGCTTGACCACTGTCATGCGTTAGTGCTTGATAGAAGTTTTGATACGCTTCCTCAGAGATCTCTTTAGGCTCTTGTGCCCAAAGTGCATTAGCATCATTAACTTGCTCATAACCTGACTCATCCTCACCCTGCTTTGCCATCATCACTGGAATATCTAAATGGTTTGACCAATTCGCAATGATCTGCCTAACCTGCCAATGCTGTAAAAACTTATCTAGAGACTCATCCTCTCTTAAATGCAAAGTAACAGTTGTACCTACCTCTGATTTATTTTCATAAGCAACCGAGTAATTTGCAATACCATCCGATGACCATAAAACCGCCTGATCTTCTGGACTACCTGCTTTACGACTGTGTACTGTAACTTTATCAGCAACGACAAATGATGAATAAAAACCGATACCAAACTGACCAATTAAACTTGATTTTTGGTCTTCCTTAGCTTCTTTCAATTTAGATAGAAATGTTTTAGTTCCGGATTTAGCAACCGTACCTAAGTGTGCAACAATCTCATCATGAGACATACCCACCCCTGTATCTTTAATAACAAAAGATCGCTTATCTTTATCAACATCTACATAGATGCAGTGATCCTGTGGTTCAAGACCTTCTTTCAGGCTTAATAAATCATACTTTTCTTTAGCATCTGCTGCGTTAGAAATTAACTCCCTAACAAACGCTTCTTGGTCACTGTACATTGAATGGGCAATTAAATGCATTAATTGCTCCATATCAGCTTCGTACTTATATGTTTGTGCTTTACTCACGGTAATCTCCTTAATTCATATCTGAAATATAGGAACACATTGAAAAAGCTCAACCATAAAGTTTAATATTCTAGCAACCCTTACTGCGACTCATTGATGAATCAGACTCTAAACTATAGTCCTCTGTGATAATCGGCGTCTTAGCTGGCGCTGAGAATAATGAAACACGAGCTAGACTATCAGAGCGCGTAGCTTGAACATTAAGCGTACCTTTATCATGGTTTGCAGCTTTGCGACTGAGTGTTAATAACAATGCATCTATTTTCACTCTAACACGCTCTTTGTTCCACTTCTTACTTGAAGCAGCCGTCATGGTATCTGCAATTTCTTGTAGATTATACTCACGCCCCTCAAGCCCATAACGCATAACCAACAATGACTGACTTTGTTGATCAAAATCACTAATAAAGCGTTTCACCAGTTCAATCTTCTCTTCACTTAAGCAGTGCTCTTCACTACTGGGTGTGCTCGCAGCAACTTGCTCATGTAAATACCCATCATGCTCAGAGGTATAAGCGGTATCCAAAGACTCAACTCTCGGGATCAGTCGTATGAGACTTTTAACGGTTTTAACCGACTCATTCAACAACTCGGCTATATCCTCAATCGACTTACCTTCTTGCACCTTAGCACAGACTATTGCAAACTTTTTATGCTTATTATCTGGTACACGAATGAAATCCACCTCCCCTTTAACACAACGTGTCATTGATTGTCTAATCCACAAATAAGCATGTGTTACTAAACGAACATCATACTCTGGATCAAAGCCTAATATAGCTCTTTGCAAACCTTCACAGCCTGCCTGAATTAAAACACTAAATTGTACACCCCTGCCGATAAAATCTTTTGCAAAGGATATAATGAGTGGAGAAAAATTCTCATGTAGAATTGCAGCAGCCTGATCATCGCCCTGCTGCGCTAAATGAATTAAATGATATTCCTGTGCTTTTGTTAACTTACCATGAACCTCAGCATTAAATGGCAGATCAAACTCAAAAAATGATTGCCTCACTCGATCGAACATATAATTAACAAATGCATAAGCATGCGCTAATGTGTTTTGCTCTACTTCAGGTTGAATCGCACCATAAGCTTGATTCACATTGCTTAGCTTAAAAGCAGACTCTGGGCAAACTGCGACTGCAAGCTGGCCAGAGTTATATTGATAGACTTCCATGTCCTTCTCCATAACAGTTGTCAACATCCCTATGATCATGGCTCAGACACACAATGTAGACATCCTTGTCCAGCACAGCCCGTCCTTATCAACTACCATAAACACTAGGGTATATAAAAAATTATATATATTTATCCATAAAAAGCAACACTTTATTAAGAATAAATGAAATTAATTTTCGACAGGCTTGCAAACCATTGTTTTTGATAGCTTTTTTATTGTGCCAAAAAAGTCAGGATAACCCCTTTTTATGACATTTATCTGTAAAATAGTAGATTTTTTCTCAGCTTTGCATGCTGCAATCACCAATGCAGCAGCAGATCTTAAGTTGTGCGCACACAAAGTAGCACCCTCTAAATCTAATACACCTTTTATAATTGCACCATTAGGAACTAATTGGCATTGGGCACCCATTTTATTTAATTCGACAAAATGATCCACTCGCTCACTATAAATCATATCTTGAATCTTACTCGTGCCTTCTGATACAGCTGACAGAACTGACCAAGGGGGCTGCAAGTCTGTTGGAAAACCTGGATAAGGTGCAGTAACGATATCTAGCGCCTTTGGTCTTTCAGTCATTTCCAAACTAATAAAGTCCGAACCGGTCTCTATCTTTGCACCCACTTTTGTTAAACAAGATAAAACGGTGGTGAGTAATTCAGGATTCATATCATTAATACGAATACTGCCACCCAATACTGCGGTTGTAATTAAAAAGGTACCCACCTCAATACGATCAGGGATCACCTTGTGCTCAACTGCTAAGTCCATAACCTGGCCAGACACTCTAACATTTACCCCTTCTCTAAGTACATTGAGCCCCATAGATTGTAACAAACAGATCAAGTCATCAATCTCAGGTTCTTGAGCTACATGCTCAATCAGAACAGGATTTTGATGCCTACACGCCGCTAAAATAGCATTCACGGTACCTGTTACCGTCACTTTATCAAAAGAAATATGATCTGAAATAACACCTGGGAAAGAGGCACTCACCACACCTTCTGTGACAGAAACTATTGCACCAAGCTCTTTCATCGCTTTAACATGCAGATCAATCGGCCTAACCCCTAATTTACAGCCACCTGGTGTACGTAGCTTTGCCCGACCAAACCGTCCCAGTAGCGCACCCAAAAACAATATGGATGTTCGAATATCCTGGCATTCATCCCCTAACAAATCTGAGTATTGAATATCTGACGGATCAATTAATAGTGAGTGTGAAGATAGATGCGTTATTTTAATATTCAGCTGCTTTAATAAGCGACACATTCTCTCAACATCAGAAATCCTAGGAACCCGAGTTAATACGATGGGCTTGGTAGCAAGTACTGAGGCTGCTAATAATAGTAAAACTGAGTTTTTTGCGCCCCCTGCTGTAAGAGAACCATTAATAGCACCTACTTGTGATACCGTCAAACTATCCATATAACCCCCTTAGTTAAGGATCAAGGAAGCTCAATCTTATTCTGGTCTATTACTTCCTGAACCAAGTCATTACACTCAAAGTGACATGATATTCCATCACCTGAAGCATACTGCCACCATGCGCACAAAACTGCAAGACCTGTAGAATCTATTTTCTTGACTTGTGTACAATCAATGACTACTTTTTTGCTTGACCCTTTTGCATGTTTTAATACAGAAAGACCCTCTATAAATGTATTTCTAACATTTTTTACAATTAAGTCATCATTTAAGACCGATAGCTCAATCATCAGACAGCTCTTTTTCTAAAAACTGAATCAAACCCTGTGCACCACCTGACTTTAATATTTGACTAAACTGTGAGCGATACGTTTGACCTAGACTAAATCCGTTAAAAATAAAATCATATAAGCGCCATTCTTTATTATCTGTACAGCGTAGCGCATACTTCATGCTATAAGACTCTTGATCAGATAAAGAAACCGTTGAGGACACTCGGAGATACTTACTAATATCATCGCGCAATGGATGGAACGTTACATCACCCGATAAAAATCGGCAATTAAATGCAACTGCATATTGATTCACCATCAAATCTTCCATCAATTCTTCTATTTTTTGATGCTCCTCTTTGGTTGCATCATACCAGTACTTACGACCGAGAACTTGCTTAACAATAAACGTTACGTCCACATGAGGGATGACAATCTCTTTTATCAGCTGCTTAATTTCTGATATGTCAGCTTCTTTGCAAACAGCACCCAATCGAGTCTGTAGCTCCTGAGCCATCTCTTCAACAACAGCAACAGGCTCCACACAAGCAACTGGATCCGCAGGTGCACACACACTGAGTGTTGCTAAAAAGACAGGTGCTAAAAAGTAAAGCCTACTCATCACTTGACCCTTTATTTAAACTCTCGCTACCTAGATTGATCAAAAATTGTGCAATCAAATTCTCAAGCACAAAACCAGAGTTTGTTTGTAGTATTTCATCATCATGTTTCAACGTACTTTCATCATATCCAGGGAATATAGCAACATATCTCACACCTAATAGTCCTTCAGTAAAGATATGAGCCGTTGTATCCAGTGGTAGCTCTGTAGATTTAGAATCAATCCTTAACGCAACTTTAGCTTGGTATGAAGGCGTAAGCTCCACAGACTCGACTTCACCAATCCTAACCCCAGCAATCCTAATGGGCGCTCGAGCACGCAGTCCTGCTGCCTCATCAAACTTTGCGTATACCGTATAACCATCATAACCCCGCCAATCTGGCGTAGATGCAAAGAAAGCGAGAAACATCATAGATACAGCAGCGAGCAATACAAATGCGCCAACCCCTGCATTTAATAAACGATTTTCTTTCATAACATACTCCCAAATAGTGCGGTGATGACGTAATCAATCCCCAAAATCAATAATGATGCAGACACAACCGTTGATGTTGTTGCCTTAGCCATTCCAGAACGATTTGGAACAGCACTCATTCCCTGATAAATTGCAACCCAAGCAATCACAAAACCAAATGCGAGTGACTTCCAAAACCCATGCATGACATCAACTGTAAACAACGTGTAGTACTCAAGTGAGTTCCAAAATATACCGGTTGAAACAGCTAACGCAAATTTACACACCATTAAAGAACTCAGTACTGCACTCAAGCAAAATACTATGGTTAATAAAGGCACTGAAATAACGATAGCTAGAAACCTTGGGAATAAAACCAACTGATAAGCATTAATTGCTAACATTTTAAGACAGGTAAATTGTTGATTGATATTCATCATACTCATTTCAGAAGCCAGTAACGACCCTACTCGTCCAATAAATAGCAGTGAGGTTACCACAGGTCCTAATTCCCGATAAATAGAGTAAGCTGTTAACCCACCTATTTCTGACTCAGCACCAAAACGTACTAATGAGGTATACCCTTGTAAGGAGATAACCATACCGATAAAAGCACCCGCTACGATAACAATCATCATGGTTTTATTACCATAAAAATAGATATGCTGAACAATCGTTTTAAAATGCTCTCTTCTTCTAGGAAATGCATAAAGAACGCTAAAGAGCATGGCTACTGCCTCCCCCATACGCACACAACGATCAAACAGTTTATGCACCACCAGACTCCAAAATATCTTCAGTTAATGAACGTTTGCTCAGTGATTGCACTGTTTTCCCTGTTCCTAAAATGAAATTACGCACATCATCATCTTTGGAGTTCATAATCTCATCAGTAGCACCTGAGGCAATGATACGACCTGAGCGAATCACAATCATTTTATCCACAACCTCACTTAAATCTCTAATATCATGAGATACCATTAAAGAGCTCACTTCAAAGCGACTATGTACCTGCTTCATTAAATCTTTTAATGTACTTTTAGTCACTGGATCTTGACCGGTAAATGGCTCATCGTAAATTAAGAATTTAGGGTCCAATACCATAGCTCTTGCTAGCGCTACTCTTCTAGCCATCCCACCAGAAAGCTCACTGGGCATTAAGTGTTGTGCACCTCTTAGGCCTACGGCATCCAGCTTCATTAATACCAACTGCTTTAGTACAGGCTCTGGTACTCTAAAATGATATCTAACTGGAAATGCAATGTTCTCATATACGGTCCATTCTGGAAAGAGTGCATTGGTTTGGAACATCATTCCCATTTCCATGCGCATGAGTTCTAAGGTATGATCATTAAGTTCCGAAACATCTTTTCCAAAGAGTCGAACCGTTCCTGACGTTGGCTTTAACAAGCCGAGGAATAGATTAATAAAAGTTGTTTTTCCAGCACCACTAGGGCCAATTAGACCAACGTGTTCCCCTTCTTCCATCGAGAAATCAAATTGGTTTACTAAAACTCGTCCTCCAATCTCTAGATGGACACGATCAAACTCAATCAGGCTCACACTCATCCTTGTGCGTAAATATATTAATTTAGCCTTAGATAGCCAAATAAGTCAAGTTATTAATGTATATTTAATACATCAATAGCAGGTGTACTTTTGATCCCTCAACTTAGGGATTAGAACCTGCTTGAAGTCTTACTAAGTTATCGTCATTAGCATTAACCCTTTCTGGCGTAGAATGTGATCGTGTTCTTTGCCTATCTTGAGCAGCATTCTGTACAACCTGAAGTGCATCCCGAGCGCTCCCTCCATCCTTACACACAGGGATAAAGGTTTTAACATTCTCATATGTCGGCATTGGGCTTGGTTCTACTCCTCCATCTCGAGTCTCAGGAGCATCAGAGGCTGGGCCACCACCTGCATGGACCTGGGTTGAGTCTATTTGTACATTTTGGAGACGCTCTAGCAATGCTTTCATCGCCTTCAGCCCTTGATGTTTATGTCCATCATGGACTACAGATATATCTACTTCCATTGGAATTGGATACAGTGTATCTTTATCCTGTTCCGATATGTTAATGTTACTATTCTCTACTGCAGCTATTGCTTTCTCCAAGTGATCCACCTGATTCTCTTTATTTTTTGTTAGAGTAACTTTAATCGGGTTTTTACTTGCTTTAATCAACTTATTAACCGCAGCATATAGCTCAACACTTGAGTTACAGTTGCGTTTTACAAAAGGAGGACTAGTATTCCACTTATTTGCAATATTTTTAACCTGCTTTAAGAGCGCTCTAGTCAATGGTTTTTCTCGATTAGGGTTCAAACCTTCTAGCGCACCAACTAATATTGGTTCTGGCACAAGTGCCATAGCATCTTTCCAGCGCCTTTTATTCTTACTTGATGTAGAAGCGCCTGTTTTGTATGTTTCCCATGGACTATTTGTAGTCATTCTATCCTCAGCCCCCGGCTCATATGGTTCATACAATGGGTTAGGAACGCGCCCTCCTACTGATTGTGCTGATGCTTCTGTTTGCGCCATTGCACTTCTTGTAGTCATGCTACCCCCAGCCCCAGAAATTGGTTCAGCATATATGGGCCCAAAAAAATCAGTGATACCCGCATCCTGCAGTATATCATCTGCTGTTTTATCACCACCATTCTTGACATCTTTATTAGCACCATACTTTACCAGCAGATTCGCAATAGCTTTGAGATCACCTAATTCACTCTCATTCCCTTTAGCCGCGGCTTTAGCTACCGCATGAAGCGGCGTATCTCTTTGTACATTTTCACTGCTAGCAATGTCAGCACCTTTAGCTATGAGCGCTTGAACACTCTTAAAATTACCATTATAAGATGCTTGGTGTAGTGGGGTCAAACCCGATGAATCCGTAGCATTAATATCAACACCTGCATCTTTGAGCGCATCAATAACAGAACTATCGTAACCTTTGATTGCCGCTAGATGCAATAAATTTAAACCCTTACCTTCTTCTTTTGCTGCACTTATATCATCAGATCCTACCTCTTTCAACTTCTCTAATACTTCAGAATCCTCCTCCCCACCGACAATAGCACCCCATAGTCGATTCAAGCTTTCATCAACAGGCATAACCTTCTCCATAATTAACTATGGAACGTTATAAACAAGAATATTACTTTGTCAGATTTTATTATGTTTCTGTATAATTAGGGCCACCACCACCCTCAGGATGCACCCATTTTATGTTCTGAGCAGGGTCTCGAATGGTACAGGCTTTACAATGAATACAGTTACTACTGTTAATCTGTAAATGATTCATACCCTCGGGTATCTCATAAACATTGGCAGGACAGAAATAGGTATAAATCTCTTGATTGATATCAACAGCTATATCCGGTTTCTTTAGCGTTATATGAGGCACTTGACCCTCTCTATGATGGGTATTTGAGTATTGTAGTAATGTTAATAAATCAAAACTAATTTTCCCATCTGGCTGATGCACAGGCTCAACCTTAAAGCCTTTTTGCTTTATACTTAAGTGATCGGGTTGATGCGTCAGCGTATATGGAATTAAACCCCGGAATAAAAACTGATCCATCCCCGAGCCCATAATGCCAATAAAACGCCCATACTGAAACCAAGGCCGTACATTTCGACAACGGTATAAGTCCAATACCACCGGATGCTGCTTAAAGTTCTCATCAAAGGATTCTTTTTTTAAGTATGCCTCAGCAGCCTCTATCCCAGAATAAATAGCCGCATGCACCCCCTTAATTTTTGCAATATTAACAAATCCACCCGCACAACCAATAAGGACACCCCCTGGGAATTCACACTTAGGAATAGACTGATACCCACCCTCATTTATAACCCGTGCCCCATAAGCAACTGGCTTACCATTTAAGAAATAATGCCGCCACTTAGGATGATGTTTAAACGCTTGTAAATAAGAAAATGGATTCATCGTTGGATTGGGTGCGTCCAACCCCACAATCATACCAACCATTACCCGATGATCCAATCCATGATAAATAAAGCCACCGCCATAGGCATCTGAGGGGACTGGCCAACCTAACGCATGAATCACCAACCCCGGCTGAAATACTTCAGGATCCACCTGCCAAACTTCTTTAACCCCCAACCCATAAGTCTGTGGCTGGTTCGCCAACTGATAGTGATCAATTAACCAACGACTCAATAAACCCCGTGCACCCTCTGCAACCATGGTATGCTTAGCATGGATCATAACCCCAGGGTCATCAGCACCCCCTTGCTCATCAACCCCTTTTGCTCCGGTTTGAATACCCACAACACGCGCTTGATCCAGTAAGACCCGGTCACCAACATACCCTGATAATATAGATACCCCGAGTTGCTCTGCTTGTTGTGCTAAATACCGAGTTAATTGTGATAATGAAATCACCACCCCGCCCTTTTGACTGGCCCCAGGAAAATGAGGTAAAGACCATGCACGCTTACGGGTTGTATAATACAAACGCTCCTCACTAACTGGCGTAACCGATTCATACTCATCCCGCCACTTAGGTAATAGCACGTCTAAAGCCTGAGGATTGATCACAGCACCAGATAAAACATGGTTACCCACCGAACGCCCTTTTTCCAATACTAAAATGTCTAAATTAGGGTTTCTTTGTTTTAAACGAATTGCAGCCGCTAAACCAGCTGGTCCAGCCCCAACAATCACTACATCTACATCTAACCGTTCCATGGATAAAATATTTCGGAATTAATTTCAAACTATGCTACAAGTGTAACGAATAAATAATGATTTGAACATCACTAATGGAGGAAAACCATGAAAGCTTTGGTTACCGTAAAAGAAACCATTGACTACCAAGTTAAAGTCAATGTCAAACCCGATGAATCCGGTGTTATCACCGAGGGTGTTCAAATGTCTATGAATCCATTTGATGCCATCGCATTAGAAGCATGCATTCAAAGACAAGAGCAAGGTCAAATCACCCATACCACTGCACTTAATATTGGACAAAACACATCGGTATTACAACAAGCCCTCGCTATGGGGGCTGACCAAGCAGTTCATATTGAGCAATCCTGCTCTGATCCCTTTTTAAAATGTTTGATGATTGAAGCGTATGTAAAAGAACATACCCCTGATATCATTATCATGGGTAAACTGGGTATTGATGGTGACCACAGCCAAATTCCATCCATGCTTGCTGGCATGCTTGATTGGTCCTGCGCCACCTTCGCCTCAGATATCCGAATCAAAGACAACGAGATTGAAGTAGACCGTGAAACCGATATTGGTATTCAAACCGTTACGCTTTCAAAACCCTGCATCATCTCCTGTGACCTCAGACTCAATACCCCTAGGTTTATTGCACTGCCTAAATTACTTGCCGCTAAAAAGAAACCACTAACCTCGTTTGACCCCAAGATTGAGCAATCCTCATTAATCACAACTGAAAAAGTATCTACGCCTATACCCAAAAAAGGCTGCACGCCTACTGATAACTTAGACACCTTTATTGATCAATTAAAATCAGCGGGGCTACTAAAATGAACACATTAATTGTACATACCAGTCAACAACCCCTATCTCTATTACCTGCTTTGATTAAAGCCGCAGAGCAGTTATCAGATCAAATTGATTTACTCTATATCGGACCACAACCCGACATTAAACACATACTCGGTGTTGATACACTCTACCATTATCATCATGAAGAGTTAGCGTATGCTTCTAATAAAACAATCGCCAACCTAATCCAAAAACATTCAGCGTATACCCATATTTTAGCGCATGCAGATACACATGGAAAAGACTTCCTCCCATATTACTGTGGACAACAACGTCTCCCCATGTTAAGTGATATCTGCCAAATCAATAGCCAGAATCAATTCACACGTCCCATCTATGCTGGAGAAGCACTAGAAACCATAACCCATCACGGGGAGCAACTGATTATGACCCTGAGAGGCATTTATTTTGAGCCCAGTGACCGAAAAACTCAACCCAAGATCCAATCGATAGGCACCTACGAAAGCAATCCACCGACTCAGATCAAAGCACCCCTTCTCCAAGACACCAGTGATCCCTCCCTTGCAGACATCGTCATCTCAGGAGGACGAGGACTAGGCTCAAAAGAGAATTTCCAACAAATCATCGAACTGGCGAAACACAATAATGCTGGAGTTGGTGCATCCAGAGCTGCCGTTGATGCTGGCTATATCAGCAATGATCACCAAGTCGGCCAAACCGGCCGCATCATCGCACCAAAGATCTATCTTTGCTTTGGAATTTCTGGTGCCATTCAACACTTATCAGGCATGCGTGATTCAAAAATCATTATTGCTATTGATAAAAATCCACAAGCCCCTATTTTCAAGGTAGCTGACTATGGTTTTAGTGGTGATTTATTTACCGCACTTGAGGCCATAAAAAATTACAAAATTTCTTAAATTCATTAATCTATAATTAATATTCAATCTGTATAATAAATTAAAAAAAGCTAATTTCTGAACCTTAAGATTTCTTCATTTTCAACCACACTGTTAAAAAAAAGCTATAATAAACAGGTGCAAATCAAAAAAGCGAAAGGCTAAAAAAATTAACCACACACAGAAAATAAGCAAATAACTCCGAAATCAGTACTTTTTATGCAAATCGCATGTAAGAAATTTCTCACAATAGCGCAAGCAATAGCTTCATCTCTTGCCATCCAAGACTCAATAAGATCATCAAGTACAAAACCAACCCTCAGATCAAATCTCCCACACTAGTCATACTTAATTTAAAAAGTAAAGACATACAGATCAATACACTCACTACAAGCCTTCTTTAAAATACAGCCTTACAATCCCGCCTAATATAAACTAAGCACACATTATTGATAACCGCATATAGATAAAACATTGTAAACATATAAAAAGTATAAAATATACCACTAGTAGAATGCATGTCCTATGCAATCGACTTAAAGACTTCAGTACATGTTCAAAGTTGCTGTTACGGCTTACCATTAGCCGAAGAGACATTTGCTAGTAGCTCAAACAACACTGTATTAGGTTGGGGACTAACGCACAATATCTCGGAAAAGATAAAGGAGTATGTCAATGCTGAATATACTATTCCAAATGCAGGTGGTATATATATAACCGCAAGCAAGTGCTGGAGTTAGTTCAAAACTGACGCTAACAGCACGTTATTCTATAAAGCAGAGGTACATACTTATTTATACACCTATTTTCTAGATCAAAAATGGGGGCGCACACTGGGTGCAGAGCTTTATTTAAGGTACGACCAAAGTGATTCCTTACATAATAAAGTTACTTTTCGCTTTTGACAAAATGAATATTGGCGATACTCATGACTATTTGGAAATTTCAAATATCTCATTCGGTGCTGTTATGTCAATACCATTTGATGGCTAAAATACTTCTTAGCGAATTGTATAATCAAGCCTCCTAGGGAGGGGGCATTAATAAGACAAAAATATAATATCTTGACAATTCACTCACATAAGCTACTTTAATAAAAAAGCAGGGAACAAAATGAACAAAAACATATTAATTTTACTTGCATTTATTTCAAACCTTTCGATCGCTGTTTGAATCGAGGCCAGTCTAGATCTTCATAACTCTGTAGAGGGTAATTTTAACAATTACTCTGACACAAATAAAGATGGGCATAGGGTTGAGTGTGACTGGAGAAATTGGCGAAACAGATCAAAGCATCTACTTTAACTTTAAATCTATACCAACAGATACCCATGTCAAATCGGTATGGGTCTTTTAACCAAAGCTGATGAAGACAGTTATCTAGCCTACAAAATCGGGTTTCACAGCACGCATGTATTTCTTGATCAGGAGATTGATGTGTACTATCCATCTTTTGGAGCTGATACCCCTACAACTATTACGGCGTAGAATTGGGTACGAGATATGAAGTGAGTGAAACACTAACTTTCGAGGCTGCCTTAGCTTGAGTAGCTGGTGGTTCTCTCAAATCACAATACTGACCACACATCTTTCACACTCAGTATTGTTAAATCAATCAAACTCACTGATGAAGACATTCAAGCAATAAGTGACCTCTGTGAGTCACTGAAGGATGATGACAAACCTTCAAATGATCAGCATAGTGAAATAACGATTAACCAAACAACAGTTAACCAAGCAGACAATGTGATTCAGTTATACACCTAATTGTCTATATCGATAAGAAAGCCTCCCGCTGGAGGCTTTTTTAATTTATCACCATCCATTGTTATATAACCCTAGATCCGATAGAATCAAACTGTTTAAAAAATGCATTACTGTGAATACCGATCATTTAATTAAAAGCCAGTCAGAAATTGAAAAGATGCGCCAAGCAGGACGTGCTGCGGCTCAAGTACTAGACTATTTAACACCTCATGTACAAGCAGGAATCTCAACCTCAGCTCTTAATGATCTAGCGCATGACTACATTACCAACACACTTAATTGTATCCCTGCTCCACTTAATTACAAAGGATTTCCAAAATCAATCTGTACTTCAGTGAATCACGTCGTTTGCCATGGAATACCTGATGATAAAAAATTAAAAAATGGTGATATTATTAATATTGATATTACCGTTATCAAAGATGGTTGGCATGGAGATACCAGTAAAATGTTTTTAATTGGTCAGTGTCCAGCACATGCCATACGATTATGTAAGGTAGCACAGGAGTGTATGCACGTTGGTATTAATCGAGTCAAGCCAGGTGTTTCACTGTATGAGATTGGTTATGCCATTGAGCAATATGCTAAAAAGAACTATTGTAGCTCTGTGCATGAATTTTGTGGACATGGCATTGGCCGTGATTTCCACGAAAAAAACTTTCAAGTCCTTCACTATGGGGACCCAGATCTTAAGTCCTTCATTCTTAGAGAAGGCATGACCTTTACCATTGAGCCTATGATTAACTTGGGTAAACGTCATATTAAAATTTTAAATGATGAGTGGACCGTCGTCACCAAGGATAAGTCTTTATCAGCTCAGTGGGAGCATACATTATTGGTGACTCACGATGGGGTGGAAATTTTAACTTTAAGAACTGAAGAGCAATAGTTTTCAAGTACCACAAAAAGTTTGATAACCATAACTGTCTGGTGGTGGATCTTGATAGGGTCCTAGCTCTGATCGGTTATTATATGGGTCTTTTAATAACGCCAATAAATGATTAAAGGGTGCAAAGTCTCCTTCTATCGCCGCTGATAGCGCAAACTCTACTTTTGCATTCCTAGGAATAATAGCAGGATTCACAGACCTCATTAAGTTCAAAGACTCTTTTTCTGAAATCTTATTCAAAGCGAGCCTAGTTGTCCAATGCGTATACCACTCAGAGAATCCTTCATCCTGATAAATAACACCGCTGGGCTTCCTCCCCTCACTTAAGCCTAAAAATGTATGCGTGTAATCCACACCGTTTTTCTGCATCCAAGTCAAAAGATCTAAAATTAATCCTTTATCACCTTGCTGCTCCCCCGACAATCCCAGCTTTTTTCTCATCATGCCTACCCATTTCTTATCGTAAGCACCCTCAAATTGATCCAATATATTTGTAACCAACTGAACAGCCTTTACTCGATCTGGGTCTACCAAAGGAAGCAAGCTAGAAGCAAATACTGCTAAATTCCACTTCACAATCTTTGGCTGATGCCCATAAGCATACCGCCCTTCAGTATCAATTGAACTAAAGACTGTTTTTAAATGATAGGCATCCATAAAAGCACACGGACCATAGTCAATCGTTTCTCCACATATGGCCATATTATCGGTGTTCATCACCCCGTGTATAAAGCCAACACGCATCCAATCAACCACCAGATCAATATGCTGATGCATCACCCTTTCAAACAGCTTTAGCGCCTTATTATCAGACTGACTTAGCTCGGGGAAATGCCGAGCAACGGTGTAATCAAGTAGCTCAGACAAAACCGAGATACCTTGCTCTTTAGCATACTCAAAGGTGCCTACTCTTATGTGTGAGCTAGCAACCCTTGTTAATATTGCCCCATCTAAAAGCTCATCGCGAATCACAGTAGTTGATGTTGATACCACAGCTAAGCTTCGCGTTGTTGCAACCCCCAGGTAATGCATAGCTTCTGAGATTAAATACTCTCTCAACATAGGAGATAATGCGGCTTTACCATCCCCACCTCGTGTATAAGGTGTACGCCCTGATCCTTTAAATTGAATATCATATCGTTTACCGCCTGGGTCAAGATGCTCACCCCATAGATGTGCTCGTCCATCACCTAGAACACTGTAATAACCAAACTGGTGTCCTGAATAGGCTTGTGAGAAAAATACCACACCCTCTGGTGGATGCGTGCCTGCAAATAAAGCAGCACATGCCTGATCATCCAAAGACGATAAATCAAGGCCTAAATCCTTGGACAGGTCATGGTTCACTATAATTAAGCTAGGATTTCGAACCTGCTCCGGATGATTAAACGTAAATAAAGTATTAGATAAGTGAATATACGTCGTATCAAAGTTAAAGCCAATATGATTCATCATTTAGTTCATCGCTTGAATAGCAAATTGTTTTAACACCGATAAAGGTATGATCTCAAGCGTAGACTCATGACACGCTTCTAGTACTACCTTAGGAGCCCTATTATGCTTCCAGGCTTCTTGCCAACGTCTTGCACACAAACACCAACGATCACCTGCTCTTAATCCTGGAAAGTTATAATCAGGGTTAGGCGTTGATAAATCATTACCTTGGCTTTTTGTAAAAGCTAAAAAATCATCCGTCATTTCTGCACAGACAATATGGCGACCCATATCTCCCTCTGAAGCACGGCAGTAACCATCTCTAAAATATCCTGTTTGTGGGTTATGACAACAAGCACGTAATGGGCTGCCCAACACATTCTTAGATGCCTCTCTGGTTTCACTTCTCATCTCTCTCCCCTATCTATAACCCTTTAAATGACAGCTTGAACAAATACTATTTCCATAGCTCAAACCTGGAGCGTAATTCTGGATGTAATGGTTTATAATCTGATTTATTATCTCTGTAAGAAGCCAAACAAACCTGCTTCATCTCTAAATTTTTTAAACGCTCCACATGCTTAATAATATCAGCACTCTGCTGCAAAGCCTTACTCTCAGCAAACTCACCGCTGGTTGCAAACAACAGAGAAAAATCTAGCCCCAACATCTGTTTAACTAATTTCACGTAGCCTCTTTTGACCGCAACAAAAAAAGGCCTGCCTAACTGGAAACTATGCCGACTATAGCGGTGAGGTGTTGCATTAATATCTACCCCCACTCGCATTAGCCGTCTTACAAGTCGTCTCTTGTTCGCTTGACAAGCTAGGAATGAGATATTTTTTTCGTAATTATCAGCCAACCATGGCTTAACTGGGGCTCTACGATTGGTGCAATAAGCAGCACACGCTAATTTTTGATCCGGAAGATCAGCTGTAATAATTGCATCAAGAGCACCTTCTAAATGTTTTGTATCAACTGATATAATTTTTCCAACCATACCAGACCCTGCCAATAGCACACGATGCAAACATCCTGCAAACTTGTGGAGCCGATCTAAATAATTAACCACCTCTTGGTGCTCTGCGGTGCGCGCACAGTCAACCGGGAAAGCACCGGCCTTATTCTTGAGTGCAAAGTCAGAAACTTTGGATAATGCTATAACTGATGCTAAATCACCTTTGCTCGCTGCTAAATGAATTGCTGTATTACCTAATGCATCTTGATAGGTTGCATTTAATTGAGCATAGCGACCTAATACTGATTTGATCGTATTACTCGAACCATTAATTGCCAACATATGTAATAACCTTTGGCCGTTTGGCAATATTGCACTGACAGAATACTGGTGACCACAGAGTTTAAACTGCATCAACAATGTCAAAATAGGCTCATGATGCTTTGAAACAGCCGCCACATCATGCCAGCCTGCTGCATAATGTAAAGGGTTTACCTGATCATAATCTGACAAAACCGCTACTGATTTCCCCACAAGATAAGGCGTTAACTGTCTAGCTATTTGATCTGATGCCTCTTTAGACTCAATCAGTTCTGCCTCTTCTTGCTGAATACTCGCCAAGTATTTTTGGACATACACTACATCACCTAGCTTTATTCGCTCTATAAAGTTAGCGTAGTTCAATGCTGTAAGAGGTAATCGTTCTTCTGCTTCTTCAGATAGCGTCGGCAAACGCTTTTTCCTAGAAGACGGTGGTGTGCTCAAATCTACACCCGTCATTTCCAAGACTGCACCAACCTGACTTTCATCAACACGATGGACTGTAGGTAGCGCTAAAGAACTCGAAGCGCCCTCAACTGATCGTTGTACCAATATCTGCTGCAGCTGCTGGCACCGCATCAAAAAACTGACCTCTATATCATCTTGATCCATAAACTGCTCAATAGCCAGCCGCAAAACTTGCCTTTGTTTTAAGCTAAGATGACTGATTGGCTGCTGGGTTGTGATGATATCCTTTGCCCAAGCCAACTGTTCATCTGTGATGTCACAATATAAGCTTTGTAGATATTGCTTTGCTTGATTAGCGATCTCTGGGTAAGAGCTTATTATTGGCAGCACTCTTGCTATTTCTGGCCATGTTTTTGCAATATACTGGCTATATCCAACCCCAGAGTTATCCAGGCATAGTCGGCTCAAATGCCATAAAAACTGAATAAAAGAACCCGTTACCTGACCAGCACGAATAGCCGCTAAATAAGCACGCGTATAAGCATCCAATGATGCTTTCTTCTCCACAACAGCGGATATATGCGCTCGACTTACGTGTCCAAAATGTAGCATTCTAGCCATACTCAATGCGATTAATTTAGGCTCTGTGACCCATTGCGTTTCACGACTCAATCTACGACTATTAAGCGCTGGATAATACCGAATCTTAACAATAGCCGACACCAACTGATTCACATGATCTTTAGCCGACTGTGTCACACACTTCATCACTTGATCGACTACTAAAGATTGATCGACGTCTTTAGCCAAACACATCCTTTTCCAATGGATGTACTGTTCCTCATTCATACCAAACTTTTTCTGATATGAAGCCGGCATATGCTCGGCATGGAAACTGGGCATTTCCATCGTTAACTCTGCAGCAATATACTTCTGATCAATAGTTCCTAGATGTGCAACCTCTGATTCACCCACAATACGATAATCAAATGCAGCTCCAGACGCATACATTGCTAGTACGTGATGCCAGTTGTTACCCACTTTAATAAAATCATTTACAGAGCCAACTATGACATAAAGACGTCCTACGACTTTATGAGAAACAGAACCATCTTCACCATAAGTAATGGGTAACCGTGCATCACGCCCTGAAGCACCAGACCATTTCTGTCCCAAAGCATACTTTATCGCAGGTTCAACCTCCAAACTGGTTGATACAAACGGGTGCGCCTGAAGACGAACATCCTGTAATCCATCTTTAGATTGAATACGCCGCATAAACCCATCTATATTATTCGTGTATGTCTGCTGGAATAAAGTAGCGTCAGTTTCAGATAACTGACGTATTTTCTCTACTTCAGATGCATATAAAGCACCAGATCCACGAAGCGATGGTGCCTTTAAATCTGTTGTTTTAGGTAGTCTATCCCCATGCACCCCTCTAAAAAACACAACTGATGGGGCCTTATCCACCCTCTGCCATAATGGATTAGCTGACAAATACAATGATTGCTTTTTTTTCTTTCTTGCTAGCGTGGTAGTAACATCAGAGTCATCAATAAAGCCAGATAAGCTATCTTTATCTCTTTTCCTTTTTTTATCCGGAGTGCTTCCAGCAGGCGCTGCTGAACCACCACTACTCTTGCGGTGTGCTCCGCCCTCGTCCGAAGAAGCACTTGAATATCTACCTGATGTAGAGCGAACATATCTTGCTTTTGAGCCACTTCTACTCCACAAGGCGGAACCCGTGCCCGCAGCTGAAAAAGCCCTCCTAAAGAAACCGCCCCCAGCCGCTGATGCTGTAGTGCGTGGCTCTGCATCAGCCTTAGGCTCAACAGCCTCTGCCGAGTGTTGCTGTACCCGATGCTTTGGTTGACTCATAGCATTTGGCGCCACCGCCTCATATAAGTCTGTTTTGTCTTCAAAAAACTGACACAAAGCACAATAAATAGCTGCGTACTGATCCTTTAGTGCAGGTGCATCACTAACACACTGTTCAAAAAAGGCATCTAAATTAGCTACATTTGGCTCATCATACGATAGGTGAAAGCTATACAATCCATCCTGTAAAGAAAGAACTGTTTTACGCTTTTTAGCCTCTTTGAGTAAAGCCTTTACACCGTTGACCGAACCCAACTTGATCCATACAAGCAATAAATGCTGCCCAGATATTAAATGATTCAAGTCATCCAAAATATGGAGCATATGCAGTATCATTCCTGGAGATTGAACGCATTGCTCTGAAACTGCATAAGACCACCAATGATCATAACTCCGCATCATTGAGCGTTTTTTATGCCCATCTGATACAGTCAATGGCTTTTCATAACGTATCTTTGCTAAACTCATCCACTTAAGTAGCTGCTTACTTGAAGTATGTGGACTATTAAGTAGTGTACGGTGTAATGCCACCATAAATTCAGTCACTGCTTTTCGATCCTTGGACCAATGCGCATGTTCCACCAACGCTTTGATAACACGATCCAAATACAAAGAAGTAGTAGGATCAACCTCAATATACTTTAATAAACTAACGGAATATCGCCCAATATTAGAGCTGCTTAGCTCAAGGGAAATATCTGAAGCAATATATGCGACTAAGCACTCAATTAAAGTTTTATAAGACGCCTCAGAATCATACTGAGTCAAATACCTTAAAACAGACAATTTAGCTGTAAAATCTTTTCCTTTTATGAGTTTCTGAAAATCATCTAAAGCACCAATATGGAGGACCAATAACTGATAAAGCTCATCTCTTTGCTTAATTTGTGGGCTCGTTAACCATGCTTTAAATATAGCGTTTGCATGGATACCTCTTTCAAGAACTGCCATATTGACCAACAAATATTCTACTGCTTTTATAGCTATAGACGTTGGTGCTATCGTAGCCTTTACAACCAGCCATTGAGGGACTGTAGCAATCTTTGTCTTACCAGTCTTCTTTTGCTCAAAAAAAGCCTTTTTTTGCTTTTCTATATAGTCCTTTATTTCCTTCTCTATCATCTACGCTCAATCTTTACGTAAAGCTATACTGCCAAAGTCTAACAACATACTCAAGATTAAATAACTATTAAACACTTTAATATTGACGCATCACTTAGGTAAACGCATCTGTGTCTACAAGAGCTACCCCCTCTGAGGAACTTCCTAACTCAATACCCAACGTGCTATATTTATTTAGATACCCTATAGAAACGATGAATAAGAATGAATGCTGCTTATCTAGATAAGGTATTTTACAGCACTAAAGGCGCTAAGTTTGATATAAAGCTGTATTTTAATCTAAGAAGATAGGTGTTAATAGATAAAGAATAACAGGAAATATTAAACAGGTTATCGAAATCATATATGGCTCTAGGCTATATGGGACAGCAGTTGAAGACTCAGATTATGATATAAAGGGGGTTTAATCTTTACGCATCACCCATACAAACGTGTCGGTATCTGTAAGATCCTCCAGCCACTTTTTTAAGCGTACACAAGACTGTTGATCAAACCATTCATTATTCGCTTTATAAGCCTGTCGAATAAATGGTAAACACGCAATGTCTATCCATGATAATGCGCCACACAGCCCCTGCTCTATATTCTGATCCAATAACATCATGAACTCAAGCAAACACCTTTTTTCCTGCTCTATATCTACATCTTGGTGACGAACAGCATACTTAAATCGGTTTAAGCTTGGAATAAAGGTATGATGTAATTTATCTAAAATAGCACAGGCTTCTGGATCTTTGAAATCAAGATCACCCCAACCCTCAGGAACCCCCTGACTAAAGGCCCAGCGCACAACATCCATACTTTCATCTAAAACCTGACCATCAGGAAGAATCAAAACCGGAACGGTTCCTTTGGGAGAGTGTGATAATAGCTCTTTGGGTTTGTTCTTAAGGTCAACCTCACAGACCTGAAATGGGATTCCGCAAAGTTTCAGCGCCCACCGTGCCCTAATCGCATATGGACAGCGCCTAAAAGAATAAAGTTGCATTAATAAACCGTATTCTTTCTCTTTTCCATATCTATGTAGTTCAATACAATAACAGAAGGACTCTGGTTAATTGGCACATACATATCTGGCTTATTCTTTACGTTGACTATTGAGCTGTCTTTTGAATAAGCATACAAGGTTTTTAGTGGAAACACCTGTACATTAGCATCACCTGAAGCAGCCACCCAAGTTGAATTAGAAATCAACCCTGTTGCATCTAGTAGAGCCTCATCCGATGCCCGTAACGTTAAGCGATCAACTCGCCCACCCAGAACCAAATCACCACGCTTCATATCTACATTTAGCTCATCAGAATTAACCCAATATATTTCTGACTCGCCAGAGTTATCCATAATCAAACGGTTTAAATTCATAATCCCTTCAATCTTGATATTCCCAGAAGTTTTTGTTTCAACAGACAATGAAGTTGCTCGAATGTCTTTTGCAACCAAGGTAGAGTCATCTCTTACAATCAATCGGCTTAAAGACCGAAACTGATCAATTGAACGGATAACAACCGTTGACTGTGACACACCAGGCACAGATGTAATCGTCATCACACCATCTGCATAAGTAAGACTCGCACCATCCTCATCATACTCCACCACATTGGGACTAGAGCTTTCTCCAAGAATAACATTTACATCACCCGTTACAACCAAGTTATATAACAGGTCATAAGTCAAAAAACTATCTACAGAATCTGTTTGAGCCTGAACCAGGTTGCAGCATAAAAATAAAGCTAGAAATCTTAGTTGACGGCTTATCATGTTAACCTCACCTCAATTCGTTGATTGGTGTATATTCCCTGAGCAGTATCCATAGAAGCAATCGACTCAGAAAACCCTTTGCCAGAGAACTCAATTTGTGTTGGACTTACCCCTTTGAACCAAAAGTAACCAGCAACCATCTCTGCTTGATAACTTGTAATTTGACTGGCTGTTTGCCCCGTTAGCGCATCATCACAGTGCGCAGTAATCTCAATACGTGAAAACGGCTCCTCTTGAACCTGCCTGAAGAGCGACCTTAGTACCAACACTGCTTCTGGGCGTAATGTTACACGATCAGGCTCAAAAAACAAATTAGAGTTAACCACCAAACGAGTTCCATCTACAAAGTAAGATACCTGAGCAAATCTCTGAAACTCTATATCAACTTGTCTTGGACCGCCACAACCAGTTAGCATGAGTAATAAGCCAACTACGAAAACCCTTGCATTCACGACCTTGCACCTTTTCCATTCATATCTAAATATACTATAACGTCAATTCACAAGAATGAACAGTTTTTTTCATTTAATCCATTAATCTATTTTTTTCAAGACCACCCCTCGGGCCAGACCTTCTGGATCTATAATTTTTTTCTCAAGGACAAATCCTGCTGATTCTCCCAGCATAATTACAGCATCTTGCTGTTTATACCCATGTTCTATAATGAGCCACCCTGCTTGATTCAAAACAGAGTTTGCTTGCTTAATAATTTGCTTAATATCCGCCAACCCTTTATCTCCACTAATTAATGCAGTCTCAGGTTCATACTCAGCAACTTGCGTACTTAAGTCTGGATCCCCTTTTTCTATATAAGGTGGGTTAGCGATTAGTAAATCAAACCCCTGTGGCAAAGCATCATACCAACTACAGCACTTCAGTGTCACTCGCGCTTCACACTGATGCCTTAAAATATTTTTATGCGCAAGTGTAATCGCCTGAGTTGAACAATCAATACCCAATACATCCACTTGACGGTGTTTTGCTAAACTACACGCAATAATCCCTGAGCCAACACCACACTCAAGCACACGATCTCCAGGCTTTAATACCGCTAAAGCTGCATGCACTATTGATTCAGTCGCCTGCCTCGGAATCAACACCCCTGGAACAATCTCATAATCAAGCCCCATAAAATTAATGTATTGTAAAATATAAGCCAGTGGCATGCCTTGCTCATACTGAGCTAAATACTTTCTAACACGCTGTTCTTGATCATCCGTGCTGGTTATCACCTGACCTTTATGTAAATCTGACCATGATACCGATAAACAATGCGCGATAATCCAAAAGACCTCCCGATAGCTTTGCTCACTACCGCCTGTCTTTTCTACCCATTCGCGATGCAACTGGGCAAGATCAATCCCCATCGTTTAAACCTGACAACTGTCGGGCCTTATTTTCACGAATCAATGATTCAACCAACTCATCAATATCACCTTCCATCACCTCACTTAAGCGATAGAGTGTTAACCCTATTCTATGATCGGTTAATCGACCCTGTGGGAAATTATAAGTACGAATCCGCTCTGAGCGATCACCGGATCCTACTTGAAGTGAACGCTGACTTGCAACTTTCGCTTGCTGCTGCATACGCTGCTGCTGCAATATTTTTGCAGACAACAAAGACATCGCTTTTGCTTTATTTTTATGCTGTGAGCGCTCATCTTGGCATTCTACAACAGTTTGTGTTGGAATGTGGGTGATTCTTACTGCAGAATCAGTCGTATTAACGTGCTGTCCCCCAGCACCACTCGATCGATAGGTATCAATTCTTAAATCAGATGGATTAATATCAACCTCTGCAATCTCATTCACCTGTGGCAAAATAGCAACGGTACAAGTCGATGTATGTATTCTACCTTGTGATTCTGTCTGAGGAATTCTTTGCACCCGGTGTGTCCCACTTTCATACTTCATGAACCGATAAACATCATGACCTTTTAGTGAGTAAACAACCTCTTTATATCCCCCTGCAGATGACGTTGATTGGCTAATCATCTCACAACGCCACTTATTTCTATCCGCATACATCATATACATACGCAGCAAATCCCCAACAAATAAGGCTGCCTCGTCTCCACCTGCACAGGCTCTGATCTCTAAATAAATATCTTTATCATCATCTGGGTCTTTCGGTAATAGCAAGAGCATCAACTCTTGATTCACTTCACTCAATGCTTGTGTTGCTTCTTCCAGCTCCTGCTGCGCTAAATCACCCATTTCCGGATCATTCAACATCATTTCAGCTTCTTCCTTAGAGACTTCCAGTGACTGATAGCGACCATACGCATTAACGATATCTGCAAGGCTATGCATTTCTTTAGCAACTTTCTCATACATTTTATGATCAACCATAACCTCTGAGTCTGATTGCATGTTTTCTAACGTCTGGTATCGTTTAACCATTTCATCCAATTTTAGGCGAATCGACTGTTGCATATACATTTATCCAAGTTTTTGACATCATACGTTATATCACAAATAAATCAACTAACAATTAATGACTTATCCCTCTTCCTAACCCATAGCATATAACCAAAAACCGTTAACTCTATCAACAACCACAACGGTAATGCCATCGCTAATTGAGACAATACATCGGGCGGTGTTAGCACCATAGCCATGAAAAACAACCCAGGCACCCAGTAGCTTCTAGATTGTCTAACTTGGACTGGCGTTAACCATTCTTGATGTAGTAAAAATAATAAAATCAGTGGTGTTTGTGCCATCAAACCAAACAATAAACAAATATGAACGGTTAATATCCAAAGTGTACTTACATTAGGTAAAAACAAAACACCCATCGGGATCCACTCTTTGGTAAACAAAAGAACCAACGGAACTACTTCATATAAACCAAAAACAGCCCCTAGAACAAAGAGCAACCAGCTAGCTAATGCAACAGCATAAACTATTTTTTGCTCATGAGCATAGAGTGCTGGCGCTACAAATACCAAAACATGGTAGAGTACTACCGGGATTGTGAGCCATAACGCTAACCATGAAGCAAAGTGCCAGGGCAACATTAATCCAGCAGAAACATCACTCACAACCAACTGATGCGCCACGGGACCCCAAACCCCCGTAAAAAAATTAAAGATGCTTTGATACTGAATCACACATAATAGCCAAGATACCGCATAACATCCTAAGCACTGTAATAACCGAGCTCTTAGCTCATACCAATATTGCAGCATACTAATCTATTTTTTCAGCTTCTTCTTTTAAAAGCTTAACGGTTTCAGACCAACGACGCATTAAAGCCTTAACCTGCTTAGGGCCCATAAAAACCATGGCGACACACGCCAAAACCAGCCACTCTCCTGTACCTAACTTAAACATTATTTCTCCTTATAAGTAACTCAAATATCCAGAGGGTTGCACATACCCCGTTAAAACCAGCGCAACAATTAACACAAAGCAAGCAATAGAAACGCCTACCCGCATGAACCAAATTTGATTTAAACGCTCGGCATCTCCTTTTGCCAATAGGAAAACACTATGAATCACCAACCCCAGTGGAATCAGCACCAATCCAATGATTAGCGATTTAATCGTATCCATAAACCCTCCATGATCTTTACGACAATTTACACCGCTTGCATTCTGGTTACAAGCAAGCTATCGTGAAAAAAAGAGACGCGGATGTCCATTTTACTCTATTTAATCACTACACCCATACTACAATGGCTCTGGCCCAATTTACAGATTGAGCACCCTCCATTGCCCACCATTCATTATGAAATCCTCAATATTTACCCGCATAACACTGAATGTTTCACCCAAGGACTGGCGCTACACCAAGGCAGCCTTTATGAATCCTGTGGTTTATACCATCAATCCAAGTTGATTCGTTATACACCGGGATTCACAACCAGCCAACCCATTGCCCACTTACCTTCATCTGTATTTGCCGAAGGGATCGCCTCTGACCAACACACACTCTACCAGCTTACTTGGAAGAATGCAGTCCGCTACCATTATGCTAACCAGCAAGTTAGAACGCATATACACACAACTCAAGGCTGGGGGCTTACCTATCAAGCTCCTAGTTTTTATGCAACGGATGGTTCTCATCTACTCTATGTCTATGATTCTAATTTTAATTTAAAGCAGACCTTATCTGTAACAGATCGCAACCAACCCGTTGCTCAATTAAATGATCTAACCTATGTGCATGGATTTGTTCTAGCCAATATTTGGTATGAGGATAGATTAGCGCTCATCAATCTTGAAAACGGATCTGTCATGGCATATGTTGATTTATCATTTTTAAGAACAGTGACTCCAGGTATTTCACAAGCAGATGTAGTTAACGGACTATGCACCCTACCAGATAACACCATACTGATTACTGGAAAAAATTGGCCTAACTTATTTAGAATCAAACTCTATGGACTTTAATGATGAACCGAGCCACACGATCTATTTGTATTATATTAACGCTGATTCTCACGAGCATACTCACTTATTGGCAAGCCAGTAAGGCGTATAATCAGTATCTCACACTTAATCAAACAGAGTCAGCCTACTTCCCTATTGCACCCGGTGATAATCATAAGCATATTGAGCTCACTGGTGAATTTCAGCCGCATTTATTTATACAGCCTAGAAGTCATCAGCATAAGCCTGGGTATTCTGTATGGGCGCCTTTTGTGCTACCCGATAAAACCTGGATTATTGTTAGTTTAGGATTTATGGAAGAACCCAGTATTCCATCTACACAGCTCGTCTCTGGGATCATTCGTTACCTATCGAGTCCTCCTTTTCAGCTGAGTCAGCAAGCATTATCAGAGTTTCCAGCGATTGTTCCGCAGTTAGACTTACCATTATTTGCGCAAGCACTTGATCAAACACTTGCTCCTTATGTCATTTTAATGGATGGTTATGATGATCAAACATTGGTACAAGCATCTACAGATACCATACTCAAGCATGTTAATTATGCCTTTCAGTTCTTAATTATTGGCAGCATGATTGCTTTATGGATTTTACTCCGTGGCCCCCGGGGTATTCGAGGGCGAACCTCCAGCATTCCTTCGGTGAGCCCTTAATCTTGGCTGGGCACCGACTCCTTTTACCCCTAAATACACTAGGAAACACACTAGAAATACTCTATAGTTAATCATCAAATGGATGATTGATGACCAATGACAAAACAAAACCAAACACTTGGATTAATTTTAGCAAGCTTTTTAGTCCCGATTCTAATTGCCAGCATTCTTGCATATACCCAATACACAGGAGAAACCGCTAACCTAGGCACTTGGATAGAAGAAAAACAGTCCCTGAACACCCTTTTAACGCCCCTACCCGAAGCCAATAATTACCAGTGGTATGTTGTTTATAACTGTCAAGAGTGTCCCTACGACCAGTCCATTAAAAATGCTTTAGTTACCCTCAATACCAAACAAGACTTAGTCTGCTACATCGGTAAAGAAGCCATAGAAACAATGAGCCTTTCCCAACAAGACATCGATGATCAAACCCTCTTACTCGCCGACCCACATAAACAACTGATACTGTCCTACCCGGCTGAACAACCACTCGATTTAATTAAAGACCTCAAGAAAATATTAAAGTCCGTCTCTAAATGAAACAATCTATCTACCTTTCACTCCTTATACTTGCACTAGGTGTCGTTGGCCTAGGCGCCTATACCCGTCTTAAAGATGCGGGCCTTGGCTGTCCAGACTGGCCAGGATGCTATGGTTATCTACTCTACCCAACCACCCCAGAGGCCATCACCAACGCCAACAACAGCTATCCAAACACACCCTTTGTAGAAGAAAAGGCTTGGCCTGAAATGTATCACCGTTATGTTGCAGGCATACTCGGTCTAGGTGCCATTGCCATCGCCATCCATCAAATCAGACATAAAGTACGAACACGCAGTGCCTATGCATTAATTCTATGCGTAGGCGCACAAGCACTATTAGGCGCCTGGACGGTTACTATGCTCCTCCACCCCATCGTAGTCATGAGCCACCTACTCGGTGGATTCACCATCACCAGCTTGATATTCTACCAGCTATTACGTCAACACCATCAACCCACCCGACTTAGCCAACTTACATTAGCACTCATCATCGCACAAATTATAATGGGCGGCTGGACCAGTGCTAACTATGCAGCCCTAGTATGTCCCAACTTACTCACCTGTGCGAATCAATTCTTCCCCCCACTAAACGTATCAGCTGCTTTTTTTGATGGCTGGTCCATTGGCACCAACTACGAGTACGGCATTTTAGATTACAGTGCCCGTGTTACCATCCATATGCTCCACAGATACCTGGCACTCATCACCTCATTCATGCTGATCTTTACCCTTATCAAACAACGCAGAACATACAAACTATCCGAAAGCATTCTCCCAATCAGCGTACTATGCTTGCAACTTGCACTCGGTATCGCTAACATTAAGTGGTTATTACCCATACACATTGCCGTCGCACATAACTTAGTTGCTTTATGTTTACTACTCAGCTGGATAAGATACAGTCAATTACAGCCCATCTCTCAACGATTATCCACACCCTCAGTACACTGAGTAAGTCCAAAGTGGTACGACTCATGCTACTCACAGCATTAACGGGTATGAGCTTAACCCCAAGCATATATTGGGATCCCTACACGATATTCTTTGGTTTATTAGGGATTGGGTTAGCAGCCTCCTCAGCTGGCATGCTCAATCAAATATTAGAGGTTGGTCTTGATACCCAAATGCATCGAACACGATCTAGACCCCTAGTTCAACAGAAAAACCTTCACCAACACGCAAAACAGCTGTGCTTTTTCCTTGCATTATCATCAGCTATTATACTCATTAGCTTTACTAATCTTTTAACCGTAATACTCACCAGTATCGCTATGCTAGGTTATAGCTGGTTTTATACACAAATATTAAAGCCCAATACCAGCCAGAATATTGTCATTGGTGGGTTATTTGGTGCGATGCCCCCACTGCTCGGTTGGTGTGCTTTAGAAGGCTCAATCAGCTATCAACCCCTAATCCTTGTTACCATCATCTACACCTGGACGCCACCCCACTTTTGGTGCTTAGCACTAGCTAAACTTGAAGACTACCAGCGCAACCAAATTCCTATGCTCCCCGTGATCTATGGCACACCCTATACCCAAACACACATTATTTGCTACAGTATCTTACTCATTCTAATCACCCAGCTTCCCTACCTAACACAAATGAGTGGTGTTTTTTATGCAATAACTGCCAATCTTGCTAATATTTACCTCATGAGAAAAATGATTCAAGTACGTAATTCTAAGAACCCAAAAATCTACTTAAGCGGTTTCTTAGCCTCTAATTTCTACCTCGCCGCCCTATTTTTAATCATTATGATTGATCAATGCTTATGAACATTACAGCCACCCCTAAATACCAAACATTAAAACAAGAAATTGAGCAATCTAACTCAACCCCAAAAGAATTAACCCTCCATCTTAAAGACCCGCACCATGAAGTGGTTTTAGATAACTGCACATTCAAATTAGACTTCAAAAAAGCGAAATGGCGCAGTATGACCATGAACACTGACCACCCCTTACTGCGTGCAATCGGAAGAGATGACCATATTCTTGACGCATTTGGCGGGCTAGGTAAAGATGGCTGGATTATCGCCAACCAAGCAAAGCAAGTGACAACCTGTGAGCACCAAATAGTGCTCTTCTCGATCTTAAATCAAGCAGCCCAACACCATAGCTTAACAAACTGGAAAATATTACACCAAGACGGTCATAAGCTCTTTGACCAAAACTTTGATGTTATTTATTTAGACCCCATGTTTGAACACACCAATACAGCAAAGCCAAAGATAGAAATGCAGGTGATCCGATTACTTGCACATATGCTACCCGAAACAGATTGGAAAAAAGCCTATCAATGTGCAAAGAAGCGGCTTATTATCAAACAAAACTATAAAAGTCCTATACTGGGTTGTTTACCCAAACCCAGCTACCAAGTCACAAACGGTAAAAAATCACGCTATGACGTGTATATTAAACCTTAGGTGTGTGTCCTTTTTTAGACTGATTAGCGCGATCTAAACTAAGATCGTTATCATTCGCCATATCACCCATATTTCCGAGAGTTTCAGAACGCTCTGATTTACCATCCTTAGGTAAAAAATCATCATCGATTGATGCCAATACTGATGACAGTACCTGCAGCGACCCTGCTGTCATTAAGCTACTCACAAACACGCCTTGTAGTAAGTCACCTTGTAAAAACATCGCAGCTAGAATCGCCATATCACCAGATACGGGACCATAATGCCCTATAGGGCTCACTGCAAAGTATTTAACTAAATTCTGAACTTTCATTATCCTCTCCCTGTTTCTAGTATAGGGGTATAACCATGGAAAACCATTTGTCAGAAAAAATTACATTTATTTATATAAACTAGAAAAAAGTCCTAATTGAACAAAAAAAAGGAGGCCCAGAGGCCCCCTAAAAAACTTTAAATTTTCTAACTTACAGCACTTTCTGCCTCAAGCCTACGCTTTTCAACCATATTGCTGTATAGCACGTTGAGTCGGGTTGCAGAAACCAACCAACCGATAGACAAGAAAAAGAGAATCACAGTAAGGTAAGGCATAATTTCTGTTTGCCCACCAGCAACCACCGCATAAAGAATCATTTGTATCCAGCTAGCACCAGATTTACCTAGTCGACCAGCCACACCATCAGCAGCAGCTTTACCACTAATTCTTAGGTCGTAATCTAAAGGAATAAAAGCCATTTCTTTAGTTGGGTCGAAGAATGAGTATTTGGAGCTCTTACTCAATACGACACCCAACATCCCAAACATAACAGTAAAGGCTAGCGGAGAGGTGAATCCTGCTAAAAGCATCCAAGGCTCAAAGGCTCCTGGGAACAATACAGATGCAAAGTATCCAGCTCCAGTAACACTAATCATGATAGGTGTTACCAATGCACAAGGTAACCAGCCGAAGCGTCGTAAGACTCCTTTACTGATCATTACTAAAACAAGTCCTGAGTATCCTGTCATTTTGGAGTAGGTTGCCATCATAGCTAAGTAAGCATCCTGGGTAGGATAATATGATTTAGCAGCTGACTTCCAGCATACCTCAATCATATTGATAGACATACCATATGCAAGGATTAGGATTGATAGATAACCAATATAAGGAGAAGAAGCCAACTGCTTCATACTGTCGACAAAACCTAACTTCATCTTTGACTTTTTCTTACCTTTATCTGCAATATCTTTCACAAACATAGGATCAGTCAAGACACGGCTGTTAACATGATTAAACAGACTGAGCATTACTACACCCATACCAATAATCATATAGGTTGAAAACAGCACCGTGTCATATTCTATACTACTGGCGTACTCTAAGAAGTTTCCAACACAGATCGTTGCGAATGCATTTACAAATAAGAATAAAGGATAAAAACGCTTTGCTTCATTGGTTCCTACGTTGTCATTAGCAAACTGCCAGAATAAAATAGACAGGCAAAATGTCCCCCAAAGTTCAGCAGCCACATAAAATAAGGAGTAACTCCAAACCCCAATAACTGGAAACACAAACTGTATGCGCGGAAACGCAAGTTTCCACGCCATTACCTGCTCTGGCGAAAAGTGTATTGCCTCCGCATTAGGATACAGGAAGAGCGCAAATAGAGTAAAGAATGACAAAAATGAACCTACAATAATATAATAGGACTTCTCGAAATCACACGATTTTCTGAGCTTTACGTACATAGCACTTAGAAATATAACTGATGGCAACACTGCTAGTGTTTTAAGGTAGGTGACCGCCTCAGCACCTGATTCAGGCGCAGTCAAAATAAGCGCATCCTTCATGTTACGAAGTACGGTAAAGTTAAAAACAGTTATCCCTATAATCAGTGCAAAGGGTAAAAACTTTTTTATTTCCCAGTTCTCAATAGGGAAAATTGATTGGCGCAGAGCGCTCATATTGGTGGACTCAGTATTCATAGAAAGCTAAAAAAAAATTAAACAATCTGCAGTCAAATGCAGCACTAGCGCAGGAATCCTCTCCGAGGCATCTACTTCATAACCTTACCAAAACATCCCTCTACTTGCAACACCTAGCAACCACTTGACTTCAACACCCAACCCAGATATAATAAAAAAAACAATATAAAACATGGGACAACAACATAAAAACTAAAATAACTGGAAGATTGATTCCTGACGATCAAAGCACAATATAAAAGACAGCTAGAGCCCGGCTCTCTAAACATCACCCCCAAAGAAATATTGAGCACAAAATCATGAAGATGTATAAAAAAGCCAAGATTAACAAAGGCGCTTTCGTCTTAGATAAACTTGCTCGAAAAATCGTAGCATACAAACTTAAGTTTCCGGAAGCGCTATATCGTAAGAAAAGTAGAAGTGAATTTGTAGAGTGGATGAAAAGAGAGTCCCTTAGAGGAAACACACTACCGATTGCTAGCGGTCTGATCCGCCACCTCAAGCGCGCTTCGAATAATAAAGAAAGAGTTTCTAAACTAATGAAGACTACGGTAGCCTCTTCTGCTGTGCAGAGAATTTTATTAGAAAACAATGGAAAGTTAACATCTGGAACACGCTCAGGAAAATCTTTCTAGATTACTTTAAATTTGAGCCAAGTCACCCTCTTCTTCCAACCAAGATTTTCGGTCCTTGGCTCTTTTTTTAGCCAACAACATATCCATGATGACACAGATATCCGAGTCATCATTTTCAGTGAGTTGTACCAATCTACGCGTATCAGTATGCATCGTTGTTTCCCTCAACTGCTTAGGGTTCATCTCACCCAACCCCTTAAAACGCATTACCTGGATATTTTTTGCGCCTTCTGATTCAAGTTTTTGCTCATAATGCATACGCTCATCGTCATCTAATGCATACACTACTTTCTTACCTGCCTCTATTCGATACAATGGCGGCATCGCAACATATATATGACCATTCTTAACCAGCGCTGGGAAGTGGCGTACAAATAACGCACACAATAGAGACGCAATATGTGCTCCGTCAGAATCAGCATCAGCTAAAATACAAATCTTTCCATATCTTAAACCAGAGATATCCTCACTTGCAGGATCCACGCCAATCGCAACCGCAATATCATGCACCTCTTGTGAAGCAAGTACACGATCTGAATCAATTTCCCATGTGTTAATAATTTTCCCACGAAGCGGCATAATCGCTTGCGTATATTTATCACGTGCTTGCCGGGCTGATCCACCAGCTGAATCTCCTTCTACTAAAAATAGTTCAGTCGATAAATCTTCTTCTATACAGTCTACTAACTTCCCAGGGAGGGCTGCAGTCTGATGGGTTTTAGCCCTTGTAACTTTTTTAGCTTGTCGCATACGGGTTTGGGCCCGACTCACCCAGTCTTCAGCCAAACATTTTGCATCATTAACATGCTCATTCAACCACAGACTCATCGCATCTTTTGCATTACTACTTAAATATGTATATGCACTTCGTGAACTCAAACGCTCTTTTGTCTGCCCCACAAACTGAGGATCCTTCATTTTAAATGACATCACATAATGACAATGCCCAGTGATATCTTCTGGCTTGAGCTTAACTGATCTCGGCAATAACTGGTGAAGGTCACAAAATTCACGAACAGCATCTACAATTCCAGCCCTCAAGCCATTTTCATGCGTACCACCATCTGCTGTAAAAATCAAATTGACATAACTTTCTTGAAAAATACGCGCATCTCCCTCTGGCGCATTCCACGCTACCACCCAATCCACCTGCATATCACTGGTTTCATGACTATGCACAATCGGTTTTTTAGGAAGCAGCGCTTGGTCTTTTAAAACATTGGATAAATACGCCTCTATCCCTGTTTCATAGTGCCAAGTAACTTGCTCACCCGTTGCCTCTATAAACAGCTCAGTCGTTAAATCTGGACAAAGGATTGCTTTAGTTTTTAGTACACGCTTGATTCCATCTATAGGAAATGCTGATTTATCAAAATACTTAGCATCTGGCCAATAACGCAATGCTGTTCCCGTGGTACGCTTCGCAGCACTCCCAATAACACTCAAAGGTGATTGTAATGCGCCATGTTCAAAAACAATTTGGTGAATACTTCCGCCCTGCTTAACACTCACCACTAATTTTTTAGCGAGCGCATTAACCACTGACACGCCAACCCCATGTAAACCACCTGAAAAAGAGTAGCTATCATTTGAAAACTTAGCGCCTGAATGCAGCTTGGTTAAAATCATTTCGACTCCGCTCATGCCATATTCAGGGTGCACATCAACCGGCATGCCACGGCCATCATCTTCACAAGAAAGAGATCCATCTTCATGCAAAACAACCTTAATACGAGAAGCATAACCATTCAGCGCTTCATCTGCAGCATTATCAATCAACTCACATGCTGTGTGCAATGGGTCTTCGGTATGCGTATACATACCGGGCCTTTTTTGAACAGGCTCTAAACCTTCTAAAACTTCTATTGAGCTTGCTGTGTATTGGGTCATAGTATCGGATCTTGACAATTCATCGTTGCACTTAAAATAACAGCTTTAATTATAGGAAACAATGGATTTAATTAGATTTACCCAGCATGCTGTTTTCTAATCACCTTTCTGTATTCCGTAACCATGTCTCGTATTTCAGGCGCCATGGTAGAAGGGTTAAAGCGACGTGTTTTTTCATCCCAAGGGGCAATGTGACCCCCTTCACCTTTAATAACAGGGACATCCTGTTCAAAGTCTTTTGATGTTAACTGGTGTCTACTCTCAATACTCTCATCATTGTTTGCACTTAAAATTTTTGTTCTTCCTGGATTGACAGCAGGTATTCTTACAGAGTTCCCTGTTATCCAATAACCTATTTTAAGCAATTTTTCCCTGAATGGAGCAGATTGAGCGGCGGAATATATAACCATCGCTACCAAAATAATAACCCCGGGAACTGTAAGATATGTGCTAAAAGTAGACAGAACAAGAACCCCACCTAAGAACAAACCCATGCCCGGCAGCTTGAATCGACTGCTACTCATTGGAAGCAATGCATCAGGCTTCGGCGCACGATCAAAAATTATATGTGAGGAACCAACATGACCCTTATCATTGTTCTCGATGTTCAAGAACTCCATTAATGCAAGGTTACCTAACGAATGTCCCTGAAATGTGATATTTTCTTCACTGAAACCTGCTTTATTTAGAGTCTTTGATACTGAACGTATATTGTACGCATATCCCTTAATCGAAAAAACAGCATAAGAGAACGGCAATAACAACAATAAGGCCGGAACAACAATTAATGAAGAGACGTAGATTAAAGCAATCGGTGACGCACAGATCGCAAGCCAACCAATAATACGAAGATACCAATGGTTTCCTACAAATCTAGAGTCAGCTATGCCTTTCTGCTCAACAAAAACATGATAAGTATCTTTTTCTAACGTTGGTAAAACCCTTGCTATGCAAGTGGAGACATTATCTGCAGACCCTAGAGCGTAAACTTTAACCTTGTCACGCGCTCCATCAATTGAGTCTAAATCTTTAACCTCTTCGCCATTACGTATAATTACAGCAGGTACTTTAAATAATTTAGAGTAACGCTTAGTTGAAAACAATCGTAAAATCTTATCTTTACCAACAGCTATCCCTTTCGGAAATATAACTCGGACCAACATTTGAATAAGAAAAAAGCTTAAAAATATCGCAGAAAAAACAGCCCCCGCACCTACTGGTATAGGCAAGAACCACATCCCAATTAAACAAGCCAAGCTAACAACGAGACCAACCACATACTTAGGCAAAACCCTACTCTCTAATGGCTTGTAACCCTTAAAATCATCTTTATGTTCTAAGGTTATGTTTGGAACCTGATGGCCAATACTGATGAGCGGGCCCGTAGTGAATTTTAAAACAAAACCAAAGATGGTTCTAGGTAGAAATGTAATAATGCTCAATATATCCATAGTTTTTCTTTTTTAATTAATTTATAGAACTATTATACTAAAAAATATAGAAAATGTCAACCAAAACTGAATTTGGCAATCGACCCTAAGGTCTTAACATGCTGATTTTAAACCATTATTTTTGAATCCAAAACGGTTTTTCACCGGATCCAGATATCATGATCAGCAACTCATGCCCTGCCAGCCCACTTGTTGCGCGCGCAGATACACGACCCCCATCACTGCAAACCAAAGACCCCGAATGAACCTTACATTTGATTGAATCGATATACTCCACCTGGTTGCTTTTTATTTGTAATAGCAACCGATCTGTTTCCGATGGCTCCGTTTTACCAAAGATATGAATATTGAATATTGTCCCCTCATCTGAGAATACCGATCCATTCATAACCTGATATGAATCTGGTGAAACTTGGATCCACGGCCACTCCACCACACTTACCCCTCTGCCATCATGCAGATGACCTGCTCGCCCAGGAATCTGCTCAAACATGACATCAACCGCTGAACTTGAATCGTTCTGGACTGAAATACTCAAGTCCAAAAAATCATCCGCAATTACACAGCTACATGCCAATAACAATATTTTAATAACCTTCATAATATCCGCTCCCTGGAATTACTTATTTAAGTATTTAATACACTCAACCACATTATTCTTGATTATAACCAAAGAATATGTTGATCTTATGTTTAAGTACCTAACCTTATCACATAATGTCAAATAAAGTCTTTTTATTTCTTTTCACTGTATTATCTACTTGCTCACAGGCAGATCAACATAGCCTAGCGCACATCATGCGTGATGCCAGGGAGCACGACGCTGGATACCTAAGTAGCAAAGCAACCTTTCAATCAAAAAAAATCAGTGCACAAAAAGATATGAGAGCGATGCTACCAACCGTAGACTTATCAAGCAAGCTCATTAACAAATATGGAGACACCCAAACCAATCTAGAAAGCAAATTCAGTGTTTCTGTCCCAGTTTATAACCCTAAGTCACAACTCAAAGCAAAGTCTGGACACCTATCAATGGAGAATATTTTGCTGAGTGAGAGAGCATTTGAGCAAAATTACACCCTGGACGTTGCACGCGCATATTTCGACCTGTTGAGCAAGCACGCTCTTCTAAATGCAGCAAACATAGAAGAAGCTCAATACCAAAAAAATTATGAGCAAGTTGTAGAAATGTATGAAAACGGATTAAAAAGCAATATTGATGTACTGAGTGCTCAAACTAATTTAAACCTATCTACCGTCTCAAACCTTGAAGCAAAAAGTGCATTCAACCACGCACGAAGCACTCTAGAGAAAATGATCAATCAACCAATTACCGAGCTTCAATCTACTGACACCCAGAATGAAATACAGCTTCCACTATTAGAACAAAGTGACATTGTGGACTTAGCGCAGTCAAACAACTTAGCGCTAAAAATTTCACAAAACAATCTAAGGCAAGCACAAAATACTTACAACCAATCTACTACTGACTTCTTACCCAGCCTAAATCTGATCACAGAAGCTAAATTCGCAGACGGAAAGTTCTGGGACGAGGATGCTTATACCTCTAACGTATATTTAAACTTTTCAGTCAATCTTTTTAACAAAGGCAATGACCAATTAAGCCTAAAAAGTTCTGGGAAAGCACATGAAGCAGCTAGCTTGTCTCTTAAGAATAATGCTTATGACCTAACACTAAACACACAAAAAGCGCATGCTGATATAGCAAGTGCACAAGCACGACTTCAAGCCACTCAAACTGCCAATGAAACAGCTAAACTGAGGCTAGAGGCAACCTATGAGCAACATAAAATGGGTGAAGAATCTGAACTAGACTTATTCCACGCGATTAACCAAGCCAGTCTTGCGCGAAGAAACTATATCAACGCTCAGCACACTCTAGTGATCAAGCACTTAGAAATGCTTCAGATACTAGGCGAATTATCCGAACCCTCTATTGATGAAATCAGTCACCAGCTAACAAAGACTGTTTATCTTGATGCAAATGGGCATCCTTCTTCAGCCAGCGATCTCGCAGCCAATTTTTTACCTCCGTATGCGCAAGATAGTGCTGACTAATTCGTACATGCACAGCAGATACCCGACCCAGTAAGAAATCCACAATCTTATGTTGGCTTTCCTTATACGCAAGAGATACATCAACAACGGTTACTGGCATTGGCATATTTTCAACCAATATATTTAATCCACTTGCCTTAGGATTAAGTAAATTCCGATAGCTGGTTTTAGGCAACTGATCATAAATATTATATCTCGTACCTTCTGGAAAAATCGCAATACCATATCCGTATTCAACCGCTTTTTTGACAGCACCCTCTAGCGCCCAGTGGTTGAGCAACCGCCCTCCCTTTCTCTTCCGGTCTTTACGCATTAATGGATGCCCAAGCCCCCAACAAATGATCCCAATCATTGGTAACTTCAACAAGCTACGCTTCATCACAAATACAAACCCCGGGGCTCGACCATATAGCACAGTATAAAGAATAAGAATATCGAGCCAGCTGTAATGATTAGCAATAATTATATAAGCCCCTTGAACATCTAAGTCACCTTCTTGAGCAACCTCAATATTTGGGATAAGTGTGCGCACATGAGAGGATAACTGGCCGACCCAAGATTGATACAAGTGCCACATGATTTTATGTATACGTGCAGAACCTGTGATAAGAAATAGCACTGCGCACAAAAAACAAAAAATGCCACGTGTGAGTAAAGAACCAATCAACCACAATATAAACCTAACCATCTGCATCTCCTCTATTGAGTCTAATTTGCCATTTACAACTAATTAGCGCAACGAAAAGCCTTAGTTTTTTTCATGATCATGCTGCTCATGTATTTCAGCCCAGTAAACTAAATCCAGCCGGATCATAATCAACACAAATATTGCCAAGAACCCTAAAACCCAAGGCGCATAAGCATATCTATCTGCTTCAGAAGGGTCTGAAGCATAGACTAAATAGGCTACAATAGACGTAACATAGTCTTCAAACTCCTGCGGCGTCATTGTCCCTTTTGTCTTCAGATCCAACACCTCAAACAAACGCTTATGTGCTATATCTTGTGTTAATAAAACCTGATCACCTTGCATTAAAGAAAATGGATTGGGCATTTGTGTGCCAGGCATTACAATATTTTCATAACCGCCTTCTACCTCAGCATCAAGATAATAACCTCGCAAGTAACTATAAACATAGTCTACGCCACGATAAGCAGTAACCAGCGACAAGTCCGGTGGTGGGTGACCCATCCAACTATCTTTTGGCCACGCCATAGCATTCTCAGACTTAATCCCTGCTGCTAATGTTAAAGCATCTGTCCGCATATAGTTCATGCTGTGACAACTAAAACATGATTGAGCAAAGGCTTTTGCCCCAGCTTTAATTTGTGCTTCTTTTTGATATGAAAAATCAGGTGCATCTAGTATGGGTTGTGCTACAGAAAAAAAACAACCAATTAGTAATAGTAGAATCATATTGTCAACCTGCTAGGAGGCACTTTGTGCCAATCATAATAAGAATAAATAGGCATTAAAAAGAAAAATGAAAAATACAATATAGCGAATATACGTGCAGAAAACGTTGCCCAGTAAGTTGCAGGAAGACACCCTACGATTAAAAGCCCTAAAAAAGAAACTGTAAACAACCCCAGTGTAATTCTTGAGAGTGGTCCCTTGTACCGCATAGATCGTACCGGAGACCTGTCTAACCATGGCAACAAGAAAAACATAAGTAGTGAAGCAAACATTGCAATAGCACCTAAAGACTTATCCGGAACAGCACGTAAAATTGCATAGTAAGGCGCCAAATACCACGATGGTTTAATATGTAGAGGTGTCACCATAGGATTGGCTATCTCAAAGTTTTCAGGCTCTAAAACTAACCCCCATCCCCTTGGCGCCAAAAACACAACCGATAAAAATATAAATAAAAATATCCCCACCCCCATAACATCTTTTACTGTATAGAAAGGATGAAATGAAACGCCATCCTTAGGCTTTCCTTGAGCGTCTAGGTTATCTTTTATTTCTATACCATCCGGGTTATTTGAACCCACAGCATGTAAGCATAGTGTATGAAAAAATACAAAACCCAAAATAATCAATGGAAATAAAACCACATGAAATGAAAAGAAACGATGCAGTGTCACCTCTGATACTTCATAGTCACCTTGTATTAATAACACAAGAGGCTCCCCTATTACTGGGATTGTCTTAAATAGTGAAGTAATAACGCGTGCAGCCCAGTACGACATTTGTCCCCAAGGCAGCACATAACCCGTATAAGCTTCAGCCATTAACAACAACAGCATCACACAGCCACTTAGCCATAATATTTCTCTCGGTGCTTTATATGAGCCATATAGTAGCGCTCGATACATATGCAAATACACAACCACAAAGAAAAATGACGCACCTGCAGCATGCAAGTAACGAAACAACCACCCGAAGTTTACTTCTCTCATCATAAATTCTATTGAAGCCATTGCATCCGCTGCAGTGGGCGTATAATACATTAATAACCAGATCCCTGTAAGCAATTGATTGCCTAAAACCAACAATGAAAGCGCACCAAAAAAATACCAAAAATTTAGGTTTTTAGGAGCTTGATAGTGCTTTAAGTGATCTAAAAGATCATACATAAAAGGAACACGCAAACGCAGCCAATCACTCACCTTCTTCTCCAATCACTAGCGCACCATCCTTAAAGTGATAGGGCGGAACTTCTAAATTAGTAGGAGCAGGTACACCATCAAACACCCGACCCGCTAAATCAAACTTAGAACCATGACACGAGCAAAAAAAACCGCCTTGCCACTCACTGTCGATTGCCCCCTTTTCAGGCCGATAAGTAGGCGCACAACCTAAATGTGTACACACACCCAACAAAACTAAGTAGTTGGGGTCAACTGATCGATACTGATTTTGTGCATAACTGGGTTGAGAGGATGATTCTGAGCCCGGATCTCTCAAGTTGCCCTGTAACACATCTAAAGAAGCCAGCATTTCTTTAGACCGCTTAATAATCCACACGGGTTTACCTCGCCACATCACTGTTTTCTGCTGCCCTTCAGACATGTTGCTTACATCCACCTCCACCGGCATGCCCTTCAAACGAGTAACCCTGCTCGGATTCAGCGATTGCAAGAAAGGAACAGCTGCACCTACAATACCCAGAACACCCCATGCACCCGCACTTTGCAGTAAACGCCTTTTTTTCAGATCAACTTCCGACATGAACTTCCTTGCTCAAATGAATACAGCTTAAAATTTTCTCCCGACGTAATCAACCAAAGACCCCCATATTATTAACAATATTTATTTCTGACAATTTCAAAGCATGCGCTACAAGCCCATTAAAGGAATAGTTATGGCTGGAATCATCACAATATTTGGAGCCTCTGCTTCATGCGAAGCGCTCATTGAGCAACTGGTACAACTCGGTTACCAGATTACACTTGTTGATAATGATTTGTCAGCACTGACCCATTTTGAAAAAAACTATAACATTATCACAATACACGGAAAACCATCACACCCTGAAGTTATTAAGTCTAGCTTATCTGATGAAACACAGTACCTAATTGCAATGACGCAAGATGATGAAACCAACCTACTAACTTGCTATATTGCAAAATCTATTACTGCAGTGACAACCATAACTTGTATACACGATTCAGCATACCTCTCAAAAAGCGAGAATATTTACACGCATGCAATTGATTATACGATTCACATCAATCAAAGCATCATCGAAGACATTAAGCATATTTTTATTCACCCTGAATTCATCCATGCAAACTATATTGGAGGGGGCTATTTATCAGCCTCAGTAAAGCTAACTGAGGACCATCCTTGGACTGGGATTTCCTTAGAAAAAATGGAAAACAGCACGCCTAAATCTTGTGTGATTTCTGGCCTGTACCGGGATGGGGTATGGCGTTCATTTAGAAAAAACACCCGAACAACTGAAGGCGATATTCTACTCGTAGTGATTCACCAAGACCAGCTCGCCAGCATTGCCAACCAACCACCTTGCACGGAAATCCTTTTTCTCGGGAATAGCACCCTTGCAATAAGCTGCTGCCAATATTTTTCAAAACAAAACACAACTACGTTATTGGAACCCAACAAAAAATTATGTAATCTTGCTGCCAGTCAATTACCGAAAACAGAGGTCATACACACCAACCCAGAAAACAAAAAAACACTCATGACAATGATCAGTAGAAACCAAACCGTTGCTGCACTCAGCCCCGACGATGAGAACAATCTAGTTTATTCCTTTCAAGCTTATGACACGGGTGCGCTGCAGACATTTAACTTAATAAATAAAATACGTGAAGGGCATATATTCGAATCCAGTCCAATCAGCCATATGGTTTTAAAAACACAAATCATTAGCGATCATATTATGCGTAACATTTTATCTGAAAAAAAGGTTTGTTATTACTATACACGACCCAATCTACTACAACTTATTATATTAGAGATATTGCCTGAGCACCCTTTTTGTAACCAGACCATTAACGACCTAAGCCTTGACCCCCATATCATTATTGGCTGCATTATTCGTGATGAAAAACCCCTGTTTACTGAAAAAACCACAGCCCTGTTAGCTGGCGACAAACTACTCATCTATACACCCCACAAAGCACATGATTCAAACCCTGCTATCAAAGCGCTCTTAAGCCAATGATTCGAGAAGAGTCAAGGTATGGTTTAAACATAACCAACGCACAATACTGCTTAGTTGTTGCCTTTTTGCCTATGAAGTTATGGCCGCTAACCTTCATTGTGCTCTACCCAATTAAAGCCCGATCTATCCTGTATAATCACTCAAACCTTTTTCTCATTCAAGACTGTGGAACCTTGAGCAAACCTGAAAAAGTCATACGCAGGTATCAATCAAAACATATCTCAATCATACGCACCTCCTTTGCAATTCATTGCATATTATTCCCAATTAAACATTGAGAAAACGACAATACATGTTAAAATCTCAAGATATTACAGGAATCAATTGATATAAGGACAGTATGATACATCTGATATTACAAAAAATAGTCAACATCACGCTTGATCGAATACAGCTATTCTCACCCTCAGCTTCATCAGCACCCTACTGGCTCTTCATGATATTATGTGTTGTGTTGCCCACATCTTTTTTCTCAATCCATATTAAGCTAACCCTTTTACTCAGTACAGTATTATTGGTGATATTTTACCCAAAGCTTGCAAACCCAATATTAATGCCCACCAATGTTCCCAGCTATGATACGCTCAATCAGTGGGTTACTCAGAACCATGAACCTGTTCCTGAGGTACTAAAAAGAGAACTACCTAAAGGCATATATGAGCAGGTTGATGAAGACGCAGAAGCTGAATTTAGGTGCCCAATAACACACTCAGTGCCTGAATACCCTATAAAAATTGGCGAACAAGTTTATGAGCTGGGTATGCTCAAACAATGGGTCGATGAGCGTAAAATAGACCCTTATACGAATGCTCCGCTTAACTCAACGAGCCTCATACATGCAATGATTGATCCCGAAACAGGTGAAGACAAATTTGGCAAAAATCGAGAAGAATTTATTAATCGTATAAAGGCGCATTATAAACCATAGACAAAAATACGGACTATGATATTCTTAATTAAGTTTTATTAGACATTATATGCAGCATATCCGCAACTTTTCAATCATTGCCCATATTGATCATGGGAAATCAACAATATCTGATCGCTTTATTGAGATGTGCCAAGAGACAACGCCGAGGGACATGAAGGCTCAATACTTAGATAACATGGATATCGAGCGAGAAAGAGGGATTACCATTAAAGCTCAAGTTGTAACCCTTCATTATAAAGCCCAAGACGGTCAGTCATATCAACTAAACATGATTGACACACCAGGACACGTTGATTTTTCTTACGAGGTTTCACGCTCTCTAGCTGGCTGTGAGGGCGCTATGTTGGTTGTAGATGCAGCTCAAGGTGTTGAGGCGCAAACAGTAGCCGTTTGTTTTATGGCACTTGAGCAAGACTTAGAGGTTTTCCCAGTACTGAATAAAATTGATTTACCACAGGCACGTCCAGAAGAAGTAAAGCTTGAAATTGAAGAAATGATCGGGCTTGAAACAGAGAATACCAACCTTGTTAGTGCAAAAAGTGGTGTAGGCATTGAAGAATTGCTTGAGACCATTGTCAAAGAAGTTCCCCCACCTAAAGGAGATCCTGATAAACCGCTTAGAGCACTTATCCTTGATTCATGGTTTGACAGCTACTTAGGCGTTGTTTCCTTAGTGCGAGTCGTTGATGGCCATTTAGACTCTGGAACTCGTATTCAAGTAACCTCTTCTGGGAAGATACACACTGCAGAACAAGTGGGAATATTTGCACCCACGCAAACCAAACAGGAACAACTATCTTGTGGACAAGTAGGCTATATAGTCGCTGGCATTAAAGACATTTACGGCGCACCGGTTGGGGACACCATCACAACCGCCAAAAATGGGGCCTCTGAAGCACTCAGCGGATTCCAAGTCGTCAAGCCTCAAGTCTATGCCGGGCTATTTCCAGCATCCACTGAGCAGTATCAGCTCTTACGGGAGTCCCTAGCCAAGCTTAAACTTAATGACGCTGCTTTATTTTATGAATCAGAAACCTCTCAAGCTCTAGGGTTTGGTTTTAGATGTGGGTTTCTTGGTATGCTACACATGGAAATTGTTCAAGAACGATTAGAAAGAGAGTATAAGCTTGACTTAATTTCTACCGCACCTACTGTGATCTACCAGGTTGAAACCAAAAATGGTGAAACTATAAATGTCGACTGTCCCTCTAAGCTACCGGAAAAAAACCAAATTGCGTGTATCAATGAGCCCATTGCCGACGTTACCCTACTAACCCCTCCAGAATACGTAGGGGCACTCATTACATTATGTATTCAGCGAAGGGGTATACAAAAATCAATCAGCTATGTCGGAAAACAAGCAACGCTCAACTTTCAGATTCCTATGAATGAAGTAATTTTAGACTTCTTTGACCGAGTCAAGTCATTGTCTAGAGGATTTGCGTCACTTGATTATCATTTAGATCACTATGAAGCAGCTCCACTCGTCAAGCTTGATATTATGATCAATGGGGACCCTATTGATGCACTCGCAATTATTGTGCATCAGGATGGGGCCTACCGACAAGGTAGAGCCCTTGCTGCCAAACTAAAATCCCTGATTCCAAAACAAATGTTTGCTGTTGCTATTCAATCCGCTATCGGTTCAAAGATCGTAGCGCGTGAAACGATTAGCGCAATGCGAAAAAATGTAACCGCTAAATGTTATGGTGGCGACATTTCACGTAAGAAGAAACTTTTAGAAAAGCAAAAAGCAGGTAAAAAGAGGATGAAGCAAATTGGGCAAGTTACCATTCCCCAAGAAGCTTTCTTAGCGGTAATAAAATCTGACAATACAGACTAAATGGAGAGTTAACAATGCAAATGAACTTTTACTTTATATCCTCCCTACTGCTATGCACGACCTTAGTTCTTAGTGCATACCGGCTTTTTACAAACAAAGGATGGCTTTATAAAGCATACGATAAACCAAATTGGTTATACCATATGCAATATTTTTCTATATTTGCAGCAGCCTACCTAGCCGTTCAATACTTTAACTCAAGTATATTCCTTACATTTGCCATGATTATTTTAGTCATCGTGCATTTATATGATCTATATGCAAAGAAGCATTTTCCTCAATCAGAGCTCTCTATTTTAAGAGACTTTAGTCGCGGAACATGGCTGTTCGTAGTCATATTTACATTATTCCGCGCTTTAGCTTATGATTACTCTCTAGTACCTTCTGAATCAATGGAGCCCACCTTATTTGCGGGCGACATGTTAATTATTGATAAAACGCACTATCAAAGCAAAATCACACCATTCAATGGCGTTAGCATTGCTTGGAGAAAACCACAACGTGGTGATGTTATTGTTTTTTCCAGCCCGGACAACCCTAACATAAATTATATAAAAAGAGTCATAGGCATAGCTGGTGACCGCGTTCAATATAAAGACCAAGATAAAACATACATTGTTAATGGTGAAGCATTATCACAAAACGAGCATGAATACATATCTACAGACTCATATATAGAACAGGCAGATGAGTACATTGATGGCCAAAAACACAGAATTCAACTTGATGACCTATTCTACCCTTCCTTCTCCAAGGAAAATCTCGACATTACAGTGCCAGAAGATCACTTCTTTGTATCTGGAGATAATCGTGACCACAGCTTTGACTCCCGCTTCTTTGGCCCTGTCCACGAGAGCGCTATCGTTGGCAAAGCAAGCCATCGTTTATTTCAACTCAAAACACCCAGCTTTAAACATTGGTTCATTTCATTTAGCAAAAGCGGGAAGTTAGAATAAAGCATTGATTTGAATAGGTTTTTAATGTATACTAAATTCAAATAAAGTATTAACTATTATGAACTCAAACCTTTTTGGCTATACATTTAAAAACCCTAAACTGCTTAAGCTAGCACTGACACACCGCAGTCAGTCATCGCAAAACTATGAGCGTCTTGAATTTCTTGGAGATAGTGTGCTTTCATTATGTATTAGTGCACATATTGTTCATTCAACCAGCCTCGATGAAGGACAGCTATCTATTATTCGCTCAAAAATCGTAAGCAAATTCAACTTAAACAAAGTTGCAAACACGCTTAGCTTAGACCACCATATTATTGCGGCTCCCAAACAAACAATCAGTCAAAATATTAGAGCAGATGTACTTGAAGCATTTATTGGCGCTCTATATTTAGACCAAGGCTTAACTGCATGCTCTGAGTTCATTTTCAAACATTTTATCACCGAGTCATTTGACTACAACATTAAAAAAGACAGCAAAACACGCATTCAAGAATGGGCGCACAAAAATAAGAAAAAGCTACCCAAATATTCAGTGATTGAACAAACCGGACAATCTCACAATGTAATATATACCATACGCTGTGAGACTTGCTGTGGTCTCCAGGCAACAGGGTCTGGTCGCTCAAAACAGATTGCTGAGCAGCAAGCTGCCTCTTCACTATATGAAAAAATCATGGAACACAATTATGAAACCTACAGCTAACATATGCTTTTCCGGCCGCCCTAACGTAGGGAAGTCAACCTTAACCAATCAACTCCTCAAAACACCGATTGCGATAGAAAGCAACAAGCCACAGACGACCTGGTATACTGTACGTGGACTATTCAAAACACCACAGACTAATTTTATACTAACAGACACACCTGGAATCCATCAAAAGATACACCGCGTTCAGAACAAAAGAATGAACCACATTGCACTAAATGCAATGAACGATGCTGATATTATTTGTCATATTATTAAACCTTGTACATGGCATGCTGAAGATGAGAATGTTTACCAAGCTATACAATCATCATCCGCGCCTAAAATACTCCTTGTTAACCAAATCGACCTTTTCTCGGAACATAAACTACTCCCTTTTATTCAAACCTTAAAAGATAAAGCATATGATCGCATTCTACCCATCAGTGCACTCAATGGGTTTAATGTCGATTTATTAGTTGAAGACTTGCAAGCCCTGCTCCCTAAAGACACTAAGGGCCATAACGACCAAATTCACCATACAGAGCGCTTTCTTGCTCAAGAAATGATACGAGAGCAGCTCATGCAACAACTAGCAGCTGAAATGCCTTATGCAACGTTTATTGAAGTGTCTCAAGTGACTCAAGAAGAAAAGCGGTTGGTGATTAATGTTAATTTGCATGTACAACATATAGGACAGAAAAAAATCATTATTGGACAAAATGGACAGCAATTGAAAAAAATTGGTGAAAGTGCTCGGAAAAGACTGCAATCCGTATTAAAAAAGCGTATTCTTCTTAAGACTTGGGTAAAAGTAAACCCTAAATTGACAGAAAACCAATATATAGATAAATATTTTGAACAGTAATCCCACCACAGAACAAAACGTATATCTGGCCGCCTACTTTACAGAACAAAACTTATACCTGGCTGCCTACTTTGTAATCTCTCTTATTGCATGGTGCTTAACTAATGAAGCTACTGCACACGCCTCACGTTGGCTTAATAACCAGATTGCTTTTGGTGAGTTCAGTATATCACTACGAATCACTCATAACTTAGCACATTTATTTGTTATGGGCCAAGAAGCTACTTTGCTGATGTATCTATCCAAATACCATGCAAACCCTGAAAAAAAATCAGGTCTAATTTATTGGATAGCCCAATCTACACTGATAAAAACTGTAATTCTGATTATTACTGTTTCCTGCACATTAATCTTTTCCTCTTTATACCCTGAGGAATATAATAACATCAGCATTACATTGCCGATACTCAACACTAGTATCAATATGCCTAGCCAACAACTGCTTACTATTTTTTTTGCTATGCCCTTTATTGTGATAAGTGGAATATTTGAGCGATTTTTCCTGTTTCTCAAACGGTTTTTCTCAGCATTTTTACCTAGAGGCGTTTATCAGCCCATTTTATTTTCTACCTTACTATACTGCCTGCCGCAAAACATGACACCCAATGTCATTAGCGCACTGATTATTTATTGCGTTAGCTTTATCATGTCTTCCATTATTTACGCACTCTTTTCGTACTACAGTGGCTTTTCAATCAGTGCAAAGAAAGACCTTAGTGACAAAAAAACATGGCATGCATCAGGACTCCTTTATACATTAAGTACCTTAATTATTAAAGGAACCCCCTCACTTTCATTATTTTTCCTAAAACAACTGGGCCCTGTAGAAAACGTAGTTGGTTTTTATGCAGCAATTGCTACACTCAATTATGGATTCCATCTACTAACCAAACCCTTTGATAGCTATCTAAAACCTTCCATAGCCACACTCTACCACCAAGGACAAATCCAAGAGCTCCAAGATAAAATCAATCAAATCAACAAACTTCGCTGGCTTATTATTCTCACACTTACCTTAACACTAGCTATAGCTGGTCACTATTTACTTGGCCGATACGGTGAAGACTTTCCACTATATTATAGTGGACTTGTCATTGCCTCAGTACTGTCTTGCTGTCAATATTTAGGACAACTTGCTCATGAAACCTTGAACTATACCAATAACCAAAGCACCTTATCAAAGATAATGTTATTTCAATTAATACTAATCGCCCTATGTGCCAAAATACTCATCCCTAAATTTGGCCTTATTGGCGCCATTATTAGCCAAGGGCTCCCTTGTGCGCTGTGCACCTTCCTCAGTGCATACATGCTAAGAAAAAAGACCGGATTGAAAGTATACTTCGCTTTCTGATTGATTCACACCCGCGCATAGATTAAGCTATAAAAAGATTACACCCTGGATTGTTGTGAACAAAACTACAACCTTATATTTTACAGTGGTTGCTTCACTCGGAGCTTATCTGCTGTTTTTTTATGCTAACATCCATTTACTTTCTCAACTAGGAAGTGCAGAATATGGTGACTTTTATCGCATAAGTAGAACACTGTTGCTCGTATCAACTTTTATTATTATCGCTAAACAGGCGTCTCTAACTTTTTATAAACCACAATACGAAAAAACACATAAAAAGCTTATGCGTCGTAATATTCTAGCGTGGTTCTCTGAAAATATGATACTCACGGCTGTTGTGCTTGCAATCAGTGCTGCAACGATTAGTAGCGTGCTCTATCTTATGAACAACACTGTTTTTACTAGTGCGTTTCAAGGAAAGCCCTATCAGTTTGCTATTTTTTTCGCGCCTATACTTGCATTCTTTTTTATTCTTATTAGCCTAAGCCTGTCACAAGAAAACCTTTCTTCTGCAGCTATAGCATCCCTAACAATTATACCGAGCATTACTGTTGCAATCATATTTACATTGGCTCTAGCTATTATCCAGCCCTCTCATATATCAATGTTAGCACTCTGCTTATTCAGCCAAATAATCGCACTCTGCTTGTACTTTTTTATAAGTCAAAAATTCAATAAACACCGATTTCTAACCAACTACTCTTCATCTGAACATGCACATGCATACAGCACGAACAGAAACTTTTGGCTATGCACTTTATTTTATCATTTATCATTTGGTGTCTCCCTACTCGCATTAGAACTCTTTTCCTCTGAAAGTAGCGTTGGCGAATATGCAAGCCTCATTACAATTGCGATTGGATATTATGCGATTATGTCACCTCTGTATACTTATCTATCCTCTCAGGCATCCATCCATATCGAAACAAACTTATCGGCTTTAGAGCCTATTTTAAAAATGATCAAAAACATACATATTGTTTTTACCTCTGGGCTAACATTAGTTATCTTATTTTTCGCCCAACCCTTGCTTAACACCTTAAACCTAGCAAGTAACGCCAACCTGCTGATAACCAGCACCCTTTTATTTTTCATGTGTGCTATATCCAGGCCTTATATCAGAATCGTATTGCACTCCCGCTATGAAAAAATCGGAATGAAGCTACAACTTATCCAATTTTCCACTACTTTGCTACTGCTTATTATAACAATTCCCAAACTCGGTATTTTAGGCGCACTTCTTTCTGATACACTACCCGTAATACTAACAAACCTTATGGCTTATTATATATGTACGCAACACCTGGGACTGTATCAAAAACCTGTCAACAGCTAACCGTTGGCTATCTGATACATGTTAGGCCACATAATGAAAAAACTCAATTTATTGTATTATTTACCCACCAGGAAGGTCTTGTTTCTCTGGCATGTAGCACTAAGAAAGTATACCACCCGTTTACTCGGTACCAAATCAGCAGGACCGGATCGAAGCGCTCAGCTAAAATAGAAGCTACATTAGATGCACCTTATCTATTCACGCACAAAAAGCTATACTGTGCACTCTATCTCAATGAGCTTATTTATCACTTTTGTAAAGAAAAAGACGCTCACCCTCAGCTATTTATTTACTATGCAGAGTCATTAGCCCAACTTGAACAACAAAAAATAGTAGAGCCGGTACTTCGTCGATTTGAAATCAACCTGCTCAAAGAAGCTGGCTATGAATTATCGACAACTGGAATCAATCAGCCCTATTGCACGTTTTCACCGAATAATGGCTTAATGGGATGCATGAATAAAGCACCTAACGCAATTGCTGTACCAGAGCTACAGTCAACACTCAATAATTACACCAGCAGCGCCGAGGGAAAACAGTTTATCCGAAACATCATCAACCTCATCTTAAGCAAACAAACTAAATCCCGTCTATTTTATGAAAAAATAAATTAAATAAAAACTGACAACCTAAAAATCCAAAGTATAAATCACATAGTTTATAGGAGTAGATCAATGCAGATTAAACACAAAAAGATAGCAACGGGTGCAACCATTGGAAGTGTGACTGGATTTATAGTCAGCGGATTATTTTATACCAACCTCTTTCCCATATTATTATTTTTAGCCCTTGGCGTTATTGTCGGAGGCCTAACCCCATAGCATTAGTGACTCAAAAAACGTCCCTTAACGGAACGCTCAATGAGTTGCGCAGTATCTAATAAGCTTTCCCCACTTTGTGCAGCAAGATATGAGCGAACGTACAATAAATCTGCTTCATCTGGAGCCCGACTTAACGCTTTATCCAAGACTTGTATTTTATTACTTATAGGAAGCTCGGAGTCAATAATCAACCCTAAAATACGCGGGTCCTCTAATAAGGTCAGCTGAGACAGCTGGTATACAAGCTGATCCCACTGCTTTGTATGACTCAAGCTATACAACTTATAATACGCCATAGTTTTATCCTGACTAATATCTCTAGATAAAGAGCCTACCTTTTGAACCAGCCCCCTGATATCATCCCTTTTAATGAACCGATCAAAGAGTGCCGCATAACTGAGGCCCAGTACTGAAACTGCTTCAGAATGGGGTAAAAACCTTCGAATGACAGATTCGTGCTCAATCAAGATAGAGTAATGATTGCTTATATTCACATAGCGAACCAATGATTGGACAATATCTTTAGTATGTATATTACGCTTAATTGCATCTTCTAAAATACTGACTGCTCGATCACTTTGCTGCTGCTGATACGCCAAATAAGCACGGAACCAAATCAACCAACTCGATGAGTAACGGCCAGAGTGTACAATCTTAGCCAACACTGTATCTAATTCATCCACCATTTGAGCCTGATTCATCCATAAAGCAATCCACAACTGATCAGACACACTGAGGGATTGAATCATTTGCATTTGCTGCACAGCACGCACATACTCTTCATTCAATGCATAAATAATTGCCTGTTGCCTGGCCTGTTCAGCATCCTTAACTTTACGTGTCTGCCAATAAAACTTAAAACGACTGGGTAGCAACCTTAAGTCACGAATACGTGCAGTCAGCCAATTTAGAACTAAGATCAATAGCACAAATAAAACAACTGCAAACCATAAATCAACCCCTACCTTATTTTGACCTACTATTAAGATAATTTCACCATGATAACTGGTGTATAAAATAGCAAACAAGCTCATTGCCAACGCTGAGAAGAATGCAATCAATTTATTCATCACTACCTCCTACACGCTTAGTCATAAGCAATGATATGGATGGATTTTCTTGCCACGATAGATCCGATTGATCTAACCAGGTCTGTAACATCACCTGGATGTCATCCCAACCAACAAAACCATTTTGTGCAGACAACCATCCCAGTTGTAGAATCATCTTTAACTCCTTCAAATTTTCATTCTTAGCCGTTGACTCAAAATAAAAAGGACCTTTTTTTGCAGACAGAGTATCCGGTGTATGCAATAAATCATTAATAGCTGCTAAAACATGCTCCCTTCTCTCTCTCTCTTCCTCTATTTGAGAACATAAGCGTTGCGTCTCCGCCTCCGGTAACTCGTCTATCAGGGCTAATACTCTGTCATACTGTCCCAGACCCATCCATATTGGAACTTCATTAAAACCCTCCGGCATTTGGTACACCTGAGTCACTTGTGGGTTGATATGACTGAGCGCATGCAACCTATACTCTAGCCGAACAACATAACCTAAAAAACACAGAACAAACAAACCCACAGACACTGGCATTATTTTTTTTAACATCATATTTTATCATAGAAATAATTTATTATAGCAAATCCAATAATGAATACCAGAGCATGTCCAATTGATATATATAACATTAGCCAAAGACTGGTATTTTTTGATTGTGCTTAACCATAAGCCACTTTATTATTTATAGAGAGTAAAATTAATTAAACTATGGCTAATTCATCACAAGTTCATAACCTGTATGAACAATTAAGCGCATTATTTTCATATGAGGCATCCGATTTAAAACAAGGGACTCTTATAAAAAATAACACGCTTCACTTTCACTTCCCAGTAGATGATAAACAGCAAGAACTAACAAAAATACTGACTAAATTTGATTTAACATTCAAACAAGATATCTTAACACATAAATCCAAGCACACCGCCCATCCTAATATTAGCAACATTATTGCGATTGGCTCTGGCAAAGGTGGCGTTGGAAAGTCAACTGTGACTTATTTAATCGCACAAGCACTCATCCAACAGGGTGCACGTGTTGGCATATTAGATGCTGATATCTATGGCCCCAGTCAAACGCTACTGCATCAAACAACAGACACACCTAAAATCACAGACAACAAGATGAATCCTATCAAGGTGCAAGGGGCTTTTCTTATGTCTATTGCTCTAATTTGCTCGGTTAAAAAGGCAATGATGTGGCGCGGTCCAATGATCGCTAAAGCCATCACCCAAATGTATCAACAAACACTTTGGCCCCAGCTGGACTACTTACTAATCGACCTTCCTCCTGGTACAGGAGATGTACCCATTTCAATCTGCCAAAACTTACCTTTAACCGGACATTGTACGATCAGGCAACCTCACCCACTTACTGAGATGGATGCCATTCGGTATGAAACGATGATGGAAGCACTCAATATTCCAAGAATCATCCATATTGAAAACCATGTATACCCTTGTATCAGAAAAACAAAACCAACGGATCATGCCATACATACTTTGTCCTATAACCCAGATTATCAAAAAGTATCACCTATAGGTGACACAGCCGTACATGAACTAGCCCGATCTATGGCCATTCAACTATGTACATTGCCCGTTGCATGCCATGCATTCAGTGGGTTTACAGTTAAACAACGAGAGGAGTAAAGCATGTCTGTACTATCTGACAAAGAGATTCATTACTATGCCACCCAGCATAATATGATTTCACCCTATCAAAAGGAGTTAAAACGCAAAGGCGTTATTTCTTCTGGGACTTCAAGCTATGGCTATGATGCACGACTGGATAACCAGTTTAAAGTATTTACTAATATCCACTCTACACACATCGACCCAAAAAACTTCGATGAAAAAAGTTTTTTATTCTTAGAAACTGATGTCTGTATTATACCCCCCAACTCATTCGCACTTGGAAGAACTGTGGAAAAGTTCAAAATACCTAGAAATGTCATAACGATATGCCTTGGAAAATCCACCTATGCACGTTGTGGGATCATTGTAAATGTCACCCCTCTAGAGCCAGAATGGGAAGGACACGTAACATTAGAGTTCTCGAATACGACACCGTTACCAGCCTACCTCTATGCAGGTGAAGGAATCGCCCAAATGATATTCTTAACGGCTAATGAAGTATGTGAGACATCTTATAAGGACAGGAACGGTAAATATATGGGACAGACAGACATTACACTGCCCAAAGTAGAAACGGTTGGAGAGCAATAAAAAAAAGGCGCCTTAGGCGCCCTTTTTAATTCAAAGCTTTAAGCCTCTTCACGAGAAGGCCTGGTTTCCTTTATCTTCTTGATAGGGAACTTAGACTTAGATGCATCAACAACCTTACGCATATTACGCCCTGCTCTAAAATGAACACGACCACGCACACCCACTTCAACCTGCTTTCTGGTTCTAGGGTTTCTTGCTGTTTTAGCGGATCTCTTTCTTACTTCAAAGGTCCCAAAGCCTCTTAACTCAATCCGTTGCTCTTCAATTAAAGCCTCAGATAGAATTTCAAAAAACAGCTTGGTAGCAAGCGCTACATCACCAGCTGGCCAATGAGGAAAGCGCTCTGCCATATTTATATTAACTTCAGATCTAACCATCACGAACTCCAAAATAAAATTATTTTACATAAACTTATATAGAAATTAGCACACAGCCCTATTCAGGTCAAGTCATGCAAATAAAAAAGAGGCTTAAAGAAGCCTCTTTTTACGATATTAAAGGAAATTAAGCCATACTAATACCATTAACAGGAGGAGCACCTGCTGCTGTATCGTCTGTCATAGCATTGGCTGGCATCTCTTCGCTACTGAAACAATCCGAATTAACTGCATTATCAAAACAAGCTCGTAGCTGCTCTTTTGCACCTAGAGATTCCTTTACCTTACCTGGAATAAAGATATGCTTAAGCGCAGATAAAACAAACTTGAATGCAGAAATTATCACACCCACTGTCATCTGTTTTAGAATCTGGTGGTATTGGCCTAATTTTCTAAATACACTACTCAAGAATGAGCGTTTACCACGTACTGCATTTTTCGCTTTTGTCTTATAGCTCTCAGCAAGACCTTTTGGCGTGTCAGTCATCTTGGCGCGTGCACAAACCTCTGCAACCAAACCTTGTTGCTTCAAGTTTCCGTATTGAGTTTTGAAATGCTCTAAAGGTTTTTCAGACTTACTTACTTTCATTAGACCATCTTTAGGAACTAATGCATTAGCAATCGCTTTAAAGGCGCGCTTTAATGCAGCAAAAATCTTTTCGAAGAATGCGGCAGCTCCTTTTTCGGTCACAGTAGCTTCCTTTAGCTTTTCAGTTAACGCACTTAATTCGTCAAACTTAGCAACCAATGCAGATTTAGGAGCAACAGTTAAATGCTTGTTTAATGCCTCTTTGAACGCTTCTTTTTCATCATCTTTAAAATCCTTTAAAAGATCACCACCCTCGAACTCTTTCAACAAGGACCTTAGGTCTTCATTCTGGTAATCTTCCAGGCTGTAATCCTTCGCTTCTTTTACTGCTGTAAGTAAATCTTTTAAACGACCCTTCGCTTCATCATTCAAATCGACTGCTTCTTTTTCCTCAACCTCTGCCTCAACAATCATATTATCAAATGACAATTCTGAAATCCCTGAAACCAATTCTTGTATCTGCTGAGTCAACTCACCTGACACAGGAGCTGTCTTAACCTTTGCTTCACCTTCTGCTGTAATCGCTTTTAAACGATCAGTTACCTTATCGTATAGAGCTTTTGCCTTATCATTATCCAACGCTTTTAAGTTCTCATGTTTGAATCCACCATCTGCGTAGTCGTTTTTCAACCCTTGAAGCGCTCCACAACTGAGATCTTTAGCCACTTCATATCCTGTCTCATTAACTTTGGCATCATCCAGCAAACCCTTTAACTCATGTAAATATTCATCATTTAATTTAACTTTTGCACTATCAGCAGGCTTGTCCTCTTTTTTATCAGAAACTTTAAGCTCACCAGAAACTTTAGAAAGTTTACTGATCACTGCCATAACTTGACGTTGAAACTTAGTCTGAGCATCCTGAGTGCCTAATGCTGTAGGCTTGGATCCCTGAACAGCTTTGAAATCCTTAACTGCAGACTCTAACTGACTCTTGTACGAGAGAACATCCTCCAGCCTTTGTATATCAGCTCTGTTGTCTATGTTCATATCTAATAACTCCTATTACTTATTAAAAACAAATTAACCACAAACCCATGAGGCGATCAAGAACAGATCCTTTATATATGCTTAAATAATTTATATCCATATAGCTAATGTAGACAAACTCTAAATCGTTATCAAACACCATCTAAAATGACTGATTACAAACAATAAAAAGCAACTACCCTAGACATTTAACGCTTTCCAACCTAAACTCTATTTAAGTGAACAATTATACACCAGTATTATGCAGCAAACCCTTGATTTACTCACCAACCCTGAACAGTCATTCGACAACTTTATCGGATTAACTAATGACGAAGTTAAAAGAAAAATAAACTTTTTTTTAAGATCAAATGATATGCTCCATTGTGTTATCAAAGGATTGAAAGGAAGTGGAAAAACACATCTTATTGCTGCTTGCTGCCACCAAATTACTGCTCACGGAGAGAAAGCATGCTTAATTAACCTTAAGCGTCCTCAGCATATTGAAAACCTATTAAAAAAAGAAACGCTACCTCAGCTGGTATGTATTGATGACACACAGCTAGCCACTAACAATAAAGAGCTCGAGGTTCTCTTATTTAGACTCTACAACCATATCGAACAATCAGGTAAAAAGATGATTTGGGCCAGCAGAGACTTTAACCTCAGCCCCTTTTCACGAAAAGACCTCAACTCTCGTTATAGTGCTATGCTATCCCTAGAACTACATCCGAACTCACCTGAGGAAAACTACCTTATTATAAAGCACTTTATCCAGCAATCCCAAATTGTTATTTCTAATGAAGCGTGCCAATTATTAATAAAAGAATACAACCGAGACTTAAGCGCCTTAACCAACAAATTAAAAGAAATCAGCGCCTATGCTTGTTCTCATAAAAAGAAAATCACCCTGAAGATCTGCCGGAACCTGATCGGATACGACTTGCATCAGCTTGCTGAATAAGTTTGGAAAAAAGCTCAGATGTAATGGTTGCATCATACAGTGCACCATGCGCTTGTGCATCATCAAAAGGAAGCCTTGCTTTCCTAACCGCTTTAGCCAGTACTGTTTCCCCTAGCAACGCTGCACTTAAGGTTGCTGTGTCCATCACCAAAAACCGATGTAACTGAAGTGGAAGCTGATGCCGCTCTGCCGCTGCTTGCAGAAAAGACAAATCAAATTGTCCGTTATGCCCTACCAAGACTGACCGACTACAACCTAAAAAATCCATATACTTACTAATTTCTTCATTCAGCAACTGAATAACTTCAGCTTCTGGCTTTGCCATTCTAAATGGATGATCTGGTATAATTTGCGTAAACTCAAGCGCTGCCTCATCGAGCTCAAGACCCGGTTCTGGAATCACATGCTCATGAAATATATGGATAGGTTGTAAAATACCCTCATCATAGTTCATAAATACAGCAGCTACTTCTAACAATGCATTTTCATTTGGGTCAAAACCTGCTGTTTCAATGTCAATGACAACTGGAAGCAAGCCTTTAAACCGCCGATCTATTGTATACTTCATTATTATACCCCACAGTAATGACCACAGTATGGAGAATAATCCTAAAAAACTCAAGTTAATTAATAGTTAATCATTTCAAAACCTGACTTAGACCCCACAAACAAATGATCAAAACGCCTAATTGAAAACACCCCATTATCGATAACACCTGGGATGCTATTTAACCTAGACTCTACTAACTCAGGGTCTAACAGTGAGGCTCCATGGAGGTCTAAGATAACATTATGAGCATCAGTTAAATAACCCTCTCGATAAACCGGAGTTCCATACTGTGCTGCCAATACTCTAGCAGCTGAAGACCTCGCAGCCTCCAATACTTCAATAGCCACTGGAAAATCCAATAACTCAACACACTTTGATGCATCAACAATACCTACAAAATTGTCTGACGCATGCGCTAAGCATTTTTCCATTGTATGTGCGCCACCACCTCCTTTAATAGAAACGCCACTTGGCAGCACTTGATCTGCACCATCTACATAAACATCTATACGACCGACCTCATTAAGCTCAACGACATTAAAACCTCTTTCTTGTAAGCGCTTTGTTGTTCGATGAGAGCTAGAAACGATATACTGCGCAACACCTTCTTCTAATTGATCAATCAAAAGATCGACTGTAGTTCCTGTACCAATACCCAATACTTCTACGGGCTGTAGCCAAGATAAAAAACCATTAACTGCTTGTCTTTTTCCTTCCATCTTTCTGCTCCTGCTTACAACTGTAGCCTTTATGGTTTGTCATATCATAACCCAGCAATGACCCACCATATACAGCGCCACCGTCTAAGTTTCTCCAAGTTTCACCTGAAGCCCCGTTTAGCCGAGCCCAGTGCCCAAAATAAGTAAAATAGGGATCCTTTCTCAGCGTCTCATACCACGGAACTAAATGAGGATGCTCTTCAGGGTGCCCGGTAGCAGACAACTCAAGCATGCCTTTGTTTGTATAATAACGCGCACGAACAAAAATATGCAACGCTAACTGAAGACACTCACCCTCAGATAAACCAGCTGACCACTTGAGTTCAAGAGGCTCCGACAACCCACCAAACAACTGCCCTGGGTTTTCTTGGATAAGCTGCTCTAGCTTTTGTGCCCACAATAACGCCTCATCTTGAGACCATGACGGCTCAAGTGAAGCATGCACAATCCAACAATTATTAATTAACTTCAAGATAGACTGTTTGGATAAATGTTCATACCATTTGCCCGCAGATACACCACTATGCTTGCCTAAAAAAAAATCCTTCATCCAATACAAGTCATGATTTCCAAGCACACACTCAATATTATTGCTACAAGCCCAATCCAGTACTTTTTCATCATGGGGACCCTTGCCCACTAAATCACCCAGTAGAATTAAACGATCTTTTACAGAATCATAACCCATTTTTTTCAGGAGTGCTTGCAGTGTCCAATAGCAACCATGTATATCACCGACTAGCAAGACCCTCATTACAAGACCCATTGAAACAAGTGAAAGAAAAAGATTGAAAGCAAAGCACCCGTTGGGATTGTTATCATCCAGGAAAAGAATATGCCCCTAACAATAGCTAAATCAACGGCTGCTAATCCACGTGCCAGACCAACACCTAAAACCCCACCCACCAAGGTTTGGGTAGTAGAGACTGGAAACCCTAGAAATGAAGCAGTTAATACAATAATCCCTGTCGAGAGCTGAGCGGCAAAACTACGACTCGGTGACAGCACTGTTATACCAGACCCTACCCGCTCCATGACTCGATACCCATACATACAAACACCTAAGGAAACACCAACTGCACCGTATAAAACAATAATCGGTGGTGTATTTGCAACATCAGATAAACGACCATCAGATAGTATATCAAAAATCAAAGCCATTGGACCTATCGCATTAGCGACATCATTCGCTCCATGTGAAAATGCCATCACACAAGCAGAAACCACAACCAACAACGCAAACACCCGCTCAATACTCTCCAGTGTTGCACTAACAGTACTTTGATCAAAACTATACCCAGCAATCAGTCGACTGGCAACCCACCAACTCACCAAAGATGACAGTGCAACAACCACATATAACCCATAATCTAAGTCAGAACTCACACCCATAATGCTATAACTTCCTTCAAAGACTAACTTAAAGATAGGTAACGATATCAATGCAACGGCTACAGGTGCATAACGCGTCATCAATGCTAAAGGGTCAGAACGTGAAAAAATAAAAATTTGCATCAACCGAAACACACTCCACGAAACCAATGCTGAAGCAAGTGGTGTCACAACCCAGCCAACTGCAACAACCCGAACAGCATCCCAAGGTAAAGAACCCATGCCCTGAGTTGCCACACCAAAGCCCACAACAGCTCCAATAATTGAATGCGTGGTAGAAACAGGCCAACCACGAGTTGATGCTAAAATAAGCCAAAATGCAGATGCATAGAGCGCTGCTGACATACCGTAAACCAAAGTCATAGGATCATTGGCATAATAAGCAACTGGAACCAACCCCCTTTGTATGGTCTGAGTAACCTCCTGACTCGACAACACTGCACCCAGTGTCTCAAACAGTGCAGCAATAATGATCGCTTTTTTTATTGAGATAGCTTTTGATCCTACTGAAGTGCCCATCGCATTAGCAACATCATTAGCACCCACAGCCCAAGCCATGATCCCGCCACCTATCAGTGCAATATAAAAAATAATCTGCATATATTTACCTCGATGATAAAATCATTAGCTGAGTCCCCAAGCGCCGAGACCAATCTGCTAAACTGCCAATTTGATTAATACAATCATACCAAAAGACGACATCAAGCGCTGGATAAGATGACTCAACCTCATAAAGCACCTTTCTAGCCTCCATTTGCTTTTGATCCACCCTACCTTCTAAAACACACAAATCATTGATGAGCTCTTTTGATAATTTCATAGATAGGCCTTGGAAACCGGTTTCAACTAAGTCCGCTAATTCACCTGATACGCACTGAGAGCGTTGTGCCACTCTAATTGCCTCAGCCAATAGTGGCTCAATCTTCACCCGGATATCTTGAGGAAACTTCATTTTTCTAGCTACCATCAGCAATGCGATATCTTCGGCCTTGTTGGCCAACTGATCTTGCATATCTAAAAGTGTTAATAGTTCTGAACGTGAGACCGGCAGATATAAATCATGATGTATTTTTAATTTGATTTTATGCTTCATCGTATCTGCAATAGACTCTTGCTTTGCGATATACGCATAATGGTTTTTTGCCTCATGCCAGTCCTCATTCTGGCAAGCAACAAATAACGCATCTAGCGTCCCAACACATTTTTGTACAACAGACATATGCGCCTCTAAACGCTTGAATGGGGATTTTACAAATAAATTTAAAAAAGTAGAACCTGTCATTACATAACCCTCAACAGCATGATACATATTAATACCAAGAACAATAATGCAATTGCAAGCCAGAGCAATGTGCCCATAGACTTAGTAATTGCCCGCTCCGAAAACATTTCTGGATAACTTTTTTTATAACGCACCAAAGCAAAGATAAAATACCCTGAAATACACAAAAAAACAATCTCATATAACACAACTATCCTCGCTTACCACACCTGAAATGAGCGCACGCTCTACTTCTGTTCCCTCTATTAAATAATCAAACTGATCACTCAGCCCTAACAGAACCGCTGCACTAATAATGTCTTTACCCACTAATACAGTCTCTGACTTTGACTGTGCAAGCGCTTGCAGCACTAAATCTGTACCTCGTGCAAACCGTGGGTCACTATACTGACCCAAAACGCCTGCACAGATGACAACATCAACATCTTCTTTTATTCTATCAATAATTTGATCTACCGTTCTTAAACAAATATCCTTTACCTGCTCATTTGGACCAATATCATGAATGACGCAAATTCTACTCCTGCATAAAGCCTCGTCATACACAACGACCTCATAGGGATAAAGCACATTTTTTTTATCCAAACTCAGCTGATTTAAAGCATCTACTACACTCTGATCAAATAAAGCATCAAATACATGCTCAGAGAAGCAAGCTGATAAAAAAACATGACCCAAACCAACATATGCCAAATTGGAAGACAGACCTTTTGCTAAATCCAGTTGACTCGCTACCTGACTACCACCTAACAGCAATCCTATTTTTTTCCCAGGCAATGTTTTGATCCAGTAATCAAAAGACTGTAAAGACTTTCCTAAATAGAGTGGAACCCCTGAGTTCTTTAACCCTTTGGTAGAAGCATAATGTGTATCCCAATTATTCAGTGAAACTAAAACAATTGCGTCAATTTTCTGCAACCATTGCTGCACTAACCTCTGACTTACGTTTTTCTCCCCCTCACTGATACAAGCATCATCCGTTAATTGAATAGAACCTAGCTTTAACTCTTTTTTTGCCAACTCAGACACAGGCACATAATCAACGGGACATTCAAGTGCCGTTGCCAATGCCTGACAGACCGTTCTCATACACACCGAGCTATTTGGCAAAAATGGGTTGCCTATTGCAAATAAAACACGTACAGAACACCCTTGAGACAATAAAACCTGAATCGTTTCTATACAATGCCTAAACGTACCATGGCGCTTAAGCTCCATCTTTGAAAGACCCAACCAAATTAAGTCTGATCTAATTAACACGCTCTTTTTTGTAAGGCCCTTTAAGCCTTGAGGTCCATTCACCACTATTCCACAATCAACTGCTTTAGTTTCTCACATACCTGGTCAATATGAAACCCCATATTCTCTTGTACAACCGGCCCTGGTGCTGACTGACCAAAATCGTTGACACCCACAATTTGTGAAACATCTGTCACATACCCCCTCCAAGCCATGGAACATCCCGCCTCTAACACCAGCACTCTTGCACTTGCAACCCTAATCAAATTCTGTTTATTTTTAATTGAATCAAACAAGTCCCAGCAAGGAACAGAAAGCACATCAACCTTGCTTTCCAGCTCATCTTCTATCTTATCTGCAGCCGCTAGCGCTAACAACACTTCTGATCCACTAGCCATAATTGTCACGACAGGATTCTTTGCCTTTTTCAATAAATAAGCACCTACACGTATTTCATCAATCCGCTTATTATCAAGTGGTGGTAGCGTTTGTCTAGACAAAGCCATAACCGTTGGCCCATCCTCTCGTTTTAATGCCTCTTCCCAAGCCACTGCAGTCTCCCATAGCCCACATGGTCGCCATAATCTGACATTAGGCATCGAGCGACAAGTCGTAAGCTGCTCTACTGGTTGATGGGTGGGCCCATCTTCGCCAACGGCAATAGAGTCATGTGTCAATACATAAATAACTCTTTTCTTCATAAGTGCCGCAGTCCTAAGTGCGCTTTTACCATAATCCATAAACACTAAAAAGGTACCTACATAAGGAATATAACCCGACAAAGACAAACCATTTGCTATAGCAAACATAGCAAACTCTCTGACACCATACGCAATATTCTTTGCCCCAACTCTGCTATGATTAAGGGTCTCTGACTGTTTAATCAACGTCAAGTTTGATGCTGCTAAATCAGCACTCCCTCCAACAATTCCTGTTTGATCTTTCAAGTATGTATTAATGATAAGCGATGATGCTTTTCGCGTTGCCAATGTATCTTGAGCGTATTGATCCAGCAATGTATAATCAAAACCTGCTATAGTCTCAGCAATATCTACCTTATTTTTTGCATTTGCATAGCGCAAGCGCATATCCCAAGCTGCCCGCAATTCATCTGGAATTTCGAAGGGTAAATGCGGCCACTGCCTATCTTTTCGCATCTGATCCAGCGCCTCTTGGCTCAAAGGTTGGCCGTGCGCCTTAGCAGACCCCTCCACCGATTCACACCCTTTCCCTATAACAGACTTAAACTGAATCAAACAGGGTTTATCCGCATCTACAGCCTGATTAAAAGCAGCCCGAATTTCTGCAAAATTATGAGCATCTACTGCTTGAATCACCTGAAAACCATAAGACTCAAAACGCTGACATACAGAACGCTCAGCGCAATGATCTACTGAACCGTCTATTGAAATCCCATTATCATCCCAGAGGACTATTAACCCCCTTGAAAACAAGTGCGGCGCTAAAGAACAGGCTTCATGACTAATTCCCTCCATAAGGCAACCATCCCCGACGAAGCAAAATACCTTAGGGCGATCCTTATCTTTTTCAAATCGCATCCAGTTTGCTGCAGCCATTCCCACGGCCATTCCCAACCCTTGCCCCAAAGGACCTGTTGTTGCCTCAACGCCTCGCTCAATATCATACTCAGGATGACCACACGCTGGTGAGCCATATTGTCTAAAACGTTTTAAATCATCAATATCCCACTGATAACCTGATAAATAAAGCGCTGAATACAGCAACATTGAACCATGTCCATTCGACAAAACAACACGATCCCGCTCAGACCAGTTGGGGACCGTAGGCTCATGTCTTAACACCTCTCTAAACAACACAGTCATAACATCCGCCATACCCAATGGCATGCCAGGATGCCCAGAATTTGCGCAATTAATGGCGTCTACTGATAAAAACCTCAAACAGTCTGCTAACTGCTGATCCATATCAATGTGCTTCATCCCAACTATCTCCAACATAAACGTCTACTACTAACGGTACCTTTAAGGGAATAGCCTCTTCCATGCAAGCACTCACCTGCTTACAAAATTGTAGCACCTGCTCTTCTTTTACCTCAAATACCAATTCATCATGCACCTGCATGGTCATTTTATAATCAAACTCAGATAAACGCTGATCAATTAACAGCATTGCACGCTTGATTAAATCTGATGCTGACCCTTGCATAGGCGCATTAACTGCTGCTCGTAAAGCAGCCTGTTTTTCCATACCCTGTCCTGAGCGAGCGCTTGGCATTTGTAGCCGCCTACCTAAAACGGTTGACACCCAGCCATCAATTTGCACCTGTGTCCGCACAGAATCTAAGTACTGTTTCACACCAGGATACGCAGAAAAGTACGCATCTATTAATGTCTGCGCCTTTTCTTTATCAACCCCTAATTGTTTACTTAAACCATGCGCCCCCATGCCATAAATCAAACCGAAATTTACAGCCTTAGCATTTGATCGCTGCTCTGGTGTTACTTGATCTAAAGGTATATTATGCACACCTGCAGCCGTAGCCACATGAATGTCTTTACCCGCTTCAAAAGCTTGACACAATGCCGCATCTTCAGAAAAGTGAGCCAATATTCTTAACTCAACCTGAGAGTAATCAGCTGACACCACTTTATATCCTTCAGGTGCAATGAAAGCACTTCTAATCGTTCGACCCTCTTTTGTTCTAACTGGGATATTCTGCAAGTTAGGCCCTGCAGATGACAGCCTTCCTGTAACGGTAACCGCCTGATTAAACCGTCCATGTATACGCCCCAGGTCCGTTGCATCTCTAACCAAGGGTATGGCATACGTAGATGCTAGCTTACTCAAGCCTCTGTACTCTAAAATTGTATTAACAATGAGGTGTTGATCACGCAAGCCTTGCAATGCTGACTCTGATGTAGATAAATCTCCAGTCGGCGTTTTTTCACGCGACTCAAGACCCATCTTTTCAAACAAGATCCCTCGCAATTGCTTAGGAGAGCCTAAATTAAAATCTTCACCCGCCAGATCGTGTGCCTTAGCGACCAATTTCTTCATGGCAGCATCTAATTCTTGGGCATAGCTGTCTAATAAAGCTACATCTATTTGAACACCACAAGACTCCATACGTGCCAAAATAGTCATTAATGGCAACTCTATCTCTTCAAGATAACTCAAGCCAGAAACCGCTACCAACTTAGGCAGCAAATACTCTCTTATCATAACAAGCGAACCTGCCACAAGCGCACCAAAGCTTGCCTCTGGCATCTGTTGATAGTGATAATCACCTACCGCTGAGTTTAACATATCTTCAAGCTTATTAGACGAAGTGCTGTCGATGACATACTGAGCCAACATAACATCAAAAATGCGTGCAGGCATGTATTGAGAAACCACCCCCCAAGAGGACTTTACATCATACATAACCAAGACCCTAGGTCCTAGCCAGCTAAAGAATACAGGCAACAAGTGATCACTAAGACTAACCTTTAAAACTTTTGAGGATATACCAATATATGCACTTTCTTTATCAACAAATAACCCCACCTCCAAACAACGAGCCAGAGCAAGCTGCTCTATTAGCCTATCCTCTGAGTCAATGTTGGTAAAATCAATAGAAATTGCCTCTTTCTTTCCTAACTCAGACAACCACTTTTTAAACCCAAGTTCCTGAAAGAAATCTTTTAAACGTATATTATCGGGGGCATTCGTTGGAATATCTGCTAATGAATCGGCTACTGGCACATCATAAACCAACGAGACCAGCTGCCTTGATAACTCGATATCTAAAATATGAGCCCTAAAAGATTCTCCAACCTTTCCTTTTAAAGCGTCTTGCTCTGCTATAATACCTTCTATATCACCATACTGTTGCAGCCACTTAGCAGCTGTTTTAGGCCCCACACCAGGAACTCCAGGAACACTATCTGATTTATCCCCCATTAATGCTAAGAGATCTCGCATTTGCCCTGGTGATACACCAAACTTATCTTGCACCCCCTGAGGGTCTAAATATTTATTATGCATGGTATTCACTAAATGCACATTATCGGTTACCAACTGGGCCAGATCTTTATCTAAGGTTGAAATCAAAATAGATGATTCTTTGCCTATTTTTACTAATGATGCTATTACATCATCTGCTTCATAACCCTCTTTAACAATTAACGGGAACCCCATTGCCTGTATAATTGTATGTACATAAGGTATTTGTACCGCTAAATCATCCGGCATTGCACCTCGATCAGCTTTATAACCCGAATAAAGCTCATTTCTAAAGGACCCCCCTTTAGGATCAAAGACCACGATGATTTTAGCCCCCGCATAATCCTGCGTTAACCGCTTAATCATACTGACCACCCCATAGATTGCGCCGGTTGGCAACCCTGCAGCGTTATTGAGTGGAGGCAGTGCATGATAAGCCCTGAAAAGATAGGACGAACCATCTACTAAAATATACTGATATTTTAAAGCCATGTTAACCCCGTGTGATTCGTTTCCAATATTGTGGCAAGAATAACACACATACAGCAACCAACTCAACTCTACCTAACAGCATGATAAGCGCTAATACTAGATTCTGGAACACCGACAAGCCAAAAAAGGAGTTTTGCGGAATAAACGCCCCCACATTGGTGATCATACTCAGCACCATTAAACCCGACTCTGCTAATCCAGCGCCTGACAATGAAAGCAAGATGATCCCAGCGAGTGCTGTAGCAAAAAACAACCCCACGTATGAAAAAATTTGATTGATATGCTTCACGCCATAGGCTCTACCATCAACAAATACAGTTGCTACTTGATCAGGCTCTCTTGCCGTATTCAGCAAAAGGTAGATCCCTTGTAGCACAACATGAAAACGATACAGCTTAAGTCCTCCGGCTGTTGATCCGACCGACCCGCCAATGATCCCATATATCAACATTAAAACAAATGCCCCGTCAGGCAGGATATTTGATACAGGCACAAGGCCTGTTGTTGACATACTTGATACAACCATAAACATAACTGAGCCCATCGACTGGCTAGGCTGTAAAACAGAAATATACACCACCCCAACCATGAGCATGTAGAAAAGATACTGCACTTCCGTACGTGCAAGGCGATGCCACATTCTACGAATTAAAAACTCATATAAAAGCAGTCCAGTAGATCCTGCCAACATAAACACAATAGCAACCCACTGCTGGCCAGATGACTCATACAATGTAGGGATCACTGGCTTCAGAGAGAATCCTCCTGTAGATACAATCGCAAATGATTCTAAAAGCGCATGCCACCAACCCAAGCCTGCTACCACGAAAGACAACACACACAGTGCTGTCAAAATAAAATACACCAGCAACATTCTTTGCGCTAATTTTGAGACTCGTTGTGCAAAACCCAACTGTCTTAAATCTAACCCATAATCAGTCAAATAATGACTATAAATAGACTGGTCGTACAACGATAATAAACTAACCGCTAAAACAACAACCCCCACGCCACCTACCCAGGTCAACTGCTGACGGAAGAACAACATAGAAGCTGGCCAGCTTTGATCCAGGCCGATCAAATCCACTCCTGTTGTTGTCAATGCAGAAACACTCTCAAAAATAGCAACGTCTATGGCAATCGGGAATATAGCATACCACGGGATTAATGATAACAATACAACCCCTATCCAACTACCCAATAAAACTAAAAATGCAGCCTGCTTGCTACATGTATAACCACTAAACAACCAAGAAAAACCTCGGCAGACAACCATCCCTAGCACAAATACCAAGGAAAACACCATCGCAACTTGATACTCTTGAAACAAGAGCGCTACAAACATCGGCAATAGTAATGTATAAAGATAATAAGTTAATATCTTAAATACTTCATGTGCTGCTGACTTCAGACTCATTCAACCTCTACCTGCAAAAAATAAAAAACAGGACACTCATACGGATGAGCTAACTTAAGCGCTGCCACACATGCATCTTTGTGCTGAGCCTGTATCAGCAATTCAACTCGGTTCTCTGCAACCCGAGACAAAACCCCAGGAGAACCTTCACTAGGATGAGCCTCTACATCCGGAACAAACTGTCCCGTACCCAAAACCTGCCAGCAGCATTTTTGGTATGAACCGACCACACCGCCTCCTGCTGCAAACAACGCCTCTTTTACAGCATCCGTATGTGAATCAGGCACATAAAATACCATTTGTAACACGCAAAACTCCCTTTTTCTAAGACTAAAATAAAGGAATCTATCTTGCAACTTGAATTTAATTTAAAAAACCACTAGCATAACTGAACGATAAGGAAATTAAAGGCTAAAAAATGGATAGAACCACAGCTGTTAGTATCAGTATACTGTTAACAAGCATGACGTTTCAAGCTACGCATGCAAAGCAAATAACGCCGATAACCATTGCCAATGAAACACAATGCACACTCACACTTGTGGCTTTAAATGAGCAATCTGCAAAGCTAAACATACCCAATGTAATACCTGAAGACAGTGAAGATTCCAATAATAGCATTGTATTTAATACCGGCTGGTTTTCTAACAATGCTCAAAGTGCATATGCTGAGTACAGCATCACCTGTGGAGAAAACATATCTTCTGCATCGATTAGATTTGCAATTGATGACCAAAAGTCTGGGGTTTCACAACATTACATGCTGATAGAAAGCGCTTCCCCTCATGTTATTTTCTTCCCTAGCAAAATGATTCCCATTAGCGCCAATCCCGTAAAAATTACTGTTGTACCTAAGACCAAAAATAATGTAGAAACAACCGCTCCAGACGTTCAAAGCTCACAAGCAACGGCGGCAGAAAACAAACCCTCCGACAACACCCATAACCATATACAAGAGGCCCAACAGACCTGAGAGCGCTAAAGAAAACAAAAAACAAACACCTAGGAATGCAAAAGAGGTTTCTTTATCCAGTTGGTCAATTAGCTCTAATAACGGCTTTAAATAATTTTTGATCAGTTGAATGCTGGGCATATTATGGCTCCTATTATTACTCGTTTACATGAGTACACTATCTCTCAAATAGAAGTCAGTAGCAATAGCAAACAACTAATTCCTGAAAATTGGCAGGGAATACTTATCAGCGGTTAATCATTCAGCACACAAAGTGTGCGTCACAATCTAGTTATTATACATCTCAACTACAGAAAGCTATGAATTAATAGCCAATGATGTTATAAGTTTTTATATTTATATGTACATAAATCAATAAGACTACATGTCTGGCACAAGGGTCTTTGTGCTTTACACGCATAACGACCATGATGTATAAGCCACAAATGTAAATCTTGCTTATACTCTGAATCTGTTTTTCTAACTAAATCAGCCTCCACTTGGTCTGGAGTTTTCCCATTAGATAGACCCAGTCGGTTTGAAACACGAAATACGTGTGTATCTACTGCAATTGTTGGCAAACCGAATAAGACATTCAGCACAACATTAGCCGTTTTACGACCTACACCTGGTAGCTTAATAAGCGCCTCCATCGTATTCGGGACTTGGCCGGCATGTTCAGATACAAGAATTTGAGACAACGCCATAACATTTTTAGCCTTAGTGTGATACAGCCCAATTGAACGAATCATTGATACCAACGATTCAAAGGGAAGCTCTACCATATCTTGTGCCTCCCTAACCTCGGTAAACAAAGACTTTGTTGCTTTGTTTACCCCTTTATCAGTAGCCTGAGCAGATAACACAACTGCAACCAATAGCTGGTAATGAGTTTCATAGTCTAGCTCTATGACAACATCGTGATAGCGCTCAGCTAGCCGTGCGCAAATTTTATTTCTTTTATCTTGATTTAATCGCGCCATTATTTAGAAACTAAATCTAATTGCTCTTGATCAACACGCTTAAACAAATGTGAGAAATGTTTAACCGGCTGCCCATATATCGGCTGAGTCAGTCCAACGGCATCATCCCCAAACCCATCGCTCACTACTGTAGCAAACTCTGGCATAATAGGCGCTAAAACACTTGTGATATATCTAAACGCGTTCAAGGCTGTTGATGCTACATATACAGCCTTTTCCTCTTCGCCTTGTTTTGCAAGCTGCCAGGGTTTATGCGAGTCAATATACTGATTCACTAAATCACAGGCATGCATCGCATGTTTTGTCACTGAAGCAATATTTACTTGCTGATACTCAAGCTCAACCTGCTCTTGTATTTGCATTACAGTATTTATAAGCTCTTGATCAATCGTGTCTGAAAGGCGTCCTTGGTTAAACTTATGTATAAAACCTTGTGAGCGGCTACACATGTTTGCAAGCTTACCGACTAAGTCTGAGTTTACCTTTACCATAAAGTCATTCCAATCAATATCAATATCAGCAACGGTATTAGACAGACGCGCGGCTAGGTAATACCTCAACATATCTGCAGGCAAATGCGCCATATATTGTTTAGGAGCAACATAGTGTCCTTTAGACTTTGACATCTTTGCCGAAGTTAATGTTAAAAAACCATGCACCTGGATTCTTTTAGGAGGATTTAAGCCAACTGAATTAAGCACTGATGGCCAAAAAACGCCATGAAAGCATATAATGTCTTTACCGATAAAATGCGTTACCTCATGATCATTCCAGGCTTCAAAGGTTTTGCTGGGCTCTGATAGACCTAAATGCTGTGCCAAGGCTGTCACATAGCCAAAAGGTGCATCCATCCATACATAAAAGTATTGTGCGTCACGCCCAGGGATTTCAATTCCAAAATAAGGCGCATCACGAGTAATATCCCAGTTTTGTAGACCCGGCTCAAACCACTCACCTAATTTATTACGAATTGATGACTGGAGGTGAGCCGTTTCTACCCAAGACTCAACAAAACTTTGTTGGGTTGATAATGCATAAAAAGCATGATTTGTATCTCGCCAAACTGGCTTTTTGTTCGATAAAATAGACTTAGGATCTTTTAGCGCATCAATTGAATACGTTTTTCCACACACCTCACAATGATCACCATGCTGATCTAAGGCGCCACAAAATGGGCAGGTTCCCACCACATACCGGTCAGGCAAAAACATTTGCTCTTGTTCATCATATGCTTGAGAAACTGACTGTGTAACAATCACATTTTCTTGAACCAACTTATTATATGCATAACTCACAATTTCAGCGTTTAGGTCATCATGCGTTGATGTATAACAATCAAAATTAATATTAAATGCATCAATATCTAGCTTATGGTCTTTGTAAATATCAGCAATAAGCTGCTCAGGGGCAATCTTTTGTTTCATCGCATTAAGCATAATAGGCGTTCCATGTGCGTCATCCCCACATACGAAAACTACTGATTGCTTATTTTGGCGCAAAAAACGCACGTAGATATCAGACTGAACCATCCCTAGCATATGCCCAAGGTGTAATGGGCCATTCGCGTAAGGCAATGCATATGTCACTAACTTTTTTGTACCACTCATTTAAATGTCTCAAATTGCTAACATTTAAACTACCACACCCTGTGGATATAACAAGCCCACAATAAAAAAGAGGCGCATAATGCGCCCCTTCCTTGTCGTGGTTAAAATTAATCTTTAAAGATCATTCTTGGGTACTTATCGGTTACCAACAACACTGCATAAGATGCAATACGCAAGTAAAAGCGAATCACTGCAGTTTGATAGCGATAAATAAACACTGGTAGCTTACCTGTCAATAAGATTGATACAAAGGTAACTGGAACCAACAAGAACGCAACCATTAATGTGACTAAGTATACAAACAGATATGGCAATACCAAAATCCATTTAACCAGTGGCATAAATCGGTTTAAACGCTCCATCTTAGGATCTGGCAAAGCCAGAGATATTTCACTGTCTTTTGATTCCAATGCTGGCGCCCTATCCGTCAGAAATAGCGTATAGCAATACACTCTTAAGACAAATGACTGTAATGACTGATTCCAAGCAAACCACCAATCTGGATACTTTTTACGGAATAACAAGGTCATAGCAACAGCTATATTTACCACATAAAAGAACCATAGGCTAAAGGCCACAAATGGGACTAGCAAGAAATAACTCAGTAAGCCAAATGCTACATCTGATAGACTCATTTCATGTCCTAATACTCCAATGCTTCTATCATAACCAGCCTCAGCAAAAGCCTGATTAAATGAGGCCTTCATGCTCACAACCAATGAGAACCAATCATGGTATTCTGCCTCAGCTAGAACAGGTGTTCGCATACGTCCACCTCTAGAACTAGATCGAACTTCTTGCTTTGCATCCATATCACTTACATATGACATAGTCTGCGCACCAGTATCAAACAAACGTTTTGTGCTTATACCAGGGTTTGGGAATATCATTAAAAACATAATCATTACAATTGGTAATGCCAATAACGGTCTTAACAAAACTGTAAATCGACTATGTATTTTCTGATACGGGATATCTACTTTAACTTCACTCACTTTAGTTTCCTCCATTTAACTAAGCAGCTTTATGCTATGCAATATTAACTTGTCAGATTTTTTTTAATTTTTTTTAAAAAACCTTCTAACACGTTAAAATAACCTCTATTTATTGCAACTCTAAATTCATTTGTGTTAGTTTAATCATTGAGCATATCAATGGAATGACTAACATGCCCTACTCAAACTTTGCTGATGGACTTCTATCACCGGGACATAGGAATACTCAGCAAGAATGGATAGAAAAAACGGCCTCATCACTCAAAGCAATTGCTGCTGAAATAACTGGGCACCCCCTAGCATTATTAGACAGCAATACACCCTGGTTAGAATTTTTATCACAAACCAGTGCTGCCTCAGACCCTTTTGCGCATTACGAAAAAGCAGAAAAACATAGCTCTAGAGATAAGAATATTTATGCTTCAGTGCCAACAGGTGAAGAAAAAAAGCTTCGACTAGCCATGAAGAGCGAACTAACCACAGGTCTAGCTGCATATTTAAAAGCATTTGAAACAGACCCCAGCGTCTGCAGTCCTCCAGCATTGGTGTTATATTTTGACTTTATAGCACAAGGCGTCAGCATTGAAAGCGCTGCATTAGAATTACTCCCCCTTGCTCAACAAGAAAAGCTCAATGGGTTAAAAATAGCACATACTAAAATGACCCACTCGGGTTTGTCTAGACTTCCCGGCAGACAACATGCCAGCTTTGTATTGGCACACCTAGGTAAACTGGATGCAATGGAGATATGTGCCTTATTCACCCATATGGTTACTGCCAAGCAATCAAGTTTCATTGCTGCAGCTAAACGACATAAAAACCTAATTTCAGAAGGCATTCAGACACTTGCCGGCCACCAAGGTCATGAACTTATTATAAAAGAGATAATGTATGACGCTTTAAACGCATCATTGATTGCCGTTATACACAAGGAATGTACTGATCGCATCCAAAAACATGACATCTCCTCCATAAAAGATCTCCTGCCTTCTGGTGTGTTTAAAAAAGTTGAAAGCCTACTGAGAAAAAAATCTTTAGACGCCCCTAAAACACAGATACAATTACGCGAACTCATTCAAGAAAATCTTCTAGAAGTTATAGAGTGCTCAGGCACCTTTTCACTACTTAACAGCACCCCTGAAGAGGCTTTAACTAGCCACATTGATATACAACCTGTCGTAGAGTATGTAAGCGCTGTTATTAAAGACAACCTCAAAATAGGAAACCCCATTCATTTAAAAGAGCTTGAATTAGATACTTATGTCCTCGACGAAGAAACGTGCCGCATCGATACTGAAAAACTGAATGTAGATATTAGTAGCACACTATTTGAGCTTTTTGAGTCTCAGAAGAAGTGGCATAATAAGCGTTTAACACATAGCAAAGCACTAGCGATTAACCCCTACCAATGGGCCCAAACCTTGAACTGTATTAGTGCAATTGCACAGTTCCCTGAATTCCCATTCATACAAACACCGCAAAGCACTTTAATTGAAGAAGGAAAAGATAACATCATACAATTAGATCCTAGTTTTATCAGAGATCCTAAACTGAGGGCCCGCATCACAGATTATATTCGAGCAACTGAACATACAATTTCAGGCAACGGGATCAATAATGCACAGCTTTTATTTGTAGGGTCAGAGTGTATTATTTCTGGTGAACGTGCCAGCTTACGCCTACCTAGAGCAAGAAAGCACCTGGGAGTCCTGCGTGCGGCTGCAGTCGATTACTTCTTCAAAACAACCGCTCCGTTACAGCATACAACCCAGTCACGCAAGATCGATAAGCTAACCTCTCTCATAGACACCCTTGTTTCAGCTCAGTCTGGAATCAGTGATAAAGGCCATCAATCCTGGGTAAGAGACCTGTTTTTCACACCCTATCACAGATCTACAGCCCTTTGGAAAAACCGGGCTGCATATGCGCATATTGACCAAATGTATGGACAGGTCTCACGTTTTTTTGAAGACAACAAATTTAATGAAAGTGAACAACGCGCAACTATTGCCTCTTTAGCCTACCTCCATCCAGAAGCAATAACCTGGGGGCTAACTAAATCAAAAGACCCTGTGCTTAAGCAACTACATGGCGTAATTGAGCCATTTTTACGTTGCTCATATGCAGATATGGTGCCTTCATGGAGCACCCAGGTAGAGTCTGCATATGATTTAGTTCCTGCTGAGTCTAGAGGTAGCATAGGAAGCTGTCTTACTGCAATACATCGAAAATCTAACATCACATCCAATGACTTTTACCTGTGGCAAACTAGCAAAGAGCATATCGGCAAAAAAGTGAGCGAGCTTAAATCTGGCGACTGTATCCTGATCAATAAAAAACTACTAGAGCTAACTCGGGATCCTATAATCAAAGGAAAAGTCATTCTAACTGGCATAAATAAGATCACCAATAAAAAAATGACTCAGTGTATAGATAAAGAAACAACCTTAAAAGACGAGCCCTGTCCTGGGCTCATTCATTGGACATTACCCACTAGAGAAATAGCTAGTAATTATTGCCAACATTTAGCAGAGCATCTTGATGCTTCAAGCTTAAACCCCTGCTTTCATCTTCTAGCTACATCTGTTTTAGATCCACTCAAAGCTTATCTATTTAACAAAATAAATACTTTTAGAAACGCTGACCAATGTTCTATCCGCTCCACGTTTACTAAAACTTTAGACGCTATGTGGAATCACTCTACTTTTGCTTATACTGAAAAAACCGGCATAATAGATGCATACAGAGAGAGCCCAAGAAGTCTTAACCACACCCTTAGTGAAGCTCTTGAAGCACAGCGTTTATATAGCGGAGAAATAACAGTCAGAGCAGCAACGCCTCCCCCACGCTCTACCCAAACGAAGGTTACGCCAGGATCTTGCTCACAATACTTATCCGATGTTAGGGCAGACATAGGCCATACACGGCGCACCCTAAACTTCTAGCGACAAACAATCATGTCGCAGCGCGAACAGTCTATCGATACCAAAAGATACGCCTGAGCAGTCAGGCAGACATTTAATATCGTCAAATGATACAACCTGACTTTTCTTAATCTTGGTGGTTTTAAGCAATTCAGTAAAACGATCTTCTAACCCTTCTTCTGTCAGCTCATGATAGCCATTTGCTACTTCACATCCATCAATATAAATCTCAAAGCGCTGTGCGTGCGGATAGGGCGACTCAGCTATCTTAGCCAAAGCTGCTTGCTCTACCGGGAATTTAGAAACCACATGGATGCCAGAAGAAAAGGTAGGCTCTACTTTATTGACCCAGATTAAATCTAGCCAGCCATTGATCTGATCTGAATTAACGAGACCATCAAAAACAATCTGCTCCTGAATACAATACTGCTCAAGACCAGAGATTGACGCTTGATGAATATTCATCCCGCAAATATCTTGGTATAAGTCTGGGATGTCATGATAAAAAACGGGTTGCTTGAAACCCAGTGTGCCCAAAAATGAAACACATTCTTCAATAAGGGCGCGATCATCAAAGCCAACGCGATACCATTCTAACATGGTAAATGCTGGCTTATGCCAACGTGCATTTAAATCATCTCTAAAGACCGTACCTAAGTAGTAGATATCACCAGATCCTTGACAGAGCAAACGTTTCATCTCCCACTCTGGAGATGTATGTAAAAAAGAAACACCCTGTGCTACGGTTTCTATCTTAAGCGCATCCACTCCAGCGTCAGGAACTCGGTGGCTCATTATTGGGTTTGTGATAACCTCTAAGATATCCTTGCCTTGCATAAAGCTACGTATCGCTTGCAGGAACTCAGACTTTTTTCTAAGGATGGTTGAGGAACTAGGCTCTGGAGACATACTCACCTGATCGGGTGTCAATTTTTATTTTTTCACCTTGTTCAATAAACAAAGGAACTTTAATCTCATGCCCTGTTTCCAAAACAGCTACCTTAGTACCACCGCTAACTGTATCACCTTTAGCATTCGGTGCACATTCAGAAATATCAAGCTCAACAAAAGTTTGAGGTACTACAGAAAGCACCTTACCCTGCCAAACAACAATTGTTGCTACAGCACCGTCAACCAACCAACGCTTAGCCTCTTTCATTTGATCTGAGGTAACGGTTAATTGATCAAACGTTGTATCGTCCATGAAGTGCCAGCCCTCATGATCTGCATATAACATACGCATATCAGACTCATGAACATCTGCCAGATCTACAGAGGCACCTGATGGATAGGTTTTAGTAACAACACGTCCAGTCACCATGTTTCTCGCCTTTATTCGGTTAAAGGCCTGGCCTTTTCCTGGCTTTACATGCTCATTATCTAGAACCTCTGCCGGACTCCCATCCAGCATGAACTTAGCACCCGACCTTATGTTACCTACGCTACTCATTTTACGGCTTTATGGGGCTGACGTTAGCCGCGACTTGTGCCCAGCTCGGAGCCGTTTGTTTCTTTGATGATGCTGCAATAGGCTCTTCTGTAGCTGTTAAAGCGGTAGCGTCATTGTTTATTGGTGACACAAGCTCGGCAGAAACTAGAGAAGATTCGAGCCCTTTAAGACCAGGCCCTGCCTCAACGACAGCTTTCACTCTCAATACATTCTGTATTCCTTCCTTTAGATTGCTTAGTGCCTTTTCTAGTCTAAGGCCTGCACCTTCCTTTCTAGCCAGATACCCTCTAAACACTGACTGAATCACTGTTGCTGCTGCCTCTTCTTTTGCTGCTACCTCTTCTTTTGCTGCTACCTTTTCTTTAGGCTCTGTCGCTATATTCTTACGACTTCCGCCTGCTGTCTGAGCTATTATTTCAGGCTCCGCATTTGTGGCTAGCTGGTAAATAGTGTAAGAAACTGTGAAAGCAACAAATAATCCAGCAAGGATATTGGCCCATGGCGCCATCGCTAATGCTGCCACAATTTTTCCAGCATAAGCAGCTAGAGCAGATCCAAACCCTGTGAATAACCCAGGAAGCGCAGCAAAAAATGATGCTACATAAGCATAAGCTTGCGCTGCATAAACCGAAACTGAGCTCCAAATCCCTAATGCTGTACTTGTTACTATATTCATCACACTGTCTCCAAATAAAATGTTGCCCTTTAAAAATACCACCTATAAGCACTACGCTTCAAACAAAATTCTTAATAAATAAAAAAACCCCTATTTATTATCAGCCAACTGTTAATGCCCTCTGATGTTTATAGTATGCGTTTACTACACGCAGATTAGTGTTTACTTTCCATTTGAGTGCGTGTAGTATTGTTACAAGCTTTAGGGCCCATAGCTCAGTTGGTTAGAGCAGGGGACTCATAATCCCTTGGTCGTAGGTTCGAGTCCTACTGGGCCCATTAATACAACGCTGAGTTTATGATTCACTTATATTCTGCACTCGGGAACATTATTGTACTCTTCCCTGCCCTGCCTCCACTCAAAAAACACACAGCTATCATTAAAGCGCTACTATCTAAAGCCTACTTTGATCAAATTATTTACTATGAGCGTACAAACAAGCAATGTAATACCATCATCCAAAATCGTGATGGATCCTACGCTCAGCAGTGTGGTAATGGGCTAAGAGCGCTAGCTCACCATCTTCGCCAACCCCGTTTAGATATTGTTATTAACAACAACGCCTATTTAGCCCTCCAAGAAGATGGGTGCTATTGGGTAGATATGGGCGCCCCAAGCTTTGTTAAACAATTGAATGATCTATTTGAGGTGTCTCTGGGTAATAACCACATAATCTCACTTTCCCCTACGCGTGAAGACCTAATCAAGCAGTGGTCTCAAACGCATAATATTAGCTTTGTACAGCAAGTCACTCAGAATACGTTTAAGATTAAAACCTATGAGCGAGGATGTGGATGGACGGCCTGCTGTGCAAGCGCATCAACAGCTGCAAGCATTGCCCTGTATAAACTAAGCCCACAACACATATGGCACGCCTTGCACGATGAGGGCACCCTCAACATCCACAAGCAAAACAGACAGTGGCTGCAAACAGGCCCTGTTGAGCATCAAAAAATTATATGTCGGACCGAAGATATTTAACCAACGACAGTGCCAACAAAACTGAAATTAATGCTCTAAAAAACTGCTCAAACTGAGCCACAACCAACACATGCCCCGAGAACCAAACTTCATCTGTAGTAACTGGCGAAAGAACGATATAAATTGCGCCCAACACCAATATCACAACACTTGGTAAATTTTGCATAACTACCCCCCTCTTTGCTCATAAGTTTCTGCAATAGTTTTACACTTAATGCACTCATCGGCTGTAGGCCTAGCTTCTAAACGACTTAACCCAATTTCTGCGCCACAACTCTTACAATAACCATACACTCCGGACTTAACCCGTAAAAGCGCTGACGTAATTTTTGACTGTAGACGCCGCCTTCGGTCAGAAGACCTAAGTTCCATCCTTTGACTTTCCTCAAATGCTGCACGATCAATCTCATCAAAAACCACGAGCTCTTCTTGAAGCGAGCTCACAACCGAATCAACCTCTTTAGATAACGCTAACAACCAATATTTTAAGACGCGCTCGAAATGATCTTGCTGCTCCTTAGACATATATAGCTCATCTTCTGAAGGCTCATAATTCCCCATCCCTAAAAAATTTTTCTCTGACTGCTCTACCATATGATCGCTCCCTAAACGATGATCAACTTGTAACATGTTTTCTACAATTGAGCAACCTACTATTTCATGTGTAAACATAAACCAACACGATGAATTAAAGAGCATTTGACTTACTGACGCAAACACGATAAGATTTGACATCTGTAATTAGGCTATGTAGCTCAGCTGGTTAGAGCGCGGCACTCATAATGCTGAGGTCGGTGGTTCAAGTCCACTCATAGCCACCACTACTTTACTCTCTCACTAAATAGAACTTATCTGGCTTACTTGTTCATTTTAAGACTTTCAGTAAACTAACGCATCTTAGGGACTAACTGAAGAGCTTGCACCACCTTTAATGACCCCTGAACCAATAGCCGCTAGGCCCTGGCTCACTCCTTCAGGAGGCTTTATGGGCATACACACCTTTCCTTGCTTGCTCTGTGTCTTGGCACTAAGCGCAACGAATTTATCACTTATACAACATAGTACATACTGTGCGCTGTGCCAGATCATTTTGGCCAGACAACAAAGTTTCCACACTACAGCTGAACAAAAATTATAGTAAGAAACGAGCGCTGGCTTGCTAGAATAGCAGTAATCGAGAACCAACAGAACAATAAGCGTCTTGGGGAAAAACCAGAATGCCAGCAAAAATAACAAGGGATTTGACTTAACCAAGCCCCATGCATAATTAGCTGTAGTGGCCACTGGTGCTCCATCACTAATCACCCACGGACCATTAGAGCTGTAGACTTGTTTAGTATTATACTTGATTAACCCCAATAAAATATTTTTTTTCATTTTTCAACTTCTTTATCAATTGTGTGTTAGCTTATCACCCAGCCTCTTGCCGGTCAACTTTTTTTTAAGCCCTAGCAGGCGGCCTTGCCTCCAGCTATATCTGAGATAGAACAGTCTTTTTCCCCAGCCTTGTCTTGCTCTAACGTATCAGCCTCCCCTGCGTCGCTACCCAAAGCGCATAAGGCCTTATTTGCGCTGGACTGCTCACCTAATCGCACCACCTCTTCTGCAGCTAAAAGCTGTGCGCGCAAAACATCAAGCCGATCTTGTAAATCAGATTGCTCACCTCTCAAAGCAAGCCGCTGCTTTCTTATTCAAAAACCTCATTAACTTGCAACCCAATAAAATCAAGCGCTGCTTTTAATGCGCCCTTATTGCGTTCTTCTGGCATTTTCCTCCGGTATATTACATCGCCTTGTTACCACTACAACTAAACGTCTTATCGAAAAAACAACAAACAGTCGTCTCTTTTATAATAAAAATAGCTCAATAACGCTTGTCATCTATGAATCTTCGAGCTATGATTGCATACAACTCAGGGAGCAGCAGATGCAGGAGCAACACAAATATTATCTGCACCACTCAATTAAAAACTCAGAAGTGCAGATCTGTAATGACCAAACGATATGTGCCGATACTCGCCCATACACCGCCAGATCGCCTAAAGCAAAGTTTTTTACGAATCACCCTGGACTTGAGGTCAACTGGAGCAACATTAACCAACCAATTTGTCCCCAGCTGTTTGACAAATACTGGCTAGAGTCTCAGCATTACCTAAAATATACAGACACTTATTTTGTTGGCAACCACTCACAACACTCCCTACCTTTTGTTTTGCGAACAGAGAAATCCTGGCATCAAATCTTTGCCATCCAATTGTTTTTTTCACTAAACAATAAAAAAGCTGACTGGGTAGTACACTGTGTCCCCTCTTACAAAGCCTCTCCAGCACACCCTGTGCTCATTGCTACCTGTTTAAAAAGCAAGCGAATTTTGATCAGCGGCACCGCATATGCTGGAGAAATAAAAAAATCTTTATTCTCTGTCATGAATTATTTGCTCCCACAAGAAAGCATTCTGCCTATGCACTGTGCAGCCATCTCATGCCAAGAACAAACAACACTTATTTTAGGACTTTCTGGCACAGGAAAAACCTCACTATCTTCTAGCCCCAGCTTTGAACTCATCGGTGATGACGAGCATGCATGGTGTGATGAGGGCATATTCAACATCGAAGCTGGCTGCTATGCAAAATGCGCCGACCTTTCTCTGGAGAGAGAACCAGATATCTATCAAGCTGTGCAAAACCAAGGCGTCCTCGAAAACGTTTTCCTCAAGCCAAACGGACAGCCAGACTTCAACAACACATCGCTCACACAAAACAGTCGAGGCGCTTTTTCATTAAAAAAACATGCTAGATTTAGAACAACAGAGTCTACAGCAAAACACCCTAAAAACATTGTTTTTTTATGTTGTGACTTATACGGTGTAGTCCCCATGCTGTCTCGGCTAACACATGCTCAAGCTAGAAAATACTTTCTACTTGGATATACCGCAAAGGTAGGCAGTACTGAAGTGGGGGCGCCTCCTATTCAGCCTACATCAAGCCCTTGCTTTGGCGCCCCATTCTTCCCTCGGAGCTATCACACCTATGCAGACCTTTTTTCTAAAAAGATCACAGCACATAACAGCAACATTTGGCTTGTTAATACTGGATGGGCAAATGGTGACGTTCACTCTACCCCTAGGATCCAGTTGTCTACGTCCAAAGCCATAATTAGCGCCATAGCACACAACCAAGTTGATATCAGCAGTGAGTTTGAATACGAGCCCCTTGAGACTGTCTCTTATCAGAAAATATCTAACGCCCCCATGCTTGATTTAAGACCGAGTAAAACGTGGGTTCAAAGCAATGAATTTAAGACAAACCAAGCATTGTTGTCTCAATTTTTAAACACAAGGATTACTCATGATTGAAGTTGGCGTTATCGGTGAGGACTTAGCTGCAACACATATAGCATCTACGCTAAGTGAATCTAATGACTTGCGTGTACACTTTACCCACACTGACAGCCATACATTGGAAGTGCTGGCAGGAGCACACACCATTAAGCCACACCGAACCCGTGAGCAACTCATGGCCCACTGCGCCTATATTATTTTCACCAACCCGAATGATTATCATGAGCTGTACGACAAACTTCCCCGCCACACAACACCCATAATTTGTGTGCAACCAGAGCGAGTAGAAGACGCAGAACAAATCGTGTCACTTAAACATCCAGCTATTTTTTTCACGCCTAGCTTTGATATAGAGGCAGCCCTAGGTCACTCGCTGCTCATCAGGTCCCATGCCACACCTAAAAAAATATACGAAGACACTGAGAAAATAATGAGGTTATGTGGCACCGTTCAGTGGGTAGAAGACCCTTCAGATTACTATATTCTTGCCTCAATATCTGTTATCCTACCAATGGTCTCAATTACGGTAATTGAGGCGCTTAGGTCTTATAGCGCAGCACTAGGCACCCGAGCGCACCAACACGACCTCTTACTACAAAACGTACTATATAGCCTCAGCCATGCACTACACAGGACAAATATAACACCTGCAGTATATGCTAGCCAAGCCTGTGAGTATCTTGGCGCCACGCAACAATATATCAAAATTGCTGACGCACTGAAGTCTTGTCATTTTGACAAAGTTTTAAACAAATCGTTAGACCAATTAATCGACACTCAGCATCTACCAAAAAAAATAACACAGCATATTGACGACAACAATGAATAAGCTATGCTAGTTAAATACGGATATAAAATTAGGACCCTATGAACAATGAGTCAAAAACCACATACATTTGCCCCTTCTTGCCTTAAGACAAATCTTGCCCAACAGACAATATCACTCTTTAAACACGCCTGGTCTCTGGTAACTACTGACTCTACCATGCATCTATACCGCCATTTTGGAAAGTATAATTCACTCAACACACACGCAGACAGCATTAGTTATAGAGCAGCTGATCTTTTTGGGTGTCTCTTTACACAGGTAATGGGCCAAGGATTTGGGAGAGAAATAATATTTAGGGGGGCTCTATGCCTAACCGCTGCTACAAGCGTTTTCTTAAGCAGCCTCCACTTTCTATTTCAACTCGTGTATTATACTTGTCATGCAGCTATTAGCTTATCAGTGAATAGTGTTGAGCTGATAATTAAACAAATGCTCACTAACATTATTCTTTTACGAATACCTACAAACACTCTCGCTCTAGTTACTGCTATTTTGTGCAGCCCAATCTCTAAAACAGCACGCACGCAGGCTGCGCACGCAGCTAAAAGCCTTTACTATAATCTATCCTCAGTGCTCATAGCAATCATAGCAAGCCCCGCGCTTTTACTGGGACATTATAAATGTACGCCCAAAACTACAGAGCTTGCCTCCCATGAGTCATTGCTGGTTACTAAAACCGAAAAAAAGGAAAAAGCCCTCTTTAAAACAATTAATAGAAGGGTTTCACAAACACTTTATGCCTCAGCACCTTATGTAAAAAAGAACTTTAAACACATGATTGAAAATATAGCTTTTATCTTTAAATCACCATTTGCTTCTGTTCTTTCTTTATGCCTGAGCGCCTTTATATTGAGCCGGGCACTTGTTCGCGTAGCTTTTTCTCCCCTCTCTATCGCCCTACCCCCGATACAAAAAGCCATCTTTGGCGAGAACCCCAATGACCGCTCTAAACTCAATCCAATCTCTGCCTTGTGGGACACAAACATACCCAGCAGCAACAAACCACCCAAGAAACCGTCATGAGCGCGCGACAACTGACCTTATATGAAAAGATTGTTGCCACCTTAATAGCCAGCACCTGTTTTATGAGCCTCCTGACCCTGCAAGGCTACATATCAGATACGAGAAACAAAAACCTGTACGACAAAAGAACGCTCTCTACACTTGCCTGGGTTAGAGGAAGTTTTGCCACGATTAGCATACCTACAACCTTAATATGTTGCTACCAACGCCACTTCCGAGCCAATGAAAGACCCGCCCCAGTGGAAGACATACCCCTGATAACACTGCAGCACAGAAACAATAGCAATCAAGAGCAGGTTATACCCACCCTAGCGGCAACTTGAAAAAACAGCCAATTCATGGTATCCTATTTTAGACTTTAAACTGTAAAACACCATGAAACATGTTTTTTTTGGTGCTGCAATTATTTTTTCTGCAGCACTGCAAGCAAGCTTGCCGATTTTATTATATAACTAGAAACTGCCGTGAACACAAACGACATTACATTTACCAACTCTGCATCTGGGAAAATTGCCACAATTATTCAGGAGCATGGCGCTACAGACCATTTTAGAATAAAGATTCAAGGCGGTGGATGCATGGGGTTCGAGTATGTGTTTGGTCTAGATAAAAACAAATCAGATCAAGACTTTTATTCTGAGGTTCACAACCCAGTACACCCATTTTTATGCTTGGTCGACCATAGAAGCTTTGCCCTCTTGCGAAACGCAACCATCGATTTTATTCAAGATACCGATGGTGCGCGCTTCGAAGTCATTAATAGCAGCGCTCAGACGTGTAGCTGCAAGCGCTCCTTCTCTCCAAGCACCGGTGGCACCTCGTGAGTTTAGTAACATTACGCACACTACTTGACCATGCTCAAAAGAATGAGTATGCAATCCCCGCATTCAACATCAACTTTTTAGAGCAAGCTGCAGCAGTCATTGATGCGGCAATAGAAGCGAACAGCCCAGCCATCATTCAGCTTTCTTCTGGTGGCGTTAACTATGCGCCCCAGTGGTTTTATAGAGGCCTATACGCTTATGCCAAACAGGCCCCCATACCAGTATGCATACACAGAGATCACACCTATGAATATGCTGAGTTTCTTGAAGCGCTTAACTCTGGCTTGTTTACATCAATCATGATTGATGGCTCTATTACAAAATCAGGTTTGCCCAGGTCATTCAACGAAAACGTTAAGATTACCCAGTCAGCAATAAAGCTTGCCCAGGAAAAAGGCATATCTATTGAAGGGGAGTTAGGCTGCTTAGGCGCATTAGACTCGGGCGCATCAGGAGAAGAGGATGGGCATAAAGCAAGTCGGCTGTTAACACAATCTGAACTATTAACCGATCCTGAGGAGGCTCGATTATTTGTACAGAAAACCAAAGTAGATGCGCTTGCTGTTGCAATCGGAACCAGCCATGGCGCATACAAATTCTCAAAACCCCCAACAGAACAGCTACTATCTATTGCCCAGGTAAAGAAAATACATGCCGCCATCCCCGAGCAACACCTTGTGCTTCACGGGTGCTCATCTGTAGACACTGCCACATTAAAAAGCATCAACCATCATGGAGGGCAAATCAAAGAAACCTACGGGGTTCCCGTTGCCTCCATTTGTGAAGCAATCCCTTTTGGCGTCAGAAAAGTAAATATTGACACCGACTTAAGGCTTGCCTGTACTGAGAAAATCAGAAAATACTTGTGCCAAAACCCAGAGCAATTCGACCCAAGAAACTACTTGGCCGCTTCTCAAGAAGCCATGCAAAAGCTATGCGTCGATAGATACCTATCATTTGGCAGCCAAGGTCAAGCCCAAAACATAATGAGCCAATTAGATGAAGCCATTACAGCTTAGTTTTAGTAAAAGCGCCGCACTTTATGAGCAGCTACCACCCGACAAAGGTAATGAAGTTGTCATAATTGGCTATTCTAATGTCGGTAAATCATCTCTGATTAACAAAATTTGCAACCACAAAGGAATGGCTAAAACGAGTCGGACACCTGGCCGAACCCAGCTGCTAAATGTTTTTGAACACGATGAAAACAGCAGACTAATTGATGCCCCAGGATACGGATTTGCCCGAGTTTCTGCTGCAACCCGAGCAAACTGGAAGGCTCAGCTTGCGAACTATCTATCTGAGCGTCAGTGTTTGAAGGGCATTATCATTGTAATTGATATTCGCCGCGGGCTACGTGAAATTGATCAAATGGTCATCAACTGGTCCAATCAGAACGACCTCCCCATACTGCTTGTCCTCAACAAATCTGATAAAATTTCCCGTGCTCAGCAGGCAAAGCAAGCCCTGGCGATTAAACAAGGTACCGAGCACTGCACGGACCGTTCAATCATCACTAGCTCTTGCTTAAAGTCAACGGGTATGCCGCTAATCATTGATCAGCTACAACAATGGCTTACCCAACATAAAAAACACACTTGAAAAACAGTAATAAACTAGGTATTATGTATTTAAGTTTATTTAGGTATTCAGCGAATATGTGGCCCTTCATGCAACATGGCAATAACAAAAGATAAGGCCCCTCATCCACCATGAACACGATACTCAACTTTAGTTTTATAAGCGCGGCCTTGCTTGGGGCATTAACAGCTTATTTGCCAAACATGGCCCACTACTTGTGGGCGAAAACGGTTACAAGGTATACTGCCTATACGCTCGTTAATACATACTTGGTAAAAATAGCTGTCTTAATTATGTGCTTTTCTATTGCTCACCAGATATCAGTTAGTTGGCCGCACTTCATTTTTGGCATGATCGCCGCATACCCGATCACCCTATACTGCCTTTACCAGAGAGTGGCGTTATGAGTATGTCGGCTAGTAGTTACGTTCAGCACCATTTAATTCATTGGGCATGGACACCTACCGGAATGTCTTCTTTCTGGACCCTCCACTTAGATACTATTTTAATTTCTTTGCTATGTGGCGCATTCTGGCTGGGTGTTTTTATTTGGTGTGCAAACAGAGCGCGTGTCCACAACCCTTCTAAGCTACAAACAACCGTAGAAATGATTATAGAAGGTGTGAACGATCAAATTGTTGAGATCTTTCAAGTTAAAGATAATACCATTGGCGCACTTGCGCTCACCATATTTGTATGGGTGTGGGTCATGAATGCAATGGATTTAATTCCAGTTGATCTATTGCCCTGGATTATGGCTAAATTTAACGTTCCATATTTCAGGGCGGTACCTACTGCTGACCTTAACATGACGGCAGCGATGGCTATCTCTGTATTCTTCCTTATTCAAGTAGAGGCCATTCGTGCGCACAAACTGTCAGGCTTCTTGTGGGAAGCCCTCTCTCATCCTTTCTCTATCTACTTCTTCCCTGTAAACCTTGGACTTAGAGTTGTGGAAGAAATCAGCAAACCTGTTTCATTATCGCTACGACTCTTTGGGAACATGTTTGCTGGAGAGATCATGTTTTTACTCATTGCACTCACACCTTTCTATATTCAGTGGGCCCTTGCATGGCTATGGCTAGCGCTCCACTTATTCATCATTACCTTGCAGGCCTTTGTATTTATGCTGCTTACTATAGTATACTTAAGCATGGCGAGAAGTTCACACTAAACCGGAGAAAACAATGAACATTGTAACAGAAATTGCTCAACTTCAGAGCTCTACAGCTATCGCAGTTGCCATTATGATCGGCTGTTCTGCTATTGGCGGAGCGATCGGAATTAGCTTGCTAGGTAGCAAGTTTTTAGAAAGCGCAGCTCGCCAACCTGAGCTTATGCCTAAATTATTCATGCGCATGATCCTATTAACTGCATTTATTGAAGCGATGCCTATCATTAGTGTTGGTGTTGCATTATGGTTTGCATCATCATCTTTATTTGCACAAAACTTAATTCAAATGCTCCCCAGCATCACCTAACCTATGAATATAAACGCTACATTATTTGTTGAAGTTGTTATCTTTATGGCTTTTGTTATGCTCACCCGAGTATATGTATGGCCGCCTATTTTAGCGATCATTGAAGAGCGACAACGTGAAATCCAGAAAGGGATAGAGCAAGCTAGAGAGGGTATTCGAAAAAAAGATGAAACCGAACAGGCTTGCCACGCCCTGATGGAACAAGCGCGAACCAAGGCTAAACATATTGAGGCGCAAGGTACTGAGGCTTATAATGAAAAAATAAAGGCCGCTGTTACCGAAGCAAAGGAGCAAGCTGCGCATATTTTAGCGCAAGCAGAAAGCCAGATAAAAGTGACTCAACAAGAAGCGCAAGGACATGTTATCGATGAAACTGAGCGTCTATTGAAAGTGGCTCTAACTAAAATTTTACCCGGCATACCTCAGCAAGAAATTATTGATCCCATGATTGACAAGGCGCTAGGAGAAGTAGTTGATGAATCCTAGCGCTACACTCGCTCATGCTGCAATTCGCTATGGGTCAAAGTCAAACAATTTAGACCAGTGGAAAGACTTTATTGACACTGCTAATGCAGTATTACAAAAACCTGATGTACTGGGCTTTATTGAGCACCCGCTGGTGCCGCGCCCTGAAAAAATAGACTTGCTCACACAAGCGAGTGGCGCTGACCCAAGACAAGTAGCTTGGTTACGTCTTGTTTTAGAGGCTAAAATGGCAAAACGTTTCGACAGCGTCCATAGTGCATTTATAGCAGAGTACAATAAAGCAAACGGCAATACACAAGTTGAAGTAATCAGCCGTAGTATGTTGACTCAAGAGCAAAAAAATAAAGTTCAAACGGGTCTCAACAGCAAATTAAAAGGAAAAGTGCTTGTACGCTATACGGTAGACAAGCGAATGCTCGGGGGCATTATTATCCGTTATGAGAAAAAGGAGATTGATCTCTCCTTTAATCGAATTATCAACCAACTATCTGCATCAGAGAGGTAATGTGTCTATGAAAATAAGTGAACTCAGTAGTGTCATCGAAGCAAAAATAAACAATCTAGATTTAGATGCAAAACTGAACGACCAAGGCGTTGTACTGCAGGTCAGTAATGGTATTGCAACGATCTATGGGTTAAGTAAAGCGATGTATGGGGAAATGCTAAAGTTTGAAAACAACGTCATGGGCGTTGTTCTCAATTTAAAAACCGATAGCATTGGTGCCATTATTTTTGGTGACTACACTCAAATTAAAGAAGGTCAGTCTGTTCGTGCAACGGGTGAAATTTTACAAGTCCCAGTGGGCACGGAGCTTACGGGTCGTGTCATTAATGCCTTAGGACAACCTATTGACGGTAAAGGCCCTATTAAGACCAAAGATAGCTATCCTGTTGAACGGATTGCACCTGGCGTAATTGCAAGAAAGTCTGTGGATGAGCCTATGCAAACCGGACTTAAAGCTATTGACGCTATGACACCGATTGGGCGGGGCCAGCGTGAACTGATTATCGGGGATCGTCAAACAGGTAAAACTACTATTGCAGTTGACACCATCATTAACCAAAAAAATGCAAGTAAGCCCATGCATTGCATTTATGTTGCTATTGGGCAAAAAGCCTCTACAGTCGCAAGCATTGTGAAAAAACTTGAAGACCATGGCGCTATGGCGTACACAACAGTGGTTGCCGCCAATGCTGCTGACCCCGCTGCTATGCAATATATTGCGCCTTATAGTGGCTGTGCTATGGGAGAGTATTACTTAGAAAATGGTTTAGATGCTTTAATTGTCTATGACGATCTATCCAAGCATGCCGTTGCCTACCGACAGATCTCATTACTCTTAAGAAGACCTCCTGGGCGTGAAGCGTTTCCAGGAGATATCTTCTATTTACACTCACGTCTATTAGAACGATCGGCTCGTGTCAACGAATCCTATGTTGAAAAAGCAACACAAGGGAAGGTTAAAGGGAAAACAGGATCACTAACTGCACTTCCGATTATTGAAACACAGTCAGGTGACTGCTCAGCATTTATTCCTACAAATGTTATTAGTATCACTGACGGTCAAATATTTTTAGATGAAGCTTTATTTAAGTCAGGGATTCGTCCTGCAGTTAACTCTGGTTTATCTGTCTCACGGATTGGTGGTGCCGCACAAACTGATATTATCAAAAAGCTCGGTGGGAAATCACGAATTACTCTGGCGCAATACCGTGAGCTTGAAAGTTTTGCTCAATTTTCTTCTGACTTAGATGAATCTACACAGATGCAGTTACACCAGGGGCTCATGCTCACAGAAGCATTCAAACAGCACCAATACCAGCCACTACGTGTTGCTGAAATGGCAGTCATACTCCATGCTGCTAGCATCAACGTTTTATTAGACGTACCCACTTCAGATATGAAAAACTATGAAGAGTCATTGAGGCAGTATCTAAATAATCATCATACCGAGCTAATGAATACCATCAATGCAACTGGGAATTACAATGACACCATCAAAACCCAACTGACTGAGGCCATTCAGTCATTCCACCAATCTTCACAGTGGGGGCATGATGGCTAAAACGCATCAAATAAAATCTGTCATCAACAGTACAGAAAAAACTGCAGTTATTACTCAAGCAATGCAGCTTGTTTCTGCGAGCAGGCTTCCTACAGCGAGAAATGCGCTGAATGCCGCTCAACCCTTCTCTGATACGATTGAAGACATTATATTCAACTATGCATTTGATGAGTGCAGTACACACCCATTTTTCAACGCGCCTGAAAAATACACTCAAGTTGGTGTCATCACGATTACATCAGACCGTGGTCTTTGCGGGGGGTTGAACTTAGCACTCTATAAAGAATTTTTGAAACAGGTGCAACTATGGGACAAAGATAAAATAACCCCTATTTTATCTGTCGCAGGTAAAAAAGGACAGTCCTTTTTTTCAGATCATGCACACGTTATTTCTACAGCCTGTGCTTTTGGAGATAAACCTAACTTAGAAGACTTAATGGCATTAATCACCCCTATGATACATGCTTACAAAACCAAGCAAGTGGGTAAGGTATTTATTCTGAGCAACCAGTATGTCAACACCCTTACCCAAAAACCGATCATGACCCAAGTTCTACCTATAGAGCCCAAAGGGAAGGTGAAAAGCACTGGCGCGTACAGCTTTGAACCCAGTCATGATGAGGTACTAGACCCGTTGCTAACTCGGTATATTGAGGCAAAAATATATCGAACCGTGGTTGAAAATATTGCCTGTGAACATGCAGCAAGGATGGTTGCAATGCAAAATGCTACTGATAGTGCCCAAAGCATTATCAGTGAATTAAACCTTACATATAACAAAGCCAGACAAGCGATTATCACGCAAGAAATTGCTGAAATTGCTGCTGGCGCATACTCTGGCGAGGAGACATAATATGAGCACTTCTGAAACTATTCGTGGTAAAATCAAACAAATTATTGGACCCGTAATCGATATTGAGTTTGAAAACCAAGCATTACCCAATATTCTAGACGCACTCTATGTGCAAGGCTTCCCCTTAACGCTAGAAGTACACCAGCACTTAGCAGATAATAAATCACGCTGTCTTGCAATTGGTACAACTGATGGCCTACAACGTGGGCTAATGGTTGAAGGAACAATTGGAGAAGGTATTAGCGCTCCAGTTGGAAAGGCATGTCTAGGTCGGATTATGGATGTCCTTGGAAACCCTATTGATGAAAAGGGGCCTATTGATACAACAGAACGAAGACAGATACACCAGGCTCCACCTAAATATGTAGAGCTGGTTCAAAACCCAGACCTTTTATTAACAGGGATTAAAATAATTGACTTGCTCGTTCCTATTACTAAAGGTGGAAAAGTTGGATTGTTTGGGGGAGCTGGTGTTGGAAAAACAGTTACCATTATGGAGCTCATAAGAAATATTGCGATAGAAAGCAAAGGTCTATCAGTTTTTGCAGGCGTTGGTGAAAGAACACGTGAAGGAAATGATTTCTACCATGAAATGTCTGAAGCCGGAGTTCTAGATAATGTTGCGTTGGTTTATGGACAAATGAATGAACCTCCTGGCTGTCGATTAAGAGTAGCCAGTACTGGTTTAACAATTGCTGAAAACTTCAGAGACTCTGGGCTAGATACACTACTATTCGTTGATAATATCTACCGATATACACTCGCTGGTGTTGAGGTGTCTTCTCTAATGGGACAAATGCCTTCTGCAGTAGGTTACCAACCGACCCTTGCCGAGGACATGGGTACGCTGCAAGAGAGAATTGCATCAACCAATAAAGGCTCTATTACCTCTATTCAAGCAGTCTATGTTCCGGCTGATGACCTGACAGATCCTTCTCCTGCTACAACCTTTGCACACTTAGATGCAACCGTTGTTCTATCTAGAAAAGTAGCAGAATTAGGTATCTATCCAGCAATTGATCCACTGGACTCAACCAGTAGGGTTCTAGACCCACTCATTGTTGGTGAGAAACACTACCAAGTGGCTCGCTCAGTACAAGCCGCACTACAGCGTTACAAAGAACTAAAAGATATTATTGCTATCTTAGGCATGGATGAGCTTTCAGAAGAAGATAAGCTCACTGTTTTAAGAGCACGTAAGATACAAAAGTTTTTCTCGCAGCCCTTTTTTGCTGCTGAAGTCTTTACCAGCACACCTGGTGCCTATGTCCCACTAGAAACATGCATTGACAATTTTCAAGGTATTATTGATGGACGCTACGACCATATCCCTGAAAAATACTTTTATATGGTAGGGAGCATGGACGAAGTCATTAGCAACTACGAGAAAGAACGTGAGCAAGCTTAAGCTAACCATTGTTAGTCCAGAAGGTCTGATTTACTCTGGTAATGTATCTTCTGTATCAGTACCTGGTGCTAACGGCGAGTTTGGTATTTATCCTGGGCACTGCGCCACACTTGCACAACTGATTGCTGGGAGTGTTGTTGCTAAGGATAATAACCATATAGAAGCCATTTATGTCGCATCAGGCACGGTATCCGTAAGAGAAAATGACGTACAGATTTTTGCTGACACAGCGTTTAAAGCAAGACTAGAGCAAGAGAACAGCTTGAAAAAAGAAAAACAAGATACTGAGCAGTTTCTAATAGATAACCCTGCTACTATCAACATTAGTGAACTACTCTTAAAACTATCACAGCTCAATGCTCAGCTACGTGCTATTGATGAAATCAAAAACAGTAAGAAGGGTCCCTAATGACATACAGCAAGGGATTGGTTATATTAGCAGCAGGAAATGGAAAAAGGCTACAACAAGAGATACCGAAGCCTCTAACCCCTTTTTTTGGTCGGCCCTTAATCACGCACATTCTTGATAAAATACCCGGTGGTATACCTATTTATATCATCATAAACCCCAAGCACCAGCTATTATACCAATCCATAATCAAACAACCCGTCCATTACTTATTCCAATCCAAACCTGAAGGAACTGCACATGCTATCCAATGTACCTATCAACATTATAAAGCATTAGATAGTGTTCTTGTCTTATGTGCAGACACGCCACTACTGCCAAAAAATTTAATTGTATCCTTGCTTAACTCAGATCCTAGGAACCAACTCGTTGCTTTTTCACCTGAAGACCCCAGCCAATATGGCTTAATAAACGTTTCTAATGGACTCGCTACTCAAATTTATGAGTCTGCAGATCATCATGCGATCCAAACATCATTAGCCTACTCTGGCCTCATGGAAATAGACAACAAAACACTCGGTGTTATAAGTAATATTAACGCTTGTAAAGCAACCAATGAATATCATTTAACTAAAATAATCAGTAGCGACAGACCTTTTCATATTGTAGAACATGACTATCCTGCTTATCTTTTCTCAGGAATCAATACACCCATGCAACTTCATACTCTTGAAAGCAAACATAAAGAGCATATGAAGAACCTCCTAAAAGAAAATTTAATGGATCCTGATTCTAACCTTATTGATGGTTTAACTACTGTGGATAAACACACATACATTGAACCCAATGTAATTCTCCGGGGCACCAATAAAATTGGAGCGCATTGCACTATTGGCTCCGGATCAGTCATTGAAAACGCACACATTGAAGACTTTGTTACTATAAAACCCTTCTCTGTAATCAGTAACAGCAGCATCCAATCTCATTGCCAGATTGGGCCTTTTGCTCATATACAAGAACAATCTATTATAGGCCCTCATAGTCATATTGGCAATTTCGTTGAGGTTAAGCGCAGTGTAATTGGTGATAATAATAAAGCGAAACATTTATGCTATCTAGGTGATACAAAGACAGGGTCTGCTGTAAATATTGGTGCGGGAGTGATTACCTGTAACTTCTCCCCTTTCAAAAAAGGAAAGAAAACAACATACATAAGCACCAACGCTTTTATAGGTGCCAACGCAACGCTCATAGCCCCGATATCCATTGGTCAACAAGCAGTTGTTGGTGCTGGCACAACGCTTACCAAGTCAGTGTTAGAACACAAAGTTGTATTTAACCCCCTAAGCTTGACTGAAAAAGACTAGGGTGGATCTTTTGCGTTAGCTCAGGAACTTGATCATTCACGAAAGCGTGTAATGGCTTGGCTGCAGTTTTGTATTCTTCAGCAAACAGTGCTAGTTGTGTCTGTAGCTCTTTATTTTGCTTAGGAAAGTCCTCTTTTTTGATCGATTGGCAGTTAAATATTGGATCAAACATACCATAAGTTGCAGCTCTAAACTTTAGACAGGAACGGTAGCTCTTTTGTATCTTTGTCATCAAGCCAATAAAGTAGGGTGATAGTACTTTGTCTAATTGCTTAACCAAAATCTCTACTAGGAAAAATGCAAAGACCGCTAAAGGCAAGGCCATTGCTGGAGCATATGCAAGAACTATTGCTGGCAGAACCAATAAAAATGCTATTTTTAGAGGGCTATATTTTTCTAGTTTCTCGAAAAACCATTTTTTAATGATAGCTGGTATATGTCTTAAAAAGCCACTTCTTCCTAATTTTTTCTCTACTTTTTTAATAGCTTCTTCTGCTATTTGATCAACATCCAGGCACTCAATATACTCTTCTACTTCAATTGCCTGCGCTCGATTGTTGATATACTGAACAACGAGTGGATGCAGCAATGACTCAGACTTCTGATACATTTGAAATAAGGGACTGTTACTCGCTTTGTTTTTCAGGCTGTCTACACGTGCCTTATCAAAATCTTCCTTTTCTTTACTTTCTACCAGTAAAACCAAAGACTGTGCCTGCTGGAGCTGTTCAATTTCTTTTGCAAAGTGCTTATCCAAATCAAATAATCTAACAAATCGACCTGATCTTAATTTAGCAAGCGCATACCTTAGTTTATCAATAGCACGCTCTTTATAACCCGCACGCTTTCTTTTATCTTTTCTTCTTAAACTCGGCGTTAATGCAAAACTAAATACAAATAACGAACCGATTACCTGTCTACCTAAGCTAACAAGGTCTCCAAGTATTAACTTTGCTATTGCGCTTGAAAATAACAATGTCGCTGTGAATTTAAATACAACATTCATTAGAATAAAGCAACGATCAATAGTTTGTGATCGCTTTTGGAAGCGCCTGAGCTTTGACTCTAGGTTAAGAGCTTTCACGTCATACAGCACAATTTCATCTATAAACCTTTTATTATGGTCCTTATGTAGAGCGCACTGAGCACTTATGTACAGATCATCATAGCTTAATAACTTCTTTTGGGCACAGTCATTAAGGAATTTATCTACAGAGCCTGTGTCATATTTAAATAATGTTCCAATATATTGATAAAGCCCACTCAAACCTGAGGAAATCAAAAACACATTCAACGCCCTTGGAAGCACTGACCCAATCTTTGTATAAAACGAAAGCGTCTTCTTGTTTGTATAGCTCCACTGATCAAATTCAAGGCTTCCCTTTGAAAATGAGCAGAAAGGCTGACTGAAAGATGAGAACCCCTTTGTTTTGTCGAAATACTTGAAAGCACTACTGACAAGACTGCTGTGATACACTTCTTTTAACACATGTTTTTTATTACTTTTTACCATATTAATATATTATTCAATTATTTTTATTCAAAGTAGCATAAAAGCCCATATTATACAAGCAAAACATGTCATAAAAGTTATTAAAGTTGTAGCCTTCAATCTAAGAAAATGTTAAATTATTCAACTATGTGAGATAGAAAGCGCTCAAATATAGCAAGGGGACTGCTCATGTGTGGCATTATCGGCTTTATTTCTAACAAATCATGCACCACTAAACTAATAGATGGACTGCTTAAACTTCGATATAGAGGGTATGACTCTTGTGGCCTTTCCGTATTAGCTCAAAAAAAGCTTTACACATTTAAATCATTAACCGAGCCACAGAGCTTACTACCCCTAATTCCTAATCATGTCAATCATACGGTAACTGCAGGTATTGCACATACACGTTGGGCTACTCATGGAGTAGTATCCTTAAGTAATGCGCACCCCCAGGTAACGCATGGAAAGATTAGTGTTGTGTGTAATGGTATCATCAAGAATCACAAAAAATTAAGAGATAGCCTCATCCAGAAAGGGTATACTTTTGAGTCAGAAACAGATACTGAAGTTATTGGACACTACCTAGATCTGTTGCTCAAAAAACATGATAAGCTAGAGGCTTTTTCCGAACTGCAAAAAACATTGACAGGGCGATATGCTTTGGCATGTATTTTAGAAGAAGACCCTGAATGTATTTATGCTCTGTGTGAGGACATGCCATTGTTTTTAGCTAAAACAGCTCAAGGTATAGCCATTGGCTCTGACCTTTATGCATTTCCAGCGCATGATGAATTTTGCCAATTTGATAGCAGAACCGTTTACCAAATCAACGCTAACGGTTGCTCGAACAAAACGCTTCACTACCAAAAAAGCGATATATCGGACACACCATCAACCCTAAACCACCCAACACATACATTAAGCGAGATATATGAGCAGCCAGGGTTAATTCAAGATATACCAGCCTTATGGCGCGATAGATGCCCTATTCCGCCCTTTATTTATGGCGCAAAACATATACTAGTCATAGCTTGTGGCTCTAGTTATCATAGTGCGCTTTTACTCAAATATTGGCTCAGAGATTCTGCTATCCATTGTGACGTGGATATTGCCAGTGAATTTAAAATGAACCCGCCCCACCATACGAAACAATCGGCAGCAATCTTAATCTCTCAATCTGGAGAAACTGCAGATGTTCTTATTGCACTGAAGCAATTAAAAACCAATAATACCCTAGCCTTATGTAATGTAATGCACAGCTCATTACCCATGCGTACGACTGCTAAAATTGCACTTCATGCCAAGAAAGAGGTTGGCGTTGCCTCAACTAAAGCTTTTACAGCACAAGCAATTGCACTTCGTTTGCTTTATGACCAGTTGCATCAGCGACCTATATTAAACCCCGACGTAACTTCTGAATGTACCCAGCAGATATTAATGCGCAGTAAAGAGATTCGCAAGATTGCTTATAAGTATCGATCCATTAAAAACATTCTATGCCTTGGGAAAGGTGAAATGCTACCCATTGCTTTAGAAGGGGCGCTAAAGATTAAAGAGCTGTCTTATATACACGCAGAAGCACTTCCAGCTGGTGAACTCAAACATGGCCCACTAGCGCTCGTTGACCCTGAAGTGCTGGTTATAACTTTAACGCCTGCGCCATGTAACTATATGGATATTTGTATCCATGAGGTGAAATCAAGACATGGCAAAACACTGAATATAGGCGCTGTATGTGAGCACGCAGACGATAATATTATTATCTCGACTGGATCATCTCCATTAAGTTTTTTGCCCCTGAACACAGCCCTACAGCTATTAGCGTACTTTTTTGCAGAGGCTAAGGGACTTAATATAGATCAACCCAGAAACCTTGCAAAGTCAGTAACAGTAGAATAGCATCAGTAATCAATAGCACAAAGCGAGATACATATGCTACACAACATTCAAATCAAAATTTTAGATCCCAGTATCGGCACAAAAGTACCTGTCCCTAGCTATCAAACCACTGGCTCTGCAGGCATAGATCTCTATGCCTGCTCAAGGCAAAGCATTTCACTCCAACCCAACCACTGTATTCTTATCAATACAGGTCTAAGCATTTTTATTAAAAACCCACAATACTGTGGGATCATTGCCCCCAGATCTGGGATAGGTCATAAAAAAGGAATTGTACTTGGTAACCTTGTTGGTATTATAGACGCTGACTATCAGGGTGAGCTTAAAGTATCCTGTTGGAATCGAAGCACTGAAACACAAATTATTAATCCTTATGACAGAATTGCTCAACTTCTATTTGTTCCAGTTTTCCGACCGACCCTTGAAATTGTATCTGAATATGAAGAAACGGAACGGGGCGAAGGCGGGTTTGGTAGTACTGGAAGCTAAGGCTGTATCCAGCTTAAATAGTTTTTAGCCGTTTGCTCAATAACCTCTTCTACCGAGCAAGCACGCAACTCTGCAATCTGTTGTGCAACATACATCACATAATGCGGGTAATTTTGCTTCCCTCTATAAGGCACTGGTGCTAAATAAGGTGCATCTGTTTCAATCAGCATTTGATCTAAAGGAACCTTCATGGCAGCCTCTTGAATAGCACGTGCATTTTTAAATGTCACAATACCTGAAAAAGATATCAACATCCCGCAATCTAGCAGTTGTTTTGCTATCGGCCAATTCTCAGTGAAGCAATGGATAACACCTCGCACATTGCGATGCTCTTTTAATAAGCTAATCGTATCTTGAGAGGCCTCTCGCATATGTATAATAACTGGCTTATTCAAAGATTGAGCAATAGCTATATGGTCTACAAAAGCAGATTTCTGCAATTGCACAAAATTTTTATCGTGGTAATAATCTAATCCCGTTTCTCCAATCGCCACAACACTTGAGTCACTCGCGGCTGATAATAAACGATCTTGCCAACCTTTTTGTGCATGCTGCACATCACACGGGTGAACGCCGAGACCTACATCTACGAAGCCACTTTGCCCCATCTTTATATTATCATCCCACTCTTTTTCTGTCACCGCAACATTTAAAATACGAGAGACACCAGCCTTCTTAGCTTGATCTATGACTTCAGAAGCTGTGTCAGGTAAATAATGTATATGGCAATGTGAATCTATCATTTCTATACCCAAAAGGTTAGATTAGTTAAAACACCGCCTAGTGCTTGCATTGAAGCAGAAACGACACCCGGAAGCGTGGCTGCTCCAGACTCGGCTGCAGCGTCTTTATGCATTGATTCATCCTCAATCATCTGCATTAAAACCTCTCGCGTTCTTTCATCATCTCTGGGTACCAATCTTAAATGTGACTCAAGATGCTTTAAAACCTGGCGCTCAGTCTCTTCTATAAAGGCTAATGCATATTGCTTACCAGGAATACTGGATGCTGCTCCTAAGACAAATGCTGAACAAAATATAACTGGATTCAAAACACTGGGTTTTGCATAATGAGCATTCATACGCTCTAAACACCAATCCAAATGGACGCGCTCTTCTTGTATGGCGTGCGTACAAAAATCCTGAAAGTTACTATCTGTTGAGAAAGCCTTGGCTCCACTATATAAACCCTGAGCAGCTATCTCTCCTGCATAATTGACCCGCATTAAACGCCCAGTTCGAGACACTCCTTGAGTATTAGTTGACGCATGAGACAACGTGTTAATAGCATTCAGCACAGTTTCAAACATATTTTCCCTGATGATTCAACTTAGACTAGAATGACATGCAGAGAAAACAAAATCAACTACTCTACTGGGTGCAACTGATTTATGTCTGAGAGAACTTGTGCATTAGTTCTGACCCACGGCTTTATCCGCTCGTCTCTATTAGAGATTGTTTGCACTTCATCTCTAGCACCCTCAATGGTATCAAACTGTCCCACCAAAACAACATATGTAGGTTGATCATTTCTCATCACATGAGCAACATGCGAATTATCATAACGCTCAGCCTCAATCAACGCCTCTTTCTCTTCTGATGTGGCCATCACCTGTACGGTAAAGCCAGAATCTCCAACCCACTCATCACTGCTTTGTACTAAGGTTTCTTCGAATACAGATACATCAGACTCTAATGAAGCAACTTCGACAACACCTACATCTTCTAGAACCGATCCATCAACACTTGTCTCAACTGCACTTGATTCTAATTCAGTCTCTCCAGATGTGTCGAATAAATTAAAGACCTCTTCACCAGATTCATCCACAGCAACTACTTCAGAAACCTCAAGAGCAGCCATAAGCGTCTCTTCATCCTGCACATCACCAACTACTAACTGAGTAGACAATTCCATTTGCGCAGCAATACTAGACTCATCCCAGCTACTTTGAGCAGTTGGCGCCAATGATGCTTTGTAACAAAAAACGCCCACCGTTACGGCTGACAACAACGCACCACCCCATAAAAGGTTTCCTTTAACCTGGTTATTTAATCCTCGCTTATGGCCCTGAATAAGTTGACCTAGCATCATATTTGAACGTCTATTAACTTGCATTGGAATCCCTCCCGATAACTGCTGAATTTGCTTACACACCTTCCGACACACTTGACGCGAGCCTTGTAGCCCACTATCTCGCAATTTTGAAATAATGTATCCCTCTGTCTTACTTTCATCCCATGGACGTATGGTTCCCTGCACGAATTGATCAGCAACTTCTAACTCTTGCCAAACCTTACGAACTCTATCTAGAGATAGGGGCATACCCAGCATCACTACCTGCATCTTAACGGGTTTTTGCTGGAAAACACTCAGCCTTAGTAAGGCTGACATGGTATCATAACTTAAGTTTTGCGCATCATCTATAATCAGAGCCAAAGGCTCTTTTCTTTTTTGCACAGCTCGCCTAATTTGTTCTATCTTTTGAAAGTCAGGCATATCTACCGGCGGCATTTCAATATTAAAACGGCAACATACCATTTTCATCAACCCCATAGACTTAATGGTCTTGCTGGCCGTGATCAACTGTGTTGGTCGTCTTTTTTCCTTTATTAAGTGTTTTGCCAATAACTTTGCATGTACTGTCTTACCAACCCCAGAAACTCCGACAAAGATCTGAACAGGGTCAATCTTCTCTGCAATAGCGAAAACATCAGATTGTGAAAACTCTTTTAAATAGTTAGACTCCGAAGACCGCCCGGAAAAGGGGCTCGATGTAAGTCCTAACTGTGACCAGTCTAGAACTGAAGTATGTGTATCCGTAGCAACAACCATGTTTAACACCAGCTAATAATCCATGTACTTCGATTATGCGGCAGCAAAATGTATGATGCAATGCTTTAATACGCAACTGAGCCCATTTACGCAATCACTTCTGCACCCACTGGCCGATCTCTTACACCCTCGACGGTCATATCGCCGACGTGATGAAGGACGTAGGCAGCCCGAGGTCAACAGCACGCGTTGCAGTAGCAGCATGAAGGCCCTCTTCACCGGGATAAATATTTTCAGAACTTACTGAGTTGCTATCTGCAGCACCCCGTAGCAAATCAGTCCCTTTATCAATATTTAATTGCATTTTACATAGATGTACGATAAATTGTGCGCATGAAAACACACGAACAACTCCCTATCGATCTATACACTAAAGAAGCATATAGAAACTATGCTATCTATGTCATTTTAGATCGTGCTATTCCTCATATTGAAGATGGACTCAAGCCAGTTCAGCGCCGTATTATTTACGCAATGTCGCAACTGGGGCTTCGTGATATCAGCAAGCCTAAAAAGTCCTCACGTACAGTTGGAGATGTGCTCGGTAAGTTCCACCCTCATGGTGACACCGCTTGTTATGATGCAATGGTGTTAATGGCACAGCCGTTCTCTTATCAACACCCTCTTATTATTGGGCAAGGGAACTGGGGGTCTGTTGATGACCCTAAGTCATTTGCAGCAATGCGTTATACTGAAGCCAAACTTTCTAAATATGCTCAAGTTGTTCTTCAAGACCTAAATGAAGCAACTGCGCAGTGGATACCCAACTTTGACGGAGCACTAAAAGAACCCGCTACGCTACCCGCAAGACTGCCTAATATTTTAATCAATGGAGCCAGTGGTATTGCTGTTGGAATGGCAACCGATATCCCTCCACACAATTTGAAAGAAGTCACACATGCGTGTATTGAAATACTAAAAAATCCTGATATATCGGATGATGCGCTCTACCAAATCATGCCTGGCCCAGACTATCCCACTGGTGCAGAAATTATCAACAGCCCATCCGAACTACAAAATATTTTTAATACTGGACAAGGTATCATCCGCCAGCGTGCTACCCATATTTATGAAGATAGCCAACTCATTTTCAATGAACTCCCCCACCAAGCATCGTCTAGTAAAGTAATTAAGCAAATTTCTGACCTTGTACAAAGCAAAAAGCTCAGTCAGATTAAATATATACGCGATGAGTCAGATGAAGCAGACCCTGTACGTATTGTCCTTGTAATGCGCTCCAACCGTTGCGTTAACGAACAACTTATGAATCTGTTATATACAAACACAGATCTTGAAAAAACACACCGCGTTAACATCACCTATATCAACAGTAACCGAAAGCCGATACAAACGGGCATTAGAGCATTACTCTCATCTTGGGTCCAATATCGGGAAAAGTGTGTTATTGCGAGGATCACACATAAACTCAATACCGTATTAGATCGTCTACATGTTATAGAAGGTCTACTAACTATTTATGACTTTATTGATGAAGTCATTCAAATTATTAGAACAGAACAGGATCCTGAGCCCAAGCTAATTAAACGTTTTTCAATTACAGAACGACAAGCGAAGACCATCTTAGAAACAAAATTAAAACAATTGGGTCAACTGGAAGAAATTTCCTTGAGAGATGAAGCCACTAAATTAAAATCACTTAAAAAAGAGCTATCAAACCTAATCTCTAATCCCTCCGATCGTTGTATCTATATACAAAATGAGCTACGAGAAGACATACAGACCCACGGCGTTGGACGACGGAGTAAAATTATTCATCGGGAAGTTGCTAAAAACATTCCCGCATCTGAGACTATTTCAAAAGACCCTTGCTGTGTTATTATCTCTAAAAAAGGGTGGGTTAGAGCCTCTAAAACACATGATATTCAACCTAAAGATGTAGCTTATAAGTCTGGGGATTCCCTCAGCAGTTACGTTCGAGGTTATACACACTGGCCAACGATTTTATTTGATGACTCTGGATATGCTTACAGTTTGCCAACACACCAGCTACCGTCAGTCAGAACTCATGGTGAGCCAATCACAAAGTACATCAGTCCTAATGGAAAGATTACACAGCATTTAATTAACACACACCCAGAACAAAAACTATTCGTCATTAACAACCAGGGCTATGGATTCATCTGTACCACCCAAGATTTAATCAGTCGTAATAAGTCTGGAAAGCGTTTTATTTCGCTTCCTGAAGGTGCATCAATCCAAAATATCTCCCCTCTAAAAGTTGAAGATAAATATCTTGTTATCACTACCCAGCAAGGTCGTGTATTAATCATTGAGTTATCTGACGTTCCCCAACTTACTAAAGGTAAAGGCAACAAATTGATTCAAATACAAAAGCAAGATTTAATTGAACAAGCAGACCAAGTGCTTCATACCGTTAGCTTATCAGACACTAAAAGCTGTGTTTTATTTAGTGGCAAAAGGAAAATTTCATTGAGCCTATCTGAACACCTGGGAAAAAGAGGCAAGCGTGGTGTCTTACTGCCTCGGGGTTTTAGGAAAATTGACTCTTGCAAGGCTCAAGATTGATCGTGGGCTTCTAGAAGCCAAGCTTGATGATCATGATCTCGAATTCGCTCAACCAAAAGATCCATAGTCCCCTCATCTCCCTGCCCTGACATCGTTTTAATATGATCCAACATTAAGCTCGTTATTTGTTTGTGACCTTCTGATAAAAGCAGCACGGTATCTTTTAAGGTCGTTATTTCACTAGATTCAGTTAACCTAGATAGTGACACAAACTCCTTCATGGAACCGGGCGCTCTCCCGCCTAATGCTTTAATACGCTCTGCCAACACATCTATTGCTTTTTGCAACCCTTGATACTGCTCGTCCAAAAGCTCATGCATCCCAATAAAACCTGGGTCTCTTAAATTCCAGTGTGCATTTTGTGTTTTTATGGCTAACACATAAGTATCTGCCAACACATGTACCAGTATATCGACACTACCTTGTTCATAATCTCTTGAGCTCATCATCATCTCTATTTAACTTATTGCCTTTATAAGCCCAAAAATTTATTTGTCAGTTTTTTTTAGCAAACATCCATAAACGACATCTAAACTGTAATCACTTTGATAGTATGCCCCAACACTGGTCGAGAATATTCCTTGTGACGGCATAGGTAATGCTTCACTCATATTAACCTCTTCTAAAAAGCAATTGATCATCTGTTCATTTTCATGAGGTAGTACAGAGCACGTCGTATAAAAGATAGTTCCCCCAGGTTTTAATGAGCGCCAGGCGTTTCTTAATAATTGGGACTGAACAGCCTCATTTAAATGGTCATTACGGTCCCATACGGCTATTTCTGGATGCTTAGCAATCACACCCGTTGCAGAACATGGAACATCCAACCAAATTGCATCAAACTGCTTTTCAGCAACACTTTCCGTCCAGTCTCTAACCGTTATCTCTGCCTTTATACCTAAACGCTGCATATTCTGTGTTAATCTTTCAATTCGCTCTAAATCTATATCTGTCGCTTGAATTTGTTTAACACCTTTATTATAGATTAAGGCAGATTTCCCACCCGGGGCAGCACACGCATCTAACACATAAGACTCAGGGTTAAGCGTCCATTGGTCTGCCAGAAGCTGATTCGCCCCAGAAACCACTGAAAAAAAGCCTTCTTGATATCCAGGCAACTGATGTACTAGGCAAGAACGCTTTAAAACAAGCATATTGGGACAATCACCTTTCTCAAATAATACCTCCTGCTGCTCCCAGAGTGTACAAAGCTCTTCTAAGCGTACGCGCTGCACATTAACCAAAATACATATCTTTGGTACTTGCTTCACCTGTTTGATCCACTGGCGCCAGTTTATTTGCGCTTGTTGCAACCGTTCCAGCAGAGAGGGTCGTATATCATACACCAAAACAGGGTCGCCTAAGGACTTGCTGATGAGGCGCTCTTTACTTCGCAGATATTCTCGCAAAACTGCGTTAACGAGTGGCTTGGCTTTAGATGGCTGAGTCATACTCACCATATGATTAACAATCTGAGCGACCTGATCTGGATGGGTGTCAAGTCGATACATACCTAGCATTAAAAAGTATTTAAGTGGTTCCTTTATTGATTTCTTTGCTAAACGTGTACAACACCACTCATAGAAAAAATAACGCCGTAACACGCCTTTATACCAAGCATAAATTTGTGAATAACTTTTATGATCCTTAGATGTAATACTAATTTTTTTGTGCTGTGCATTGATTAATTGCTGCACACAGTACCATTCTGGACTTACCATGCTAAAAACTCAATTTAATTATAAAAAATAGCGCCTTGTGGAAAAAATACAAAAACAGAGCCGAACCTACATATAAAATTACAGCCCACTTGTTACTTGTCATACCCAACACTGCTTTCTACTTTACCACGGAATACCCAATATGCATATGCACTGTAGCTAATTAACAGTGGTAATAATACAGAGCTAACACTCACAATTAACTTCAACGACTTAGGATGAGCGGCTAACTCATAGTATGGCGTCATAGGTAATAGATAGGGGTAAATGCTATACGCAAGTCCTATAAAACAAGTTAAAAACATAAAGACGCCGCCTAAAAAAGGCCAGCTATCATGCCCTTGGAGTGTTTGATAAGCAGCATAAGACAATACAATAATAGACAAAATAGGCAAAGGCATTAAATAAAAGAAAGCATTACTAAACCAAAGCTTAGAAATATAAGGATTGACCCATGGTGTAATAATTGTTGTAGCTAATAGCACAATCCCTGCTGCAATATATAAATGAAATGATAAAGTTTGTGCTTTTTCATATAACGTCCCTCTGGTTTTCATCACCAGCCAACCAGCACCTAAGAGCGCATACCCAAAACACAGCCCTATACCACAGAATAGAACAAATGGTGAGAACCATAGCAGGCCTGTACTTTGTGTCAAATCAATAGTCTTAGCACTAAATTCAATGATAGTCCCTAATAAGGCACCTTGGCAGAATGTTGCTAGTAGCGAAGAACCAAAAAAAAGTCTAGCCCATGCATGCCTGTGTCTGTTTGCCTTAGCCCTGAACTCAAAAGCTACGCCTCTGCCAACTAAAGCACACAGCATGGTCATTAATGGTGCATAAAGTGCGGGCATCAAAACACTATAAGCTTTAGGAAAACAAGCATAGAGCAACATACCGCCTAACACCAGCCATGTCTCATTACCATCCCACATCGGTGCAATACTATTAATCGCATCATCTTGTTCCTGAGGGTCAAAAAAGGGATACAAAATACCAACCCCTAAATCAAACCCATCTAAAATGACATACATCAATATGGCAAAAGCCAACATACCCAGTGATATAAAAGCATAGTCAATCATATTTACTCACCGATGAAATTAAATAACCTAAACCATCTGGTGGGGATAAATCACCAGGTCCTTTTCTAACCGTCTTGCACATAAAATATAAATAAGCTGCAAAAAATGACATATACACAACAAAAATGGTTAGCAATGAAACCATCACTTGCTCCGCAGGGAGACGGGAGACAGAATCCTTGGTTAGCAATAAGTTATACACAGTCCAGGGTTGCCGACCTATTTCACTGGTCATCCATCCACAAATAGTTGCGACGAACCCGAGTGGCATACTGGCAACTAGAAGTCGTAAATACCAGCGTTTTCTTGGTAGGTTCTTTTTATACACAAAGTAGGCACCTAACGATGAGAGCAATACAAACAAAAAGCCAATACCTACCATAATTCTAAACGTAAAGAATACACTTGCGACCGGAGGCTGTCTATCCAAAGGTGCCTGATCCAATCCCGGGAGCACACCATCCCAACTATGCGTATTAATCAAGCTAGCGAGTTTAGGAATTTTAATCTCATATAGGTTTCTCTGGTTTTTTTGATCGGGTATTGCAAATAATATCAAGGGGGCTCCCGCTTGGGTTTGCCAGTTCCCTTCCATAGCAGCAGTTTTAATAGGCTGATTTTCAAGCACATTAATCCCAACCAGGTCTCCCAGCCCCACTTGAGTAATGCTTAACACTACAGCAACAAATAGTGCGGGAATAAACGATGCTGAGGCATAGGTAACACTCTGTCTCTTTATCAAATAGTAACTGGATATCCCCATAATAACAAAGCAGGTGCTCAATAAACTTGCTATCAACATATGAGAGGAACGAACAATGTATGAAGGGTTAAATATTGCACTCAACCAGCTATCTGGAACTAACACCCCATCTTCTATCAAATAACCAGCAGGCGTATGCATGAATGAGTTAGCAGACATGATCCACATCAATGAAATAATAGTACCAGCACATACAAAGCATGTGGATAAAAAATGTGTGCGAGCGGTTACTTTTTCCCAACCAAATAACATAATCCCTAAAAACCCAGCCTCTAAAAAAAAGGCCGATAATGTTTCCATTGTCATTAAAGGGCCTAATATATTCCCGGCAAAATAGGTAAATCCACTAAAATTTGCACCAAGCTCGTAAGCCAGCACAACGCCTGATACAACCCCCATACCGAAACTAAGGGCAAAAATTTTAGACCAAAACTGACATAAACTCTTATAAAAAGGAGCTCCTGTTTTCAGGTAGAGAGATTCCCAGTAAACTAAAAAAACACCCAGACCTACATTGAGTGTTGGGAAAACACCATGAAAAGTAATCGTAAAAGCAAACTGTATTCTAGATAGAACTTCTGTTGTCCATAACA